>JAKQEK010000452.1 GCA_029558535.1 Bacteroidota bacterium | reverse complement strand
AACAAAAGTACCACCACAAGAGCCTGTGTACCATTGGGTTACAGCACCATCTCCTAAGGTTCCGCCTGAAGCCGTAAGGGTTATGTCGGTTGCAACACCTGAACAAACAGAAGTGGGATTGGCAGTAGCTGATGTTGGTGGAGTGGAAGGGACACAGGTTTTGTATGAGAATTTAGTAATGTAAGAACTTGAAGCAGTCGGTCTTGAAGAAATATAATATGCTCCGCCACCGGCATCAACTGTTGGGAAGTTTAAACTATTGGTATAATCTACCATAAACAATTCAACAGTGGAACTGTTTGGTTCATATATATTGAATGGACGACAAGTTTCATTACCGGATCCTCCAAGACAGCTCACCCATTCGCGAACACCAGTTGGAGAAAATCGTCCAACAAAAGCGTCAGAAGTACTACCACCATAGGTTTGATTATAATGATCTGTTGCACTTAATAAAGGAATCGTAGAGTTAGTAGTATATCCGGCAAACCATATATAGTTATTATTGTCAATTTTGAGTTTTCGTATTTCTTCAGAGCCACTTCCTCCATAATATGTGGCCCATTGTCTTACTGCAGAAGTGTTGAATTTAAGGATAAATCCATCATTTTCAGAATCTCCAATTCCATTATTGCCAATTGATGATTGGTAATAGGCTCCACTTCCGGGATCTTGTATTGGGAGATTATCACTCATTGTTTTTCCACATATATAAACATTTCCATCTGAATCTGTATCAACAGTACCACAGTCTCCGTTTATATTGTCATTATATTGACCGCCATAAATAGTTGACCAAGTAAGTGCTCTGCTTGAATTAAATCTAGCTATAAATAAATCCTGTTTTCCATTTACCGTATTGTCGAAATATGCACCACCACCAGGATTAGTCAAAGGTGGGTATGATGTTGGTACACTCCAGCCACCAAGTTCTCCGACACAATACAAATTATTATTTGTTGGATCAATTTTAATATCCTGAAAATTTACATAACAATTACCTCCAAAATATGTACACCAGAGTTTGTTGGTATTCTGATCGAATCTGAAAATATAGCCATTTTCTCCTCCAGCATGAGTGGCTTGATAATAGCTGCCTCCACCCTGATCCTGTACAGGTAATGATGCGGTATTAGAACAACCTCCAACAATGTAAACATCATCATTGACATCAGTAGTAATGCCTCTTACTCTTGCTCCGCTTGCACCAATATAAGTTGACCAAAGTCTTGAGGTACTATTGTTAAATTTCAAAAGAAAGCCACATGTATTAGTAGTAGAACCATCATAATAACCACCTGCATTTTGCAGAGGGAAGTCCGAAGTACTTGATGTCTCTCCACCGAGATAAAAATTATCTTTGCTATCAACAGCAGAAGTATTACATATTATGTACTCATTTCCGCTACCACCATAATATGTTGTCCAAAGCTGTACACCGGCATTACTGAATTTAACTATTGCCAAGTCTGTGCTGCCTCCACCTGTACTTTGGTAGAATCCACCAGCATTCATAACATCAACAGAAGAAGAAGAATGATAGCAAGCAGCGTAAAAATCGCCAACGGAGTTAAAAACTATATTATCCCAGGTAGAGGACCCACCTATATCAAAATATGTTGACCAAATCATTTCAAGAGTCGGGTCTATTATTAATATTTGATCTTTTGGATAATCGTCTAGTTCAAATGAAATGATATTTAAGTCAGATATAGAAAATTCACTTCTTACTTCAGTAATTCTTTCATTTTCTATTGTATATGAATACGGTGCTTCTTCTGCAAAATTCATCAAAGGTGTAAGTATATTGATGTCACCTGTTTCAGTTTTGCTTAGGTCAGTAATATATTCATAAGTATATTTAATTATATTCGGGTTTGCGCCCGGCTTAACAATAAAATCAAATTTTAAGCTTTTAGAATTGCTGTAAAACTTTAGATCAATATTTGGATAAATATTTTCGTAATAGATTGAATAATAATGAGGTACATTTAAAATTCCGTCTTGACAATGGCCTAAATAATAATTTGAAAAATTAGTGCATTCATTCTCTCCGTATATTTTAACATCTTCGTTAGGATTTATAAATTTTAAGTTGAACTGATATTCTTTATATCTAAGTTCTAATTGCTTAGCATATTCCAAATTGCCTTTTTCTTTTTCGATTTTTGATTCTTCAGTTTCGACAAAATACTCTTCTCTTGTAATAAAAATTATTTTATCAGCGGTAAAAAACACTTCTGCGTTGTTAATAGATGCTTGAAATATTACAGCATTTTGAACGATTCCTTTATTATTTGCAATTTGTCCGTTATTTTTTACAAATTGAATTTGTTGATCGTTCATGTACGATTCGAGATATTTTTTCTTAGCCTCTTTTAAAGATTCATTATTCTTTGAATTTTGGCAAAATGTAGTCGTAGCAAATGCAATAATCGAAATGAAAATAATAATTGATTTCATAAAATTCTCTTTGTAAGGTTATAGATAACTCAATATTTATCAACTGTAAATATATAAAAATTTTGAAAGAAATAATATTTTATTAAAATAAATTATTGAATATATAGATTGTTATATTCCGTAAGTTCAATTATTATAAATAAAAATTTTTTTTGCAAATAAAAAAATAATTCTACTTTTGTGCCTTGGAGAAATGGCAGAGCGGTCGAATGCGGCGGTCTTGAAAACCGTTGAGCTCGCGAGGGCTCCGGGGGTTCGAATCCCTCTTTCTCCGCCAAACGAAACCAATCCCCGCCACAGCGGGGATTTTTATTAAAAGCCCTGTTCCCAGAAAGCTCGCTTTCAAAGGAAACAGGGCTTCTAATAAAATAAATTTTGCTTTAGCAAAATTTGGTTTTGTTTGAAAGCCTCCCTCTTGGGATTACAAATTTTGTGTCAACAAAATTTGTAATCCTACCACCAGCCAGAGTGTAATATATTCAAATTTCGGTTTTGTTTGTAATCCAAAAAGCAAAATTCAAAAAATTTTGACAAAATTATGTGAAAGAATTTTCACCCAA
The DNA here is from genome assembly GCA_029558535.1 of Bacteroidota bacterium. Classification (GTDB taxonomy): domain Bacteria; phylum Bacteroidota; class Bacteroidia; order Bacteroidales; family ML635J-15; genus Bact-19. The sequence continues at coordinate 200,214 of JAKQEK010000452.1, read as the reverse complement.
ATTTTGCTGTAAAATATGGGCGGAAGTAATTTTTAAATAGTACAAAATGTTTAATATTTTAACACTTGTAAATGCCGATGATAAATATTTTGTCAAATCGAACATAGTGAAGAATGGACTATTATATATTTACTATCGGTATAATTATACTATTCCCATAGAAAATCGTAAGCGAAAATTTCTTGGGAGCTTAATAAATAATTATACAGGGTAATCAATCAGCGAAGCGAATTGATTACCCTAAAAACAAAAATGTAAAAAAACTTATTTTTCAGTATCCTTAACCTCTTTTATGGTTTATCTCACTGCTTCGGTAACAATATTCTTAATCGTTGTTTGCCTGGGCAAAGTTCGAGGAGTCGTTTGTGTATTGGAGTTAGACAATTGTGTATGGTGCGGGGTGTTTGGATTACAAATTTGAAGTGAACGGGGTAAAGCTTTTCGATGGAGAGTTAAAGAATTATAGGAATATTTACAGTATTGTATTGAGAATCTAATTAGTTTTTATTTATTAAATTCTGTCCTGATTGACGAATTAGGACAGTTCTCTTTTTTATAATGTGGTGTAATGACTTAATATTGTTGTTAATACAATTAGTAAAAGTTTGAGATATGAGAAAAATAATTGCAATTTTGGTCGTTTTTGTTCTATTTGTATCGCAAAGTACAAATGCGCAAACAGTTTTAATAGATCCAACAGGCGATGGCGGATTCGAAAACGGAACTACTTTTGCCTCAAATGCTTGGACTGTCGTAAATGGAACTAATACAACATCCGATTATAATCGTTGGGTTATTGGAACCGAAGCTGCACAAACTGATGGAGCGTATTGTGCGTACATAAGTAGCGGAAACACCGGAAGTTATGGGGTAAATTCAAATTATAACTACAATTATTTAGGGAATACCAGTGCCGATAAGTGCCACTTTTACATCGATATAGATTTTCCGGCAAACGAACAGTTAATCACTTTGAGCTTTAAATGGAAGGGCAGAGGTTATTCTGATAATTCCGACCATTTACAGGTTTTTCTGGTACCTTTATCTGTTACACCTGTCGAGGATGTGTCGGTAAATTCTTCTTACAGAATTGGTCAAACCTATTACAATAATCAGACAGCATGGCAAAGCGAGAGTTTTAATATCAATCCATCTTATGCAGGAACAAGCGCAAGATTAGTTTTCTCATGGACAAATAACTCAACTGGAAACACTAACCCTCCTGCTGCTATTGACCAGATTTCTTTGGTTTCCGATAACTCCGATATGCAATTTGGCTCAGCAACTTGCTCTCAGGCATCAACAGATAATATTTGTCCCGGTACGCTTAATAATAAAATTCTGCGAATTGATATTGAGACAATTTTAGGACTTGAAAATCCATTATCGGTTAACTCAATGAAATTCAACACAGGAGTTGGAACTACTGATGCATCAAACGATTTGGCATTTGCAAAAGTGTATTATACAGTTAACAGTACAGTGTTTTCTACAGAGAATTTGGTCGGGACTGCTTATGCTAATCCAAACGGTGAGTTTGTAATTAATATGAATCAAACGCTGGAATATGGGATTAATTATTTTTGGTTGAGTTATGATGTTAGCAATGATGCTCAATCAGGCAATAATGTTGATGCTGAGCTTATTAGTCTAACGATTGCCTCAAATGAATATGTGCCTGATGTTACAAATCCGGATGGCAGTCGTTATATCCCAAACAATTGCCCACCTGTAAATGACCAATGTGTAAATGCAACTGAACTCAATTCCGGAGGTACTTTTACAGGATCGAATTTATATGCACAAGTTTCACCAGATGGTCCTTTGCCTGAAGATCCTTCATGGGTTCAATTCTCTTGTAATTCGTCAATAGACAATATCGTATATTATACTTATACTACTGGTAGTTCAACTACTGAATTGATTTTTGAATTTACTGATCTTGTGTGCTACAATAACGAAGGAATACAAGTTGCACTCTTCAATCCAATTACACCCTGTGCCGGTGGATCAAACTGGGGTTCTCCTCTTGAATGTGTTTCTCCACATTCGACGAATAACTTCTCATTCCAGGTCTACTCTCTCAGTCCTAACACCCAGTACTATCTCCTTGTAGATGGTTATGCCGGTGACAGGTGTAATTGGAATTTGTCTGTGCAAGTGCCAAACCCTCTTGATTTGGGCGAGGATACAACAATTTGTGATTATGAAACTCCATTTGTTATTGATCCAGGATTGGCAGCTCCTTACACTTTTTTGTGGTCGGATGGAAGCACTGAGCCAACGTTAGAGGTCTTGAATACAGGAATTTATAGTCTAACAATTACCGATGGAAGCTTTGTTGCATCTGATACTATCGAGATTGTGGTATATCCTTCTCCTAATGTTAATCTGGGTGCGGATATTCATATTTGTGAAACTTCTTCGCCACTGACGATAAATGCAGGGGATCCAACTAATACTTATTTGTGGAATACTTCTGAAACAAATCATGAAATTAGTGTGAGTACTTCTGGGACATTTTCGGTAAATGTATCTAATTCGTTTGGATGTACAGCTTATGATGAAATCGAAATAACAGTTGACCAAATGCCAATAATAAATCTGGAAGCAAATATTGGCTTATGTGATTATGAATTTCCGTACTTATTATCAGGTGTGTCTGATCCAGCTTATAATTACCTTTGGTCAACAGGCGAGACAACTCCTGAAATATTAATTTCAACAGCAGGATTATATTCAGTTACTGTAACAAATGGCTTATGCGAATCAACGGCATCGGTGTTAATCAAGGATAATGCTCCACCAGTAATTGACTTGGGCTCCGATATAGATATTTGCGAAACTTCTTTTCCAATAACACTTGATGGTGGTGCTGGCATGGATTCTTACTTGTGGAGCGATGCTTCGACTGACAGATATCTTAATGCAAATGCTGCCGGAACATATGCTGTAACAGTTACTGATTTAAATTCTTGTACTGCCAGCGACCAGATAATAATATCTGCAGATCAGATGCCCTCACTGGATCTTGGCAATGACCAGATTTTGTGCGATTATAACTTGCCAATTGTTTTGAATTCAGGAGCTTTACCTGGTTATAGTGTTTTATGGTCTGACAATTCAACAAATACTGATCTTGATGTAACGGTCGGAGGTATTTATTCTGTTACAGTCACCAATGGCATTTGCGAGGCAACAGATGAAGTAAATATTGAAGTTTATCCGGTACCTTCAATTGACTTGGGCTCCGATATAGATATTTGCGAAACTTCTTTTCCAATAACACTTGATGGTGGTGCTGGCATGGATTCTTACTTGTGGAGCGATGCTTCGACTGACAGATATTTTAATGCAAATGCTACCGGAACTTATGCTGTAACAGTTACTGATTTAAATTCTTGTACTGCAAGCGACCAAATTACAATCTCTGCCGATCAGATGCCTTCACTGAATCTTGGTATTGACCAGATTTTGTGCGATTATAACTTGCCAATTATGTTGAATTCAGGTGCTTTACCTGCTTATAGCGTTTTATGGTCTGATAATTCAACAAATACTGTTCTTGATGTAACGGTTGGAGGTCTTTATTCTGTTACAGTTACAAATGGTATTTGCGAGGCAATAGATGAAGTAAATATTGAAGTTTTTGCAGCAACAGTAATTGACTTGGGCGAAGATATTCAGGTTTGTTCACTCGAAAATAGTATTCTACTTGATGCAGGAAGTTTTGAAGAGTATTTATGGAGTACCGGAGATGCTACTCAATCTATCTCTGTTGCAAACAGTGGAAACTATACTGTTACTATTACTGATGTCAATGGCTGCACTTCATCTGATGAGATAAATATTTCTGTATTGGACGAGGTGCAAATTGCATTTTCTGGCGATTTCAATTTCTGTATTTATAATGATGAATTTCAATTTTCTGGAACTCCAAATGGAGGGTTGTGGTCGGGTAATGGTATTACAGACTCTGATTTGGGATTTTTTAATCCGCAAATAGCTGGTTTAGGCTCTCATACGGTCACTTATACAATTTCAAACTCGCTATGCACTTATTCCAAAGATACAATCGTCAATGTTTATGATATTCCTGATATTAGTATCTTACAAGCCTCAAATCCAACTTGTTTTGGTTTTGCTAATGGAAGTATAAGTACAGAATCAAATAGTGAAATTTTCGAATATATTTGGGAATCTGGTCAAAATACTGCAAATATCGAAAATCTTGAAGCGGGTAATTATCTTTTACAGGTTACAGATGTTAATTCCTGCACAAACACTATTACAGTTGAGTTGTTTCAGCCGGAACAGTTACAAATTAGTGTATTACAACAAAGCAACCCATCCTGCTATGCATATTCGGACGGTCTAATAGAAATAGAAGTTGTAGGTGGAACAGAACCCTATCAATTTGCCTGGAATAATGACAATTCCGAAAATTTAATATCTGATTTACCTGCTGGTCAATATACATTAACTGTTACGGATGCAAATTTTTGTACTGAGACAATTTCCTTTGAACTCGTAAATCCTGAAAGAATGGAAATAAGCGCTGATGTTACCAACATTAATTGTGGTATAGAAGCAGGTTCGATTGTTTTGGAAGTTGTTGGAGGTGTTGAACCATTAGAATATAGCTGGAGCAATATTGCGGAGAATGTATCTCAGATTTATGGTTTAAACTCAGGTGAATATGCTGTTACTGTTATTGATGCGAATAACTGCTCGGTGGATACTCTTATTGAAATAACTAAAACTGGAAATTTAACAGTTCAAATTCTCGAAATAAACGAAATACTTTGTCACAACGGAGCAGATGCTGTTTTGCAGGCAAACTCAAATTCGGGTTATTATCCGTTTTATTATAACTGGAGTACTGGCTCACAATTACAGCAAATAAGCGAAATTGGTGCCGGGACTTATTCTGTAACAATTACTGATGCTCTTTCTTGCGAAGGCGTTGCTAGCATTGTTCTTGCAAATCCGGCTCAGATTGATGTTGAAATTACTTCACAAAATATTTCATGTTTGGGCTATGATGATGGTTCTTTAAATGCTTCGGCTAGTGGCGGAGTTGGACCATATATCTATTTGTGGGGAAATGGTTCTTCAGAATCTCTCTTAACTGGTTTAGCGCAAGGTAATTATCAGTTAACAGTTTCAGATGCTAACGGATGTTCAGTTGTTCAAAATGCAATCGTTGATGAGCCTGAGAATCCATTGAAAATAAACATTGTTTCGGAAAATAATCTTTGCTACGGAGATGAAAATGGATTTGTAGCTGCTGATATACATGGTGGTGAGCAGCCATATATTGTTGAGATTAGAGGCGAAAACTATTTTAACTTGGATTATTTTGCCGGTAATTTAAGTGTAGGCTTTTACACTGTAAGTGTGCAGGATAATTATGGATGCTCCTTCGATACCATAGTTTTTATTACCGAACCAGCCGAGCTTATAGCAAGTGTTTTTGTTACAAATCCATCATGCATTGGGAATAATGATGGGTCGATTGAGATACTTACCGAAGGTGGAACAGAACCTTACTTTTATTCTTTCGAAAACGGAGGTTCTCATTTGTCTTTGATTCAAGGATTGTACGAAGGCGAGTATAATATAGAAATTTCTGATTCTAATAACTGTGTTTTGGATTTGTCAACAATAAGACTTATTGATACTGACCGAGAGTGTATTATTATTCCTAATGCTTTTACACCTAATGGAGATGGGATTAATGATACTTGGGTAATTGAGGGGATTAATAGTTTTCCAAATCATATTGTGCAGGTTTTTAACCGATGGGGACAGCTCGTTTACCAAGGATTTAATGGTGATAACGAATGGGATGGAAGGTTTAATGATAAGTTCGTTCCTGCAGGTTCTTATTTGTATATCGTGAAGCTTTATAACAGGGAGTTAACAGATTATTCAGGGATAGTAACTGTGATTTATTAATAAATAAAAAAAATGAAGATGAAAAAAATGGTTTTAACGGTTTTATGCATTGTCTTTGCATGCACTTTTGTAAATGCTCAATTATTAAACGAAAGTTTTGAAGGTACATTTCCACCTGCTGGATGGACTGTGAGAGGAGGTAATTTGCAAGGCGGCGAAAATTGGGGAAAAGGAATCTCTACTATGTATTTTCAGTGTCATCATAGCGGAACTGTCGGTGCCGTTTCGGAATCCTATGTTTATCCGGACGAGGTAACTCCAGACAATTGGTTGATTACACCAGAAATTCCTGTGCAAAATAATGATAGTATCGTGTTTTTTGTAATGCCATCTTCTGTTCAATATCCTGCCGAGCATTTCGAGTTATGGCTGTCGATGTCGGGTAATGAAATTGCAGATTTTACCGAAAAACTTTACGAAATAACCTTTTCCGCTTCTGATGCCGACGATTGGAACCGCATTTCTATAAGTCTTAGCGATTGGAATGGAAGTTCGGTATATCTTGCTTTTGTGCATAATAACTGTTCAGGACAAAATATGCTAATGCTGGATGATGTTTCTATAGTTGAAGGCGAATCGACAACACATATTAATATTAATGAGTTGGAATTTAACGACGGGGTCTGCTATTTTGACGGAGATTATTTACATTTTTATGAAAACTATCCAACTATGGAAAATGTTGCGATTTATGGAGTTTCGGGAATTTGTTATTACAGAAATGCGAAAGTAAACTCACGTACAATTTCATTACCAATGCTAAAATCAGGATTGTACATTATTGCTTTTTCAGTAAATGATACACTGCATACTTATAAATTGCTAAAATACTAATCGTACTGTTTTAGTTGAAGGTGTCGTTTTTATGGTTTCCTGTCCTGATTGATGAATTAGGACAGGTCTCTTTTTAATAATATGGTGTAATGACTTAATATTGTTGTTAATAAAATTAGTAAAAGTTTGAGATATGAGAAAAACAATTGCAATTTTGGTCGTTTTTGTTCTATTTGTATCGCAAAGTACAAATGCGCAAACAGTTCTAATCGATCCAACAGGCGATGGCGGATTCGAAAACGGAACCACTTTTGCCGCAAATGGCTGGACTGTGGTGAATGGGTCCAATGCAACTTCTGATTATAATCGTTGGGTTGTAGGTGTAAATGGAACACACACAAATGGTAGCTATTGTGCGTATATTAGCAGCGGGAGTTCAGGGAGCTATGGAACAAATGCCAATTATGCATATACTGGTTCGAGTGGTGATGTTTGTCATATTTACAAAGATATTAGTTTTCCTGCAGGTGAAGAGTTAATTACGCTAACATTCAAATGGAAATCTAGGGGCCATACTGATAATTCGGATAATTTGCAGGTTTTTTTAACTCCAACTAGTGTAACACCAGTTGAAGATGTGAACTTAAGCTCTTCGTACAGGATAGGTCAAAGTAGTTATTATAATGTTACAACATGGCAAGATGCGACAATAGTAATTGATCCATCTTACGCTGGTACAACAGTTAGATTGGTGTTTTCTTGGAAGAATAATACGTTAAACACGACAACCCCACCCGCAGCCATTGATGAAATATCTCTGGAATCTGATGCATCAAACATGACATACTCATCTTCTACAACCGTTCAGGCTTCTACGGCGAATGTTTGTCCTGGGACTTTAAATAATCAGATTGTTTGTGTACAGGTGGTAACAGCCGATGGATTGTCAAATCCACTTACAGCCGACTCGTTTACTTTTAATACAGGAAGCGGTACTACAGATGTCGCTGATATTTCTAACGCAAAGCTATTTTATACCGGAACAAGCAGTAGCTTTTCAACAACAACTCAGGTTGGAAGTACAAATAATTCGCCTAACGGTAGTTTTACAATAAGTCCATCTCAAACCTTAGCTCTTGGTACAAACTATTTTTGGCTTACTTATGACATTAGTCCATCAGCTACAATCGGGAATTCTGTTGATTGCGATTGTAATTCAATTACTGTTTCTTCAACTTCCTATACTCCAACTGCAACAAATCCTGCAGGTGTAAGAAATATTCCATCCGGTTGCCCACCCGGAAATGACAATTGTAGTAATGCATGGGAAATTCCTTTGGTGGGAACAATAAGTGCATCAAATGTTAATGCAGCAACAGGCATTCAGCCAGATGACCCTAATCCAGTTTTTGAAGCAACATGTAATTCTTCATCTGATAATGTAATTTTCTTTAAGTTTACAACAACTACTGCGGGTGATTATCAGGTGTGTTTTTCTAATTTGTCGTGCAATACCTCAAGTGGTATTCAAGCATCTATTTTTGATACAGATCAGTGTTATACTACAAATCATTGGCCTGTCGAAATTGCCTGTGTAGAGCCGATGAATACAAATAATTTTTGTATTTCTGCAAGCGGACTAGCTGCCTCAACAACATACATGATGTCAGTTGACGGATATTCTGGCTGTAAGTGCTCTTTTAATGTTGGCGTAATCCAAGAAAACATTTTGCCAGTTAGTCTGGGATCTTTTACTGCAAATATGTTTGATTGCTCGGTTAAATTAGAGTGGACAACTTTTTCAGAAATAAATTCCGATCGGTTTCTAATTTTAAGAAAGTCTCCAGACGGATACGATATTATTGGAGAAGTTGCTGCATCAGGCAATAGCAATATAAAGAATAACTATGAATTTATTGACAAGAACCCTTTGCGAGGGCATAATTATTACCTTTTGAGGCAAATCGATTATGATGGTACAAGCGAGAATTTGGGTATTAGAAATGTTTTTTACGATTGTGAGAATAATGAAATAAATATCATTTCTCAAAATGGATTTATTAAAATCGAAAGTAATAATTATGTTGAAAATGCTCAACTTGAGATAATATCTGCTGATGGCAGAGTAATCTGTAAAAAATCATTTTCGGGTTATAGCCTAGAGTTCTGCACTGAAAACATGAGCAAAGGAATATATTTTGTAAAATTTGTTAATTGGCCCAAAACTTTATCGCAGAAGATTTATCTTTATTGAAAAATTGAATAAATTTGTCATTAGTTAAAACTGTTGTTATGAGATCATTATTTTTTGTTTTAAGTTTATTAGTTGCGAATTGCATTGTTGCAGCAGAATTTACAGTTACAAATACACTCGATTCTGGTCCGGGCAGTTTGCGGCAGGCAATAACAGACGCTCAGGCATCACCTGGTTCAAACACTGTATTGTTTGCTATACCAACATCTGATGCTAATTATAATTCTACTTCAGAGCATTGGGTAATAAGTTTGAACTCTGCACTGCCATATATTGTTATGGGAAACCTTACAATTGACGCTACTTCTCAAACAGGATATTTGGGAACTCCAAAACTTGCAATAACAACAAGTTCGCCTTCAACAGTATTATGGGCATTTGGAATATTTTCTTCAAATAATAATATTAAAGGTTTTTTGGTTTATGGTTTTGCTAATGGAATTCTGATTTCCGAACCTGGAGTCCAAAATAATAATATATCGCAGTGTTATTTAGGTACAGATGTTAGCGGAACTTATGCAATTGGAAATCAAAATGCTGTTGTGATAAATAATCAGGCATCTGATAATAATGTTTTCGATTGTCTTATTTCTGGAAATACAAATGGTTTTGTTTGTAATAACGCAAGCCAGAATCAGATTTATGATTGTTATTTCGGTGTTAATTACCTAGCTGCCGGAGCTTTGCCAAATACTAATGGAATAGTCTTAGATTCTGGATCTCATTCCAATCTTATCCGAGATAATGTGATTTCAGGTAACACATCAGCAGGAATTTTAATTTCAAAATCTAATCAAAATCAAATTAAAGGAAACAAAATCGGCACTGATATTAGTGGATTATCACAAATTGCCAACGAAAATGGGCTAATGATTGATTCTTCAATCAATAATATTATTGGTGGCGAAAACATAAACGATCGTAATATTATTTCAGGCAACAATCAAAGTGGTATCGTAATAAGCGGAAGAACATCTACTCAAAATCAGATTCTAGGTAATTATATCGGAACTGATCTTAACGGTGAAGCAAAACTGTCGAATTTATATGGTATTGCAATTACAAAGGCATTCGATAATATTATCGGGCCGGATAATCTTATTTCGGGCAATACCGATATTGGAGTTCTTTTAACAGGTAAATATACACGACTTAATCGAATTGAGGGTAATATTATAGGTACTGATGTTAGCGGCACACAATTACTTGATAATCATAAGGGCATAGTTATCAAAAGTCTTGCTAACAGTAATTTCGTTGGTGGCAATACTGCAGGGCAAAGAAACATTATTTCTGGTAATTTAGAGATTGGAATTTATATTGAGGCCTCCGACAGTAATAAAGTTACAGGAAATTATATCGGGGTTGACATTAGTGGTATGAATAAAGTTGCTGTTGCATATACTCAGCCTTACTACGAACATCTTGACTCTTTGGTCCAAGGAAATGGGATAGAGTTTAATGCAACGGCAAAGCATAATATTCTTGGAGGAGACGATTTTGGCGAAAGAAATGTTGTAAGCGGTCATAAGGTTTATGGTGTGGTTTATTATGGTAACTGTAGCTACAATCATTTATATAACAACTTTATAGGCACCGATGCAACTTCACAAAACGCTGTTCCAAATGCTACCGGAATTTGTTTCGATTGTGCATCAAATCATAATGATGTTGTTAATTGTGTGATTTCAGGTAACTTAAGTTACGGTTTGTTTTATGTAACCCGTGGTACTGAGTATAACCGTTTTTGGGGAAATATGGTGGGCGTTGATTCCACAGGAACAGTTGCTGTTCCTAATGATATTGGAATTGTTGTGTCAACAGGTACTGCACATAATATTATTGGAGGCGAGGAGCCCTGGCAGGCAAATGTGTTTTCCGGGAACAGACTTAGTGGTATGATGATTACAAACGGACTAACCGAATATAATCAGGTAAAAGGAAATTACTTTGGAACAGACAAAACTGGAACTATCGCAGTGCCAAATCTTTATGGTATTACTATTACAACATTTACAAAACATAATATTATTGAAGGTAATTTGATTTCGGGCAATACTATGTCGGGTATAATCTTGTACGAACATGCCGACAGCAACCGCATTGTGAATAATAAAATCGGAACAGATATTAATTTAAATCCACTCGGTAATGGTAATGGTGGCATTTATGTCGATCAGGGTGCATCTTTCAACACAATCGGCGAAGTGGAAAATCCAAACATTATTGCCCATAACTCCAATGCTGGCATTTTAGTAAAACATGAACTTACACAAAATAATCGAGTGTCCGGAAATCTAATCTATCAAAATGATGGACTAGGGATAGATATATTCCCATTTGGAATGGTTAACGATAATGATAATGGTGATTGGGATGATGGAGCGGCCTCATTGATGAATTTTCCGGTAATAAATTCAATAATTTATAACCCTGAGTCAGAAAATGCACATGTCTCTGGAGTTCTCGATTCCCAATATCCGCAAAATTGTATAGTTGAAATTTATACAGCCGATGAATCCGATTTTGAGCATGGTCAGGCCAATGCTTTTGTTGGATTAGCTTATCCCGATCAGTATGGCAATTGGTCGCTTACTACCGATGCATTAGACGAATCGGACGTTGTAACTGTAATCGCAATAAGTGAGGAGGGAAATACTTCGGAGTTTTCCCTTAATTTCGACGACATCATACTTAGTGCTGAGTCTGATTTTGCATTTGATAATATAGAAATTGGTCCAATGCCAGCAAGCAATTTCTTCACAATAAATGCCAATGATCAAATTGAAGATTATTTTGATTTTTGTATTTATGATATATCTGGCAGTCTGATTTTTTCTCAGAATAATTGTATCGGCGAAACTCTGGTTGACATTACAGACAAAACCCTTTATAAGGAAGGTAAGTACATTCTTGTTATAAAAACATCTGGTGGGATTTCTGTTGCAAAAAATATTATGATCGTTAGGTAGATTAAAAACATTGATAAAATGAAGAAGATATTATTTACAATTACATTAACTTGGATAGGTGCATATTTATTTGCAAATACATATATAGTTGTAAACACAAATGATGGTGGAACTGGTTCTCTACGACAGGCAATTCAATTGTGTTTAGATAATCCGGCAGGGGCTCCGCATTTTGTGCATTTTCAAATTCCTGATACAGACCCTGGTTATGACCCTGAAACAGGAGTGTGGACAATAGTTTTTGAGGATGAGGGTTTGCCGGCTTTCTCAACCGGATACATAACTGTTGACGGTACAACACAGACAAGTTTCGCCGGTGATACCAATCCTTATGGACCGGAAATTTGCTTAAATGGAAGCAATAGAACCGTAGAATGTTGCATCTCATTATTGAATTCCTCAAATAACACAATCAAGGGGCTTATAATCAACGAATTTCTTTATGGAATTCAGATCTATGGCGAGTCGGCAACTCAAAACAAAGTTGTCGGCTGCTACCTTGGTTGTAATTACAACGGATCGGAACGCAAAGGAAATGTTAATGCTATCGAAATTATTAGCGGTGCTTCATACAATCAAATTGGTGATGTTGGTTCTGCTAACCGAAATCTAGTTTCCGGAAACGAATATGCTGGGATTAGAATGAGCGATTCTCATCATAATTTAATTATTAATAATCTGGTTGGTGTTAACCTTACGGGTGAATCCGAATTACATAATTATGATGGTATTACTGTTGAAGGAGCTGCTGCCTATAATAAAATTGGTGGAATGACCGCCGATTCAATGAATCTGGCATCAGGTAATGTGGCTTACGGTATTGATATTTTTGGTGTTGGTTGTATTGGTAATGTGGTACAAGGTAATCTTATCGGAACAGATATTACAGGCTCTTATGCTATCCCAAATACTTACGGATTATTATGTGACGACAGATCAAATCATAATATTATTGGAGGATATTTACCCGGACAAGGAAATCTTATCTCTGGAAATACAGCTTTTGGTGCTTACTTTTATAATAATGGAACAAGCTATATGCAGCTTATTGGAAATAAAATCGGTACTGACATTACCGGTAATTATGCAATCCCAAACGAAACAGGTGTGCATATCGATGGAGCTTCTTATGCTAATATTGTGGATGGCAATCTGATTTCGGGTAACCTTGCTAATGGAATTACAGTTTTCGGAATTTATTCTGACTACAATGTTATTATTAGAAATAAAATTGGTACTGATATTTCTGGAATCAATTCAATTCCTAATGGAGTACAGGGAATTTTAGTGACTCAAAATGCAGCAAATACTACAATAGGTGGTAGTCCGGAACATGCAAATCTAATAGCCTTTAACGGACGGAATGGGGTAAAATTAGAGTCATTGCAAGCAAAGTATAATTTAATATCCTGCAATACATTTCTTAATAATGCATATATGGGAATAGAGATATTTCCTGATGATGAAATAAATCAGAATGATGAAGGAGACATTGATGATGGTCCTAATGCTATGCTGAATTCACCAGAAATCGAAAACTTGACATTTGATGGTTCGGTAGCAACTATTTCAGGTATAGCCGATGTCCAAAATCCAGCGACAACTAAAATAGAAATATATCGAGCAATTTTAAATACAAATTTTATTGCCGAAGGTGTGGACTATTTGGGATATACCTACTGCGATGCTTCCGGCAACTGGTCTTTCAACTTTAATTTTGAAAATGAAACTGATTATTACACAGCAATATGCATTGATGAATTTAACAATACTTCGGAGTTTGCAATAGAATATCCGGATCAAACCGTTACTTTTAATTTAATATTTGGTGTGTCTGATATATATTATCATGGTAGCTTAACTGCCGAAGTAAGTGGTGTGCCTATTGCATCTCCGGCTGTTTTGCCTGCAAATACCCAAATATTCTTCACTGCAACACCCGATGATGGTTATCGAGTTAAACAATGGTACAGAAATTTTGATAATATTGATGGGAATTTATCAAATTATTACATGATAAGTGAATTAGATGAAGAAGTAGAAATTGTAGTCGAGTTCGAACCAATAACAAGTACTATTGACTACGCCGATAATGAAAGTTTTTCTGTATTTCCAAATCCAGTTTCGAAAGGACAAAACTTTTTTATTCAATCTACCGAAAGTGGTTTTATTGAAATCAGAAATCTTAATGGCCAAATAGTTTATCGAGAACGGATGAATGACAGATGTAATCAAATCATAATTGATGAGCTACAATCAGGGATTTATTTTGTTAAAGTTATAAGTGACTTAAATAATGATATTAAGGTGTCTAAACTCATCGTTAAATAATTATGAGAAGAATTTTCTCAATATTATTTTTGTTTCTTAGTTTGGGTGCTTCTTCCCAGATTATTACACTCGAAACCAAAGTTGATAGTCTTGTTTCAATTATAGAGTTTTCCGAAAAGTTGCATCAAATATATCCTTATGATGTTTTAAATACCGGAGATAATCCATGGCACAAGATCAGAGGCTTTTATATGACAGATGGTCCGCATGGTTATAGGTATCCCGAATCGACAGGAGGTGGCTTTACAGGAAATTACGAAGATGTCCCTGAATCGGGAAAAGCAACAAGCTTCCCTATTAGTGTTGCAGTTGCGGCAACTTGGGATACCGATTTAGCCTATAGAATGGCAAAGGAAATGGGTAAAGAGTTTGTTGCTAAAGGCATTAATCAAGCACTTTCGCCGGCATTGTATCTATGTAACGAACCTCGCAACGGTAGAAGTGGCGAGAGTTTTGGTGAAGATCCCTTTTTAGCATCTGAAATAGCTGTGTCAACAGTTTTAGGTATGCAATCTTATCCGTTAATAACTACTATCAAATCATATATTGGCGAGAATGCACAAAACACACGAATGACTGATAGTATTACAATTGGTCGTAGAATGCTTATGGAACATTGGGGTTTGCCATATCGCAAATGCATTCAGGATGCAAATGCTCTATGCGTTATGTCTGCATATGTTAGGTTAAATGATTTGAATGTAGATAATGTTTTTTGGTTTAGTTCGGAGAATTATTCTTACAATACCGAAGTATTGCGAGAGAAATGGGGTTTCCCTTATTATATGGTCTCAGATTGGGGCGCAGTTCATGATGCCGAACTAGCAATTGAAAGTGGATTGGATCTTTGTATGGGCACCTGGCATTATGCAACAGATTTGTGGCAGCCAATTATATCGGGTGATATTCCATACAGTATTTTTGAAAGTACTGTGAAACGAGTAATTAGAACTAAACTTTCCGCTGGTATTATCGGCTGGCAACCAAAATATTCCATTGATTTAGTTAGCGATGATCAGAGTATTGCACTATGTTACGAAGCTGGGGTTAAGAGCTTAGTCCTACTTAAAAATGAGAATTCAATATTGCCATTAAATGCTTCTGATGGTAGCAAAGTAGCTCTTATCGGTCCAAGTGTCATGATGCCGCAGCTAGATGGATTTGGCAGTAGTTATGTGTTTGCAACTTATTTTACAACAGTGCTTGAGTCTGTTGCGAATAAAATTGGGCTAGATAATGTTTTATATGCTCATGGTTGTGATATCAATTCCGATGACGAAAGCGGATTTACAGATGCTATAAATGCTGCTTCAAATGCCGATTATGTTATTTTTGTTGGTGGACTCGATTGGCAACAAGAAGGAGAAGAGTATGATAGAATTACTGGCTCTACCGCATTACCAGGAAAACAGCAGGAATTGATAAATCAAATAGCTGCTGTTAACCCTAATGTAATTGTAGTGTTATTAAGCGGTGGAATTGTCTCTATAGCTGACTGTGTTGAGAATATTAAAGCATTAATTTATGGTTTTTATCCGGGGCAGGAACAGGGTAATGCAATTGCTGATGTTATTTTTGGAGATTATAACCCAGGAGGAAAGTTGCCAGTTACAATGCCGGTTGACGATAGTCAGTTGCCTCCTCGAAATAATAACTATAATGATGATTGGGGAGCAGGTTATCGTTGGTTCGACAAAAATGCTTATGTTCCACAGTTTGCATTTGGTCATGGGTTGAGTTATACTACTTTTAGTTATGATGAAATTAGTGTGCAGAATTCTGATTTGAATATTGGAGATGATATTGTTTTTAGCGTTACCCTAACAAATACTGGTGGCAGGACAGGAGAGGAGGTCGTGCAGATTTATTTGGGTTTTCCGGATACGGAAATGCCTATGCCAGTGAAACAGCTTAAGTGTTTTAAAAGAGTTGAAATCGCTTCAGGTTCTCAAATATCATTAGATTTTGTAATTACTCCGGAGGATTTGTTTGTTTATGATACTATTAACAACGAATATAAGGTCTTGGAAGGTAATTATGTTATTATGGCAGGCGGAGCTTCTGATAATTTGCCATTGAGTACAACAATAAATTTATCATCTGGAGAGCTAAAACCAGATATTTACCCCGCATCGCTTCTTTATTATCCTCCTTTCCCGAGAATTGGAGATACTGTATTTTTTTATACAAATATTAAAAATGCTGGTGTTGAAGATTTGTCGCTTCAGCTTGTTGAAGCTGAACTGTTTGTGGAGTCGGAACTTATTAGTGGATTTGATACTGAGTTTGAATTATCTAAGGCTGGCATGGTTCAGATTCAATGCGATAAAGCTATTGCCGGAAAAAATTGGTGGGTTCCTCTATCTCAGGGCAATTATCAAGCAATAATTTCTCTCGATCCGCAAAACCTAATTTCAGAATGTAATGAAACCAATAATCAGCTGTTTGCAAATATACATGTTTACGATTCGGCTGTGCCAACTCCTGAAATAAATCTTGCCTTTCAAAAACCGATTTTTACATCTTCATGCTACGACCAAATAAATTATTCCGAAAACTGGGCTGTAGATGGCTTTAGAAATTCTGCATGGAAGTCTCAACAAACAAATGATCAATACGTTGTTGTTGATTTACTTGAAAATTATGTGTTAAATCGTTTTAAATTGTCTTGGGGAAATGAATTTTCTAAAGATTTTGATTTTCTGTATTCTAACGACAGTGTAGAATGGCACTTAGTAAATTCTTTTACTACCGAATCAAAACTAAATTTAGACACAGTAGTAGATTTCGAGGCAAGATATTTAAAAATAATATCTTCTGATTCTGATTCAGCAGGGCAGATCTCTATTTACGAAATTCAAGCTTATTCAAATCACAACACAGTCGAATCGGATTATGTCAAAAATCAAGTAGAATTTGCTATATTTCCAAATCCAATATTGTCTGGTAATACATGTACTTTAATTTTTGAGGAAATGTTTTCGGGACATATAATGTTGCTCGATAGCAATAGCAAACTAATATTCATCGAAAAGCTGCATTCTGCCAAATCGTTTTGTTTGAAAACATCAGGGATTACACCAGGAATTTACTATGTAATAGGAGCAGATCAGAATTCCAAAACATTTAGAAAAATTATTATTTATTAAATCCTATTCTCTTTTTGCATCGGATTTTCTTATTTTTGTCAAAAAAAATATGGAACCGAGTTTCTTCGATATTACAAACGTTTCAATTCGACAGGCGGTAAACCCGTTCATTTTGTTGGTTTTGATATTTGTAATGCTGGTAATGGCGGTTAATCCCGTTCTTAAAACAAAGCCAGGAAGAATATTATTTTACCTGCTAATTTCATATTTTTTAATGAGTGTAAACTCAATGCTAATGTCGTTTGGACTTCGCGATATTTTTATAAATACTCTTTGGACATATTTCCCTGTGATGCTTTTTATAGCTCCACTTTGCTATTTTTATGTAAAATCGCTTGTTACCGAAAACTATAAATTAAAAGGTATTAAGTTAGTGCATTTCGCTGTTCCAGTCATGTTCACATTCTTTAGTTTAATAGTAAATGTTTTTGTTTCTGTTGGATATTTTACCGATAACCTTGCTCTTTACGAAAAATCTATTTCGCTATTTATAAAAATGCAGGACATTGCTTTGTTTTATATTGTTCTCGCAAGTTTTTTATTTTATACTTTTCTTTCAATACGGGTCTATGTTGAACATAATAAGGGAATAGAGCATTTTTTCAGTTTCTCAGAGGGGATTTCACTCAGATGGATTAGAATATTCATCTTAGGAATGATATTTTACTTCCTTATTTTTATTTTAAGTAATAACGAACTGTTTCTTGTTTCATGGATTTCAGACACAGTTTACGATTTCTCGCATACCATCATTACATTGTTTTTTATCTTTTTGATAGGAACAAATGGTGTTAAGCAGCGCAATGTTTTCGAAGTGTCGAATAATGTTTTAAAGGTTGCGAATGACAGTAGTGTTGAGGCAATTTCAGATGAGCATGAAAAGGAGAAATCAGTTAGTTCCGGACTCGATGAATCCAGAAAAAAGGAGTTGCACGAAAAGATGATTGTGTTATTTGAGAAAGATAAAATTTATCTTAACCCTTCATTAACCCTTGATTTTATTGCTAAAGAGCTGGATACAAACCGTTCTTATGTATCTCAGGTTATAAACGAATGCTTTGAGTCTAATTTTTACAATCTTATAAATAAATATCGTATTGATGAGGCTGTGAAAATGTTACAGGATGAAAAATTCAGTAATTATAGCATCGAAGGAGTCGCAAATTCATGCGGATTCGCTTCCCGTTCTTCATTTAGCTCTTCTTTTAAGAAATTTACGGGTAAGAATCCATCAGATTATAAATAAATGTAATTAGCTAGTATTGATAATAGTATATGTATATAGTTTGTAAGTGTGAATTTTATGTTGTGTTTTTTAGCTATAACTTTCTCTACCCCAGGGGTACAAACTCCGCAACAATTCATCAAATATAACAAAATATTATAAACATTTTGGATTGTTTAATGATTACCCTTGGTATAAAATCCTAGTAGCCGTAAGCTTTAACCAAACCTCTATTTCTCCACTTTATTCCATAAAAAAAGGGTAAGCTACTTATATCGCACCGCTACAACCACATACCCTTGCTTCATTCCTGACCTGGGGGAGTTCTGCGGGAGCTGGTCGTATAAGACTTACCCGATGCAAAAATACTCAAAATATTTTAAAATCAAACAAACTTTCTTATTTTTCGAAAAAACTAAATATCTTTGAAATTATTTTTAATGTCAAACTATGGGAAAAAAGTTTAAAACAATTCTGACTCTCGGTGCTGTTATCAGTTTGCCAATGATACTTATGAGTGTTATGGCTTATGTTTTTGATATTAACGAAAGTAAATGGTTCGGTTGGCTTAGTTTTATCGTTTTTATTGTAACAATTGCTTTTGTGCAGCGCCATTACCGAATAAATTTTTATGAAGGTTTTGCTTCCTATGGTAAAATATTTGGTGGGACACTGCTGATGTTACTTATTGCTTCGGCTATTGTATTTATTTATACATTTATTTTTTATCAGTTTATTGCCCCTGAACAAATTGCTAAAATGTTGGACATGGCAAAAATTAATATGTATGATCAAGGTCTTAGCAGTTCGCAGATAACTAAGTCAGTTGATTTTATGACAAAATTTGTTTTTACACCAATAGCATTGTCAATTACAGTTTTGTTTTCTACATTTATCCAGGGATTATTGATAGCATTGATAACTTCAATTTTTACAAAAAAGAATGCTGATGGCTTTACAGAGGCAATGAAAGGTGTAGAAAATGAGCAGTAAAGGTTTAGATATATCAGTTGTAATACCATTGTTTAACGAAGAGGAGTCTTTGCCGGAATTATCTGTATGGATAAAAAAAGTTTTGGACAAAGAAAAGCTTTCTTATGAAATTATTTTTGTTGATGACGGTAGTAATGATGATTCGTGGGAAGTAATTGAAAAATTGAAAAAATCAGATGATTGTGTTAGAGGAATTTCGTTCAGACGTAATTATGGCAAGTCTGCTGCTTTGCAAGTTGGTTTTCAGGCTGCAGACGGTGATGTTGTAATTACCATGGATGCTGACCTGCAGGATTCCCCTGACGAAATACCGGAGCTTTTCAGAATGATTAAAGAGCAGAAGTTCGATCTGGTGTCAGGATGGAAGAAGAAACGTTTCGACCCAATTACTAAAACTATTCCGAGTAAGTTTTTTAATTTTACTGTGCGTGTTTTTACAAGAATAAAGTTAAATGACTTTAATTGCGGTCTGAAAGCCTATCGTAAAAAAGTTGTAAAAAGTATTGAGATTTATGGCGAAATGCACAGGTATATTCCTGTAATAGCAAAGAGAGCAGGCTTTGTTAAAATTGGTGAAAAAGTAGTAGAGCATCGCAAACGTCAATATGGTAAGACCAAATTTGGATTTGAGCGATTTGTGAATGGATATCTCGATTTGCTGTCGGTACTGTTCATTACCAAATTTGGTAAAAAACCAATGCACTTTTTCGGATTATTTGGAACTTTGGGTTTTCTTGTAGGTTTTGCAGCAGCACTTTGGTTGGGAATAGAAAAACTTCTTGCAGTTTATCATGGCATCAGAATGGAAAAAGTAACTCAAAATCCGTATTTCTATATTGCACTGGCGGCAATGGTAATAGGAACTCAGTTGTTTCTTACCGGCTTTTTGGGAGAACTAATTTCGAGATCATCAAGTGACAGAAACGAATATCAAATAGATAAAGAGATTTAATCATGGAAAATAAAAAGGAAATAGATATTATAAGTCTTATTATTTGGGTAATGAATTTTATTAAAAGATACTTGCTCATTTTAATAATATCGGTAGTGGTAGGAGCTGGAATTGGCTTGATTGATTATTTTTTCGGTAAAAACTACTATGATACAAAATTTATTGCATCTAGTCCTGTGATTAACAATCAGATAGTTTATGAATTGGTTGAGCCAATAAAGTATTTTGTAAATAATGAAATGTATGACAGTGTATCGGTTAAACTTGATGTAAGTATTGATATTGCAAAAAATATTAGAAAGATTGAATTAGATACATCAATTAGTCAGGCTGTAGTTTTTAATTTACAGTTGTATAATATGGACAATACAGTTGAAATAAAAAATGGTTTGGTTAATTATATAAATAGTATTCCATATATTAAATCATCAATTGAGACACGTCGAAAAGAACTTGAAAAGTATTTAAAGGATCTTAATGCTGAAATTGATGAACTGAATAAGCTGCAAAATACTATTCTCCAAAAGGCCGAATCTAATTCAGGTATTAATTTGTCAATGGACAATATGTTTAATGAGATGATGCTATTATATGATAGAAAACTACTGCTTCAGACAGAATACAATTCTTTGCAATCGTTTAAAGTAATAAATAATAACATGATTTTTACAGCAGATAATAGTCTCTTAAAAAGTCTGTTTGTTTATAGTTTTCTTGGACTTTTCTTAGGGTTAATATTGTGTACAATTATTGAAGTAAAAAGACAGATTAAGCTTAAAACAAAAGAAGTATAGTTTGATATTCTTTTTATTATTGATTAACTGACTAATCTTATTTGATTAGATAATCACTTTATTTCGTCAATATATTTTTCAAGAAATGATATAACTCTTTCCGGATTTTTTGTATCAGTAGGTATATTTATAACATGTTTTGATGCTTCGAGAGCTATAGGAAATTCCTCAGGATTAATAAACCATTTTCCGAAATTACATTGCACAGGATGAATAGGAGAGTTGAACCAGTCTCCAAGTTCGATTTTATGTTTACGTGCATAATTGAAAAATTCTTCTCTGTCTTTTACAAAAACCGGATATTTAAGAAAAGCATGATTATTAAATAATTTTTCATCTACATAACACTTATTCTTTGATTTAAGAAATGTTGAGTAAACAGAAGCATTTTGTTTTCTGAGCTCTAATAATTCAGGAAGTTTCTTAATATTTCTTACAGCTTCTTTTGCTTGTACTTCAGAGTAGTTCATGAAAAATTTGTCCGGTATTATTATATCAGTAATTTCTTCTCCTGACGAAGAACCTGTAATCAAGTTGTTTTTACTGAGCCAGCGATAGAAATTTACCATAATCCAATAAGTTGTTTTATTGAGTAAATATCGCTTTACAAAAAACAAAAGCTTTAGATTTATTTTTGTTCCAAAACTAATTTCATGTTTTTCAGGTTCCTGTTTGATAATACTATCAAGCAGTACAGGATTATTTACTGTCATAAAACCACCAACACCACTCGAGAAGGGTTTATTCCATTGCATCGAATAAAATGCCGCATCACAATAGCTTCCGTTAGGTTTTCCTTTGTAATTACCAC
The DNA here is from genome assembly GCA_029558535.1 of Bacteroidota bacterium. Taxonomy (GTDB): domain Bacteria; phylum Bacteroidota; class Bacteroidia; order Bacteroidales; family ML635J-15; genus Bact-19. Next base: position 177,998 of record JAKQEK010000452.1, on the reverse strand, counting down.
CAAATCCATGTGTGCAATCTTCGATTGTATATAAATTTTGCGATTTTGCAATTTTTACTATTTCGTCAACATTTGCCGATAAACCATATGTGTTCTGGCAGATTATCACTTTTGTTTTCTTTGTAATGGCTTTTTCCAACTGCGATAGATCCATACACAAACTTGCTTTGTCAATTTCGACATAAACAGGTTTAGCTCCAAGATAAATAATAGGATTAGGTACTACTACGCAGGTATAGGCCGGAATAATGACTTCATCATCCTTTCCAACGCCCATTGATTTAAGAATCGCATACAACGAAACCCTTCCTTTATAATGGAAGAAAATATTATCTGTCAGTAAATAGGTTGATATTTCTTTTTTTAATATATCGGTATATTTAGTCATGTTTTTTTGTTAATGCTATAAAAGGAAGTTTTAAAATGCCTGCAAGGGAACCTATCCCGTACGAAAAGTGTAAAACAAAAAATGTTTGTATTAGGTGTAAAAAACTGGTTTCTTTTGTGTTTATTTTCAATGAAATAGTAAAGATTAAGCCAGCATATAGAGTAAGAAAGAATAATGAGGCAAAAATCAAAGGATAGAAAAATATTGCAGCTAAAGCAGGTAGAATTATTGATAATACAAAAAACAAAGGTATAAAATGTCTTAATGATAATGATGAAAAGTCTTGTGTATAAAATACAGTAAGGATATTCCACATCCCGTTTTCATAATTGTTATTCGCTATGCCGCCATATGTTTCTCTAGCAAAATATCTACATTCAACATCAGGTACTATATATATTTTACCTCCTGCATTTATTATTCTTTTATTAAATTCAATATCCTGATTTCTGGTTAATTTTACGTTAAACAATCCAAATTTTTCAAAACTTTCCTTTTTATAACAGCCGTATGCAACTGTATCAACCGATTTAACTTCAGTTGTACCGGTACGAAATGTAGCATTGCCCACGCCAAATTTATTGCTTAAAACTTTTTCGATTGCTATTGTCTTTTTATTTTTATTCCGGATATCTGTAATCATTACTCCACCAATGTTATAAGCATCCAGCTCATGATGCCATTTAACTAGTTTCGAAATGTAATCTTTACTATATGCTGAATGAGCTCCTATAATTATTATATATTTTCCTCTTGCGTGGTTTATTCCCACATTAAATGCAAATGGTGCTGTTCTTTTTGGATTATCTATTAATTTAATATTCTTATAAATTTTACAATAGTTTTCGGATACAATATTTCTTGTACTGTCTTTGCTCATGCCGTCAACAACAAAAATTTCAATATATTCCGGTGGATAGTCAAATTCTATCACAGAATTCAAACAATCCGAAATATATTTTTCCTCATTATAAGTCGGGATTATTATTGAAACCAATTCATTATTCATTGTTAACACTATTGCTACTACTTAATTTGTTGTAAAAATTGATTAATTTATTTTCTTCAATATTCCAATTGTATTTTTCTTCTACAGCTTTTCTGCCGTGTCTACCCATATCCTGTAAAAGACTTGTATCGGCGATGAGATTTTGTATTTTTTTTCTAATTTCGATAGGATTGGTCTGGTCAACACAAATTCCGCATTGTTCAGTATCAATAATTTCTCTCCATAATGAAAAATCTGATGCAATTACAGGTAGTCCCGAAGCCATATATTCAAACATTTTGACAGGTAATGAATATATATAGCTTGGAGTAGCTTCAAGAATAACCATTCCAAGTCGAACTTTTTTAAGCAAATTATTTATTTCTGTTCTGTCAAGATAACCATAGAATTCTACTTGTTTCCACGCAGAATGGGCTTTGCATTCTTCTTCCAAAGAGGCGGGCGAAAAATTTCCGGCAAGATGTAATTCTATATCAGTTCCTTCAATTGCATCAAGTGTTTCGAAAATTCCCCTAGTGCGAAAAATACCGCCAATGTATCCAATGGCGAGCTCTCTGTTTTCCCAATCATTATAATAATCAATATCGCTAATTTTAGGGTAATTGTTTACATCTGTGCTATTCGAATTTATTTTTAAAAACCTCTCTTTAATGTGAGCAGTAGCTGCGACCACTCCGTTTAGTTTCTTGACGATTCTGTTTTCATATTTTTCGATAATTAAAGAAACGGGTTTTCTTAAAAACCTCGGGATATATGGTTTGTTAAGAATTTGTCTTGGCAAATCTTCGTGTGAATCATAAATTACTTTGGCTCCTGATTTCTTTAATTTCAATGCAATACGCAACAACTCAGGATCGTGTAAATGATAAATATCAGCATTAATTTTAAGAGCTTTATTCAGTGAAGTTTTCCCTGAGTTTAAAAACCGTGATCTTCTGCCGGTTGATTTGCCGACATCATAAATGTGAACTCCTGAAATAATCTCATCAGCTTTGTCGTCAGCAACAATAAGATGAACATCCGAAAACTCTTTTGCAAGAGAAATGCACTCTTTATGAAAAATCCTTACATCATAACGTGGATGAGCAGTTGTAATATGGCAGATTTTCATAATCAGATGTATTTATGATCACAAAAGTATAAAAAAGCATTAATATTTAATGAAGAAGATATTTGTTTTTAAAATTATAACAACTTTTTAAATGATTCATAAAAAACTCAAATATAAACATATCTAAAAGATTATATATTTTAATTACTTTTGGTGTTTTATTTTAGTATATGTTTGGTAAGATAAGAAATATCATTGCTCCTGATTCGGATTTTTCGAAGAATTTCTTTATTTTATTTAAGGGAACAGTCATTGCCCAGATTATCCCAATGGCATTAACGCCGGTGCTTACAAGATTATATACTCCTGAAGATTTTGGGATTCTTGAATTATTTGTGTCGGTAATCTCAATTTTAGGAGCAATTGCAAACTTCAGATACGAATTGTCAGTTGTTTTACCGGATAGGAAAGAAGATGCCTGGAATGTTATGGGGTTTGGATTCTTATTGTCAATAGTTTTTTCATTATTTACCTTACTTGTAATAGGTTTATTTGCTGATGAAATTGCAGGTTTGCTAAATAACTCAAAAATAAAATTCTGGTTATATTTTGTACCATTGGCAGTTGTTCTGCAAGGATTCTTTAATATGTTAAGCTATTATAATACAAGAGAAAAACTGTTTAAGAGTATTTCTTATGCAAGTGTTTCAAGAGCAGGTTCAAGAACTTTAATTCAAATTGTGATAGGTTTATTTAAAAAATCTCCTGCCGGTCTTATAATTGGACAAATCTTGGGATATGCTGTTTCATTATTCCCACTATCTTCTAAAATCAATTTTAGATTGTTTTTTAAAAAAATTACATGGAAAAATATGAAGGCTCAGGCATACAGATATCGTGATTTTCCTAAATTTACCATGCCATCAACACTAGCTAACAGCACCGCTACAAATATGACAGGAATGCTTATTTCTGCTTTGTATGGTATCAATAGTGTCGGGTTTTATTCTCTTTCGAACAGAATTTTAGGCTTACCAAGTGCTTTGATTGGAACTTCTATGTCAAATGTATATTACAAAGAAGCCCATGATCAGTTAAAGAAATTTGGTAATGCAAAAGAAGTTTTTTTGAGTACTTTGAAAAAACTTGTTCTGGTATCCATTCCGGTTATTTTGATAATAATTCTTGGTGGCGAAACACTGTTTGCATTTGTTTTTGGAGAAGAATGGCGTATTGCCGGTTTATATGCTAAAATCTTAATACCGCTTATTATGATTAGATTTATTGTTGCACCGTTATCTGTCAGTCTTTCGGTTTTTGAGAGGCAAAAGATTTCGTTATATTGGCAACTTGGACTACTGGTAATAAGTATTTTAGTGTTTGTTATTTCATGGTGGCTCGGTTGGGATATAGAATCTTTTCTCATTTTAATGGTGTCTGTTTTAAGTTTATATTATATATATTTTATTTTTCTATTATATAAAGTTGTATCAGGGGAAAAATAATAGACTATTATCATATTCAGATTATGAAGGAACAATTGCGAAAAGAAGATTTAGTCAATGATTTAAAAAAAATCGGTATAAAAGAAGGTGATCTTCTTCATATGAAAGTTTCGATGAAAGCAATTGGTAATGTAGAAGGAGGTGCGAAAACGCTTTTGGATGCCTTGCTGGAAATTATTGGTCCGGAAGGAACGTTAATATCAGATGCTTTTGTTTCAGTTTATCCTTTACCTTTAACCAAAGAGCAAGAAAATATTATTGCTGATGATAATACTTTTTCATACGCAGGAGCATTTGCCAATGAGATGATTAAACATCCTTTAATGAAGCGAAGTCGTCATCCGATACAGAAATTCGCAGCCATAGGAAAAAGAGCAGAAGAGTTTTGTTATGCACATAACTACGAATCTGGGGGGTATGATTTATTAGATAAAATGACTGAAGCAGGAGGTGTTAATTTAACTATTGGTGAAAAGGTTGCCGGAGTCGGTACAACCCACGTGGCAATAGATATTTTGGGTTTTAAAAGAAAACAACTAAACACCGGAGCCTTATACAAGGATTTGGATGGTAGTGTTAAACTTGCTAAAGTTAATTGGAATGGAGGTTGTGCACACGGGTTTCCGAAATTTATTCCACTCTATCATGAACAAGGAGCTGTATTGGGATCGGGAAAAGTCGGAAATGCCATAGGTTTATATACTTCAATGCAGAAAACTTTGCAAATTGAAATAGAAACTTTGAAAAAGAATCCACAGTTTTTCTTTTGTGATGACAAAACTTGTTATTCGTGTCAAATGACATGGGAACACTCTCCGAAAAAGAAAATTAGATTTTATTATAATTGGTTGAAGAAGAATTTTAAGAATTTATCATTTTCAAGAATTAAAAACCTTACAAAAACGATTTCCTGATTTATTCTTTATTCTTGTTTTTAATAAGTTGTTGTTTATTAAGAATCGCTTTTGCTAAACCAACCATAGGTGGCCCTATGAATTTTCCGTTTTTCAATGCAACTCCTTTTCCTTCCTGTTGAGACTCTTCGTATAACTTAAGCATTTCTTCGGCATCATTTATTTCTTGACTATCAGGTGAAAAATATTGGTGTACAAGTTCCAATTCTTTTGGGTGTAAAACCATCATTCCCTCGAATCCCAGTTTTTTTACAAGTTTGAGATTAATTTCAAGATCTTCAAGGTCGTGAACTTTAATATGAACAGTGTCAATAGGAATAACTCCGGTTGCTCTTGCTGCCATGGCTATCAACGCACGTGGGGAAAATAAGCTGATATGTTCATCGTCATGTATTCCCTGCAAATCTGTAATAAAATCTTCACAACCAAATGCAATTGCAACAACTCTTTTTGATGCTTTGCAAATATCCTGAGCATTTAATACTGCCGCAGTAGTTTCAATCAAAGGAATTAGTTTGAATGTGCCAACAGGGATTTTTTTCTCATATTCGATAGTTTCGAGTAACTTATCAATAAAATAAATATCGTCACCACATTTTGCTTTAGGATACATAAAACCTGCTATTCCTTCTATGGTTAGCTGATAAACATCTTTTAAAAGGTGGCCGCTTTCACGATCATTAATTCTTGCAAAAACAAGATGTTTATTTAGTTTACCTGATTCGACCCATTTTTGTATGGTGTCTCTGGCTACTTGTTTATTGGATTGAGGCTGAACAGAATCTTCAATGTCAAGTAAAAGCACATCGGCATCACTACCGGAGGCTGAGTTAAACAATTTTTCGTTGTGTCCCGGTACGAACAACAGACTTCTCATTAAAGCTTTCATACGCCTTTTCTTTTTATTAAAACTTTACGTTTGAATTTTAAAACATCCTCATTATTTTGATTGTATGCAACCGATTCAACATATACAATGCCACGGTCGGTTTTACTTTTTGAGGGTGCGCATTCCAAAATTTTTGTTCTCACATAAATTGTATCATTAATGAAAACCGGAGCCAAATGATCTATGTTCTCATACATTAAATTTGCAATTGCTTTTCCGCTTATGTCAGGAACAGTTATTCCAACAGCCAGACTAAAAACCAATGGACCAACAACCAATATTTTCCCATGTTGTTGCTTCGATGCATAATCCTGGTTTGTGTGAACGGGATGATGGTTCATTGTCAATAATGAAAATAAATTATTATCACTTTCAAATATTGTTTTGGACGCAGAATGATAAATTGTTTCGCCGACTGTGAATTCTTCAAAATATCTGCCTATTTCAAATTTGTTCATAAATATATTTTCATAATTATTTATGCGAAGATACTCAATTTTAAGAATTATTAAATATTTAAAAATATTTTACTTCAGCCAGACGATGAAGAATTGTTTCTCTTTAAGAATATAACACAACACTATTTGTGTTTTGGAATTGTTATTTGTATTTAGGAGCTAGGAATTTTTACTATTATCCGTTACTTAACGGTTAATAAACGGCTATTGTTTGTAATTGCTTGATTAACAATGGTATATGCGACTGTCTTTTGTTTTGAAATTTGATAATTGTGATTTTTTAATTATCCGTTACTTAACGGTTAATAAACGACTATTGGTTGTAATTGTCTGATTAACAATGGTATATGCGACTGTCTTGTATTTTAAAATTTGATAATTGAGATTTTTTCAATTATCCGTTACTTAACGGTTAATAAACGGCTATTTAAAAGCTATTATTTTGTCAAATGAGTTTAAAGCACACTTGTTTCCGGAATCCATTGTTTCCTTTGTCTTACAATCAGGATTTCATCATCTGAAAAATCCATCCATGCAAAATCATATAAATGATAATATGTTTTGCCTTTGATGTTAATACTAAAGTGGGTCAGGTATTTAAACTGAAATTTCTTTTTTACGAGTTCTGAACGCATAATAATCTTTTTATTTGCTCTTGGCCCCATAATTTCGAGTAATATTGATCTGTTCCTGTGTAAAATTCTATCCAAAGGATATGCTGTATCTTTTGTCACTTTTCTTAAAGTAACATGATAATCGTTTTTACATCTTAGAGAGCAAAAAATTTTATCCTTTCTTCCTGTTATTTCTTTATTACAAACTTTACATTTCATAAGAGTCATTTTTATCACAAATATAATAAAAACATATTTATCCGTTACTTAACCGTTAAGTAACGGCTCTGATATATAAGCTCATCATTATCAGCAATATACAAATATATTGTTTATATTTTGGTGCGTGTAATTTTTAATTTATAATTTGTATTTTGAAGCTAAATAATTGTTATTTTTAATAATTACATAAAAATAACGTTTGAGTTTTTTATTTTTGTATTGTTATTTAGTATATCATTTATGATTTCAGTGCATATTTATAATAATTTTCTCAATGAAAAGAAATACATTTTTGACTTTTTATTTAAAGAAATCTTTTTCTGTGATTATGAGTTAATACCTGATAGCGAAAAATCTTATCGAATAAGTGATGGCAATAAAACAATTAGTATTGCAGATTCGTTTTTTTCTGCATTTGAAGATGAGTTTTTGTATTATAATGATAGGAATATAGTGCCCGATTCAATTGCTTATGCAGATTATCCTAAACAAGAAATATTTAATACCCCGGTGTTGTTTGGGACAGGCGAGTTAAAAGTATTTGAAGATATTTGCTATTTAGGTAATGATATTTTTGCCGGTTTGTTTTTTATGCTTACGCGCTGGGAAGAAATTGCGGTATCGAAATTCGATACACATGGCCGTTTTGATGAAGAGGAAAATTTGTCGGTGCGTTTAGGGTTTTATGACAGGCCAATAGTAAATGAATATATTCTGTTACTTGAAAATTTGTTACATAATTTCTGTACTATACAGATAAAAAATAAAAGAAAAGGTAAAGTGTTTTTGACTCATGATGTTGATGAGATAGCAAGATATGACACTTTGTTTAAAATATTAAAAGCTTTAGGAGGAGATATAGTTAAACGTAAAAGTTTGAGTACTTTTTTAGGAACCTTAAAAGATTGTTATAGTATTAAAACCAAAAAGCAATCAGACGTATATGACACATTTGATTTATTAATGGATTTGTCGGATAAGAAAGCTGTTAAGTCAAGATTTTATTTTATACCAGGCTATAATGGAGAAGTTGATGTGCGTTTCGATATCAGAAATTCTAAAATTAAAAATATTACTGAGAAAATTAAATTAAGGGGTCATATAATTGGTATTCATCCTTCATATTCAAGTTTTTGCAATAAAACACAACTGATTAAAGAACAAGAGAGATTGAAACAGTATTGCGGAAACATTGAAGAAGGCCGCCAGCATTATTTAAGGTTTAAAATTCCTGACACTTGGCAAGATTGGGAGGATACTAATTTGAAAGTGGACAGCAGTATAGGGTTTTATAATCGAATTGGTTTTAGGGCTGGAATATGTTATGAGTATCCAGTATTTAATGTGGTAACACGAAAACAGTTAAATGTCAGGGAAAGACCTTTGCTAGTAATGGATACGGCGTTAAGGAAACTATGTGTTACAAAAGAAAAATCTGTAGAAACTGTCTTTAAATTACATGAATATATAAAAAAATATAATGGAGATTTTGTATTATTGTGGCATAATAATAATCTCAAGGTAAATGAATGGGCAGGATGGGATAAGGTTTATAAACAAATTATAGAACAAGTCTAGTGGAATACATTTTTGCATTATTTTATTTGTCCGGAATTCTTAAGAGTTTTTGTATTTACTATCATATGCCGATACCTGTAGATTTGACTCTTCTGGCGGCAGTATTAATGCTTATAAGTATTGTTGTCCATTATTGCAAAGAGAAAATCCCATTACAGTATGATAAGAGAAATTTAATTGCATTTGGTTTCCTTTTGGTGTTTTATGTTTGGTTATTGGTTACGCTGTTTTATACTCCTTCAAAATCATACTCATATCAAAAAGCAGCTTTGTTTATTCCCAATATTCTTGCTTTTGCTTATCCGCTAGTTTTAAAGAAATTCAATATTGCAAAGTTCTTCAGATTTATATCTCTTGTTTTGCCGATATTTAGCATTGTTTTTATTTCAATATACTTGGATTATATTAATTATCGCGGAGCAAATAAAGAAATATTTGAGCCAATTCTTGGATTGTATTTGGTATGTTCTACTCTTCTCGGAATAAATGTACTTGTTTTAGCATGTTCAAAGGAACGAATTTTTAAATCTTCAGTAATTTCAACATCTGTTCTTATAACATCATTATTGATGATGGTGATTTTGGGTGCAAGAGGGCCATTAATATTTTGTTTAGTTCTGTTAATTTTATATTGGGGTTTTAGTATAATTAAAACTATATATATTGGAAAAATTCTAACATCAGGCTTGAAGAAAATGGTTTATGGATTTTTATTTCTTATAGTTTTTTTCGGAATGTTTTTATTCTTTGGAGAAGAATTAGACTATTTGTTAGGTAGATCTTTAGTTAGATTTGAATTGTTAATGCCTTCGGAGAGTGCTGGCGGAACAAATATGGGTAATTCAGTTAATGTGCGTGTTGAACAGTTGAACTTTGGGATGGAGCTTGTAACCGACAATTTAAATAATTCGATGTTTGGTTATGGATTAGGGAGTTTTGGTATATTGCACACCGGTCAAGATGGAAGAAGTTATCCTCATAATATTTTTCTTGAAATTTGGATTGAAGCCGGATTGTTAGGCTTATGTTTTTTTCTTTGTTTTCTATGGATGATTTTTTCGAAAAATATTAATGGTTTTACATATATTAATATTCTTGTTTTGTTATTTATTTTATTGAATTCACTTAAATCGAGCTCTTTTATTGATATCAGAGTTTATTTTGCGATTTTCGGGATGTATATTCTCAATTCAAACTCTCAAAATTCTATTTCAAACAATCGAAATACCATTTTACGGCAAGTTTAAGCCCATCATACACATCATATGCAGGCATATATCCCAAAAGTCTTTTAGCTTTATCAACAGATTCTAATGAATCTATTTTACAAGCATTTAGTAATTTGAATTACCTAACTTTTAAATGATAAGATATTCCTGAATGCGATAAAGTTAGCATATTATCTGCAAATTAACGAGGTCGCTTTGTGTGTAGGCCATGGGGAAACTGCGGGCCTGTTTCGGTGGTGAGAATAAAACATTAGTAATTGTGTCAGGCTGTCACTTTGTGACATTCTTTAAAACAAAGACAGGATCAGGATAAGGTATGGCCTTTGTTTTAGGCCGGGTTGACGTACAATTACATTGTTTTATTCGAGGCGGGTTGAAGCATAGTTTCCCCTTGATCTTTTTGTTACTTTTTCCATCAAGGGAAAAAGTATGATGTTGAAAATTCTATTTCAAACAATCGAAATACCATTTTACAGCAAGTTTAAGCCCATCATGAACATTATATGCCGGCATATATCCCAAAAGTCTTTTAGCTTTATCAATAGATGCCAGCGAATCTTTAATATCTCCTTGACGTAAAGGTCCGTAAACAGGATTTATCTCATTAATTTTAGAATCAAAATCACTTAAAACTTTAATTAATTCCGAAGTTATTTCGTTAAGACTAATACTCTTACCGTAAGCAATATTAAATACAGTATTAATGGCATCAGGATTTGATGTGGTAGCAGCAAGCTCATTTGCCTGTACAACGTTTGCAATGTATGTAAAATCACGTGATTGTGTCCCGTCACCAAAAATTACAGGCGCCTTATGTTTTATTAAAGTGCTTATAAACTTTGGAAATACTGCGGCATAAGCACCATCCGGATCCTGATTTTTGCCGAAAACATTAAAATATCTTAATCCTATTGTTTCCATGCCATAAAGATTCCCAAACACTTTTGCATATAATTCGTTAACGGATTTTGTCACAGCATAAGGTGATAAAGGATTTCCTATTTTATTCTCATGTTTTGGAAGTTCCTTAGAATCTCCGTAAACTGATGAACTTGAAGCATAAACAAATCTTTTTACTTTATTATCACGGGCTGCAATAAGCATATTTATAAAACCATCAATATTTACCTGATTAGTTGTAACAGGATCTTTAATTGATCGTGGAACTGAACCTAAAGCTGCCTGATGGAGAACAATGTCAATACCTTTACATGCTTTCTCACAAGTTTTTATATCGCGGATATCTCCATTAATAAACCGGAAGTTTTTGTTATTCGTAAAGGCTTCGATATTAGACATTTTACCAGTTGCCAGATTATCAAGACAAACAACAAAATTGTCTTGTTTTAAGAGCTTTTCGATAATGTTAGAGCCAATAAAACCTGCACCACCTGTTACAAGAACTTTTGAAGATATTAAAATTTCTCCGTTCACTATTTTGCGTAATTTATAGATCTTGTTTCCCTTATAACGGTAATTTTTACTTGTCCCGGATAAGTCATTTCGTCCTGAACTCGTTTAGCTATTTCGTAGCTTAGTTTTTCAGAATCTGCATCACTTATTTTTTCACTTCCGACAATAACTCTTAATTCTCGTCCTGCCTGAATAGCATAAGTTTTGAGAACTCCCGGATATGATAATGCCAACGCTTCCAAATCTTTCAGACGTTTAATGTATGATTCAACTATTTCGCGTCTTGCACCCGGACGGGCTCCCGAAATTGCGTCACAAACCTGAACAATAGGAGAGATTAGATTGTTCATTTCAACTTCGTCATGATGTGCTCCGATAGCATTACATATTTCAGGTTTTTCTTTGAATTTTTCTGCCAATTTCATTCCATAAACTGCGTGTGGCAATTCAGGTTCCTCGTCAGCAACTTTTCCGATATCATGCAACAAACCTGCTCTTTTTGCAATTTTTGGATTTAAACCTAATTCAGATGCCATTATTGCACTTAGGTTTGCAACTTCTCTTGAATGTTGCAGCAAATTCTGCCCATAAGATGAACGGTATTTCATTTTACCAATCATTCTTACCAGTTCAGGATGTAGTCCATGTACACCTAAATCAATTGTAGTACGTTTACCTATCTCGATTATTTCTTCTTCAATCTGTTTTTTTGTTTTATTTACGACTTCTTCGATACGGGCAGGATGAATTCTTCCGTCTGTTACCAATTGATGCAATGATAGGCGTGCAATTTCTCTTCTAACAGGGTCGAATGCAGATAAAAGAATTGCCTCTGGCGTGTCATCTACAACTATTTCTACCCCGGTTGCAGCTTCTAAGGCTCTAATATTACGACCTTCGCGGCCAATGATTCTTCCTTTAAGCTCATCGCTTTCGATGTTAAACACTGTGACTGCGTTTTCAATAGCTGTTTCTGTCGCTACACGCTGAATCGTCTCTAATACAATTTTTTTAGCCTCTTTGTTTGCTGTCATTTTGGCCTCGTCAATTATCTCATTGATAAGTCCAATAGCCTCTGATTTTGCATTTTCCTGAAGAGATTCTACCAACTCTTTTTTAGCCTCTTCAGCTGAATAACCCGATATTGCTTCAAGTTTGTCAATTTGTTCTTTATGCTGTTTTTCAAGTTCTTCAGTTCGCTTTTCAACTCTTTCCAATTGTTTGTTGAGGTTTTCGCGAAGAATATCAAGTTCCTTTTTCATTCGCTGAGTCTCCTCAATTCTTGTCGTAATGCTTGCTTCTCTTTGCTGAATTCTTGTTTCGGCTGCCGAAATCTTTTGGTTTTTTTCATTAATTAGTCGGTCATGCTCGGACTTAAGTTGCAAATATTTTTCCTTTGCCTGTAACTCCTTCTCTTTTCGAATAACTTCTGCTTCTGTTGATGCTTCAGCAATAATTTTGTTTTTCTTTTTTGCTATTGCTTTATCCCATACAAAATAAGAAATAGCCCCTCCGCCTAAAAAGGCTCCTGTCGCAATAATAATTATTGTTAGTGTTCCCATATAAATTATTTGTTTTAAATTAAAAAAACCCGCATTAAATTCTTTAATGTTAGAAAAACCCCTGTATAAACATGGGCGGAACGGCCAGACAATTTCCGGTTTCCTATGACTACTTAGGTAGTTTAAAACTGCGAACAGAATTAATTTAGGCCTGCCGTAGATAAACTGAGCTTTGTTCCTAATTAGTTAGTGTTGAGTTTTGCAACCTTTAAAGAACCAATACGGGTAATATGTATATTACTATTATATTTTAAAGAACGTTTACTCTTTTGTTAAAACTTCTTCAAGTTCAAAATTTACTTTTTTCAATTCGTTAATAACTGGTGATATGTCTTCTTTCGATTCGTTTTCGAGAAGCTTGACAGCAAACATAATTACTGTCATGGCTAGATAATCCTGATCGTCTTTGTTCTTATATCCTCTTTTTTTATATTGTAACAAAGTGTCATTTATTGATTGAGATGCTTTACGAATCAGTTCTTCACGTCTTGTATCGCCTCTTTCAATACTGATAGGATACATCCTTTCACCTATACTGATATTTATTATTAACTTGTTGTCTTCCATTAAACTTTATTTGTTTAAAAGAGCAATGCAATTATCAATTTCCCGTATTATTTTATTCAATTTCAATTTGGCTTCCTTATCTTCTCCATTTATCCCGTCTAATGCTTTAGCCAATTTTAAATTTTCATATTTTTTCTCTACTTCCTTGTTTTTATTTATATATATATTAAGTTCATTACTAATGTGTTTTACCTCTTTTGATAATTCTTTATTCTTTTCCTTTTCTTTTGTATATAACAAAATTAACTTCTGAATGTTTTCTTTCATTCTTAAAATCAATCTGTTATACTCCTCGTTCATTTATTTATTATCTATTACAAAAATAGTTGATTTTTTTTTCAAATGCAAGATATGATGTTAGTTTTGCAAAATATTTATTCTAATGATGATGAGAATTAAAATATTTCAAGCTCTGTTTATTGTGTTGTTATTGGTTTCGCGTGTGTCGGGACAGGAAACCGGTTTGAAAAATTATTTTATTTTACCTTTAAATATAAGTCCGGTACTTTCGGGTAATTTCGGCGAACCAAGAAACAGACATTTTCATACAGGTGTTGATTTTAGTACTTATTCTGAAGGAAGAGATGTTTTAGCTATTGCAGACGGATATGTTTCAAGAATAAATATTTCGCCATGGGGTTATGGGAATGCTATTTATATTAATCATCCAAATGGATATACTTCAGTTTATGCACATTTGAGTAAATATAATCCTGAAATACAAAAATTTGTGAGAAAAATCCAATATGAACGATCTTCATTTTCAATTGACACAACATTGCCCCCCGATATGTTTAAGTATAAGAAGGGGGACATAATCGCATATACAGGTAATACCGGACAATCTGAAGGACCTCATTTGCATTTTGAAATTCGTGAAACTCTTTCGGAAATGCCAATAAATCCAATTACAACAATTTATTCGTTTTACGATTCTCGTCCACCAGAATTTACATTTCTGGTTTTGTATCCTCTTAATAATAATTCTTTTGTCGGTGGAAAAAATGAAAAGCAAATTTTTAAGTTAAAAAAGGATAAGGATGGAATTTATATTTGTGAAAAAGAATTGCCACAAGTTGTGGGTATGATAGGAGTAGGGCTGGCTTATGTTGACAGGATGGATGGTACGAGTAATAGATATGGAGCAGAATCAGTAAAGCTTTTTGATGGAGATCAACTAATTTTTCATTCCATAATTCAGAAGCTTGATTTTAGTAAACAAAGAGCAAAAAACAGTATGTTTGATTATCAGTATTATTTAGATGAATCAATGCATGTTCAAAAATTATTTATAGAAAAAGGGAATGATTTACCCGTTTATGAATATTCTGTTAATGATGGAATTTTCTATATTTCTAAGGGTGTAAATAAGAAAATGAAAATCATTGTTAAAGATTATAACTCAAATACTTCGCAACTGGTTTTTAATCTTACCGGTGATAGTAATGAATATCAGGAAGTTGTGAATACGGGAGGAAGATTGCTAAAAACAGAAGAGAGTTTGGTCTGGATTGACGGAGGATTTAGGATTGAATTTGATTCAGCAAGCTTATTTAGTGATTATTATTTGAAAGTGGGAAAGAAATCCAAATCAAAATATTCTGATAAATTTATTATAGGTGAGGATTTTATAATGCTAAAAAAAGATTTCAGAATAATGTTTTTTCTGGATGAAGAGTTAATGAGATTTAGAGATAAATTGTTTATTTGCAGGGTACATAACGGAAATTTCAGATATCTTAATTCTGTAATCGAGCAGAATTTTATAAAAGCAGAATCCTCATATTTTGGAGAATTTTATTTGTGGATTGATACTACAGCTCCCAAAATTACACCTGTTAATATAAGTGAGGGTAAAGACCTTTCAAAAGCATCACAAATTTCGGTTAAAATAGAGGATGATTTGTCAGGAATCAAAAATTATGATATGTATATTAACGATAAATGGGTTCTTGGACAATATGATCCGAGAAAAAAAACTCTTACTTATTATTTTGATGATCATTTCACCTTTGCTGATGATTATATTTTCAAAGGCGTAGTTGAAGACAACCTTAACAATAAATCTGAATATAGAGCCGAATTTCGGCACTAAAAATTAAATTACATGTTTAAATTCGAACTCTGACGCATGAGGAGTGAGAAATAAGTTATGCATTACGCATAATTCGTGTCCCATTATGTAATTGCAAAGGCTATTTAGGGTTTTATTCCCACAATTTAAATTCTACTTCAATATCATCCTGGAAATTAATGTTCTGAACTTTCCATTTATCTTTAGGTTTGTATAGAACTGCAATAAATTTTACTGGTTGTCTTTCATATTTTAAGGAGTATATGTACTTTACATACGAGTCTCCGGCATGATAAATATTTATAATCTCATATCCGTAATAATTTCCTAACAATTTTCTTGATAATTCAAACTTCTCTTTTATTGATTTTATTCCTGGTTGATTTGGGTCAATCATTGGATTTGTAGCGAAAAGAAAATCAACTGCCTGATTAACATCTTCGGCGAAGATTTGAAAAAATGCATCCATTAATTCTTCGGGTGTTGCTTGTGCTTTGACTTCGTTATGTGATAAGTGAGTTATACAAAACACAGTTAGTAAAATAAAAATAAACTTTTTCATTGTTAAATGTTTTTTGCAAAGTTATAATAAAAACTATGCCAAGGAGAAAGAAATGATGAAATTGTTTTTAGATGGCGACAACTACTTCCGCATCCTTGTTGACAATAATGGAACACTTTATACTGAACAAGTAAATATCAAATAAAAACATTTTTTTCTCCCCCTTAAAATAGCAAATCAAAAAAATCCCCAAAGTTTTTCAGCCCAAACCCTTGTTCTAAGCAAACCGAAATCAAAAAAAATGAAAATCTACGAATTGTAATTTGAATTTTGTACTCTTTGATTTTGCTTAGGGTAAAGTTTGAGTGTTTTGGTTTTGGCGTGTATTTTTGCTAGGTCACCGAGCATGGTCGAGGTGGCAAAAATCATGACAAAACCAGCTTGTCACACATTGGAATTTCGAAGTTAAAACAACGAGGAATGAGGTTTTGGCGTGTATTTTTGAATTGGGGGCTGAGGGATCAGCCTTTCGGCTGATTGTCTCGAAGCCCCCGGCTCAAAAATCATGACAAAACCGTTGGAAATGGTTTATAAATCAAAGTCAAATAAAAACTCCAACAAGAGATTCCTTGTTAGAGTTTGCATAAAGTTAAAAAATAATTTGCCGTTTTAAGAAAAAGCCCAAATCAAAAGCTTATTCTTTCTATTTTGTAAGTATCACATTTTTCTCTTCAACAATACGCCTCAAATTTATCAGAGCATACCTCATCCTTCCAAGTGCTGTATTGATACTTACATTTGTCTGTTCTGCTATATCTTTAAAACTCATGCCTCCGTAATGACGCATCATGATAATGTCTTTCTGCTCTGCCGGTAGATAATCAATTAAAGTTTTAATATCGCTGACAATCTGTTCTCCCACAATTTTATCTTCGATGTTTTCATCCGAGAATTTTTCTGAGTTAAACAAATCAAGTTCGGTATCATCGTTCGAACATGTATTCAAATTTTTCTCTTTCCTGAAATAGTCAATGGTAATATTATGAGCTATTCGTATAACCCAGCTGATAAACTTTCCCTTGTCGGTATAAGTCCCGCATTTAAGGGAGTTAATAACTTTAATAAACGTGTCCTGAAATAAATCATCAGCAACATGAGTATTTTTAACTGTAATAAGGATGTAAGAATAAACTTTTTTCTTGTGGCGTTGTATTAGAGTTTCCATACATGCCTTCTCACCCTTGATGAATCTCTCGATAAGTTCCTGGTCGGAATAACTTGTCAGGTTCATAACTATATTATTTAAAGTTAAAGGGTAGAAGTTCTTTCGATATATGGTCTCCTTTCTTTTTTAAGTTTTATTTCAAATTTTATTACGCAAATATAATGCTTTTGTTACAAAAATTGTGCAAAATATTTAAAAAAATGTTAAAATTTGTATTATTCTATCTTCTCTTCTTCATTTTTTATCCAGCAATTTTTGTATTTGAACGACAGTTTTCCCCAGTAGTCGGCGCTGTATATCGCAACTCTGTCAATTGTAGCATCTACTTCTGCTTTTTGAAGATTGTCGGCTTCACGAAGACTGAGAATATAAATCCATCCTTCTTTCTTGCAAATCCAACTTCCGTACATCATATAATTAATTTCGAGAAGATCAATTGCAAATTCTTCTGTTTTGCTGTCAACCATTTTGCACAAAGGACTCATAACCTGAAAATAATACTTTTCAGGTTTTTCCGGATAACTGAATAAGTCAATCCACACTGTCGAATTTTTGTATTTAATTGTCCATTGTCCATCTTTTTTGCCACGTGATGTGTAGGGATCAATCCCTATTTCTTTAATAGATTGCTCTATATATTCAGTTAAATGAAATGGTATCATATCGGTTTTTTTTTGCAAAAATAATAAAAATGGAATATTGCAAAACAAGAAGAATGAAAATTTACCAACGAATTGGTTCTATTCCTTTGTTATTTAAAAAATTGTTGATTTTTGAAAAATGTTTACAACCAAAAAAACCATTATAAGCACTAAGTGGGGAAGGATGAGCAGCTTTAAGAATTATATGTTTGGAATCGTCTATAAGTTTTTCTTTTGCAGCAGCATATCTGCCCCAAAGCACAAAAACGACATTCTCACGTTTATCGCTTATAATTTTAATTACATTATCCGTAAAAATTTCCCAACCTTTATTTTGATGTGAACCTGCTGTATTTGCTCTTACTGTAAGCGTCGCATTGAGAAGAAAAATGCCTTGTTTTGCCCAGGATTCAAGATTGCCCGAATTTGGAACTTCAAAACCAATATCAGATTTTAATTCCTTATAAATATTAACAAGAGACGGAGGAGTTGGTATGCCTTGAGGTACCGAAAAACACAAACCGTGCGCCTGTCCATGACCATGATACGGGTCCTGTCCTAATATTACTACTTTGATTTTATGAAATGGTGTGTAGTTAAATGCAGAAAATATTTGTGAACCAGGTGGGTAAACAACATTATTTTTCTTTTCTTCAACTAAAAAAGCCTTAAGTTTTGCAAAATATTCTTTATTGAATTCATCTTTCAATTCAGCATACCATGAATCATCTATGTTAACATTTTTGGCATCCATTAGTCTTTATCGGCAATATTGTCTGACTTATCTTCATTGAAAATATGCTCCAAATCAACCTCGGTTATTTGTTTTTCGTTAGTTAAAAATACATTTTCTTTAAGGAAATTGCCATATTGATTAATTTCCAAAATCATATCCTGTATCATTTCAACAAGGTTAATGTGTATGGGAACAAGTGCTGTACATATTACAAAACTCTTTTTGTATTTGAGTTGTTCTATTATTCCATCATTTTTCTTTAAAAAATATTCAATTTCGCCGTTAATAATACTTTTCTGAGTTTTATCGAATGACTTGTTTTTTGAGGTAAAAGCAAAATTGTATCTTAATCTGTGATCTTTACCACCCAAGCCTGAAGCTATGTAAATTTTTGATTCTTCAAGAAGATTTGACTCTAAAAACATTCTGGCTTGCTGATATGCCATGTATGCCCATGATTTTAGCTCAGGCTCCGGATTTTTTAGATAAGATTCAATTATTCTATATGTTTCTACTTCTCCATACGAAACAAGTTTTACAAGTATTTCCTTTTTTTTGATTAAAGAATTTGAAGGATTATTTAATGCTTTGAATAATTCTTGAGGTTCATCAGCTGTATTTTTTAACTTTATTACAGATTGAAGTGTTTCAAAAAATTCTAATTGTATTTCTGAATTAACACTAGCTTCTATAATTCTGATGTTTTCAGGATTCAACAATGCGATTTCACGCATTTTATTTAACATTTCTTCCTGATCACTCATTAGCGAGAAGAATTAAATAATGAAATGTTTAATTCGGTAAAATCAAATATATTACTATTCTTTAGTATTTTCAACCTTCACAACTTTTCCTGTAAAATATAAATCTTCACCTGCTAAAGGATGATTGAAATCTATTACAATGCTTTCTTTGGTTACTTCTATAGCAATCCCGTCGAAAACAGTGCCGTCTTCATCTTCCATAGGAACATAATCTCCAACTTCGGGAATGCCACCTTCGTCATTTTCGAAAATATCAATTGGAAATTCAGCAAATGCATCTTCGTCTTCATCTCCGTAGGCTTCATCTTTGGATAACATAAATTTAAATTCATCGCCTTCCTGTAAACCAATTAGTTTTTCTTCGAAAGTTTCAAGCATTTCGCCTTCACCACACAAAAAAACTGCAGGTTCTTTTTCTTTTATTGATTCAATTAATTCGCCATTAAAACCATCAACATATAGGTCGTAGATAATTGTTACAAGTTTTCCTTTAGCTATTTTCATATTCTTAATCTTTAATTATAAATATTTATTTTGGATGTAATATTAGTTTTATTAATTTAGTTTAACAAATTATTTTGTTGAATAATATCGAAAAATCGCAATTCTGAATAATTTTATTCCTTAGTATCTTCTTTAGTGTCAGTGTCAACAACAATAGGATTATCATTAACAGTTGCAGAGATTTCGACAGTTTTGGGTTTGGTTTTGCCCTCCCGATTATTAATTTCAAATCTGTACCAGAACGAAATAATTACATTAAGTACACCGTAAGCTGAAATAATAACACCAAAGAAGATTGTTAATGCTTCAAGTGTTTCAAAAGGGTTAAGAATAATAGTAGTTCCTGCAATTATTAATAAAATCGAAAAAGCTATGAAAATTTTAGCAGTCGTTGACAATGGTGTAAAACTGAGGCTCAGAATTAACTGTGAAATTCCTCCGAGAATTATTGCAATTCCAACAATTATTATAAATATATTTAAAAAAGTAGAAGGAAAAACAGCTAAACTTACACCAAAAAGAATTATAATCGAAGACCCTATATAACTGATTACTTGAAGAAATTTGCTTTCACATTTGTGTTTAAGCCGTAAAATTAGTGTAATTAGACCACCAACTCCAATAATTGTCCCTATAATAATAATGACTGCCTTTAGTGTAAATTCAGGAATTGAAACTGAGGTTATTCCAAAAGCAAGTGAAATTAACCCCATGTATAGGAGAATGTTGGCAGGAATAAGAGTTTTTTTCATATTAATAATTGTCTTAAATTTTTTCAAAGTTAATATTTTTTTTGTTTGATTAACTTAAAAATAAGCAACTATCGCCATAACTTAAAAATCTAAAATCATTTTTTAGTGCATAATCGTATGCTTCTTTCCATTTATTTCCAACAAATGCGCTAAGTAACAATAAAAGTGTGGATTTAGGTTGATGAAAATTAGTAATCAGGCGATTTGTGAAAAAGAAATTATAGCCCGGAATTATCATTATTTGTGTAGTACAATTGAGTTGTTCAAATTTATTGGTCTTCATCCATTCTAAAAGATTGTTCAACAATTTTACAGCATCCTTACGTAATTCTTGAATCTCATCGTAATACGATTCCCATTGAGCTATAAAAAAATGATTATCTATAATGTTTTTTTTTAAGAATACTTTGCAGGCTACTACAAACAGACTTTCGAGACTTCTAACTGTTGTTGTCCCAACTACAGTCGTGTTGCCATAATATTGAATGAGATTTTCTATATTGTTTTTCGAAATGATAAAGTGTTCGGTGTGCATTTGATGTTCTGAAATATTATCGGCTTTAACAGGTTGGAATGTTCCTGCTCCAACATGAAGTGTAATATAATCCGATGTAATATTTTTTTGATTGAGTTCTGAGAAAACTTCATCCGTAAAATGAAATCCAGCAGTTGGAGCCGCAACAGAACCTTCTTTGGCACTATAAACTGTTTGATATCTGGTTTTATCAATTTCTTCAGACTTCCTGTTCAAATATGGCGGAATCGGTATTTCTCCAAATTCTTTAAGTATCTCCGAAAATACTATTTCAGGGTTATCCCATGAAAATTGAACTTCAAATGCATTTCCAATACTTTTTAGTCTTATCGCCGATAAAACTATTTCACTGTTCTTAATATTTATTTTCTTTTCAAGCTCACCCGATTTCCACTTTTTATTATTACCAATAAGGCATTTCCAACAACATGATTTGTTTGAAGATAAGGACTGGTTATAATTAATAGGCTCTACCGGTTCTAGACAAAATATTTCTATTAACGAGCCTGTATCTTTATTAAAATGTAGTCTAGCCTTAATAACCTTCGAATTATTAAATACTATCAGACTGTTGGAGGGGAGATAATTGTTTATGTTTTTGAAAATTTCTGATGAAATAGAGTTATTCTTCATAATTAACAGTTTTGATGTATCTCTTTTGTCTAATGGATATTTTGCAATTCTCTCCTCAGGCAATGAATAATCAAAATCATTTATATTTATATGCAAAGCTTTGTGCATTTTTACTAAATTTGTGCAAAAGTAAGAAAAAGTTTTAAGTTCGGGTTTCGCAATCAAATTAAGAGGTTATATATTTTTTCGTAGAATATACTTCAAAAAAATGCAGTTATGACTATAAATATTGGAGATAAAGTAAGGTTTTTAAATGATGTAGGTGGAGGAGTAGTGGTTAAAATAATTTCAAAAACGCAAGTAATGGTAAAGGACAATGATGATTTTGAGTATCCTTTTCCAATAAACGAATTGGTGGTTGTCGAAAAGGCAGTTCAAAAAACTGCTGAACAAAAACCAAAACTAAAATCAGAAGTAAATAATATTAATAGTATTGCTACTGAAATGATTCAAAAGCCTGAAATAAAAAATGATAATAGCACAGAAGTTATTTTTGCAATATTGAGCAAACCCGAAACCGATAACAATCAATTCGAATGTTATCTGATAAACGACTCTGACCATTTTATTTTCTATCATGTAGTTCTGCGTGGAGAAACAGGATATGTAAAAATTGATGCCGAGGTTTTAGAACCAAATACTAAAATTCAAATAGGAATTATTGATAGAGAGCAGATAAATGCGTCTAAAGAGATAATAGTACAGATGCTGTTTTATAATCATCCTTATCACATTTTGCACGAGTTAATTGAACGAAAAATAAAAATTATTCCTTTAAAATTCTTTCAATCTCACAACTTTGTAGAAAATGAGTATTTTGACGAAAATGCATATCAATTCGTTTTGCTTAAAGAAGTTCCCGGACTTGGAAACTCAATTAAGAATAACGATGATTTTGAGAGACATTTAGTCGAAAAAGAATTGCCGGAAGAAGATCTTTCAAAACGTTTTAAGCAGAGGAAGGAAGCAAAGACAGTTGAAGTTGATTTGCACATTAATCAATTAGTAGATTCTGTAATTGGTATGTCTAATGCAGAGATACTTCAGAAGCAAATGGATGTTTTTCATAAAACTATGACAGAGGCGATTTCGTCCAAGGCTGGTAAAGTTATTCTTATACATGGTATTGGCAATGGTACTTTGAAGGAAAAATTGAGAGAATCAATAACTCAACAGTATAAGTTATCCTTTGAAGATGCATCATTTAGAGAATATGGTTTTGGCGCAACTTTAGTAGTTTTATAACTCGTAAATTATTCAATAACAAATTGTAAAAGAAAAAGGTTACTAACTTGGAAGTAAGTTTTAAAAATTTAATTATTGAAAATTTGATTATGGTAATTTGTTTTTTGAAATTTGTCTATTGAATAAATAATTCTTTTATTTTTGCACAAAATTGCCACCTTAGCTCAGAGGTAGAGCAGCTGTTTCGTAAACAGCAGGTCGCGGGTTCAAATCCCGTGGGTGGCTCAGAAAACAGAGCCGTATTTTCCGGCTCTGTTTATTTTACAGTGACTTTTATTCTGTCTGCTATTTTTAATGCTGTTGTAAATGTGCTTAAATCAGTATATAGTTTTCCGTCAATACCTGCGAAATGTCCATGACCTATCGGATTCATGATGTATTCATCCATAAGATTTGCAGGATCAATAGTTACTGCATATACCAGAGAAGGCTGACATGAATTGCGATATTCCTGATATTCTGGAAATTTTGCATTATTCCAAAAATTATTAAAATCCCAGGCTTGATTTATTTCAATCAATAATCTGAATTTTGTATTTATTCTTTTGTCAGATTTTGTCTTTAGAAAAAAATCTCCTTTTGGTGTAGCACCGGTATAGGCATCGACAATAGGTTTATCAGATGTTGGTATCTCAGCATTAACAGTTCTTTTATGAATAAAATATGGTAGGGTTGCGTTATACATTTTGGCTCCGGCTTCCCATTTCCCGGAACTTGGGTCAGCATAGCGATAAATACCTGTTGATACTGCTTTTGTTACAAATATTTCTTGAATAAATTCTTCATTCATTGTTTCTATCCAAATTGCAAAGCTCGGATTATTATGTCCTTTACCTGAAATAAATTCTATTTCAAAGGTGTAGCCTTTCCCATTTATATTTGCTTCAATAATTTCTTTTTCCTTTTTATTCTTCTTTGTAGGATTTTTTCCAACAAAAGCAAATGAAGAAACTGATATTGCCAGTAAAATTAAGAATAAGATTATTTTTTTCATATTTATCATTGTTTTATAATAAATCATTTTTATTACTACTTTTTTAAAAATCAATAATTATTCCGATGGTTGGAACAATAGTACCACTCCCTTCTGAGGGAATCCTACGGAGCAAATAATTATCCGGATTTTCAGGATCGTATTGTGGATTTCCATTTACGTCAAGATTTGTATAAATATCTTGAGAACCTGATTTGAAATTATATGCATTTTGAATATCAATATAAAACTTAAGTGAACTATTTTTAAAATTAAAACTCTTATCAATTCTTAAATCTAGTTGGTGGAATGGTTTAAACCTTGAGGTGTTTAGTTGCGAATAGTCGAAGTATGGACGATTATTCAAATCCCAAGCAATTATATTTGATGAAGTTATGAGGTCGTAAGGAGTATATGGCAGACCGCCAGCAAAACGCCATTTAAGTCCGATTCCCCAATCATTTTTAAATTTCTTTGTAGTCGTAATTATAAAAATATGTCGGTTATCCCATGATGTAGAAACGTATTTGTCCCCGGAATCTTTAAATTCACTGACTGCAAATGTGTATGATGCCGTTAGATTCCAGTCACCTTTAAATCTGTTTTGGCTTAAAACTTCGATTCCATAAGCATGACCTTTACCTGAACTAATAATTTCTTCGTCACCGAGAACTCCGAAATCTACCGGTTTGAATGCCAGAACTAAAGAGTCTTTGACTGAAAAAGGATAGTAATCATATATTTTGTAAAAACCTTCAATGCTTATTGCAGATGTATTATTTGGTCTAAATGCAAATCCTCCTATTATGTGGTCTGATTTAATATACTTAATATCATTATTCTTATTAACAAGTTCGTTGCTTTCGTTACGATAACCAAGGCTGGTGTATGAGGGAAGTAAGTAGTATCTTCCGGTGTTCATGTTTATACTTAACTTGTCTGAGATATCGAATGAAGCAGAAATTCTGGGTGAAAATTGTTCTAAAGGATTTGACATTGATTTTGAATATTCATTTCCATCTAATCTAAAACCGGCAGAAAGGCTCAGTCTATTTGATAAAACCGATTTTGAAACTTGTGCAAAAGCTCCGTATTTAAACATATCAAAATTAGAGTCATAAGTAATTTCTTGCCTGCCAAAAGGAGTGTAAATGTTTAAATATGAATCGTTATAATATCTTGCATATTCAAAATTAATACCATAGTTAAATCGATAATTGTTATCAGTTTTGAAAAAGTCTTCTATTCTAAATTTATTTTCAGCTTCGAATGAAGAGTAATTATTAAGCAGATTTGAATCATCAACTATATTGTCTCTGTACTTATAGTAACGGTTATTTAACATATTACGACTGACAACATAAGTCGTGTATCCTTTGTCTCGGAATTGTTTATAAACTGCTCCCAAAGTATATGTCCATTGCTCATACTCAGAAAGGAAGCCGAGTAAATACGATTGAAATTCGGTAGGTTCTGAAATGTTTCTGTCTAAGACATTTATATCGTATGCTCCAAGCCCAATAAAAGTTATTTCGCTTCGGTCTGATAATTTAGATTTTATTTTAAATTGCATATCGTTAAAAGTAGGTAAAAATGGTAAACCTATAAGTTGAAACAGGAAGTTTAAATATGATCTTCGAGCTGATAATATATAAGTTGTATTGTCGTTTATTGGTCCATCAACAGTAAATGAAACTTCAGAAGCCCCTACACTCCCTCTGAATTTCATTTCTTCTTTATTGCCATCAATTTGTTTAAAATTAAAAATGCCGCTTAATGCATTACCTCTGTTTGCCGGAAAAGCTCCTGAATAAAAGTCAACTTCTCTGATAAAGTCTGCATTTAGTATTCCGTTTGTTCCTCCGCTTGCTCCCTGTGTTGCAAAGTGATTTATATTTGGAATTTCTATATCGTCAAGGTAAAATTTACTTTCGTTTGATGCCCCACCTCTGACGATAACATCATTTCTGTTTTGTCCAGGAATGGCAGCAACTCCAGGTAAATTTTGAATTAC
This sequence comes from Bacteroidota bacterium, assembly GCA_029558535.1. Lineage (GTDB taxonomy): Bacteria > Bacteroidota > Bacteroidia > Bacteroidales > ML635J-15 > Bact-19. The sequence goes on along the minus strand of JAKQEK010000452.1, from coordinate 152,001 downwards.
TTTTGAAATGTCTCTGTTTGCTCCAGGAGAGTTCTCAATTTCTGACAAACCAATATTTCTTAACGAAACAGGCGATTCTTCACTTTTCTTGTATGCCTGAGACTTAATAGTAACTTCTGATAGTGTTAATGCGGCTTCACGCATAGGAATTTCTATTGTGGCAATTTTTCCTGGAGTAACTTGTATTTCTTGCGATACTCTGGTCTCAAAACCCAAAGAAGATACTGTTAGTCTATAAATACCTGGTTTTAAACCGGCCATGATAAAATTTCCATCAAAATCTGAAGTGGAACCAATTTCTGTACCCTCAATATAGATATTTGAGAATGGTAGAGCTTCATTATTAATTTCATTATATACTCTTCCGTTTATTTGTCCGGTTTGCGAAAATGCATATGCAGAAAAAATAATTAGTATGTTAGTTATTATTATTCTCATTTCAATATTTTTTACTTAAATAAATATTATTTCTGCTATATTACAAATTTTATCATGATTTGTTTAATTTTAAAACAAATAATTAAATAATTTAATGATGATTTAAATAGTATATTATTAAATTTTTGTTAAAAGCGATTAGTTATTAAAAATAACCGGATATTCATTTAATTTTGTATTATGCAAATTAAGGGTTTATTATTAGACAATATTAAGATCTCGATTAATTCGATAAAATCGAATAAGCTTCGAACTATTTTGACAGTTCTGATAATAGCTATTGGTATTATGGCACTAGTGGGAATCCTAACAGCTGTAGATTCAATAAAAAACACCATCAGTACAGAATTTCTGAGGATGGGTGCTAACACATTTACAATTCGTCAGCAGCGTTCAGGTAATCATGGTGGCGGAGGTAGAAATGTGGAAAATTCCAGGATAAGTTATGAAGAAGCAGTTATGTTTAAAAATAACTTTGAATTTCCTGCACACATAAGTATTTCGATAGGATGTTCGTGGACAGCAACAGTAAAATATCGAGATGAAAAGACAGACCCCAATATTGCTGTCTTTGGTATAGATGATTCATATTTGATAACTAGTGGAAATGATATTGAAATTGGTCGTAACTTCAGTGCAGCAGAGATTTTATCAGGTGAATCCGTTATAATAATTGGTAGTGAATTGGCAAAGAATATTTTTAATGTGGCTGAAAGCCCTCTGGAAAAGTTTATTTCTGTGGGTAATGTTCGTTATCGAGTAGTAGGAGTACTAAAAGAAAAAGGAACTAGTTTTTCGGGAGATGGCGATAAAATTTGTTTAATACCGTTAAATAATGCAAGACAGAATTTTCCTTCAACTGAAAATAGTTTTCAAATAAGTGTGATGCCTTTTGATGCTACCATGCTTGATTATGCTGTAGGAGAGGCCGAAGGATTATTTAGGAATGTCAGGAAACTTACAGTGTATGATAAAAACAACTTTGATATTAGAAAAAGTGATAGTCTGGCAAATATGCTGCTGGATAATATCTCTGTTGTGACTATTGGGGCTACAATAATTGGATTAATTACATTATTAGGTGCCTCAATTGGTTTAATGAATATAATGTTGGTTTCAGTTTCTGAAAGAACAAGAGAAATAGGAATTCGAAAGGCACTAGGAGCAAAATCAACAACAATAAAACAGCAGTTTTTGTTCGAATCTGTATTTATAGGTCAGTTAGGTGGAATATTAGGAATAATTTTGGGAATAATAGCCGGTAATTTGATTACGCTAATAACGGGTGGCGCTTTTATTATACCTTGGTTATGGATTCTACTTGGAGTTGTTCTTTGTTTTTTTGTGGGAATAGCTTCCGGATATTTTCCTGCCGTAAAAGCTTCGAAGCTAGATCCGATTGAAGCTTTAAGATATGAGTAAAAAAAATGATGCAACAAAAATTGCATCATTTTTCTAATAAATATATAAATTTTTCTTACAGTAGTTTTGGAATCAGATCAACAACCCTGTTAGAATATCCCCATTCATTATCATACCAAGTTAGGGTTTTAAGCATTCTTCCTTTGAGCATTGTGCATCCTGCATCAAAAATGCCAGAGTGTGGATTGTGAATAATGTCAACAGACACAATAGGATCTTCAGTATATTGTAAAATACCTTTTAATTTTCCGTTAGCAGCCTTTTTAATTACTTCATGAACCTGTTCTATTGTTACATCAGTTTTAAGATTTACAACTAAATCAACAGAAGACCCCGTAGGAGTAGGTACTCTCATCGCCATTCCGTCAAGTTTACCGTTTAGTTCAGGGATAACCTTACCAACAGCTTTTGCAGCTCCTGTTGTTGTCGGAATTTGAGATACAGCACAAGAACGGGCTCTTCTCAAATCTTTATGCGGGCCGTCAAGTATAATTTGATCATTTGTGTAAGAATGGATAGTTGTCATCAGTCCATTTTCAATACCAAAATTATCATTCAGAATTTTAACCACCGGAGCCATACAGTTAGTAGTACATGAAGCATTTGATACACATTGTAAAGCAGGAGTAATTATTTCTTCATTAACACCTAATACAATCATTGCATCAATAGTGTCTTTTGCCGGAACAGTAAGAATAACTTTTTTAGCACCACTTTTTAAATGGTCTCCATAACCACCTTTTGGACTTTCTTTGCTTGTAAAAACACCGGTTGATTCTATTACGATATCAGGAACAGTAGCCCATGGGATTTGAGCCGGATTTCTTTCAGCACTAACTTTGAATTCTTTACCTTCAACAACTATCGAAGTTTCATTATAACTAATATTTCTATCAAATTTTCCTTGTGTAGAATCATATTTTAAAAGGTGTGCTAAGGTTTTGGTATCCGTAAGGTCATTAATACCAACTATTTCGATATTTTCACGGTCAACAGCAATTTTAAATACATTACGCCCGATTCGACCGAATCCATTAATTGCAACTTTAATTTTTGTCATGACTTTAAATTTTAATTTTATGCAAATTTAAAAAAAAAGCCTCAATTAAATGAGGCTTTTTAACAGATTTAAAAATGTTATTTAACAATAAGTTTTGTGGTTTTTACATCTTGTCCGGCTTTAATCCTTACAATATAAACGCCAGCGTTCATGGATGAACAGTTATATTCTTTGGAATGTCTGCCAGAACTTAAGTTTTTATAATTGATTACATCAACAAGTTTGCCCTGGATGTCAAATATTGAGATTTGTACATCAGACTTCTCAGTTAAGTTGATATTTAAGTTTGTTGTTTCACTTGCAGGATTTGGAAATACAGAAACTGAGGACAACTTTTCTGATGAAGCAATATCCGGAACATTCGTAGGTCCTGAAAAATCCTTACAAACGAAAATGCCTCTACCATGTGTTCCGGCATAAATATAACCATGATTTTCAACTCCTGAATAACCTGATATTTCCGGAATCCATCCATTGCGATGTGTTTGTTGGCGGAAATGATAGGTAGGAACGTAATCAAATCCATTTCCATTTTGGTCAACCCACTCAGGATTTGCAGCAGTAATATCATCTGTAGAATAAACGCCGAATTCTGTTCCAACAATCACTTTGCGAGAATCACTCCACAAAATTACAGCATCATAGACAGGCATTTGAGGCAAATTTCCTTGTTTTGAAACAAAACTCCCTGATCCACTTGTTATTTCCGAAGCAACATGGGCAGAAGTAGAATAATATACAAAATAAGTTGAGCCATAGTTTCCTAAAGTAAGAACTACATTGCCTCCGAATTCAGGGTCAACTGCGATACCCGTAATAGTACGGTTGTTAAAAGATGCAATTTTAGTTACGGTTAATCCATATTGTGAATTAATATTATCCATTTGAACATTAGTTCTATTTTGGATGAAGCCCTTGATTCTATAGAAATTTGAGTTTTGACCGCTTTCAGTAGCAACATATAAAATATCTCCATCAGAAGACCATTCCATACAAGAAACGACATTACCTGTAATAGTTGCAACAGGAACCCAAACAGCTTCTTTTCTCATGCTTAATGCATCTCGAGTAACCCAAACACTTCCGTTAAAACCAACTGCAAATTGTGACTGATATGTGTCATGTACCCAGATTGTATCATGTTCGAGGACAGGTTCTTCTAAAGTAACATGGTAATATCTGGCTAAAACATTACTTTCTACTTCAACAACTTCTCCTGCTTCATAATCGCGAGGAGCAATTTTATAAGTGTATTCAACCGAATTTTCGTCATAGAAACTTTCCCAAAGAGCAATTGGCGTAACAAAAGGATGTCCTCCTGAAGCGTCACCAATTCCTGTAATGGTGCTAGTTATTCTTGTATTGTAAAAACTTGCCATATCTCCGTTTGCACCTTTTTCGTCACTTCTAAAAAGTTGGCCGTAATAAATTGTAGAAAAGATAATATTAGGGTTCAATTGTGATATTTCACAGTAGCCACCATCGCCACCGCTTACTTCGTAATATTCATGTGAAGTCCCTGTTGTTGTTGTTACAGCAGGATTTAATAAAAGAGATCCGTTGTCTTGTGTACCGCCTAAAACTTCATTTTTATTTGGACCATGAGCTATACCATAAAATTGAGTAACGTTAAAATATTTATTTTTAGTTTGCCATGTAAGACCACCATTAGTTGAACGATGAATACCACCATCAGAACCACAGAAGACAATGTCAGGATTTGTTGGGTGGAAAACTAAAGCATGTTGGTCAGCGTGTACATATTGTAAATCATTAACATCAATGCTCCAATAAGTCAATAAATTCCAACCTTCTGTTTTTCCCCATGACCATAAAGAATATTGTCCGCCAAGTATTATGCGATCTTCATCATCAGGATATACTGCGATTACATTGTCATAAGTTCCTTGATTTCCCAGAGGATTAAAACTTGCTGAACCACCGGGTCCGATTATAGACCAAGTTTGTCCTTTATCATCAGAACGATAAACATTTAATAAGCTTCCATCAGATTTTGTGCATTGTGCATAAACAATGTTTGAATTTGTTGGAGATATTGCAAATTCAGTTCTTGAAGAATTTTGAGGAAGCATACCTGCTGACGATCCGGTAACTTTCTGCCAAGTTCCATAGGCTCCACCCTGATAGGATACATATGCATTAATGCCAATGTCTGCAATTAAGAAATTACCGTCGGAACTTATCTCAACATCACCTGCAAATTCATAAATAGGAAATTCTGCAACATTTAATACAGGGTTTGTCCACGTTTCGCCGCCATCAGTTGACATCTGTATACCTCTTTTTGTAGCAGCAAATATTTTACCCGGGATTGTAGGGTGAGCAACTATTTTATTTACATATACAAAAGTGCTTTTACTTTCTGAAGTTGACCATGTAGATTCAATTCTGGAAAAAACTTCTCCATCAGTAGATTTCCATATACCAGCCCCCTCAAAACCTCTTGAACCTGTTCCATAACCCATATAGAAACCTTCTCCGGTACCAAAATATATTGTTCCTCCGGCATCTTGACAAATAGAACCAATATTTAAGTTTGGAACGTCATTTGATTCTGAGTCACCGGCATATTTTACCTGAGTCCATGAATTTCCAGCTGTTGTAGATTTCCATAGTCCACCGGAAACTCCACCAGCATACATTATATTGGGATTATTTTTATCAAAAATAATAGCCCTGCATCTTCCTCCAATATTTGTCGGACCTAATTCTATCCAATTCAATTGATTTCCTGATTTTGCCTTTTTTAATACAGCAATTTGTTTCAATGCGTTATCAATATCACGAATGTCAACTTCGCCGGTCAGGAGGTTTGTTCTTCTTCTTGCTTGCCATTCTGCTGCTCCGTGAATACTTTTTTCAACAATTATTTCTTTATTATCTGAACGTGGAGTGTACATTTTTTCTGATTTGTTTGAAATATTCAATGCTACAATTCCAGAAATGATAATAAAAGATAAAGTAAGTCCTAATGCTAATTTCTTCATATTCACAATTTTACGTTATAGAATAATATTTTTTTGTATTAAATTTTTAAACCTCTAATATAGAAAGATTTATTTTAACTTACAAAATTAATTGTCAATGTTTTTAACAATAAGCTTTTAATTAATAGATTGCCTCGAAATTTTTCTCTGATCTTTACGAAATTCACGATTTAATACTGCATCATATTTCTTTCCAAAATGATAGCTGATGTATAAATATAAAAAATTCGAATTAACTTGCCCTGCAATAATTTCTATTGGGTTAAGATAATAATCATAAATTACACCGGTTTCCAAAACTTTAGATTTCATGATATCCTGACTAAAATCGAAACTCATTCCCATTTTAAGATATATTCCAGGATGAACTTTCATTTCATTTAATCCAAGATTGAAAGGGGCTTTTCCTACTATGTCGGTAGGATTATTTTGAATATTAATATCAATGCGGTAGTATGAAGTGTAGGGTATAAAATAACCATTAATTAGTTTAAGGCTATCAACAATTTCATAATAAATAGGTTTTGAAACAGCCAAAATGACTCCTCCTCCTCCTTTTAAATGAATTGAAACACTATTTCTATCTCTTTTATCGAATATCATTTTATTATAACCATATCCTGCTTTAATGTTATGGACAGTATAGGTCTTTCCAAATACAAATTTTTTAACTGTGATAGATTCAAAATAAGGATTTACAACTTTGATTTCTTTCGGACTTTTCATATAATTGTATTCTGCCTCAAAGAAACGTCTTAATCTATAATTAATTCTTGTAGAAAAACTATAATAGGCACCACTACCGTTAGAGTTTAACTTAAATCCAATAGAATTTAGATTGTATTTGTCAGGTTCCCGAGTAATTTCTAACTCTCCCTGAGAAAAAATATAAATAGGGAATAAAATAAAACAAATTTGTAGTAATAATATTTTTTTTAAAAAAATCATAATTACTACAAAAGTAAAAAAATATGATATATCTCAATCGAGTTTAGACTCTTTTTTTGACAATATCATTATTGGCTTTACCATAAGCCGGACAATCGTTTGTCGTTTTGCAAGAATATAATCCTAAACAAACAAGAGCAAAAACAGCTAAAATTATTAATATTTTTTTCATATTTATGAATTTTAATAGTGACAAAATTATTGCAATTATATTAATAACGATAAAGTTTCAACTTTTAGTTATTAACAATATAAGGTTAATACAAAAAAAAGAAAAGAAGATAGTAAATTATCTTCTTTTCTTTCTATGATATGCTATTTGTAATAATTAGTTTACTCTAAAATCAGTTTTGTGTTAACACTAGTTTCTTTTGTGCTGATTTTAATTGTATAAATCCCTTTGGCTAGATCTTTTAAATCAATTTGTCTTTCTAAAGTAGACACTACATATCTTCCTAAACTGTCAAAAATATCAATTGATATAATGTCTTCACCGGAGATGTTAATAATACCGTTTGAAGGATTCGGATAAACACTAAAATCTTTTAATTTGTTTGATTCGATTCCTGCTCCGGGAATTACTGTGATTATAACTTCATCTTCCGCAATACAATCATTATTGCTAGTTACAGTAACAGAAAATGTGTTAGGTCCAAGTTCAAGTTCAGATGCTTCAATAATAATAAAATCTGTAGTAGCACCGGTTGACCACAAATATTCAGGATGCCCTGTTTCTACTCCTAAAATAATAGTCTGGGTTTCATCAACAAAAATATCAGAACCAAGATCTACGCCGGGCAAATTATAGATACTTAAAGACATTTGGTCAGAATTTGAGCATCCATTGACATCAGTAATTGTACATGAATATACTCCTGCGGTATCAATAGTAATAGATTGAACAGAGTCTCCTGTATTCCAGGAATATATCATGTCTTCCGGAGCTTCTAGTAAAACATTTAATCCATCGCATATTGCTTGATTTGCACCTAAATCAATTAAAGGTAAGGTATGGAAAAGGACATATACACTATCTGAACCTTCACAACCACCGGTTACAGTAACTGTAACATAATACCAGCCATTTGTAGTTACATCTAAAGTGCTTTCAGTAGAAGCATCGCTCCATAACCAGGCAATACCTTCTTGAGGGTCTAAAGTAACAGTTTCACCTGCACAAGAGTAAATACTATCACTTGTATGAAGATCAGGAACAATAAAATCATTAAATACAATGTAAATGAAATCTGATGTTTCGCATCCGAATTCATTTGTTAAAGTAAGACTATAGGTTCCCGTTTCTGTAACTTCTATATTTTGTGTTGTTTCTTCAGTATTCCATAAGTATTCTACATCTTCGACAACAGGACCATTAATTGTTACAGTTGTGCCGTCGCATACAGAAATATCTTCACCCAACTCAAACTCTTCAGGAGAAGCTGCTAATTCTACATAAATGGAATCATTTCCTGTGCAGGTTGCTAATGTAACAGTCAGATAATACCAACCTTCTTCAGTAACTTCCAGAGTGCTAGTAACTTCACCTTCACCCCATTCATATGAATCAGCAGTAGGAGCTGTTAGAATAATATTTGAACCACTGCAAAGTTTTGTTGTATCTTCCCATGGAATAGTCAATTCGTCAACGAAAGTAACGACTGTTGAAGCACTTGCAGTACAACCATTGTCTCCGGTGACAGTAACAGAATATGTTCCATCTTCAGTTACATGATAAAACTGTTCTGTTGTTAAATCCTGCCATTCGTAACCTACAAAAACTCCGGGATATAATTGGACACTGGTACCTTCGCAAGCTTGAACTTCCGGTTCCAGAACTGGGTTAACCTCAACAACGTTAACTGTAACCTGATTGGTTTGCAATTCATCTTCTCCGGCGATTAATAAACAATAATATTGACCTGGCATTTGAGTATTTAAAACATTATTTGTTTCGCCTTCAAGAATTTCACTGTTATAGTACCATTGATATTCAAGTGTTTCGGCAAAGCTTGCTTCTGCGATCACCGTTAGATCTGCAGATTCATATTCGCAGATAATAGCTGATTCAGGTTGAGTGTGTATTACAATTGGAGGAATAACTTCAAAAGTAACAGTAACTGTAACGTTTTGGGCAGGCATTGTAAATGTATATTCTTCACCTGCGGTCACTTCTGCTGTTGAAATCACTGATAAATCTTCTGCAATTACATCAATAGCCGAGAATTGTTTACCATCTTCGATATTAGAAATTGAAACAGTAACAGTTGCATCTTCTTCGGCTTCGTCAACTGGATCAGTAGTAACATCAGCAGTACCTCCGGTTACATTTACAACAATGTCATAAACCGGAACAGGAATGTCCTCGAGAGTAACAGTAACGGTAACATTTTGGGCAGGCATTGTAAATGTGTATTCTTCACCTGCAGTTACTTCCGTTGTTGAAATCACTGACAAATCTTCGGCGATTACGTCAATAGCCGAGAATTGTTTACCAGCTTCGATATCTGAAATTGTTACTGTAACAGTTTCAGCTTCTTCGCATGTTGCATCGGGAAGTGTTGTAACAGTAGCAGTTCCTCCAACAACCGTATTGACGGTTATATTAAATACAGCCTTTGATTGTTTGGCTGGATTAAGGTTTTGTCCGATAGCTTCATTGAATAATAAGCTAATAGAGATTAACAAAAATAAAAAAGTAAAATTTTTCATAATTAAGAAATTAGTTGAACATTATTATTGTTTAACAAAAGTATAAAAATAGTTTATTAATCAAAAAAAAGATAAAAAAAATAAATTTTATTTGTTCAAAATAGTTTTACATTTGCAATTGCATTTAAATAATTTAAAAAATTTCCTTATGACTGAAAAAATTCAAAAATTGATGAGAGATGTGCCTTCAATAAGGTGGACAGCTCTGGTATTATTGGCATTTGCGATGTTTTGCTCGTATATCTTTATGGATATACTATCGCCTGTTAAAGATCTGCTGGAATCAACACGTGGATGGGATTCTACCGCTTTTGGAACGTATGCGGGATCTGAAACGTTTTTAAATGTATTTATCTTATTCCTGATTTTTGCCGGTATTATTCTGGATAAAATGGGCGTGCGTTTTACGGCAATTTTATCAGGTCTTGTAATGCTTCTGGGTGCAGCTATAAATTGGTATGCGGTAACAGAGTCATTTATGGGTTCAGGTTTAGAAACATGGTTTAATAATAATTTAAATTACATTCCCGGATTTGATGAAATTGGGGTTTCACCATTTTATAGAGGTATGCCAGCATCTGCTAAATTAGCTTCAGTTGGTTTTATGGTTTTTGGTTGTGGAGTTGAAATGGCGGGGATTACGGTTTCAAGAGGTATTGTTAAATGGTTTAGAGGTAAAGAAATGGCATTGGCAATGGGTTCTGAAATGGCATTAGCTCGCTTGGGAGTTGCTACCTGTATGATTTTCTCGCCTGTTATTGCCAGATCATTTGGTTCTGTCGATGTTTCTCGTTCTGTTGCATTTGGGGTTATTCTTTTAATGATTGCCCTGATAATGTTTATTGTCTATTTCTTTATGGATAAAAAGCTTGATGCACAAACAGGAGAGGCTGAAGAGAAAGATGAACCATTCAAAGTTCGTGATATTGGCAAGATTATGTCAAGTACAGGTTTTTGGCTTGTTGCATTGCTTTGTGTACTTTATTATTCAGCTATTTTCCCATTTCAGAAATATGCGGTTAATATGTTGCAGTGTAATTTGACCTTTACTGAGGTTTCTGCAGATTCTTTCTGGGGATCAAATTCTGTTACCTATGTACAGTATGCTGTTATGCTTGTTGTTGCAGCAACTGCATTTATGAGCAATTTTACAAAAAAGAGTAAAAGAGTTGTATTATTGGTGATTTCAATAATTTCGTTACTCGTATTTTGCTACATGGCATACAAACGTCAATCTGCAGAATCAATATTTGCTGTATTCCCATTGTTAGCAGTAGGAATTACTCCAATACTTGGAAAATATGTCGATAGAAAAGGAAAAGCTGCTACAATGCTTATGATTGGTTCAATATTATTAATAGTATGCCATCTGACTTTTGCATTTATTTTACCTCTTTTTGCAGGAAATGGAATCGGTGGTATTATCGTAGCATTTTTAACAATTTTAATTCTTGGTTCATCTTTTTCATTGGTTCCAGCATCACTGTGGCCAAGTGTACCAAAATTAGTGGATAGCAAGGTTATTGGCTCAGCTTACGCTTTGATTTTCTTGATCCAGAACATTGGTTTATGGCTATTCCCATTGTTAATAGGTAAAATATTAAAGGCATCAAATCCTGATATTGTAGCAGCTTTGGAGAATAAAACCATGACACCTGAAGTTGCTGCAGTTTCATATAATTATACCAACCCGTTATTGTTGTTGGCTGTGTTGGGAGCAGCAGCACTGATTTTAGGTTTTGTACTTAAATTTATTGATAAGAAGAAAGGTTACGGACTTGAATTACCAAATATTAAGGATTAATTAATTATAAATATTTTGAATCTGCCCTCATTTTTATATAAATTTGAGGGCATTTTTTAATTTGTCAATTATGAAAAGTTTATTATTTGTTTTATTTGCTATAGCATTTACTAATTTAGCTGGAGCTCAATCATTACTATGGAAAATAAGTGGTAAAAAAATAAAATCGCCGTCATATATTTATGGCACAATTCATATTCAGGATAAGCGTGTTTTTTCGTTTGATGAAACTGTGACCAATGCATTTGAATCCTGTGATGCTTTTGCAATGGAAATTCTGATGGATGAGTTGGATCAGAATGAAATAAAGGATGCGATGCTCATGAAAGATAATAGTCTGGATAAGCTATTGACCAGTGAACAGTACAAAATCCTTGATAGTATCGTTAAGGCAACAACAGGGTCGGGTCTGCTGCTGTACAATAAAATGAAACCGTTTTTTCTTTCAAGTCAGTTGATGCAGATGAATATGAAACAGGATATGGATTTGGCTTTGGACTTGTATTTTCTTAAAAAAGCAAGAGAGTCCGGCAAGTTTTGTTTTGGAGTGGAAAAATTTTCCGACCAAATAAATGCCATTGATGCTATAAGTCTTAAAGAACAGGCTGAAATGTTGTTTGAAGGATTGACAGATACTACAGGTAATAACGATGTGGAAAAACTTGATGAAATGCTTGTAGAATATATGAATTTTAATCTGGAACATTTGTTTGACATGACAAATGATACAGCTCTTCCCGCTGAATTTAATAAAGCTTTTCTTATAGACAGAAATGTTGGGATGGTAAAGAACTTTATAAAAATATCCAAAAAACACAGCTTGTTCTGTGCTGTTGGCGCGGCTCATTTGCCGGGAGATACAGGTATTATAGCGTTACTAAGAAACAAAGGTTATACTGTTGAACCGGTAATTTTTAAATGGATTGAAGAATAGATTTATTTTGTAAAATGGAACTTTATTTAGAAACTTGATTATTAATTTAAAACCCGAATCAAATGAAAAAAGTAATTATTATTTTATTGTCGTTTTTGTTTGTATCTCCTTTGTTTTCTCAAAATATTGATGAGTTAGCAATGATTTATGCAAAACAGATAGCAGGAGAGGAGACACTATTTACAGATAAAGTTATAAAGAATTCGGAGAAGGAACAATGGCCAATATTAGGGAATTATTATGATGAAATTACCTTTTATTATCAATGGGCTATTGAATATGACTATTACCCAATCATGATTTCTGAGGTCAATATTCAGGAGTCCAGAGAAAAAACAGAGTATTATATTTTTGACGATCAACAAGTTTTAAAATATTATTTTTTGAAGTACTCTGATGTAGAAATAGTTGTAAAATATAATGGTAGTTCAGCAGAATTTTTAAATAATACCAATATAGATTTGTTAGATGACTGGATGTATTTTATTGACACAAAAACATATTTTGAGTTCAGTTCAGCAACGGAAAGGTTGAATAAATTGCTAAATCATCTTAATGTGATGAGGAGCTATCCAAATATTTCACTAGAAACTGACAGAGTGGAAATGATTTGCAAGAATATAAATTCTGATAATTCATTAGTGTCAAAAAATATTGAAGGTGCAATTGGATATTATAAGGGGAAAGAATTAGTAAAAATTGTTTGGAAGCAAGACAGAAAAATTGAATACTATTTCGAAAATGGAAGTTTAATTTTTGTTTCTAGCGATAGTAATGATTATTACAAGAAAACCAAAGTGTTTTTTTATAAGAACAGAGCATTTAAAGTGATTATAGAAGGCGAAGATATTAATAGAAAAGATGCCCGATTCTTTGAAAGTATATTTTTTATTCCAATGCACATTGAAGAATTGTTATGGCAATTTTCAAACTAGGAGTATATTAAATATTATTTTTTAAGAAGAAATTACTAACTTGCAAATTATAAAACAATAACGGATGAAAAGAAATGTAATAATTGTAGGTCTATTAATAATTAGTTTGAATATTTTCTCGCAAATTGATTCCCGTAGAGGATATGAATACCTGGCAGAATTTTCTGATACAAATATGCTTTATACCGATATTATATGCAAGAATTATGATGATGACCCTTGGTGCGCAGTTGGTGTTTACAGGTGCGAAAAAGCGTTTCATTATTCTTACAGTCACCGGTTTGAGGAATCATTGAGTATGATTTCTGTTCATTGGAATATTTCTGCTATTGAATACACAGAGTTTTTTATTTATGATGTTTTTCAAAACCTGGAGTATTATATTTACAAAGCAGGTAAATCAGAACTTATATATAAATTTGTAAATAATGATGCAAGTTTAATTAGGAGTAGTGGAGAAGGAGAACTTACAAATAATTATTTTATCAACGATGATGGTAATTATTTTAAAACTACTGATATTCTTGCCAGATCTAGTACTCAACTTGATGTATGCAGTAATTTGATTGGAATACCAAATTACAACAAAGAACTTCAAATTGTAAGGGAAAAGTATAAGTTGACAAATGAAAATAAATCACTAATAATGTTAGTAAAGGAGAATGCAATAGGTTATTATAATGGTAAGGATTTAGTTAAGATTGTTGTTAAAAATGATATTACTAAAGAGTACTATCTGGATAACAGAAAATTGTATTTTGCATATTACACTGCCAATAATGAGACTCCGGAATTAAGACTATATTGTGTTCGTAACTATCCTTTTAGAGTGATATACGGTAAAGACAATCTTCCCAAAACTGAAGAGGAATTTTGGAGTAATGCAGATATGATTAGGGAAGATTTTAACGAAATATTATCACAATTTGAATAAAAAAAGCGGGTCAAACCCGCTTAAGTTTTTTAATCCAGATGTTGTTTTGTTTACTGACCGGCAGGTTTAGGCTGGGCAACTTTTACAACAATCTGATTACCTTGGAAGTCTTTTTCATTTAATTCGGTAATTGCAGCGTATCCTTCGTCATCGTTGTCAAATTCAACAAAACCATAGCGTTTTGAGTTGCCGGTTTGTTTGTCCATGATAACTTTTGCAGATACAACACTGCCGAACTTTGAAAATAAATTTTGTAAGTCTTCTCCTCTGGTTGAAGGGTGAAGGTTGGCGACAAATAAATTCATAAAAAATAATTTAGTAAAAACATAATTTAATTCCCTAGATTATAAACACAGGGTTAGGTGTTTTTAATCTAACTACAAAATAAAGGTTTTTTTCAATTCAAAACCAAAAAAAGCTAAGTTTTTTTATAAAAAATGCAGTTTTTGTTAGAAAAATGATTTTTATATCAAAGAAATAAAAATGATATGTAACCGAAAGATTAAGATTAAGCGTTATCCAATAATTTGATAATTTTATCTTTAAGATCAATAACGCCCTTACGATATAAAGCCCCTAGTGCTTTCTTAAAGTTCTTTTTTGATATTCCAAAAACATCGTATATGTCCTGAGGGTCAGATTCATCGTTTAAAGTCATTTTTCCTTCGTGAGCTTTTAAATAATTTAATATCATTGTCTCAAACTCTGAAATGTCATTATGATCATTTTTGTATAGTCTTAAGTCAATTTTATTGTCTTCTCGTATTTTTTTTATGATAGCAGTATGTTTTTGTCCGGGTTTTAATTCTTTAAAAACTTCATTATCATAAAGTAAACCGTAGTACTTATTTTCAACAATAGCATTATAACCCAGTTGTGATTTATTTAAGATAATAATATTAACCGATTGCTGTTCTGTCAGGTCGGGTTTCTCATCAGAAATAAATTTATCTATACGGGTTGATGCAGACAGTCTGTTTGTTATTTCGTCAATATAAACATAAACGAGATAATAAGAATTTATTTCAAGCGTTGTTTTTTGCTCGGCAAAAGGGCAAAACAGGTCTTTTTCAATACCCATGTCAAAGAAACTACCGAATTTCGTATTTGCAACTACTTTGAGTTTGGCAAACTCACCGGCATTGACTATTGCCTGTCCAAGAAATCCCTTAATAGTGCCGTCGGAATCGGGAAGTAGAAATACGTCAGTAAATTGACCTTCGGTATATTTTAAAATTAAATCGTTGTTAACAACTTCTATTTCGCCGTATTTGCCGGCATCAAAAGTTAAAATATCTCCGTTAACTTTGATAACTTTCAGACTGTTATTTTTTCCTGCTATAGGCATTGTAATGAAATTTTTGTAAAGATAATTGTTTATTATTTGTTTTGCTTCTTTGCTTCTAAATTTTTGAGGACATCCTCCTGTACTGCAATTGGGAGTAACATATACTTATAAAATTCCATTGAATAATTTGCACGACCTGAACTAATATTTCTTAATTGAGTAGAATAACCAAACATTTCCATTAATGGAACCAGTCCGATAATTTTTTGTGAACCTTTACGATAACGCCTCATAGATTCTATTTTACCACGTCTTCTGTTTAAATTTCCGACAACATCACCAATATATTCGTCCGGAGTATTTACTTCGATTTTCATCATAGGTTCTAATAAAACAGGTTTGGCTTTTTTAAATCCTTGTTTAAAACATTCCTGAGCACATACCTGAAAAGCCATATCTGATGAATCTACAGGATGATATGCACCGTCGAACAAGACTACTTTAACGTCCACTATCGGGAATCCGGCTAAAATGCCTCTATCCATAATTTTACGAATACCTTTATCAACAGATGGAATATATTCGCCCGGAATTGTACCTCCTTTAATCAGGTTTACATATTCGTAACCATTTCCTGAATTAGGTTCCATTCTGATAAGTGTATGAGCAAATTGTCCTTTACCACCTGTCTGTTTAGAATGCTTATAGTTGGATTCAACAATTTCTGTAATAGTTTCACGGAACGCAACCGAAGGTTCGCCTACTTCTACATCAACTTTAAATTCGTCTTTTAGCCTGTCAACAATAATTTCGAGATGCAGTTCACCCATTCCCGAAATGATAGTTTCTTCTGTTTCTTCATCGAATCTGGCTTTAAAGGAGGGGTCTTCATTCACAAGTTTCGACAGTGCTTCGCCAAGTTTTTCTTTGTCTTTTTGTTTGGCAGGTTGAATTTTTAGTTCAATTACTGACACAGGGATATGAATAGATTCCAACAATAATTGATTGTCAGGGTCACATAGTGTGTCACCGGTTTTGGTAAATTTCATTCCAACCAAAGCAACAATTTCGCCGGCTCCGGCTTCATGAATTTCTTCGCGTTCTTTTGCTTTAATTCTAAAAATCCTTCCGACTCTTTCATATTTTAGTTTTGATGAATTGTAAATCTGCATTCCATTTACAAGTTTTCCTGAAAATATTCTTATAAATGTTTGCTGACCGACATAAGGATCGTTTATCAGTTTAAATGCAAGGGCAGAGAAGCTTTCATTATTTGATGGATTTCGGGTATGAGTTTTGTCTTCAACATTCATATCGTGACCAATAACAACACCTACATCAATTGGAGAAGGCAAATAATTAACAACAGCATCGAGAAGAAGCTGAATTCCGATATTTTTATATGCAGCACCGCAGAAAACAGGTGTGATGAGTAGTTTTAATGTTGCCTGTCTGCATGCATTCATAAGCATATCAGCAGATATTTCTTTTCCATCGAAATAGTATTCCATTATTTCGTCATTAAAATCTGCAAGTTTTTCTACAAGAAAATTTCTGGCAGAATTAACAGCTTCAATGTATTCGGCAGGAATTTCAATTTCGTTTCTCAGATTATTTTCAAAAGTGTATGCTATTTTTTTAACAATATCAATTGTCCCTAAATAGTTATCTTCTGCACCCATAGGTATTTGAAGAGGAACTGCATTAGCGTCAAGGTATTTGTTCATCTGATTTACTGCTTCTTCGAAATTTGCACCTGTTCTGTCCATTTTGTTAATAAAGGCAATTCTGGGCACTCGATAACGATCAGCCTGATTCCATACGGTTTCGCTTTGAGGCTCTACACCACCAACAGCACAAAAAACAGCTATCATCCCATCAATAACTCTCAAAGAACGTTCTACTTCTATAGTAAAGTCAACATGTCCGGGAGTATCAATTAGATTTATCTGATGATCGTCCCATTTGCAGGTAATTGCTGCCGAAGCAATTGTGATTCCACGTTCTTGTTCTTGCTTCATGAAGTCCATAGTGGCAGCACCATCATGAGTTTCACCTGTTTTTCTATTTGTCCCCGTAAAAAAAAGTATTCTTTCTGTAACAGTAGTTTTCCCTGCATCAATATGAGCAGCAATTCCGATGTTTCTTAATTTGTTTAATGACATTTTTATTCTAATAAATTAAAATTTGTTTCTTAATCTGTTGATAATCAATGAATTTGCGATGTAGCAAGCCTGTGAATAATCAAAACTGAAAAAGTTTGCAAAATTACTGTTTATTTTCGACAAAAAATTAAAGATGCAAAGCAGTTTTGTAATTATTATACAAAACACGGGAAGTTACAGATTCTTTACACTTTTGCAAGTCTTGCGGAGTTCCTGTGAATATAAGATTTCCGCCTAAATCACCACCTCCGGGACCCAAATCAATAATCCAATCGGCGAAACGTATTACCTCAGGATTATGTTCAATAATAATAAGAGTATGTCCTTTGGCTTTCATTTGTTCAAAAGATTGCAACAATTTACTTATATCGTGAAAGTGTAGTCCTGTAGTTGGTTCGTCGAAAATAAATATTGAGGATTTCATGTTTGCAGAACTAAGAAAACTTGCCAGTTTTATTCTTTGGCTTTCTCCACCGCTAAGAGTACTTGATGATTGTCCGAGTTTTACATAACCCAGTCCGACATTAACATAGTTTTGTAATAAATCTGCAATTTTCTTTTCGCTGTTTCCCTTTTTTGAACCAAAAAACTCAACAGCTTCGGAAATAGGCATTTCCAGAATATCATAAATATTTTTATCATGATATTTTACATCCAGAATTTCTTCCTTAAATTTTTTTCCATTACATGCTTCGCAAGTTAGGTGAACATCAGCCATGAATTGCATTTCTACTGTTATTTCTCCTTCTCCCTGACATACTTCGCAACGGCCACCACTAACATTAAATGAGAAGTGGGATGGTTTATATCCATTAGCTTTGGCATGTTTCTGATCGGCAAAAAGTTTACGTATCTCGTCAAATGCTTTAATATATGTAGCAGGATTTGACCTCGAGGATTTTCCGATTGGGTTTTGATCTACGTATTCGATATTGCTGCACAAATTAAAATCACCTTCTAATTTTGTAAATTCACCGGTTTTATCAGAAATATAATCATATTGTTTTTTTAAGGCAGGATATAAAATACCTTTTACAAGACTTGTTTTTCCCGAGCCACTAACACCTGTAACGACAGTAATAACTCCCAGCGGAAATTTAACATCTATATTTTTTAAATTATTATGTCTGGCACCATTTATTTCGATAAAGTTTTTCCACGGGCTAGCTTTTATTGTTACTGGGTTTTTAATTTCTCCTTTTAAATATTTTGCAGTTAAAGAGTCTGAATTCATTAGCATATCATTAAGATTTCCTGCAAAAACAATTTCTCCTCCAAAATTGCCTGCAAGTGGTCCGATATCAATAATATAATCTGCAGAACGAATTATTTCTTCATCATGTTCTACCACTACAACTGTGTTTGATCTGTCTCTAAGATTTTTCAGAACTCTAATAAGGTTTTCTGTGTCTCTTGAGTGAAGTCCAATACTGGGTTCGTCCAAAATGTAGAGTGAACCTACCAGACCTGATCCAAAGACAGTGGCCAGATTTATTCTTTGTGATTCTCCTCCCGAAAGTGTTGACGAAAGTCTGTTTAAGGTTAAATATGATAATCCAACATCAATAACTGAATCAATTCTGATTAAAATTTCTTCAATCAGTCTTCCGGCAACTCCTTTTTCAAATTCATTAAGTTTTAGGTTTTTAAAGAAATCTCTCAAATCTGTAAAGGAAATGTCAATAATATCAGCAATAGACAAACCATTTATTTTTACGTAGAATGCTTCCTTTTTTAGTCGTTTGCCTTTACAATCAGGGCAAGTTGTTTTACCTCTGTAGCGGGATATCATCACCCGGTATTGTATCTTTTGTTTTTTTGATTCAAGATAATCAAAGAAAGCGTATATTCCGGATATTTCTTCATTGCCACGCCATAAGAGTTCTTTCTCATCATTATTGAGATCGTAATATGGACGATGAACAGGAAAGTTGTATTTTGCTGATTTACGAATAAAAGCATTTTTCCATTCCTGCATCACTTCACCTTTCCAGCACATAACCGTGTCATTATAAACGGAAAGACTTTTATTGGGGATTACCAAATCTTCGTCAATCCCCAGTACTTTTCCAAATCCTTCGCATAAAGGACAGGCTCCAATTGGATTGTTAAAGCTGAAAAGATGTTCAGTTGGTAGTTCAAAGTTGATTCCATCTGCCTCAAATTTATTTGAAAAATGGAGTGTTTTAATATTTTCATTTACAATAGATAATACACAACATTCACCATTCCCTTCAAAAAATGCAGTTTGTACCGAATCTGCAAGACGTGAATATAAATTATCAGATTCTTTAACAATTACACGATCTAGTATAATATGAATTTCGTTTTCATCAGATAATTTATCATATTTCAAAAACTCTTCTGTTTTAAGAATTTCATTTTTGTGAACTACTCTTGAGTATCCTTGTTGAAGAATTAATTCGAGTTGTTTTTGATGAGTATGTATTTGATTGAATTTATACGGAAAACAAATAAGAACAACGGAGTCTTCGGGGAGATTAAGAATAGAATTTACAACATCAGCAACAGAGTGTCTTTTAACTTCAACACCGGAAACAGGAGAGATTGTTTTGCCAATTCGAGCAAATAGAAGTTTTAGATATTCGTATATTTCGGTACTGGTACCAACAGTAGATCTGGGATTACGGTTATTAGTTTTTTGTTGAATTGCAATGGCAGGAGGAATGCCGTCAATAAAATCGACTTCAGGTTTATTCATTCTTCCCAAAAATTGGCGTGCATAAGAAGAAAGGCTTTCGACATATCGTCTTTGACCTTCAGCAAATAAAGTGTCGAAAGCCAGTGAAGATTTTCCGGAACCGGACAAGCCGGTAATAACGACTAGTTTGCCGTGTGGAATATCTGTGTCAATGTTTTTTAAATTATGTACTCTGACCCCTCTTAGTGATATTTTATCTGTCGCCTGCATTAAAAAGTAATTAACTTGCAAAGAACGTCAATTTCGTGGAATTAAGCAAACAAGAAAGAGGTTTTATTTTGTGTTTTAGCAGCTTAGATGTTGGGTTTGTTATGACTTTTGAATCGGGGACTTCGAGACAATCATCCTGTGGGCTGATTCCTCAGTCCCCTTCTAGGCACTCGCTCTCACTCTGATTCTCACACTGGGTTTAGTGTTGGGTTTGTTATGACTTTTTGAATCGGGGACTTCGAGACAATCAGCCTGTGGGCTGATTCCTCAGTCCCCTTCTAGGCACTCACGCTCACACTGATTCTCACACTGGCTTTGATATTTGATTTGTTATGATTTTTTGAATCGGGGACTTCGAGACAATCAGCCTGTGGGCTGATTCCTCAGTCCCCTTTATGTGACTCGCTCTCACAATGACAAAAATACACACTAAAACCTTAATAATAATCCAAATCCCCAAAAGATAAATTACAATTGAAAATTCCAAATTATAAAAAAATCCCAAAATCACAATGTTAAAAAAACGTCAATATGTAGGGTTGATTTATTTACAACTCAATATCCTTTAAATATATATCATCATAAACATTTTTGACTGTCTTTTCAGATTGCATGTTACAATATTCGTCAAGTAGTTGCGAGGCTGCGGTTAGAACATTTTCGGGAGGAAATACCCGACTATAATCATGAGAATTCAAAAATTTAATTATGAAAAAAGTATCAAATTTTGAATAAAAACGCTTCCTGAATGATTGCAGATTATTGGTGTTTTTTAAACAATCGGAGATGATGGATACAATTTTATCTATACCAATAAATTCGATAATTTCTTTAGGGACGAGAGACTTAATATCTGTAGATTGAAAATAGAAATTATCGCAATTATCGTAAAATGCTTTTATAATTCCAAATAGCTTGAAATTATAAACATCGTATTTGTTTTCTTTAATGATTTTGCTAACTGCGGGTCCTGTACCAAAAGGAACTCTGTAAGATATGCGTGGAGAGGGAAAAACAAGTGCCTTGTTAATTACTCCAATCTGTGTCATTAGTGCAAGTTTGTGCAAAAAATAGAAATCTTCACCACCCTGACGCTGAGACATCCCGCCGGCTTTTATATATGATTGTGCTGTTACACTAAAGCACGAGCCTATAGTATGTAAAGGATAGGGGAATCCGCAATATTTCAATGCAAGACGAAAGTATCTTAAGTAAATTTCATACAGCATACAAGCCGAAATTACTTCTTCGGAATAAATGTTTTGATCAAAATCGTGTTTGAATTGAATTGTACAGGCTCCTGAATTAGGATTTATTTCATAATATCCGATAATTTCGTCGAAATAATTTTTATCGAGTTTGCAGTCTGCATCAAGTGAAACAATTATACCTTCAGCCTTTTTTATTGCATTGAATCTTCTTACAGCTTCATCCATTCCGGTTTTACGTGCAAATCCTACCCCAGCAATTTTTTTCGGAGTATTTTCAATTAAATAAGGAAGGAGATCAAAATTCTTATAAAATAGACGGTCTTGCTTTTGTCTTAATTCATCATAAATAATACGATTGTGTTCAACCGATTGCTGTGACGAGTTTTCGCCTGAATTTACAATGATGATTACTTCAGTTTTATAATTGGGAGGATTTGCGTTGTCGAGAGATTCTAATGTCTGAAATATAAACTCATCATCAAAACAAGGTATTACAACAATAATCCCTGTGTCTGGACAGGGATTATTATTAAATATTTTTGGAAGAGACTTGAATCTGCTAAAATAGTTGTCAGCAAAACTCATATCACATTATTTTCCTTCTTGTGATTTTGCGTACCTTTTATTGAGCTCGTCAAGGACTTCGCGAGTAATATCCATTCCCGGTTCTGCATACAAAATACTGCTACCTGCAGCATTACCTAAAATTAGCATATAGCGACCATCTTTGTTGAATTCCTTGACAAAATTCATAACTGTATCATACAATTCGGCATTCATAGCAGATTGTTTTTCAAGCAGTTGATTTGTTAAATCTTCTTCAAGTTTTTGAATATTTGTCTGTTCCTGCATTAGTTCATTTTGTTGAGTTTCCATACTGGCTTGGCTGATAAAACTTCCCAAACGCATTTTTTCGGAAAACTCATTATACTTTTTTTCAAAAGATTTCATGCGAGATTCCAAAGTACCTTTAGCTTTTGCTTGTTCGGTAAGAAAATCTTCGTTAAGTTTTATAGAATATCTATATTCTAAAAGCAAAGTATCCAGATTTATATATGCAATATTTGCTATGCCTGTCGAATCAACAGTAATAGCGCCAGCTTGTTTTGGATCATCGTTATTTCCTGCTTTAGTACCGGTTATTGAAATTATAAGTACTACAATGCTTGTTGCTAAAGCTATACTACTTGCGATAAGCGAAATTTTTGTAAATTTTGAATTTTCCATATCCAAAGAATTTAGTTTTGACAAATGTAGAGAAAATAAATGAACAAATACAGATTTTTTAAATTCTTTAAGCTTTTATTTATATTCATATTTATTTATATGGCTTGTTTTTCAAAGCATTATTTCGTATTGACTATTTTTTTATATGTTATGATGTAAAAAAAGAAATACGATTCAAATCAAAAGCAGAAATTGAAGTATGTATTATTTTATTTTTACTTTCTTGCTTGATCAAGAAAGTATCAAAGAAATCAAGTCAACCTTTAGCTCACGAGCTTGCGAGTAAAACAACGCTACCCGACCCGCCTCAAACAATACAAAAGAATTGTAAGTCGACCTTGGCCTAAAACAAACGCCATACACCTTTTGCCTTTTGAAATTTGTTTTAGGGAACGATACCGATTGTAAATTTGTAATAGTCTAATCTTCGTAATTTCAATTGCTCGATTATACTAAACAAATTTATCATCGGCACTTGTCATATCGGCTCGACACAATTCTATTTGTTTTGTTTTACTCACACTACTTATTATTTTCAATGGTGTTCGTGAGCTGCTTCGCAGGTTCACCTCTTGTTCTTCCCGCCGTTTTGCCTAGTCCTACCCGCGGAGCTTCGAATATAATTCTTAGATTTTTTCGTCAGTTTTCGATTTAATAATTAAAAATGCAGGATATCAAATTTGTAATGAAAAATAATTTCTATTAAATTAATAGTTAAAAGTCAGGTAATAATTTAGTTTTGAATATTGTAGAGAAAAAAAATGAACTAATACAGATTTTTTATATTCTTTAAGCTTTTTCTATCTTTGCGGTAAAATTTGAATAATGCGAAAGAAGAAGTATCCGATAGTTGAAGATTTGTTGATAACAGACATTGGAGCAGAGGGAGTTTCGATAGGCCGTCACGATAATTATGTTATTTTCGTTAGAGGTGTGATTCCCGGAGATGTTGTGGACGTTCAATTAACCCGTACACGTAAGTCTTATGCAGAATCAAAATTATTAAGGATAAAAGTACATTCCGAAGATCGAATTGAACCATTTTGTCCTCATTTTAAGAACTGTGGAGGATGCAAATGGCAGATGTTACCTTATGAAAAGCAGCTGTATTATAAACAAAAACAAGTTTTGGATCAGTTTGCGAGAATAGGAGGGATAAAAAATATTGCTGTAAGGCAGATTATTGCTTCTGAAAATGACAAATTTTATAGAAATAAACTTGAATTTACTTTTTCAAACAGGAGGTGGTTAGATGCAGATGAGCCATTTATGGACAAGTCTGACAGGAGCCTTGAGGGACTAGGTTTTCATGTGCAGGGAATGTTTGACAGAATTGTAAATATCGAAAAATGTTATCTTCAGGCCGAACCTTCAAACTTATTAAGAAATGCCATCAGAGATTTTACCAAAAAAGATTCCTACGATTATTACAATAGCCGGACCCACGAAGGAATGATGAGAAATATAATTATTAGAACCTCATCTATCGGTGAAATTATGCTTGCTGTTATTTTTAACAAAGATATTCCCTCTTTAGTAAACGATCTTATGGAATTTGTAGCATCAGAATTCCCACAGATAACCTCTTTGCTGTATGCGGTTAATACAAAATTTAATGATTCAATTTATGATTTGGATTTTGTTTGCTTTAAAGGAAGAGATTTTATTTACGAGGAAATGGACGGGTTTAAATTTAAGATAGGAGTAAAGTCATTTTTTCAAACCAACACAGCACAGGCGCTTGCATTGTATAAAAAAACTTTAGAATATGCCTCTGTGAACTCAAATGATATTGTTTATGATTTATATACAGGCACCGGTACCATTGCTAATTTTGTTTCACCACATTGTAAAAAAGTAATTGGCATAGAGTCAGTTCCTGAAGCTATTGAAGATGCGAAAGTAAATTCATTAATAAATAGTATATCAAATACAGAGTTTTTTGTAGGTGATATAAAGGATTTGTTAAACAGTGATTTTATAAATACAAATGGTAAACCTGATGTAATAATTCTTGATCCTCCGAGAGCAGGAGTACATGAAAATGTTATAAATGTAATAAGAAACTCTGCTCCATCAAAAATTGTCTATGTCAGTTGTAATCCTGCAACACAAGCAAGGGATATTTCTATGTTGTATGATATATATGATATTGTGGAATCACAGCCGGTAGATATGTTTCCACATACACATCATGTAGAGAATGTTGTGCTTTTATTAAGAAAATAACAACTTTAAGAAGAAAATCAAGAGCAAAGATATTATCATGGAGTGCCTTAGTAATACTGCAATTACATGATAATAAATTTTTCGCTGGAGTAAATTTTATTATTTTTATACACAGCTATATTATAAATTCCTTTTTTCCATTCCGAAGTTGAAATTATAATCTGTTTGTCTGAAACAGTTCTATTGCTGAAAACAGATTTTCCTGTTATATCAGTAATTTTAATGTCATAGTTTTGGAATAATTCATTATCAATAATTTCTATTGTAACATGGTCTGTAGCGGGATTAGGATGAATATTAAGTAAGTCGTTTTTAGCTGAAACAGGATTTATTCTACCTGGTAATGTATGGTCAAAAATTTCGTAAATAAATACCCCACCGTGGAAATCACTTAAGAAAATAGTCCCGTTATCGGATACGGAAATAGCTGTACTGCCAAACAGGTTTTCCCAGCCACCTGAACCTCTGGCTTGAGCAACTAAAACAGCTCCGGTTTGTGAAGAAACGTCATAGATATTTAAGCCGTAAAATTTATCTGCTATATAAAGAAAGTTGTTTTTAAATACGAGTCCGAATACTCTTTGGTTTGTATCAAACTTTGTAAACAATTCATTTAATTCATTATTGTTCCACTTAAACAATGCGAATTGAGGACCATATCCAACAGCAATAATACCATTTTCGACAGATATTGAATGTATATCGTCTGTGGACAAAATACCCCAAGTCATTGTAAGTTTGATAGAATCTAATATTTCAAATTCGTCATTAATAAATTTCCCGGCTAATAAATAACGGTCATCGCCAATTTTTTTACCATAGTAAACAGTATCTCCTGAAACAGTAATGCCTTTTGGATCATTAAAAGTAGAGTCTATAAATAATACGGGAAAATTATTTTGGTTATCAAAAGGATTTCGGATTTCTATCCATTTATCACCAAGCAGGTTATCTCGCCCAATAATTAAAAGTTGATTATCCTCCGTAATGATTTTTCGTAGGCTTACTGCGAATGAAACATTCAATGAATATAATAATTCGGGTTCGTCTCCTTCATACCAAGGATTTAGATTATAAACCTTAGTCGAATTTGGAATCATTATTGAATCATTCAATATTTCAACATCACTTGAGAAGTAATGTTCATTTAAATTGTGGTTATGCATTAAGTAAGAATCAGTATTAAAACCGTTTGAGTAAAGTAAGCTGTCAATGTCATAAACTACAAGTCCCCAGCCTTCATTACAGGCAAAGAGTTTATTATCAAAGATTCTGTTATTAACACACCAGCCACCGGTACCAAGCATACACAAAGTATCATCCGGGGCAAGTTCAGACACGTCACTAACAAGTACTCCAAGCCATTCAGAAGAGATGGCTAAATATGGAGTTCCGTGCATAAGAGCTGCATCAAAATGCCATAAGCCTGGGATTACATAACTAATCTGTTTCATGGTATCTGCCGGAAGAGCTGTTGCATCAATAATTGGCATGTATGCCAGTGGAAATGTGTTTATATTATAAGCTGCTGTAGTAACAACAAATAAAGTATCATTTCTTGAGTCCATGTTAATTATATTGAGTTGAGCTAATCCCAATACTCCGCCTGTCAATTCAAAAGTGTCAACAGGAACAAGGTTCGTTTCATCAAAATTGAGTGCAAAGAAATTAGATTCTGTAAATAGAGTATTTTCAGGACCTCCACAGATATATAAAATGTTATCATTAAGGTCTGCAAACTGCAGATCCTGCACCCAATTAATCAAACTGCTCGTCCAGGTGGCTATAGGAGTGCTGACATCATGTGTAGCAAAAATTTTTATATTTCCTTCATCTAAAAAATTTATTTTACTCCCAACCGCAATGTAATCACCTCTACGGCTAACACAAATTGCTTTAGGGCCTCCAAATTTATTTACTAAAGCAAAACCTGTTTCATTACTATATTTTAGTGTTCGTATTACATTATGATCAGCAATATACAGTGTATCATCTTTCCTCCACATATCGTAAGCAGCGGAGTCGCCCATTTCTTGCATGTTGTAGTGGTGCACTATATCTAAATCGGGAGAATTAAAATCCAGTGCATAAACTCCGTCGTGTGTGGCTGCGGCAAACAGAATATCCCCATAAACTTCTGTTTCATTTACAATACTCGTTAGTGGACGTTTTGCAACAATTTTAGGATTTTCAGGATTCGAAAAATCGTATATCCAAATGCTTGTTCCACATCCAATTATTAAACGATTTGTATTACTATCCCAATTAGTGTGAAAACCTGCACCTCCCGGAGTCTGACCAATACGCTGCAAGGTTTGTATTTGACAAAAAAGAAATTGAGATACAAATAAAATTCCACAAAGAAGCAATGATTTTCTCATGACATTAATGGTTTTAAGGTTTTGATTGTAAAAATAAATAATATTTTGTTTAAATATTATTTTGCTTCTTTTTTATTTTAATGAAGTTTCCAAATGGGGTTGAGTCAGGAATATGAAATGGAGCCGGAAGTAAAGGGGTGGAACAAGTAATAAAAAAGTCTTCGTTACCACGGATTTTGAATTTGTAAGAAACGGGAATTGTGAATATTATTTTTTTTATATATTCGATTTGATCCCATTTATAAGTTATTGTTTTGTTAGATTTAAATAGAGTAATTGATTCATCATTCATTTCAACATAACAGAGTTTCAAACCTATTTTTATCCACACGAATAACGAAATGGCAATTACAGAGAATATCATTATTGTAAAGAAATAAAATGAAATATCTCCAGGGTCTTCAGCGGAAATATTAGGGTCAAAAAATAATGCTTGAAGCCAAACAATAAAAGATAATATTGCCGGTATTATCCCGCCATATTTGTAGAAATATACATAGGTTTTACTGCTTTTATACATGTTCTTATAAATTATTTATTTGCAATATATAGAATTTCCTGTTTATCCAATCTAAATCTCTCAATTAATTCAATTGATAAATAGTCTGTAATGTCAAAATTATTAACAACAAAGCCTGCAGTTTCTAATCTTTTAGGATAATCCAAGCCATGCCACCTAACATGATCGTATTGTCCATAAATTTCTTCGCGTTGTTTATCTGTTGTTATGCTTTTGTCCTCGTGTGTTTCGCTGTATGAATAATTAATTGGCACCTGTAAAATTGCTTTGCCACCTGGTTTTAAGATTCTTAAAATTTCTTTCATTGCATCAATATCATTCTCAACATGTTCGAGCACATGATTACAAATGACCCAATCGTATGTATTGTCATGGAGAGGAATTTGCATGATGTCAAAATGGAGGTCTGCGATAGGAGAGACTATATCTGCAGTTGTGTAATCAAGATTCTTTGCAGTTTTAAATCTTTTAAGAAAAGGTTGTTCAGGAGCAATGTGAAGGACTTTATAATTGTTCTTAAAAAAATCAGAATATTCAGTTAGGTATAACCACATTAGCCGATGTCTTTCGAGCGAAAGGCAAACGGGGCAGAGGCGGTTTTCTCCGGCTTTATTACCATAAGGTAACATTTTACGAAACTTATGACCACAAACAGGACATTCAACTTTGTTTCCGAAGTAGAATGGTCTGACCAAAAACGAGAATAATTTTGAAAACCTTATCAGTATTGGTCTGGGAATATGTCTGACAAAAAATCTTATTAGCTTTCTCATTATAAATCTATTTTCTCTGTTTTGTCCGAATCAATTAAAACTCTTACTAGATAATTTGAAAGAACATACCAAATATAAGTCTTTATATTTTTATATCCCATTTTATCTAACAGGCTTGCATATTCTTTTGTTTGACGGATATGTTTTTTGTTTTCCTCGAATCCGAATTTGTAATCCACAACAATAGTTTCATTGCTTGAAAACATTATTCTGTCAGGTCTTCTTGTGTTTTGGCTTTTTGTAATAATTTCAGCTTCATTAATAACTTTATATGTTCCATTAAACCATGATTTTATATAATCAGATGAAATAATATTTTTTATTTCGTTTGATAGATCATTTATTTCTTTTTGTTGGATTTGACCTGAAATGAATAATTTATTAACTGCATCATCAATATCATTGATAGTTTCGATGTTTTCAAAAATTTTATGATAAACTATTCCTTTATGTATTGATGATTGTGATGAAACATCAACTTTATCTCTATCAAAATAAGATTTTATCTTGATTTGTTTGTTACTCAAATAAACAGGATATGAGTTAAAATATTTATTATTTTCGTTTGTTCTTTGAGTTTCTTCTATTTCGCCGCATGTATATTCAGTAAATCCAAATTCGGTGTTACTATTAATCTCAGTGTTAATCTCTTTTTGGAATTGGGGATTATTTATTACATATTTAAGAATTGAATATGTTGAGTTAAACTTTTCATCTGTTTTATCTGTTGCCGAAATAAACAATCCTTTGCGTGCACGAGTGAAGGCAACATACATCATATTAAAAGCCTCAACATTTTGTTGAAATTTATGAATATAATAATTATTACTGAATAAACTATTTGCAAGTCTTTTATCGAAATTTACTGGCCACACTGGTAATATATTGAACGGGGCTCTTTCAGAACTTGCCCAGATAATATCGCTGGAACGACTTAAATCCCAATTACAGAAAGGAATAAAAACAAAATCGGCAGCAAGCCCTTTTGCTTTATGAATGCTAATTATATTAATCGCGTTTTGTTTTTCTGGTATTTTGAGATTTAAAGTTACTCCGGTTTCGTCCCAATATTCAAGAAAATTGTTTATTTCAGAAGGGTTTTTCATACTGTAATCATGTATGATATCCCTAAATGAGTTTAAAAATGGAATATTTTCATCGATTTTGTTTAGTTTCAACAGTGAAATTATTAAATCAACCAGTTCGTGCAGTAATTTATGTTCGTTAGTATTATCAATTGGCTCGATAATGTTTTCCAGCTCTGTAAGAAACTCATCCTTGCTAAAAATTATTTCTTCTTCGTTATGTAATTTAGTTTGCAAGTAGTAGATATATGCAGCTTCGCAAAAAGCTAGTTTATTGTTTTTGTCGGCAAAATATCTCAGGCAGGAGATTATTAGTCGAACAGCCTTGTTTGCAGATACAAACAAAGCATCTGAAGAAATAACATCGTAAATAATTCCGGGTTTTGCTTCTTCTGACTGAGAATACTGGATAATTTGTTTCGCTATATTTGATCCATCTATATTTCTTCTAACAAGAATCATAATATCGCCGGGTTTGTAATTCATTTCCTGAAGATGCTCAATTTGTTTTATCATACGTTTTATAGTAAGATCTACTGTATTTATTTCAGAAAAATCTTTTTTCGGTTTGTCAAATACAGCTACGTTAACGTATGATTTAAAATCTTTTTTGTGTTTTTGTTGAATATTATTGTAAATAGATGTTTTTAATAAGTCAGCAGTTAATGGTAATATATGCTTTGGATATGTTGAACTAATTAAATCAGCTAATACATTTGAGGCGAAACTAAAAAAGTGATTATTGAAATTTACTATTGTTTCTCCGCTTCTCCAATTTTCAATTAGATTTATTTTCTCATAAAAATTGTTAAATTCCTCTTGGACGTTGTAAGCCAGTAAACGCCAGTCACCACCACGCCAGGCATATATAGATTGTTTTACATCACCTACTAAAACATTAATGTCATTTTCTGTTCCTGTAGAAAGACTTTCGTTTAATAACGGATAAAAAGATTTCCATTGAATTGTACTGGTGTCCTGAAATTCATCAATTAAAAAGTTTTCATAAAAACTTCCGGTTTTTTCGTAAATAAAGGACGACGAATTATTTGTAGCAATTTCGGAAAGGAAAACGGGAATTTCTGAGATTAGGAATTTACCTTCTTCATTTAAATATTGATGCAGTGTTTTTAAACCTGAATTAATAATTGCAGCATAATAAAAATGTTTATTAATAATAGTGGCTGTAATATATTCAGGATACTTCGATTCAAAATACTGTTTCATCCGATTAGCAATACTCATTAATTCATTTGTTGCCGACAAATATGGTTCGGTTGAAATTTGAGTTTTAGTTAACCATTTTTCCTGTACATCAATATTTGTAAAGTGATCATCAATATTAAAATCAGTATTTTCAGATGCTTTTTGATAAGTTTTTAAAAGTCTGTTGACTATTGATGATGATTTTCTGTTAAAATCATCAGCATTAAGCTTATATTTTTTTAATATACAGTTTATGTCCTCGCAATACTGTTTTGTTTCGTTCTGAAAGTCTTGCTTTATTGTGAAAAGTGTTGATTGGAATTTTGAAATCTTGGTTTTATCTGCGAAAAAATCGAAATAATATTTTTCATAAACTCTATAATCCGAATCAATAACTTTTTTTAGGAAAGTTTTCAGGTCTTTTCGGAAATCCCATTTAGCGAGGTTTTCCATTTTTTGATCAACAAGAGAAATGATGTCTTTTTTTAGCTCGGGATTAGAATTGCTTTCATCAAGAAGAATATCAACAGTATTGTTTATTACATTTTCGGTATCGAGTTCTATTTCGTAATTATATTGAATGCCTGTTTCACGAGTAAAATTTCTTACAATTTTCTGAAAAAAACTATCTATTGTAGAAACCGAAAAAAATGAATAATCGTGTAGCATTTCGGTAAAAATCTGTGATGCTCTAATTTTAACCATTTCATTAGATAGTCCTGTATAAGTAGCAATTTCAGCTAATCTATTACCATTGTTGTCATTTACAATTTCAGCGAGTTCTTCAACAATCCTGCTTTTCATTTCTTCGCAGGCTTTATTTGTAAATGTTACAGCAAGAATATTACGCCAGGCTTTGGGTTTTGAAAACAGCATTAGCACATACTGTTTAGCAATATTGTGAGTTTTTCCCGAACCTGCCGAGGCAGAATATACCAAGAGTTTACCCATATTATTCGGGAACAGTAATTTCGTATGAATCGCATTCTGTTACAACTGCTTCATAAGTCCACTCCTCGGGGTAGGCGAGACACTTGACTGTATAATTGCCAACGGGTTTATCAGTACTTTTTGTTTCGCCATCCAGCAAACTAAATACTTTAGAATTATCTACATAAACTTCAATATCATTCCCAGTATTGTTTGTAACATAAATGCTTCCGGTATGTTGAAGTTCGCAATTGTCTTTTATTCGGCATGAATAACTAAGCAGGATAAAAGAAACAAAAAGAAAAGAAATAAGAACAGTTTTCATATAATTATATTTAACTTGTCAAAGTTATTAAAAACGATAAAAATACCAAAACTAAAGATTGGTTGATAATTAATTAATCTCGGTTTTTGTTTTTGGCTTATCATGTGGCAAGTTAAGACCTTCAATTATAGGATTTTTGCCTGATTCTACGGGTAAATATTCTTTATGTATTTTTGACATGGCATTGAAAATTCCTTTTCTTGCAGGTTTAAAACGTTTTTCCATCTCTATAATAATTTCTGCAGCCTGATTGCGTTTTGTCTGATCTTCGTATGGACAAGTTTGTATTTCACCTGGAAATTCCATTTGATTTGCAAAATTCTTTATTTCATTATTAGTTAATAAAATCAAAGGTCTGATAAGTTCTATTCTGCCGTCAAACATTTTAAGACTTGCCGGCATAGAGCTAATACTACCGTGATAACACATATTTATTATTAAAGTTTCAATTGCATCATCAAGATGATGTCCAAGTGCCAGTTTGTTGCAATTGTGTTCTGCTGTTAATTCAAACAGTCTTTTTCTTCTATGCCATGAACAAACAAAACACTTTGATTTATCCGGTTCTCTTTCGAAATCAACATGGATTTTCTCGACAACGAAATTAACATCATTTTTTTTGCAAAAATCTGCAATAAAATCTTTATCAATTTCATAAGGTACATTATCAATTTCAATATGAATGGCAATAATTTCGAATTTTTCTTTTGTGTAGTTTTTTCTCGAAGTCAGAGCTGCTAAAAGACTCATAGAATCTTTTCCTCCCGAAATCCCGATCATTATTCGGTCGCCATTGTTTATCAGATTATATTTTTTTATCGCCTGAGAAACTTTGGACTCAAATTTCTTGATTTTGACAGTTTTTGGATTATTTTTTTTGGTATTCATTATCTAAGATATCCGGTTTTACTTAAGTATGACCAACCTGTTGCCCAGTTTACGTTATTAAATGCGCCCTTGTATTGAGCATTGTCAAACCAGTTGTTTTCGGGAATTGAAAAAGTTGATGAAATATCTCCTGTTGGTAATATATTTATATGATCTGATTCAATAAGAATTCCAGGGTCACTAATACAGTTTCCAAAGTTAACAAAATGATCGTTAATTTCGTCTTGGCACTCTTGAGGAATTGTAAGAGTCTCACTTGTTAGATTAATAATGCCGGTGTAATCAAAAATTCCCAAATAGAAGAAAATATTGTTTTCGAATTGTAAATTTCCATTTTTGAATTTTGTGTATGAGTCCATATCAGAGCCGTCATATTGAATTTTCACACCCCAGGCTTGATTTATAAATACTGAATTTTTATAAATTCCTCCACTGCCGTTTCTGAAGGAAATAATTCCTTTATTTCCTGTTAATCCACGACCAATGAATGTTGCGTTGTAAAAAACTGGTTTTGTGCAATTTGTGTATTTATTGTAACCACCATCATGTTCACTAAGTAAATCACCTGCATTATTGGTCTGGATTGAAAGCCAATATTGTCCAAAACCGCTGTATCCGTCATCAAAATCAAAAGCGTCATCACCACAAAATGCAGAAATCATATATTTACAATTTACAGTTCCACCAAAAAATTCTATTCCATCATCTTTGTTGGAAATAACTTCGACATGATGAATTTCTGTTCCGACTCCAACTCCTCCAAGTGTTAAACCATTTATTTCATTACCTTCACTCAAGCTGGTTCCACTATGAAGTATTGAGACATAACAAAATACTCCACTATTATCGTTTATATCAGTACCCCCATAATCAGCTCTTTCATCATAGACTGCTATACCTTCAATTTTTGATTCTCCGTTTTCGGCATTAACGGGAGCATTTCCTAAAATAATTATTCCACCCCATAATCCGTTTGTTTCTAATGGGATTGACCCCGCCAAATCGTCACTTTCGGCAGTAAATATAATAGGTTTTGCAGGTGTGCCTTCAGCAATTATTTTTCCACCTCGGCAAACAATAAGAGCTGAAGCATTTTCTGATTGTCCGGGTTTGAATCTAATAACTGTTCCCGGTTCAATTGTTAGTGTCTGTCCATCAGTAACAAAAACCAACCCGTCAATAAGATATTCTTTATCTGCACTTAAAGTTACTGTGCCTATTCCTGTTCCACTATCGGTAATTGTTATTACTTCGTCAACATAATACGGGCTCTTGCGACACGAACTAAAAATTGCCAGAAATGTAAGAATTAAAATATAAATTAAATTTTTCATTTTGGGTTAATATTAAATTCGTTTATATGATTCGAAAATTCCGAATTCCAAATTCAAATAAATATATGAAATATTATTCATATTAGCTGCCATTGGATACCAATCCTGATAATTTAAAGATAATCTGAAATTTTCATTAACCCGATATTCTGCCCCGGCAATAATTGCGGTTCCGTTTTTTGCCAGATTCCATGGGATTGTGTAATTGTCGGGAATGTTTGAACAAAGGGCATCATATCTCGCAAAGACACTTAATTTATTCGTAATGTCATAAGCTGCATTTGCCGAGTATGCGTAAAGTAAAAATGTATTAACCTCCTGAATGTCATATTTACAATCATATTCGAGCCCTATTTTTAATTTATTAAATGCAGTATATCCTATAAAAACACCACCTGAAACTACATCGTTTATTTTAGAGGTAAATGAAGAATGGAGTTTTAGTGTCAATTGTTTTGCAGGTGTAATATTAAATCCAAGGTTATATATATATTTCCCGAATCCGTTTTGTAAATTGAGATATTCTCCATTCATCATACCAGCTTCGACTATAAATTTGGGATTAAATTTATAACAAGCATTAATTCCCAAATCTGCAGAGGACTGAAATTTGTATTCGTCAATTACTGTCTTGAAAATATATCTTTTATTCCAAAATTTTTCCTGAATTTTATGTTGCTGATTATCAATAATGCCAAAGTTAACTTGAAGTTTATTTTTAGAATAACCTATTCCAACATTTTTAAAATATGCGTTACGTCTTATTAAAGAATATTGTGAATTATCATCGGGAGAACCAATATCTAATTTTATTACAGCAGTAAAACCATTATTCAAATTAAAGTCATAACCAATATATGCACGTTTCAAATCAAAATTTGATTCATGAGCATTTTCGGATAATCCTTGATGGAAATTAGTGAAAATTATAAACAAAGGTTTTCCTGATATTTTTGTCGTATCTATAGTTTCGGCATAACTTACACAGTATGATACAAATAAAAGATTAAAAATTATGAGTAATTTTTTCATAATATTATTTTCCCCAAAAATAAGATTTAACGTTTACATAAAACATTAATAATAACAATTTAACAATTACTTAATGTAGAAATGTAAACAGCTACTGAAACGCCTTTGTTATGTAATTTGCGACCCACACACAAGCTTTGGCAAAGGCAAATTCCCCGCCAAAGGCTACTGCATAACAAAAAAGCCCGGCAAAACCGGGCTTTTAAGATATTAAATTTTACTTACTATTCAATAACCAGTTTTTCAACCATAGTTTGAGTTTCGGTAATTATTTTTACGTAGTAAACACCCGGAGTAATGTCAAGAGAAATTTCTAAAATAGTATTTCCGTTTGAGAATAATTTTTCGTCAACAATTATACTTCCTTTAGTGTCATAGATTTGATAATTTACATCTCCGTTAACATTGCTGAAGTTAAGATTAAACAAACCGTTGTTTGGATTTGGATAAACTGATATTGCAGCAGCATTTTCAGTAATTACATTGTTATCAATATCAACAGTGATTGTAAACTCACAAGTATTTGTACAACCAGTTACTGGATCGGAGTAAGTGTAAGTAATTACATAATCACCGTTTGCAAGAGCAGAAGGGTCGAAATTACCTGAAGTAACACCTGTACCGCTGTATGTTCCATCGGCAGGAGTTGCACCTGTAAGAGTAACTACATCTTCAGTAGTAACAGAGAAGTCATCAGGACATTCAACAACAGGAAGCTCATTAACTGTAACTACAGCGTAAACTTCGAGAACAGTTACAGGGTCTGTTTGAGAAACGCCAATAGGAAGGTTAAATGAGCCTGTTGCGTCATAATCGCCTGCAGTATTGCCGTCAAATGCATCAATTGTCCAGTTAACTGAAACTACGTATTCATTGTCTTCAGAATCAGTAATTGTAATCTGAGTTGTTAATAAAGCCAAAGCATCTGCTTCTTCTGCACCAAGACATACTTCAACGTCCACAACATCATCGTCAATGTCAATGTCTGCAATTTCAGGATTAGCAATATTCAGTGTGATAACAAATCCACAGAAGTTACTGCAACCTGTAAGAGGATCAGTATAAGAGTATGTGATTGTGTAATCACCGTTTTCAATTCCTGTTGGATCAAATTCACCAGCAGTTACTCCAACCCCAGAATAAATACCACCTTCAGGATTTGCACCTGTAAGATTAAATATGTCTTCAGTTGTAACTTCAAAGTCAGCAGGACAAGTAACCACAGGAAGCTCATTAACTGTAACAACAGCGTAAACTTCGAGAGTGGTTTCAGGATCTGTTTGAGATATGCCAGCAGGAAGAGTAAATGTACCTGTGGCATTATAATCGCCCGCTATATTTTCGTCATAAGATAAGATTGCCCACGTTACTGTAACGTTGAATTCTTCACTGGCAGCATTCTCAATTGTTATTTGATTAACCAGCAGAGCTAATGCGTCAGCTTCGTTAGTACCCTGACAAACCTCAACATCTTCAACAACGCTGTAGATATCAATTCCTGTCAATTCAGGATATGGGATATCTAGATTTATTACAAACCAACAATCGTTTGTACAACCTGTTACAGGATCGGTATATGTATAAGTAATTGTGTAGCCGCCAAGCGGTAAACCATCAGGATCGAAAATGCCACCCGATACACCTGTTCCTGTATATTCACCACCAACTGGAGTAGCTCCGTTAAGAGTAACAGGGTCAATGGTTATTACATCAAAGTCAGCAGGACAAGTAACCACAGGAAGAGCATTAACTGTTACAACAGCATAAACTTCGAGGTCAGTAGCAGGGTCGGTTTGTGAAACACCTGCAGGTAATTCGAAAGTACCTGTAGCATTATAGTCACCAGGGGTAATAGGGTCGTAAGAATCAATTGTCCAAGTTACTGCTACAATAAACTCTTCATCATCTGTGTTTGTTATAGTTATTTCATAAACTAATTCAGCTATAGCGTCAACTTCTGTTGTTTCAAGACAAACTTCTATATCTTGAACCTCACTGAAAAGGTCAATAATATTGAGTTCGGGAGTCATTGGTAGTGAACCAATTATCTCAAGTGCCCATAAATCAGGAGTTGTTGATAAGCTGTATGGATAAACAACAACATAATATGTTCCCGGATCTAATGTTGCAAATTCAACTAAAGATTGATTATTGTCAATTGAGCAATAAGTACCAGTAGCATCGTCATTATATCCAATAGAACCTGTTGGTTGTCCATATTCAGGAATGTTTACTACATCGCCGCAATCATCAAAAATAGCAAGTTTTGTATCAAAGTTTGAACCGCAGGTGTGAATATCAACATTTTCGTATGTTTCAGTAATAGTAAATCTATACCAAACTGGAGAGTAATCTGTCATTACACCAGAAACCTCTGGATCATTAATAGTACCATAATCAATTGCATTGGCACAAGTTGCACCTTCAGGAACAGGAGCGTTAGTTACAGTTACTGTCCATTCCTGTTCTGTCAGATCTTCAGCAGTAACAGTATAAACAAACGGATTTGTGAAATCCTGCTCTGTCTCGCTTTCAGGATCAATTGTAGCAAGTGGAGAGATAGTTATAACCGGAGTTAAAGCTGATCTGTCAGTATTCCAGGTTACTTCAATATCAACTGTGTGTTCAACATTGTCAATATCAGCAGGTCCTGTTTGTTGCGTCAAGGTGAATGTTAAAATGTCATTTGCGCTACTTAGAGTAGTTGCAACAGTAACATTCACAGTCCATTCCTGATCAATCCCAGATTCTGAGGTAACTGTATAAATAAACGGATCAGTGAAATCCTGAGCTATTCCTGATTCTGGAACAACACTTGCAAAATCAGAAATTGTGAAAGTCGGTACTAAACCGTTAGGATCTGTACCCATGGCAACTTCTACATTCACAGTGTGTAAAATAGGATCAATTGCAGCATCTCCGGTTTGTTGTGGAAATGAAAATGTAAGAATATCATTTTCGTCTGATAGTTCACGAACTTCGAAATCATCAACTAAGAAACCAAAGTCCCAACCACCTGTTCCAGTTTGTCCAAGGAATTTAACCCAAATGTTTTGTCCTGAATAAGAAGATAAATCATATGTAAATTTCTCATAAGAATCATTGGTGTAGCCAACAAGAGATTGTAGAATAGTTGTGAAATTTATACCATCTACACTGAGAGAAATTTCTGCATCTTGAGGATTATCAAAATCCTCAGCTCTATACCAGTATGACAAAAGGTACTGTCCTGTAGCCGGAATTTCAAATGCAGGACTGACTAATTCAGAACCTGCTAAATTTGTAAAAGCCCAATTATCACCTGTATGAGGAGTTCCCCAGGTTGATTGTTCCCAGGTTGTATTTGTCCAGCAGTTAGGAGCAAAGTTAGCACCTTCAAATCCTTCAAAGTATGGGAACGTAGAAATTGGATCGCACTGAGTTGTGAACTCACCTTGAACTGACCATGCAGAAACATCACCTCCACAATCAGCCTGAACATACCAGTATAAAGTAGTTCCAGAGGGAAGTCCTGTAGCAAAGTATGGATTATCATTAGTATTAGTGAAAAATGTTCCGGGATCAACAGCCGGGTCAATAGGAGTGTCAGAACCTTTTATATTCCATGATGTTGCTGATCCAAATTCAGTCCAATTAAATGTAGCAGAATTTGTTGTAATATCAGTTACAAATAAGTCTATTGGTGTTGGGCATGCAGGAATTTCTTCAACTGTGAAGTTGTCAAAGTAGATATACCAACCATCCAAACCTCCATCAGGAACATGAATAGCAATATATACTGGTCCTGTATAAGCAGATAAGTTAATAGAATTAACTTCAGTCATTGTTGTCCAATTAACAACCGTAAGTGGAACTAACTCTTCAATAAAATCAGCTGGAGAATTACCTGTGGTTGACAAAACTACTCTGTAATCATTTGGTTCGACATCTGACCTAGCTCTTACATAGAATTTTAATAGTTCATTCCCTGTTAAATCAAATGCTGGAAGAATCAGATAGTCATCATTGTCGCCATCATTATAATCAGTATAAAGACCTGCAGTTTTAGAATTTCCAACGCCATAACCAGTATATGTTACCCAGTGATCGCCGTCAGCATTATTGTCGTTTTCTGACCAGCAATCCGGAAGATTTGGAGTTGTTACAGCTTCGAAATCTTCTGTCCAAGGAAATGTACTGATTGGGTCACAATCGGTTGTGAATTCACTTTGAACAGACCATTCAGAATAAGAACCACCGCAATCAGCCTGAACATACCAGTAAAGAGTAGTCCCTGCCGGGGCACCTGTCAAGTAATATGGATTGTCAGAAGTACTTGTATTGAATTCTCCAGGGTCCACAGAAGGATCAATAGGTGTGCTGGAACCTTTTATATTCCATGTGGTTGCCGATCCGTTTTCAGTCCAGTTCAGTGTAGCAGAATTATTAGTAATATCTGTAACAAATAAATCTGTAGGTATTGGACAAGCAGGAATTTCTTCAACTGTGAAGTTGTCGAAATAGATATAATAACCGTCTAAACCTCCTGATGGAACATGGATAGCAATAAATGTCTGTCCTGAGTAAGCAGATAAATTAATTGGTGTAATTTCGGTCATTGTTGTCCAATTTACAACAGTAAGAGGAACTAACTCTTCTGTAAAATCAGCAGGGTTTGTTCCTGTTGTGGAAAGCACTACTCTATAATCATTTGGTTCGCTGGTTGACCTGGCTCTAACATAGAATTTTAATTGTTCATTTCCTGTGAGAACGAATGATGGTAAAATCAGATAGTCATCATTGTCACCGTCATTATAATCAGTGTACAATCCTGCAGTTGGCGAACCACCAACTCCATAAGTAGTATAAGTTTGCCAGAAATTTCCATCACCATTAACGTTGTTTTCTGACCAGCAATCGGGAAGAGCTGGAGCAGTTACTGTTAAGAAATCTTCTGTCCATGGGAAAGTAGTAATTGGATCACACAATGTTGAAAACTCAATAGATTCAGACCAATCTGAGAAAGTACCTCCAACACAGTTTGATTGTACATATACTTCATAGTCAGTATTTGTGGTTAAACCAGTCAAATCGTAAGGAGAAGTGATATCGGAAACCAGTGTACCTTCAGTATCAGGATCAAAGCCCGGTGCTCCATATATCAGATTCCATGATGTTTCGTCGAAACCTGCTGCCCATGAAATAGTTACCTGTGATGATTGAAAATTTGACAATGCAAGATTTACAGGTGCTAAACAAACATCAGTTTCGGCAGTTATTGTTAAATCGAACGACGAAATACAGTCTGGGGCTGCCCATGTATCAATTATTAAATAATATGAACCTGCTGGTAGGGAATACTCAAGAGTATGAGTACCTGCACCTGAAAGGGTGCTATAATCAAGGCATGTTCCTACATCAGGGCAATTATCCATAAGTGCAATCCCTGTATATGTAACTGCAGTTGTCATTTCGATATTTACATAAGATAATTCGGTAACGTCCAAAAGATAGACAATATCTTCACCACTATCGTAATAATCAAGACAGGTTTCTTCATAAAAATTGCCTAATCCACAATTTGTCTGAGCTAAATCGGTATAAGGAGATGCTGCAGGCAATGAAACTATTATCGGATTGCTGCAATCACCACCAAGTGGTATAGTTACTGTAACTTCGCCTGAAACATAATCAATTCCGTCCCAGAAGTTACCACCTGCGGTATTATAACCACCGTAAGAATAAGGTCCTTCAGCATAAGAAAACCTACTTGCGTAGTAATATGTTCCGGGATCAGTAAATAATAATGAAGTCATGTATTCATCATTAGCAAGATCTCCAGGAGTCATTCCGTCAGCATCAGTATTATAGGTAGCAGGAACCCAGTTAGTCCATGTTGATGGATCAGTATTTTCTGTGCTATAACCAATCCAGCACTCCATATCTGCACCTTCTCCGGCGCCTTCTGTAATACCAGATTCGAAAACTCTTGCATATACATCATAAGCTACATTAACTTCAACATTGCCAACATCCGGCCATTGTAAGTTACACCAGTCAACAGTTTCTGTTGGGGCTTCCTCAACAACAACGTCATCAAGGTACCAATCGTGGCCATTATATCCTTCATATCTAAAAGCAATAAATATTGTTTGTCCTGAATATGCTGACAAATCAAGTTTAGTTTCTCCCCAAGAATCATCAACTGAAACTGGTGACCAAATTTCAGTAAAATCACTTGGATTTGTTCCATTAGTAGAAATCAGAACGCTGTTTTTTGTATAATCTCCGGGATAATCATTGTAAGACCAAAATTTTAATCTGTATGGATTACCTGATGGAATTGCCAATGCCGGGGTAAATAACCAACCATCCTGAGTAACAGTAGATGAATATTCATGAACCATAGAATTATCTACTGAATGAGATTCTGAAAAAGAACTTTCCCAGTAAGAACCTACACCATCAACATCATCCACACTCCAGTAAAGAGGTAAATCAGGAACGGTTAAACCATCAAAATTTTCAATCCATGGAAAAGTAGAAATAATAGTTTTAAATGAGAACTTAATACTTATATTGTCAATAGCAATTTCATCTCTTGTATTTGTACCGGAAATATCATCC
Source organism: Bacteroidota bacterium (assembly GCA_029558535.1). Taxonomy (GTDB): domain Bacteria; phylum Bacteroidota; class Bacteroidia; order Bacteroidales; family ML635J-15; genus Bact-19. The sequence continues at coordinate 109,677 of JAKQEK010000452.1, read as the reverse complement.
GAATATATTCTGAAATAAACTGTTTGACCGTCAGCAAGATCAAATCCTAAAAATCCTTCAAAAGAAAGAGTTGTTTTAACCCATGCAGGAAAAGGATCTAAATCTTGTGGAGTGGCAATTTGAAAACCATCTGAAGTATTCCAATTTATTCCATCTAAAGAAAACTCTCCGTTAAATGATGAACTCCAGTTGGCGTTATTTAAAACCCAAACATCGTAACTGAATGCATCGTAATTAACAGTTTGCCCTGTGTTGTTTGTAATTTTAAAAGCAATCCAACCCGGAGTAAAATCTGCACCTGAAGGCTGTACGCCCAAAGCCACATTTCCCGATTCAACTTCAAAAGCATAAATACCTCCGTCAGTTACTCCACCTGTAGAAGCACCACGGGCATAATCTCCGAGAGTTGTAACTTCAACACCGAAATCTTTTAGCCCTGCAAGGTCACTCATTCCGCTAACAGCCCATGTATCTGCATTAAGTTGTCCCTCAGAAGGGGCAAGGGCAAAGCCTGTTCCGGCAAAAGTTCCTTCATTTACGCCTGCTACAGTGTTGTCGAAATCAATAATGAATTCCGTGTCAACTGCCGTAATAGACCATTGCGCATTTACACGCAATGCAAATAAACTTAACATTGCGAGCAATAGAATAATTGTTCTTTTCATAATTATAAAATTTAGTTAAAAAATATACTTTTACATCAAACGTTTCGAACTACAAAAATACTGTAAAATTTAATACAAATGAAAACAAATCATATAATCAATACTTATTATTATATTAAAAAATGTATTTATATTTAAAATTTTGACGTATTAGTCTGATAACCAGAAATTTATTAAAATGTTAAAAATTACTTAATTAAAGAGTTAATCAACAAATACTTTTCTATTGGCAATTATTTAGGTGGTTTAAAATTCTGAGCCCGGCGGGCTCAAATATCAGTAACCACGAATTGAAAGTCGTAGTTCTCAAACTAAACACTACCTTTTGGCATTCGTATTTGTTAAATTAGGGAATTGTCGGGAAGGCACAAATACAATGACAAAAGTTAAAATTAGATGCCAGTAAATAATTACAAATGATTTTAGATATAATGAACTGATTACTTCCTGTTTTTAAAAATGAAAATACTCCCAAACAGTACAGGAATGACAATGTTTATCAAATATATCAACGTAGAAGCAAAGCTGATTGCAATTGTTTTATCTGTAAATAAACCGATAAAAATTATTGCAAATGATAATCTGACACCTATTTCGATAAAGAAATAAGTTGGAATTGTGTGTATGGCAAGATACATAGTCGAAATGGCAACAAATGATTGAATTAAACCAATTTCAATATTAAAGAATCTTAGGGCTAAATAGAATTGAAAACAAAATACCATATATCTTAAAAAGCTATATAAGAGACTTACAGATTTATTAGTCAAATTTATTTCTGAATCAGGTATGTACTTAATTATATATTTTGAAATTATTTTGATTTTTAACAGTTTTGCAAGTATAAAATTGATTAGGAAATATATTGACAGGCATAATGCTATTAGAATTGATGCAAAACAGATAAGTAGTATATTATTATCAAAAATACTGTTTCCCTGAAAATAGTAATTTGATAGTAAAAACAGTCCGGCAATTCCAAAGACCAGCGTAATAATCATTTGAGACAGATCTCCAAACAAAGTAAGTGTAACAGCTTTTTTTCTGTTTTCAGATTTAAGAAATAGTATTCTCCCGCCAAATTCGCCAATTCTGTTTGGAGTTGCCGTGCCTGCAGTAACACCTGTCCAAACAGCTTTAAATGCTGTAAAAAAAGAAATCTTTTGAACTCCTGAAATTAGATATTGCCACTTTATTGTTTCGAGGCTCCAATTTATTATCATAAGTATTATTATCAAAAACAGAAGTTGAAAATTTTGGAAGCTAATATTTGAGAAACAACTAGTAAAATCGGAAATATCTGAAGATTTAAACAGTTTATTTATCACAAAAGTCCATGATATAGCAATAATTGTCAGCTTAATTAAAACAGAAATAGTTTTTTTACGACTCTTAACTATTTGCCCTGTCACTTTTTAGCGGTTTTTATTTATAATAGGAATAAAAATGAAAGATACTAGCCCCATAATTATCAAACCGGCTGTTTGCAAGCTATGAACAATAAATGCAAATCCTGCGGCATCATTTTGTGAAATTCCGTAAATCATCAATGCCTGAATTATCATAAAATGATATGCTCCGATCCCGTTTGGTGCAGGAGCAACCATCCCAAAACTGCCTGCGACAAACAGCATTAATGCAGACACCGGGTTTAAGTTTTCAAATCCTTCGAAAGCAAAGAAACAAACGTACAGCATTAAAAAATACATCGTCCAGATAAAAATCGAATGCAAAATAAATAATAGTGGTCTTTTTACTTTTTTCAAACTGATAACACCTGTCCAAAAGTTATTAACGAAATCTGACAGTTTTTGAAATACTTTAATATGATTATATTTACCTTTAGCAATTCTTACGACAAATACAACTGAGAAAATTCCTATAGTTATAACTCCCAAAATTACGGGGAGTGAAGTTAAAAACTTGAGGTTTTTACCTAAGTCGGGATTGTTTTCAAGAAAAGTGTTTATTTCAGCTGATTGTAATATTACCGCAAGAATAGTAATCAGAAGTAACATAATAACATCAATAATTCTTTCTGTTACCATGGTTCCCAGTACCTTCGAAAAATTGACTTTATCATATTTTGAAACTACAGCACATCTTGTAACTTCACCAAGGCGGGGAACAGCTATATTGGCAAAATAGCCATTCATAACCGCAAAGAAAGTGTTGAGAAATCTGGTTTTTTCTCCGTTTGATTCCAATAACATTTGCCATCTCATTGTTCTGCTTACGTGACTTAAAAGTCCTATAGCAAACATGAGAAGGAACCACCACCAGTTAAGATTATTTAGCCCACTGAACAGCTCTTTGAAATTAAAATCTTTATACACCAGATAGAATAAAAAAGCTCCTGTAACAACAAAAAAGGAAATTTTTAATATGTTCTTAACTGTTTTATTCACAATAGATATTTTGCAAGCAAAGATAATATTTGTTTGTTACATTGGTAAATAATACGAACTTTGCCTTATGATCAAAGCTAAAAAATATTTAGGTCAACATTTTCTTGCAGATAAGAATATTGCAGGTAAAATTGCAGATTCGTTAATAAATGAGAATGCTTTGCCGGTACTTGAAATTGGTCCGGGAACAGGTGTGCTAACCGAAAAACTCATTTGCAAAAATTTTAATCTCAGTCTTATTGAGATTGATATTGAATCGGTTGAATATCTAAGAAAGAACTATGATAATAAGTTTAGATTGATTCATGCAGATTTTTTAAAAACTGATATTTCGAAAATTTTGGAAAATGAGTTTTGTGTTGTTGGAAATTTGCCTTATAATATTTCATCACAGATTTTTTTTAAGATTTTGGAAGAAAAGCACAGAATTCCTGAAGTAGTATGCATGATTCAAAAAGAAGTTGCAGAACGCATGGCTTCCTCACATGGTAATAAAACTTATGGAATCTTAAGTGTGATAATTCAATTATTCTATAAAATTGAATATTTGTTTACAGTCAACGAAAATGTATTTATTCCCCCCCCCAAAGTTAAATCTGGTGTAATACGACTTACCAGATACAGAGATCATATTGAAGGCATTAACGAAAAACAATTATTAAAGGTTGTTAAAACAGCTTTCAATCAGAGACGTAAAACGATAAGGAATTCCTTAAAAAGTATTTTACCTGAAAAATTTGATTTTAATAATCACTATTTATCACTTAGACCAGAACAGTTAAGTCCTGAAGATTTTGTAAAATTAACTGAATTAATATATAAGTAAGGGACAGTTTTTTTTTATAAACTGAAAGATAATTATAATTTTGTAGTTAAATAGAGATTATGGCCAAAGAACTAAATAAAGAGTTTTTCGAAAATCTAAGGCTGTGCATTGATGAAAACAACAAGGATGTCGCTTCAGACTTGTTAAAAGAAATGCACCCTGCAGATATTGCCGAGTTTTTCGAAGAAATTGACATAGAAGATGCCAAGTTTCTGTTTTTATTACTCGATCACGAGACTGCTGCTGATGTATTAGTAGAAATTCAGGAAGAAGAGAGGCAGAATTTGTTAGCCATTATACCAACCGAAATTTTAGCTGAAAAGCTTATCGGACAGATGGACTCTGATGATGCTGCTGATATTTTAGGTGATTTGGACGAACAGCGAACAGATGAAATCATTTCGCATATAAAAGACCTTGAGCAGGCTGGAGATATTGTTGATCTGTTAAATTATGATGAAGATACTGCCGGTGGTCTTATGGCTAAAGAGCTTGTTTCTATAAATGAAAATCTGACAGTAAAACAAGCGCTTGGAGAAATGCGGGATCAAGCAGAGGATATTGATGAGATCTATTATTTGTATGTTGTTGACGACAACAATATACTCAAAGGCACTGTTGCATTAAAAGATTTGTTGTTTAGTTCGACAAATAAAAAAATCAGCAGTATTGTTGACCCTGATGTAATTTCTGTAAAAACTGAAACTGATGGGGAAGAGGTCGCAAAAATTATGGAAAAATACGACCTTGTTGCGGTGCCAGTTGTGGATGGTATCGGGCGATTGATGGGGAGAATTACTATTGATGATGTCGTAGATGTTATTCGCGAAGAAGCTGAGGAGGATTATCAGTTGATGTCAGGTATTACTCAGGATGTTGACTTTTCTGATAATGTTATTCGTCAGTCGCGTTCACGTATTCCCTGGTTACTGATCGGTATGCTTGGTGGTATTGCAGGTTCGCTTATACTTGGTATTTACGAAGAAGATATTGAGAAATATGCTGTGTTAGCATTGTTTTTACCTTTAATCGTTGCAACCGGAGGTAATGCCGGAGTTCAATCTTCTGCAATTGTAGTGCAAGGTCTGGCAAGTGGAGATATTGACTTGCACAGTATGTCCAGAAAACTTTTTAAAGAATTCAAAGTCGGTCTTGTTAATGGATTGGTTTGTGCTTCACTTATATTTTTGTATAACCTTATTTTTTCTGACAATTTTGCATTGACATTAACTGTAAGCATATCTCTTTTTTCTGTAGTTGTTTTTGCAACAGTCTTTGGAACATTTATTCCGTTGTTTTTAAATAAAATAAAAATTGACCCGGCTATTGCTACGGGACCTTTTATTACAACCTCAAATGATATAATAGGGATTTTTATTTACCTTATGATAGCCAGAGGAATTTTTGCTTATTTTGTTTAATTATTTATATGAAAAATCTATTCTTAATTTTATTCGTAAGCCTGCAGTTAGCCGTTTTTTCTCAGGATATGACTTACACTAAAAGAATTATCAACGAATTATGCAGCGAGAAATATTATGGTCGTGGTTATGTGAATTATGGAGATAGTATTGCTGCTTGTTTTCTGGAGGCTGAATTTGAGAAAATAGGTCTTGATAAATTTTGGGAAACATACTATCAGGAATATACAACAGATATTAACAGACTGGTTGAAATGCCTATATTTGTTTTTGGTGATTCACAATTACAGCCGTCAACTGATTTTATTGTTATTCCGTCTTCTCCAAATGTAGAAGGGAAATTTAAAGTCGAATGGATAACAAAAACAACATTGACGAACCAATGGGTTTTAAGACATTTCTTATCTGATGATCATTCAGATAATATTATATGTATTGATTCTACTGAATTAAATAATCCTGAGCTATATGCTTTTGCAAATACTATTTTTGCTAAAAATTATATCAATGCAAAGGGCGTTATTGAAGGTTCGGGTCATCTGAAATTTACTGCAAGGACAAAAATAAATGAATATATAAGTATTCAGGTTATCCCTGATAAAATTAATAAGGAAGCGGATTCGGTTTATATTAAAATTGCAAATGACTTTGTAAAAGATTATAAAACCAGAAACGTTGTTGGGTTTGTAAAAGGTAAGACTGATTCGGTAGTTTTAATTACTGCACATTATGATCATTTGGGAATGATGGGTAATGTTATGTATCCGGGTGCAAATGATAATGCAAGCGGTGTTTCTATGGTTCTGAATTTGGCGAAGTTTTATAAATCAGGAAAAAAACCTGATTATACAATGGTGTTCGCTTTGTTTAGTGGCGAAGAAGCAGGTTTGCTTGGGTCAACCTATATGGCAAATAATCCTCCGTTTGAATTATCAATGGTTAAGGTCATGTTCAATTTTGATATGGTTGGTACAGGTGAAAAAGGTGTGATGATGCTTAACGCAAAAGAATATCCTGATGTTGATTCATTGTTGAATGTGATGAATAATGAACAGCAGTATTTTGATAAAATGACTTGTACCGGTGCAACATGGTCTAGCGATCATGCTCCGTTTTATGAAAAAGGAGTAAAGGCAGTTTTTATTTGCACTCACGGTGATAATAATAACTATCATCAACCGACTGATATTCCCGATGACCTTAATTTAGCAGCTTACCAGAATATTTTCAGGTTTGTTATAGATTTTGTTGAAAGATATTGATTGAAACATTGCTCCACCTTGTTTGTATAACAAAGTAATACTATGTTACACAAAGAAATAACGAAATTCAAAACCTAAACTTAAAATTCATTTTACAAGAGTTGTTGTATGTTGTTGTTAATCAAGGTTTTATATTACTTAACCGTTTATTAACGGTTAAGTAACGGATAATAATAAAAATTTCAATGATCAAAATTTAAATTACAAGGAGATGTTGCATGTCGTTGTTAATCAAGGTATTATATTTCATAGCCGTTTATTAACGGTTAAGTAACGGATAATAAGAAAAATTAAAATGATCAAATCTTAAATTATAAAACGATGTTGCATGTCGTTGTTAATCAAGGTTTTATGTTTTATAGCCGTTTATTAACGGTTAAGTAACGGATAAAGGGAACAGCATGATTATTAACCACAATAATTATTAATGAGAAAAATATCTGTTTTATTAATGAAATAAGTATATTTGTTTTGTTAATATAAAATTATAGACTATGAAAACCAGAATTATTTTATCAATTATTTTTGTCGCATTTGCAACGACATTTATTTCATGTGGAGGAAATAAAGAATCTGCCAAGGAAATCATTACGAAAAAAATAATGTATGATGTTTCGATTGTTAACGAAGATCTTGTTACTCAGGAAGATTTTGAAAGAGACTGGTTTTGGCTCAATATTCCCGATGTTGATCTGGAAAAGTTGAGAATAAAACTTTTTGATGATGTAAAATCCGGAAAGATTAAATCGTATTATTATGATGTACTTGGTGATTATGAGAAATTTGAATTGATTCCAAATGAATCTCTTGTTAATTTATTTGAAAAAGAATGGTATGTGTTTGAATATATTGATGTAAAGAAAGAAGAATCTGAAGAAGTGAAAAAAGTTGCCAATAAGGTGCCTATTGCAAAAGACCAAATTATAGCTCTAAGATTTCTGGAGGAATGGTATTACGAAAATGATGAATTCTGCAAAAGAGTTATTGCTGTTGCCCCAGTATTTACATATGAAGTTCCTGGGCAGTCAAAGGGTATTAATGTTTTGTATTGGGTAAATATTAAAGATATCAAATAGATTTTATTTAAAACTATTACGAAACGGAAGATTCAGTAGTCTTCCGTTTTTTATTATTATGTTTTATATCAGGTTAATTTGTGGATAACAAATCAATTAGTATTTTTATAAAGTTATGAATTCCATAGTTGATACTTTGAAGATGTTTGTTACTGATTTTGATGGAACGCTCGCTGATGATAATAGTGAAGTGTCTTTACATGCAAGATATCAGTTGAAAAGGATAGGAGAAAAGGGGATTCTCAGAGTTATTGCGACAGGAAGGAATTTATTTTCATTTAGAAATGCAATTAATGATGCTTTCCCGATAGATTATTTAATTTTTTCATCTGGTATTGGGATTTATAATTGGCAAAGCAAAACATTACTACAAAAATATTTACTTAATCAGATTTCAACAAAAGAGATATATTCATATCTGATAAAAAACGATTATGATTTTATGGTACAATTTCCAGTACCTGATAATCATTTTTTTCACTGTTACAGTAAAAAAGAACCATCGGGAGATTACATGAGACGAATACAACACTATGAATCACGAGGAATATTTTCAGTTAAAGAATGTCCCGAAAAAGCTTCACAGTTTGTGGTATTTTGCAATGAAGTTGAGCAATATCAGAAATTGAAGAGCATATTTAAAAATTTAAAAGTGATACGGGCAACAAGTCCAATAGATAAAAAAACAATGTGGGTTGAAATATTACCTTCGGGTGTATCTAAGGCTTCGGGAATAGAATATCTTAAATTGATGCACACAATTAATCATAATCATATTGTTGCAGTAGGGAATGATTATTACGATCTTGATATGCTAAAATATGTCAGTTTAGAAAATGCTTATGTTGTTGCCAATTCACCAATTGAACTTCAAAAAGAATTTAATCTTATTGAGTCAAATCAGGAAGATGGAGTAGCAAATCTTATAGAAAAACTATATTAGTCTTCAAAACTTACTTCAGGAGCATTTTCAGCACCTTCTTTAGCCTTGAAATATGGTCTTTCCTTATATCCAAACATTCTTGCAAATAAATTTCTCGGGAATTTTAATACTAAAACATTATAAGCTTTAACAGTAGAATTGAATTCATCCCTTCTTACAATAATTTCAGATTCGATTACTTTTAGTTCATTTTGTAAATCGAGAAAATTCTGATTTGCCAATAATTGAGGATAAGCTTCAACAGTTACGAGTAAACGGCTTAATGCTCCTGTTAATTCTTCCTGAGCGGCATCAAAAGCTGCAATGTTTTCTTCAGTTAAATTGTCAGCATCAAAGTTGATAGATGATGCTTTTGCTCGTGCTTCTGTTACAGCAACAAATGTTTCTTGTTCATGTTCGGCATAGCCCTTTACTGTTGCTACAATGTTTGGTATAAGATCCATACGCTTTTGGTATGCGTTTTCGACATTAGACCATGAATTTTTAACAGTTTCGTTGGCTTCAACACATTTGTTGTATGTCGAAAATGCATACCAACCGACCCAGAGTAATAGTAAGACTGTTGCAATTATTAATGGTAGTCCGAAAACTGTAAATCCAAGACATCCAAGTCCTTTTACTTTTGGTTCATTTTGATTCTTTGCCATAGTTGTAATTATTTGTTACAAAAATAAGAAAATTGTAATAAATAAACAGTAAATTATTTACCTTATTGTTTTTATATGACAAAAAGATTTCTTTTTTACAGTAATACTTATTCGGCTTTAATGAATTTACAAGATGATTTTTCAGTTTTTATGATATAAACTCCCGGTGATAATTCTGTTATATTATTTATTCCATGTTTTATTTCCTTAACTTTTTTTCCATAAAGAGTGTATATATACCCAATTCCATTAAAACCCTCAATCTTTATAAAATCTGAAGCAGGATTAGGATAAATTTTAAGCATTTCTGTAACAAAATCTTCTTTTTCAACGAGACCTGAAGTAATCTTAAAATCCCATATTCCCCTTCCATACGTTCCAAATCTTACTGTTGCGGTATTAGGATCGAAATCAACAGTCCAGTATGTTTGGTCTGGAGCTTGATTTTGAGCAAGATCATACCATTGGTTTTGAGACGAAATAAATACATAAGGACCTGCGTCAGTTGCAGCAAACAAATATTCATCTCCGGCTGTAGCGACCATCTCATATACCATAGTTGATGGCAATCCGGAACTTATTGGGGAGAAACTAACCCCGTTATTGGTAGATTTGTAAACTGCTGGATTTGAATAACCTGAACCTGCAACATAGACTACACCCAGAGTTTCGGTTGACGGTACAATTGCTGCTCCGTAAAGGTAATTACCATCCGGACCGTCGAAAGCATTTGTCATTGACCATGTGTTACCTCCGTTTGTAGATTTGAAGAATTCTCCATTTCCGTTCATTACATAGCGATAGTCAGAATTTATGGGTGAAAATGCCATGGCCGAAATTGCTGTTGCTCCGCTATTACCACTGAAATCGTAAGATAGTTCATTTGTTAAGACTGTTCCCATACTATACATCATTTCAAATATATGTGTCCCGCTGCCTGTTGTTCCCCCACCGAGATAACAAATATTTGAAGCTGTCGGATGAGGCATAAGAGGTGGTATCCAAAACTGACCGGAACATTCGAATTCCCACCAGTAAGAATCATATGGAGAACCAATTGCCGAAGGATAATATGCAGCAAACCCCGGATATACCATCCAAAGGCTGTTTCCTCCGTCACCCGAAACCAGATGTCCGTAGTCTCCACTTAAAATTTGTGTAAATGCTGACGTGCCTGTTCCGGAATTCGAATTACATAACTGATAACCCTGATCCTGAGAACCGGCAAAGATGTAGTTTGAATTTGTCTTGTGCGAATAAACTGAATAAAACTGTCCAACATTGTGATCCAGCATAGAAATGTTTTTTACAGTCTGCAATTGATTATGCGAAATATATGTTCCGCCATCTGTGTTTATGTAAATAAATTCGTTGTTTTCACTATCAATATATGAGTTAATTCCAGGAATATCCGCATGTAGCAGATTCTCTATATCGGAGTAATATTCCCACCATTCGTTTATTCTTGTCCAATTGTTTCCACCATTTGTACTGCGGTAGCATTCGACTCCTCCATAATATAAAGTGTTTGGATATTTTTGAGAAACCATCAAACTGTTCTTCATAAATGGGCTTTCATAAACACTGCCTCTTGCTGTCCAGTTTAATCCGCCGTCAGTTGACTGATAAAACTCAATGCCTTCAGATGAATAAACCCCTAGATAAATATATGTTTCGGTTTCAGTTTCGCAGCCGGAAAGTAAAATACTACCCGGATTTGTTATATCAGGTGCACCAACATAATTTAAAGAAAAATCATAGTTGTCAATGGTATAAATAGCATTGGAAGCAAATATGTAACAATCTTGACCTTCACGGTCGCACCAAATGTCGAAGTTTTCTTCACTGCCATATTCCGATTCGAGCCATGTTTGCTTTTTTGTAAACGTAACTCCTGAGTTTTCCGAAACATATAATGAAGTTTGTTTTTCCCATTCTGAATAATTCCATTCCATAGCTAACAAATATATAGTACGAATTGCATCGTCAGCAACAACAGCCTTGATAACATATCCCCAGTTGGCTATATCATTTAATCCTGTTGAAGCAGTCCAAGATTGTCCGTCATCATCAGAATAGTAGAATCCAGGTACGCCCCAACCACCTGAGGCAACTAATAACCGAGGTGTTTCAAAATTTGAAATTTTTCGTATCATTTTTATATCATCAATTTTAAATCCATCGTTTAAAACTGTCCAGCCATTTCCATTAAGGTCTGCCTTCCAGATATTGCCACCAGAACTCGCACAGTAAATTGAGTCAACTTCAGGATCGTATTCTGTGTAATGAGTTCTGCCAGCAAGATTATTGCTGCCGGTTTCGCGCCAGTAGCCAATCAAAATATCCTCTATGTTTATTGTTCCACTTTTGTGATTGCTAAAAGTTTTACGATTTTCCGCTTTTTCTTGTCTTATCAAATAATTAGCAGTACGCCAATTAATACTGCTATCACATTTGTGCATTTGATCTATCCATTCGAGACGGTTTTTCCATTCGCTACCTTCATCCTTTTCTCTCACTATCTGTGTAGTTTGAGGTTTGGGATATTGTTTTTTATCAGCATTGTCACTGTTAACATTTGTACAGTTTGATACTAATAATGCCAGAATAAACGAACTAATTATATAATATAGCAAGTTTCGTAATGCAAATTTTTTCATAGTTGATGAATATTAATTATGGCAATTTACCAAATTAAATTATAAGATTATTAAAATCTTAATTAATTATTTGTGTGAGTAAAATTTATAATTATGCACAAAAAAAAAGCTGCCTAAGATGGCAGCTTTAAGATAATATTTAATAAATATTAGAATTTATAAATAAAAGAAACTAAAGCTCTTATGTTTGATACGTCTTCAGAATCAGTAAATTTTCCATAAGTATCAATATCAGCAGCAGCAGCATAAGCAGCAGTAGTATATTCAATTTCAAGACCAATGGTTGTTTTACCCTGAACCAGTGCAAATCTTGGAGCAACGCGATAAACATAAGCAATATTAGCACCTCTGGCATATTTTGTAGCCATTTCGTCAGATGAGCCCATGTTCATTGTATAGCCTGCAAAAACACCTGCAATATACTTTTCTCCTGTGTAATACAATTCTGTCCATGCACTTCCGGTATTAATATTTGTGTATTCTACTATACCGGTTATAGCATCAATTGTTCCTGCCTTTTGTGCATAACCACCAATACCAAAGATATCAAAAGCATTTTGAGCATATAAACCTTGAACCTTCCATGTAATTTTATTCATAACAACTTTTCCGAATATCGTTGCAGATAGGCTTGATAAGGTAGTATTTGTTTTATAACCTGTGGCGGTAACCATTTCTGGCATTAAAGTTTTATAATCAACACCTAAACCGAAAATGTTTTTAGATTCAGCAGGGACATAAGTCATTGTAAAGTTTGCGTTTGGCATTCCGGCATTTCTTTGAATTGTAGATGCTGTTCCGGGACCTGCTGCTGCAAATTCTCTTAAAGTGTAAGCAGTAACAATAAGATTTAATCCTCCTGCTTTATATGTGTATTTCAACTGAGGATTTCTTGAAAAAGGTTGAAATGGAACGCCGGTATTAAATGACAAAACTTCCGGAAAAGCTGAAGCAACAAATAGAGGATGCCATGAGTGTCCAGCAAGAAGTTCTGATTTCTCCCATTTTAATTTTACAAATGCATGACGTAATCTAAATCCGTTAACATCTCCATTTGCTGTTCCAAAGAATTCACCTTCGATAAGCCCCGAAGTTTTTGCTCCAAAAGCATCAGGTCCGGTAATCTGACCTGTTAAACGGCTTTGGATAGATAACATATTGAAGTTTGGAGTTGCATTGATATCATTTCCATCAGGATCTTCATTTACATTTTCAGGATAGAAACAAAAATGTCCTTCTCTTGCATTAACAGTCTGTCTGGTATCATAAAAAACGTCTGTTTTAACAAAACCACCAAATGATATTCCAAACTTTTTTTCTTCTTGTTGTGCATAAACTGATGTTAAACACATAATTAGAAGTGTTGAGGTAAATAGTAAATTTTTAAAATTCATAGTTTTAGTTTTTAGTTAATTTCCTGTTATTATTAAATTCTTTTGTTATTATTGGGTGCAAAAATATTAAATATTCTTAATTAAATTAACTTTTTTTTTACTGAAAATATGCCTACTTATGTGTTTTAAGACATATTTGATGAATTATTGATGAAATTCAAATAATCTGTTTTTTTATTTAAATTTTGATACCATAATCCTGGCGAAAATTCAAATTTTTTAACTTTTAAGTATTGTAGTATTTCTGTTATTTTTCTTACATCATTATCTAACAAAGTTGTTATCGTCGGTAAAGTAGATTTTTTATAAATTGCAAATAAAGGTTCGTACATATTTTTATCAGATACCGGAATAACCATATCATACTCATCAACATTACACATCATTTTATGAATTATTTCTGTATTGACAATAGGGATGTCGCATGCTGTAATAAAATTTATTTCAGTTTCGGATGCTGTCAAGCATGACAGTATCCCCATAAGTGGACCTTTGCAGGGTTCTAAGTCTGGGATAACGGGTAAATTTAGAAACTGAAATTTTTGTGAATCATTTGATCCTATAATGATTTTATCAAAGTGTTTTTCAAGTTGTTTTACAATATGTAATATTAATGGTATGCCATTAATCGGAAGTAAACTTTTATCAAGGCCATCCATTCGTGAACTTTTGCCACCTGCCAAGATAATGGCTGTTGCAGGTTCTTTTATTGTCCATTCGTTATCTTGAAAAGATATTCTTGAAGGTTGAAAATCCCAATTAGAATTTTTAAAATTTACAATTTTATCTGCAAATTTTAGAGTAGAGACATAACTTTCCTTTAAATTTTCATCTTCATTGTTTCTTATCAGAACAAATAGTCCCGGTTTAATATACTGTCTCAAATAATTTGACTCACAAACAACAATAGCATTTTTTGGAATAATTTTCATTAACTCCAAAAAGGCAAGTTCTAATTTGTCTTTTTCACTTTTAATAAAATATACCTTTTTTGCTCCTGCTAAAAGCATTCTTGAAGTGTCTTTTCCTGTTGTTTTATCATTTTCTTCGGATATCTCAAAACCTGGTATAGGCAGTTTTCCCAGCAGACAATTCTTACAGAGGTTATCACACTCATCTTTATTTGTACAAATTCTTTTTATTTTAACGCCATAGACTGGAAATCTATTTTGATTGTCAGATATTAAACGGCAAGCAAATTCAGTTTTTCCCGCATTTCTTCCTGATGAACCTATTATTATAAGATTTTTTTGTTCCGTCATGAGATACCATTGCAATTTTATACAATATTAAATAAAAAAAGAACTTTTAAAAAAAGTTCTTTTTTTATTTTAAATCCTTTGAGAATTATTCGGTTGTAAGTTCTTTCTTGTAACAAGTGTAGTAAACAACACCTATAAATACCAAACCACCAACAATATTACCTAAGGTAACTGGAGTCAGGTTATAAATTAAGAAATCGCCCCAACTAACTTTGGCACCATTAAAGATACCTGCAGGAATGAAGTACATATTAGCCACGCTGTGCTCAAATCCTGAAGAAACGAAAGCCATGATTGGGAACCATATTCCAAAGAATTTTCCAATCATATTTTTTGCTGAAAACGCAAGAAGAATAGCAGTATTAACTAATAAGTTACATGCAATACCCTTCATAAAAGCAGACCATAAACCTGTAAAGCCGGCAGCTTTGTAACCTAAAACTTTAGCTTCAGCAATTTTAAGTGCACTTTCTCCAAAAGCAGTTAAAGTTTGAGCTCCTGTTGCAGGATCAAGTTTTGCAAATGGACCAACGTTCATAAGATAAGCCCAGAAGATAGAACCAACAAAGTTAGCGATATAAACTATCAGCCAAACATAAAATACTTTTGTCCAGGTGATTTTTTTATGCATTGCAGCCATAGGAAGAAGCATAGTGTCTCCTGTAAACAATGACATTCCTGTTAGGACAATAGCGATAAGTCCTACCGGGAAGACCGATCCTAAAACCAGTTGTTTGATACCTGCTGTTTCAATACCTGTAGAGCAGACTGTTGCCAAAGCTCCTCCAACCGCAATAAATAAACCAGCCATAAATCCTCTCAACAATAAATTTTTCAAATCAAGTTTTGATTTGTATTGTCCAGCACCAATAGCAAGCTGTACAATTTCACAAGGTTTGTTTGCCATAATTTGTTCTCCTTTTTTTAATTAACAATTAATAAAATTAATAATAAATACTTAACACACTATTTAATCAAAGCTTCAAAATCTTTTCTGAATTTAGTAACCATTGTTTTTACCGGTACCGAGTATGCTTCACCTGTAGGACACAATGTATTACCTTTAATATTGTCACAGAACCAGATGATTTTGTCTATATCGCCTTTTTCTCCATTACCAGAAACTATCTTATTGAGAAGAAGTTTTATCATTCCTGAACCCATGCGGCATGGTGTACATTGACCACAAGACTCATGGTTGTAGAATTGTATGGTTCTAGCTGAAATTTCCGGAATAGAGAATTTCTCGCTGATAACCATAACGCCTCCTGAACCTAGAGAAGTACCGTATTCGGCACAGGATTCATAATCCATTTTCATGCCATCACCTTTTTCCAGTTCTTCAGTTGTTAAAATTGGTACAGATAATCCACCAACAATAACTCCCTTAATTTTTTCGCTATATCCTCCGGCCATTTCGATAAGCTCTTTATAAGATATTCCCATAGGACATTCATACACTCCGGGTTTATTTACTGCACCGGAAACTCCAAATAGTTTAAATCCGTATCCGGCAGGAGATCCCCATGCCTTAAATGCAGAAGCTCCTTTGTCAATAATAAATGGAACACTTGCAAGAGTTTCTACATTATTTACTATGGTCGGACATCCATAAAGTCCTTCTACTGCAGGGAATGGTGGTTTCATTCTTGGAAGTCCGCGTTTTCCTTCAATAGATTCAATTAAGGCAGTTTCTTCACCACAGATGTAGGTACCTGCGCCTTGATGTACAATTATATCAAGATTTTTTAACTGTCCGTCATCTTTTGCTTCTTCAATTGCTTTTTCAAGAATATCAGCAATCCAGCTGAATTCACCTCTGATGTATATAAAAGCAGTCTTGCAATTTAACGCATATGCCGAAATAGCCATACCTTCTATTAAAAGGTGTGGATCATAAGTCATAATCTGGCGATCTTTAAAAGTTCCGGGTTCACCTTCGTCTGCATTACATATTAAATATACAGGTTTATCAATATTTTTAGGTAAGAAACCCCATTTTACACCTGTCGGGAAACCAGCTCCACCACGACCACGTAATTGTGAATCTTTTACTTCAGCAATTATTTGCTCAGGTGACATTTTTAAAGCTTTTTGCAAAACAGAATATCCACCATTTTTCTTATAAACCGCAATAGTTTCAGAATCTTTTATTTCTACATTTTTTAACAAAACATTACATTTTGTTCCGAAGTTGTATTTTACAGGAATTTCTGGCATGATACCCTTACGAAGAGAATCAATAAGCATGTCAACCTTTTCAGGAGTCATCATTTCGTAATACTTGTCATTTACCTGAATAACCGGGCAGGTACCACAGGAAGCAAGACATTCAACGTGACTTAGAGTAAATAAACCATCAGGAGTAGTTTCGCCGTGTTTGATGCCGAGCTTTTTACTCAAATAATTGAAAATCTCAACAGCACCCATTAATGTTGCCGGAATATTTGTGTCAACCTGCAAATGATATTTGCCAACTACTTTATTAATGTTAAACATCGAATAATAAGTTGCAACACCATAAGCTCTTGAATAAGATACTCCTATAAAATCTGCTATTTCTTCAACAAGTTCTTTAGTCAGATTGTTATCATAAGCTTTCTGAACAAGAGTTAAGGCAGGCATTAAAGCAGATTCCTTTTTAGGGTATTTCTGCATCAATTTCTGTATTTTATTTTTTAATTCTTCTTTCATCATTTTTGTTTTTAAAATTTAACAAATCATAACTAAATCTTTTCAATTTTAACAGCACATACTTTATATTCCGGAATTTTTGCTACCGGATCATAAGCATCATTTGTTAAAATATTTGCAGCAGTTTCCGCAAAGTGGAAAGGAATAAATACTACACCTTTTTTAATTTTCTCGGTAACTTTTGCAGTTATGTTTATATTACCACGCAATGATGAAACCTTAACAGTTTCGCCGTTTTTAATTTTCAATTTTGCAGCGTCAACTGTGTTTATCTCAACATAACCAGATGGAACAATTCCGTGAAGTACTTTAGACCTTCTGGTCATAGAACCTGTATGATAATGTTGAAGAAGGCGTCCTGTTGTTAATGTTAACGGATATTCATTATTTGCATATTCAACCGGAGGTCTGTATGTAATGGCTTTTAATAAACCAAGACCTCTTGAGAATTTAGCACCATGAAGAATAGGAGTACCAGGATGATCTTCGGTTGGACATGGCCATCTTAATCCTTCTTTATTCATTATTCTCTCATAAGAAATACCAGCATAAGAAGGAGTGAGTTTTCTCATTTCTTCATACAGATCTTCAACTGTTGATGGGAAGTCTTTACAACCCATACGCTTAGCGATTTCAGCTACTATTTCATGATCGTATTTTGCTCCAACAGGAGGATTTAATGCTTGGAATGAATACTGAACCCTTCTTTCGGTATTTGTAAAAGTACCGTATTTCTCAGCAAAAGCAGCAGCCGGTAAAACTACGTCAGCAATTTGAGCAGTTTCTGTAAGGAAGATATCCTGTACTACGATGAAATCAAGTTTTTCAAATTGATGTCTTGCATGATTTTGATTTGGATCTGACATCATTGGATTTTCACCTACGATATATAGACATTTTATTGAGTCACCGGCATGTTCAACCATTGTTGTAACAGTTTGACCAACTTTGTCATCCAAAAATTCGTATTTAACGCCCCATGCATCGGCAAACTTCTTGCGAGCATCTTCGTTAATTACCGGTTGATATGCTGTAAACACGTTTGGTAATCCACCCATATCGCAAGCACCTTGAACGTTGTTCTGTCCGCGGAGAGGATTTACACCTGTGCCGGGAACGCCATAATTACCAAGTATCATCTGTAAGCAAGCACAAGCCATTACATTATCCACACCATGAGAATGTTGTGTAATACCCATAGCATAGTATATAGCACCACGACCTGCTGTTGAATATAATTTTGCTGTTGCATTTAGGTCTTCAACAGATATTCCGCATAATTCTGATACTTTTTCAGGAGTATAAAACTCAAGACTTTTTACATATTCATCCCAACCTTCAGTTCTTTCAGCAATGAATTCCTTATTATGCCAATTGTTCTTAATAATAATATGCTGCATACCCATTAATAAAGCAGTATCAGAACCCGGATTTTGAGTCAGATGAATATCAGCTAATTTTGCTAATCCTATATCTCGTGGATCGGCTACAATAAGTTTGATTCCCTTTTCTTTTACAGCTTTTTTAATCATACCGCCAAAAACGGGGTGATTCCATGTAGTATTTGTACCAATTACCAAAATAACATTTCCTTTGTCAGCTTCCTGCATGCTGTTTGTCATAGCACCTGAACCTAATGTGGTTGCCAGTCCCGCAACCGTAGAGCTGTGTCAGAGCCGGGCGCAATGGTCAATATTATTTGTGCCAATAACTCCTCTGGCGAATCTCATTACTGCATAGTTTTCTTCATTCGATACTCTGGCAGAGGTGAAAAATCCCAAAGAACCGGCTCCATGTTTTTCTTTAATTTCAGAAAATTTACTTGCAACCAAATCCAAAGCTTCATCCCAGCTTGCTTCTACTAATTCGCCATTTTTACGAATAAGAGGAGTATTTAATCTGTCTTCACGATTTAAAAAGTCAAAACCAAAGCGACCTTTTACGCAAAGCATTCCTTTGTTAGGTAATTGTTCCCAATTATCTTCAGTTGCCATTGAGTACACATATTTATTATCTTTGGTGTACATGTCAATCGAACATCCAACACCACAATATGTGCATATAACTTTAGTTTTCTTAAGTTCCTTAAATTGAGCAACTCCTTTTGCATTTTTAAAAGTGAGTGCCCCAACCGGACAAACCTGAACACATTCTCCACACTGTACGCATGATGATTCTCCCATAGGTTTGTCATCATCGCAAATTACTTTCATATCACCAGAACGCCATCCAAAATCAAGAACTTCGTGCATTACATTATGGTTGCAAGCGCGAATACATCTGCCACACTGAATACATTTGTTTGAATCACGAATAATGCCTTCAGATGAAGTGTCTAATTCCGCAGTTATATGTTCAACAGGGAAATGAGGCCTTTCAATACCGCAATGGTATGCCATGTCCTGAAGTTCGCAATGTCCGTTCTTTTCGCAGGCAATACAATTATGCTCGCCATTTGCTAAATGAAGTTCAACAATCATTTTGCGTACTTCCATTACACGTTCTGTTCTGGTATTAACTACCATGTTCTCTTTTATTTCAAGAGCACAGCTTTCTTTTAGTCCACGTATTCCTTCAACCTCAACAAGACAAGCTCTACATTTTCCGGCTTTGCCTGTACGGGGATGATAACATAGACTAGGAATGTAAATTCCATTTTCACGGGCAACTTGTAATACGGTCTGTCCTGGATTGGCCGTATATACTTGCCCGTCAATTGTTAAATTGATTTTGTTGTCCATAGTAATAGTTTTATTTTCTGTATGATTTTTTTACTTTCAATGTCTGTCTTTTTTATTTTAAAGAAGACAAAAATATAAAGTTTTTTTAATTCTGAAACACTTATATTATTAAGTTGTATTATTTAGAAATTAAATCAATTCTAAATAGTTGTAAATGTCTTAGTATTTGTAATGGGTGCGTGTGATATGTCAGCTAAAATATATTAATAAAATCTTGTTAAAAAACATAAAAATAATTATGTAAACATTGATACTACATTATTGTAAAATATGACAATTGTCATAAATTTAAGCATTTTATTGAATGAATTATTATGATGAGTAATTTAGAATATATTCCAATTTTTAACATTGATTCTAAATAAGTACTTTGTGGAATGTGAAATATACGAGAGAATTAAATATACAAGTATAAAATGTATTTATGTTTTAAAAATGCAGTTTGATTTTAAAAATTTTTATATCAAATTATAGTAAAATATTAATTAATATTTATACTCCTAATAGGACGATCAATTTGATTAGTTATATATGGCACAGCCAATTGCCCCAATTGTTTGCGGATTATTCGGGACATAGATTTTCTTTCCTAAAATTTCTGATAGTAATACTTTTATTGCAATATTATTCGCAACTCCACCAACAAAAGCAATGTCATCTTCTATATTCACTTTTTTAAGCATATTAATAGCGCGATTTATGATAGAGAAATGTATACCTCTGGAAATTTTATTCCTGTCATAACCTTTTCCAATCATGCTCACTACTTCGGATTCGGCAAAAACTGTGCACATACTACTAATGCTTTCTTTTTCATTAACACTTAATGCCGCGGTACTAAACTGATCAAGATTATATCTCAAAGCCATAGCCATGATTTCTAAGAAACGTCCTGTTCCGGCAGCACATTTATCATTCATTTCAAATTTTTTAACTTTGCCTTGTTCATCTAGTGAAATTGCTTTTGTGTCCTGCCCTCCGATATCTAAAATGGTTCTCACGTTGGGAAATACACTTCTTATTCCGAGAGAAAATGCTTTAATTTCACTTATTACGTCACATTCATAATAGTCTGCAAATAAATGTCTCCCATATCCTGTTGAAGTAATTTTATCATAATTTTTACCATCTAACAATTTGTTGCAAATTTCCATTGTGTTAAAAGAGTTATCAACTACTTGTTCGAAGGTAATAATGTTTTCTGATAATATGACTAATTTTATTGTTCTTGAACCTATATCTATTCCTGCTGATATCATATAATTTGTTATTAAATAAGTCGATGGGACTGAGCCCATCGACTTTAATTATTATTTATTAAGATTTTATCCTTTCAATAAAAGCTTCTATTCTTGTTTTAAGTTGTCCAATATCTTCAGAACTATAATCCGTGTCAATGTTTAAAACCGGGATTCCTTCTTTTTCTAACATTTTCTCGATCGAAATAGATTCATTTTGGTATGGTTGACAAAACTGTAATGAATAGTAAATAACTCCATCTGCTTTGTATTGTTTAGCCATTTGTTTAATATTTTCATATCTTTCATTATTCGGTGTGAAAATAGCACAATCAATGTTAAAATATCTATCTACAATAGCATTTATCATTTCTTCAGTAGATAGGTTTTCGTTGGCGACAAAATTTCTTGTACCTCTTTCTCCGGTACACATCTCTTCACCAACAATAGTTGCATTTGAAGTTTCAATTATTTGAGGTATTTTCCAATTGGGTACAGCCATTGGACAGCCAGAAACTAAAATTCGTGGAGTTTTATTAGAAAATACTCCGACACCTGTTTTAATTCTCAATTCAAGTTCATCACATAATGCATTAACAGAGTTTGTAAATCGTATAGGGTCGTCATAAAAGTAAACTTGATTAATTAATAAAGCGTCTAGCCCGGAAATTGGAGTTGGATTTGCTGTTCGTAAATCAGAAAGACGTTTGATTGCTTTCCTTTTGCTATTAACGATTTCAATACCTTTTTGCAATGATTCTTTTGTAATTTTATTCCCTGATAACTCTTCAAGTTTTTTAGCAAATTTTTGATACTCTGCTTTTAAAAGCACTTTCCCTTCTGATGATTTTACTTGTGGTAAATCCATGACATACAAATTCCCAACGAGGTCTTTATATGATTCATAAGCTTTTTTCTTTCCATCACATGTGTTTTCACCTACAATAAGGTCTGCAGATTCAATATAAGGACAGACTTTTGCTAGTTTAAAACCAAAAGCCGATTTTATTAAAGCACACGTGTTTCGTGGTATAAATTGTTCAGCTGCATCAAAAGCTAATTCAGCTCCGGCGCAAAGCCCAACACTAATTCCGTTAACAGCTAAAATAAGCTCTTCAGGGACAAAAACACAAAATGTTCCAATTATTTTTCTTCCTTCTGCCTTGGCATCCATAAGTTCTTTGATTCTAAGACCATGAATTTCACTCATCACAAAATCAAAATACTCCATTCCCTTTGGTCTGTTTTTTTGAGACATATAAACTTCTCCATACATTTTTCCTACAATCTCAAGTACGGCATCATGAGTTTGTAAATCAAGTCCTAAACCGGACCACATTTCTCTGTAATCAGTCATAATAATAGATTTTTAAATTAATAAATAATTGATTGTAACTATATAATTGTATTAAACTATATTTTTGAATGACTAAAGCTTTTAAATGTCGAATTAATATGCAAAAAACATAATTGTCAAATTCGAAAAGCTCAATAAAAAATAAGTATATAGACCTTTGATGGCAATTGAAAATTACCTTAACAATGGATTTTGTACCAATGCATTGTAGTATGTCCCTTTCACAAAACATAACCCATAGTTGCCTGAGATGATTTCACACCCCCAAGAACTGTATCAATTTTTAGAATTAATAAACATACGTAATGATTCTATTTTTTATATAATATCAATGTCTTTTTAATAAAAATTTACTCACTTATAAATTGTAATTTTTTATTTGTATTCTCTTGAACACATCCTATAATTTTAGAATGCTTAAATCCAAAATGCCATAAATCTTTTAATATATTTTCTGTTTTATTTTGGTCGCAACACATTAACAAACCTCCTGAAGTTTGCGCATCACAGATAATCATTTTATAATCTACAGAGATTTTGGGATCAAATTCAGAATAGTTAGTAATATATTCCATATTCCTAAAACAAGCTCCCGGTAAACAACCTAATTGAGCTAATTCAAGTGTTCCATCAAACAATGGAACTTTTTCGGGATATATTTTTAAACTTACATTACTTGCTAAAGCTATTTTTAGGGCATGACCTGCCAAGCCGAATCCGGTTATGTCAGTAGCACATTTAACGTCGTATTTTTGCATTATTTCTGCTCCGCCTTTATTGAGTTGTTTCATGCTTCTAAGAACAGTATTGTACTTTTCATCATCAATTTCATTGATTCTTTTTCCTGCCATAATAATACCTGCTCCAATTGGCTTAGTCAGAATGAGGACATCTCCCGGTTTTGCTTCAGAATTTTTGATTATTTTGCTTGGATTAACAGTTCCTGTAACAGCCATACCATATTTTGGCACTTCATCAACAATAGTGTGCCCACCCATCATTACACCCCCAGCTTCTATTAGCTTATCTATTCCGCCTCTAAGAATCTCTTTTAAAATATCGAGAGAGACATTAGCAGGAAAAGTAATGATATTTAAAGCACTTAAAACGCGTCCACCCATAGCATAAACATCACTTAAAGCGTTAGCAGCTGCAATTTGTCCGAATTCATAAGGGTCGGAACAAATAGGAGGGAAGAAATCTGTCGTTTGGATAAGAGCAAGTTCATCACTAATTTTAAAAACCCCGGCATCATCGTGAGTATCTGTATTTACTAGTAAATCAGGATGTGGGGTAGAAGTCAATCCACTTAATGCTTCACTAAGTTTTGCTGCAGGAAGTTTTGCCGAACAACCTCCGTATTCTACTGTGCTTAAAAGGTCAAAATCTTTCATATTTTGTAATCGTATATTTGAAAAATGATATTATTATAAGTAAGTACATCAGATAAAAAACTCATGTCTGAAGATTCTGAATCTAGCCTTATTGACATTCCGCAATCGCTTGATATATTTTTTGGTGTTGGGATAATATCAAATTTAAAACCTGCTTCTATCAGAATTTTTTCTGCTTTCAAAACATGGTGTGTTGACTGGAACGTTAGAACTTTATTTCGCATTTTTCTGAAATTAAATTTAGAATTGATTATGCAAAAACTACCTTGGAGGCTTCTGCCATGCTATTCAAAATATCGTACATGTTTGAAATTCTTCCTGCAGCTAACTGATCTTTTTTATTGTAATAATCCAAACAAGTTCCGCAAACTAAAATTTCAATGCCCAGGTTTTCCAACTTTTTTAATGACTCCAAAACTGGTGAATCTTTTAAACACATAAATATCCCTGAGTTAAGAAAAATTACCTTTTTTGGCTTTAAATCAAGATCAGGTATTGTATTTATACATGCTTTTATTAGGATCTGACCTAGTTCTTCAGCTCCGTCTCCCATTCGGTTTCTTTTTACAGTAATTACGTAGTCCGACAAATTGGGAGTATTAATTCTGCAAAAGTCTTCTACAGGAGCATTTTCGGGTATGTTACCGCTTTTTTTTACAAGTAATCTGAAAATATTTCCTTGTTTCTCGGTTACAACCTGCATTTTATACTCTTTTAAAAAATGACAAACATTAGTCATTGATGTTTCGTTATCAATAAGAATTTCTAAAGTTTCGTCTTGCCCCAATTCGGCTAAGGCCTTTTTTGTCATTATTAGTGGTACTGGGCATAATTTCCCTTTTGCATCAACCGTTTTCATGTTATTTGTTTTTAAAAATTTGTTTTAATGAATTTATAGTATAATCAATATCTTTTTTTGATGTGAAAAATCCCGGACTAAATCTTAATGTCCCTTGAGGAAATGTTCCTAATGCTTTGTGTCCTAACGGGCTACACATTAAACCTGCTCTGGTCATTATTCCATATTCCTTGTCCAGAATACTTGCAATTTTGTCAGGTGGGAAAAAATTACTTGTAACAGATATTACCGGTAAAATGTTTTTTTCTTTTCCTGGACCGTGAATTTTTATTTCGTCAATGTCAATCAATGAATCCAGAAAATAGTCTGTTATCTGTCTGCTGTGATTTATTATATTTTTTTGTCCTTGCTTTAAAATAAATTCAATACCTGCTTTAAGCCCTGTGATTCCAACTGTGTTAGGAGTGCCGGCTTCTAATTTGTCGGGATAAAAATCGGGATGTGTTTCGGATTCTGACTTACTCCCCGAGCCACCGTGAATAAGGGTATCAATTTCAACATTATTTCTTAAAATTAATCCACCTGTACCTGATGGCCCTAATAGTTTTTTATGTCCTGTAAAAGTTAAAATATCAATACTGTTTTTTTGAACATCAATAGGTAAAAACCCTGCTGTTTGAGCTGCATCAACATGATACAAAACATTTTTGGATTTACACAATGCTCCAATTTTATCAATAGGTAAAGTTATTCCAATGATATTTGAGCCATGAATTGTAGAGACTAATTTTGTATTTTGTCTGAAACTGCTTTTTAGTAAATCAAAATCAATGTTTCCATTATTATCACAATCAATAATTGTTAACTCAATTATTCCTTCTTTCTCAAGATTCCTCAATGGACGGATTGTTGAGTTATGTTCCATATGGCTGGTAATAACATGGTCGCCTTTTTTAAGAATGCCTTTAAATGCAATATTACTAGCATTTGTAGCATTGGAAGTAAATATTACTCTATCGGAGGAATCTGCATTAAAAAACTCCGCTAATAATTCTCGTGTTTCAAAAACTATACGGGCAGCTTTTAAAGCAAACGCATGTCCTGAACGCCCCGGACTACCTCCATAATTTTTAAGATAATCTGCGATTGATTCAACTACCGTGTTTGGCTTGGGCCAACTTGTGGCTGTGTTATCAAGATAAACCTGCATTTATAAATTCCTTTCCTTTTTGAGTAATTATAATTGTTGTTTCGTTGTTCGAATCTTTAGTGTACTGAATTAGCTTTTCAAATTCCATTATTTCACCTATCAAGGCACGGAATTTCTTTGTCCCCGGAATAATTTCTTTAAATTCCGGAATGTTTATTCCCTTTGGTTTTGTTGATAATGATTTAAGTAGATTGTCCCGATTTTTGATGAATATTTCAGAATAAATAAAATCGCTGTTATAAATTTTGACTTTTCCTGAGTTTGCAAGATAAGAAAGATAGGTTTTTATTTTTGCTTTATTTATTCCATTTTGAACAGCTGCTTCTTCAATTTCTGATAACACGGGTTTTTCGTCTTTGCAACCTGCAATTTGTTCTTGCAGCCATTGTATTTCGCTTTCTGTTTTTTTGTCAATAACAGGTTTATGACCTTTAATTATCCATGTTTTTTTATAGTTATCTAATGTGTTTTCACTTTTCAATTTCTCCAATAATAATTCCAGATATAATTTTCCGGTTTTGGACTTTGATAATCCAAGTTTTCCGGCTATTTCACCTGTTTCGAGCCCTTCAGCAAAAATATTGTTATTGCTGTGTTGATCTTTAATGTTTTTAATAATTTTAGTTTTATAATTCTCTTCAAAATTATTTGAAATCAAAATAAACGACTCCTCTGTTTTATAATCTAAAAATTGATTGTGATTTTTATTGATTGAAATAATAATTTCATCTTTATTTACGTGTAATAATTCACAAATTTCTTCAATACTAAAAGGTCTGAATTCTTTGTTTAAAACCAATTTTATATTTTCAGTCAAGCTGTCATCTGTAAGAATATTAACACAAAGTTCTGTCAGAGATTGAACTAATTGTGGTGTGCGTTTTCGGTGGTGCAAAGGAGATGAGTCAATTATATAACCGCCTCCAAGTGTTATGTCGTCAGAAGAATTTCTGATAATAATTTTATCTCTGTTTATAAAAATGCCCGGTTTATTAAGATGAAGTTGGACAATTGCATCTTCACCTTCTGCGAGATTATCTTTGTTAAGCAAATGCATTCTGGCAGTTGTTTCATAAGTGCCAGATAAGATTATTACATTAGACCACAAATTAAGTGACGGAACTGATTCAAATAAATTAACATAAGCATCCACTATCATTATTGAGTCTAATTCTTTATTGCTAAGTAGCATTCCTCTTTCGAAATCTTCATTTTTTAATCCTGTAAGATTTATAGCTGCCCTATCACCTCTTTCTACTTCATTTACAGCAATTCCGTGTCTTTCGATTGATCGGATTTTTAATTTTTGTTTTATGCCGGGTAAAAGAAATACTTCATCTCCGGTGCTTACAGAACCACTTGTAACAGAGCCTGTAACTACGCTTCCATGTCCTTTAATAGTAAAAATTCTGTCAATATACATACGAAAAAGATTTCCCTTATCTTTCTCTTCGATTCTTCTTATTGTGTTATCAATAGCGGTTAATAATTTGTCTTTACCCATGCCGGTAATAGTCGAAATACCAACTATTGGGATGTCTTTTAGTTCAGTTTTATTTAGATATTCGGAAATTTCATCACTTGCAATTTCAATCAATTCCTCATCAACCAGATCAATTTTGGTTAATGCAACAACACCATGCTTAATTCCCAGTGATTTAATAATATTTATATGTTCAACGGTTTGAGGCATGATTCCGCTATCTGCTGCTATGACCAACAATACCATATCTATTCCACATGCACCACCAATCATATTATTTATAAAATCTTTATGTCCCGGCACATCAATTATTCCTACATTTTCCCCTGAAGGCAATTCAAGATGCGAAAATCCCAGATTAATAGTGATTCCTCTTGTCTTTTCTTCCTTGTGAGTGTCACAATCAACGCCTGTCAATAATTTTATCAATGACGTTTTACCATGATCAATATGCCCGGCTGTGCCAATTATCAAATGTTTCATTCAACTTCGTAGTTATTCAGAATCTTGTAGGTGTCACTAACTGCATTAACAACCTCTTCAATGTCATTATCATTAACAGTAAGTAAATCGAAAAGCAAATCACCCTTTTTTAATATTCCTATTATAGGAATATGACGATTCATCAATTTGTGATGCAATTCTTCGACAAATTTTGTTTTGGTCTTTTTAGATACTTCAGGAGGTATGAGTTTTACGGCATAGCTTTGAATTTCCTTGTCGGTTAATGATCCTCCGCCAATTTGGACTGTATTTTGGACTGCTTCTGCAATAATTTTATGCCTTTTAAGCATTTCTACCATTTTTATCGCAGAAAGTTTTATTTCGTCCGGTTTTTTAGAAATCAGTTTGAAAAGCAAATTTTTACTAAACAAATCCTTTTCATTAAGATAATACGAACAAGTGGTTTCTATCAATGCAAGAGTCGTTTTACAAACTCTTAATGCTCTAAGTAGTTGATTCTTTTTTAGCTTTTCGATATAAATCTTTTTCCCCGCAATAATACCGGCTTGCGGACCTCCCAATAATTTATCGCCGCTAAAGCAAACGATGTCGGCTCCATTTAACAATGCGTCTTTGACATTTGCTTCATCTTTGAAAGCCGGGTGAGATATGCGTTTTAGTAAACCACAGCCCTGATCATAAATTACAGGGAGATCGAATTCTTTACCAATTACGGCAAGTTCCTGAATGCTTACTTCTTCAGTAAATCCTTTAATTACGAAATTAGACTTGTGTGCTTTAAATAATAATCTTGTTTTATCTGTAATAGCATTTCTGTAGTCGGAAACTTTGGTTTTATTCGTAGTTCCGACTTCTATCATTTTACAACCGGATGCTGCCATAACCTCAGGAATTCTGAACGAACCGCCAATTTCGACAAGTTCGCCTCTCGATACTAATACTTCTTTTCTTTTTGCAAAAGTATTTAGACACAGCATAACTGCAGCAGCAGCATTATTAACAACCAAAATGTCTTCGGCACCGGTCAGGAATTTTAAGATTTTTTCAGGATGTGAATTTCGGCTACCCCTTTCGCCTGTTTTCAGATTAAATTCCAGATTATTATACCCTTCCAATTTCTGAAAGCTTTCAAGCAACATTTCTTTACTGAATGGAGATCTGCCTAAATTTGTGTTTATAATTATGCCTGTGGCATTTATAACTTTTTTAAAATTGGGGCATGTCAGAGTTGAAATAAACTCATTGATCTTAATTAGAATTTCATCTTCCGTAGGGGCTGAGCCTCCTTTTTTTAATTTTTCTCTGAAAAAACTGATTGATTCCCTGATTGCATAAATAGTTGTATCCTTACCAAATGAAAGGATTAACTTTGTGACTTCTTTGTTGCACAAAAGTTTATCAACTGCCGGAAGACTTTTAAAATCTCCGCTAGGGTAATTCATATGCGATTATAAGTTTTCATAAAATATTTTACAAATATAAAATTAATTTCTAAAACTGGAAAGTTGTAAAGGGATTTAAATTTTAAGCTGAAATTTTTTATAATTAGTTTGCCAGGTGGTTATTATTTTAAAATGGCTAAGGCTAAGGAGGGAGGTTAAGAGAAGGAAAAGGCTATATAGTACCATTGATAAAAGCAGAGAGAGCAGGAATCGAACCTGCCACAGCCGGTTTTATCCGTCTGCTGCCGGTTTTGAAGACCGGATGGAACACCAGTTCCGTTCTCTCTAGAGATTACAAAAGTAATCAGTTATTATTTATTTACAAAATTTTAAATTAATAGATAATTTTTAACACTTATAATTTGTCTATAGTGCTGATAAATTATTTGTAAAATTTATTATTCGATATTTGCTAGATTTGATTTTATTTATATTTTTGTTGCGAGTTGCAAAAAATGTAACTCGATTAATTTTAAAGAAATTTTTAAAGTGAAGATAATAATATTATTTGGAAAGTAAATTTAATAACTAAAAATTATAATGTGATGCAAACAAAGGCAATTATTGAGAGAGTTATGAAAAACTCGGTTAAGTCAAGAGAAGGTCTGATAACTGTTTTACAAGAAATTGTAAGGCAGAAAAAGTATATTAACGAAAGCGATATTCTTGATGTAGCAAAAGAATTAGATTTGTCTCCGGCAGACATTTATGGAACAGCGACTTTCTATTCTTTTCTAGATACAAAAAGTAGAGGGAAGTATGTAATCCGATTATGTAAGTCTATTATTGCAGAAATGAAAGGTAAAGATGAAATCGAGAAAGTAATCTGCGATATTTTGCACATAAAACCGGGTGAATCAACCCAAGATAAAATGTTTACCTTTTTAGAAACTAATGACATTGGCTGGAGTGATAAAGAACCTTCGATGCTGATAAATGCTGATTTATATACAGAACTTACACCTGAAAAAACTTCAGAAATAATTAAAGCATATCTGAATGATAATGAAATTGTTAAATTGGAATCACTTAAAACAAAATCTATAATATCAGATGAATCTTGTAGAAATACTATTCAATATAATTGTGGTGAATTAAAAGGGCTTGTAAAAAAGGTTGATATTATTTTCAATAAAGACTGTGGCAGTTCCAAAAAATTGACTGAGGCCATAAAAAAAGATAAGGATAGTTTTATTAACGAAATTATTGATTCGGGTTTGAGAGGTAGAGGTGGCGCAGGTTTTCCGACAGGTTTAAAATGGAAATTTGCTAAATCTGCACAAGATCAAGAAAAATATGTCATCTGTAATGCTGATGAAGGAGAACCTGGTACTTTCAAAGACAGGGTAATACTACAAGAAGTGCCATGTAAAGTTTTTGCAGGAATGGCATTATGTGGACATGTAATTGGTGCAAAAAAAGGTTATATGTATCTTAGGGGAGAATATGTTTGGATGAAAGACGATCTTAATAAAATTGCAGAAGAATCTAATAAAATGTTTAAGGAATTGGGATTGGATTTTGCTGTTGAACTTAGAATGGGTAGTGGGGCGTATGTTTGTGGTGAAGAAACGGCTTTAATAGAATCTATGGAGGGGCAAAGAGGCGAACCAAGAAATAAACCTCCGTATCCTGCTTCTATAGGTTTTAGAAACAAGCCTACTGTAATCAATAATGTGGAGACATTTATATATGTTCTCGAAATAGCTAATATCGGAGCTCAAAAATTCAAGTCAATGGGAACGGTGGATTCTGCAGGTTCAAAAGTGTTCTCTGTTTCGGGAGATACCCCTAAACCAGGAGTTTTTGAGCTTGAACTTGGAATGACTTTGGCTGATTTTGTCGAAGAATTTGGAGACGGCGATACTAAAGCAGTTCAGGTTGGAGGTGCTTCAGGTTTTTGTGTGCCGAGAAGAAAATTCAAGGATACAATAATTGGTTTTGAAGGAATTCCAACCGGAGGATCAATGATGTTATTCAATAGTCATAGGTCAATGTATAATGTTTTACACAATTATCTTGAATTTTTCGCAGAAGAATCTTGTGGTCAATGTACTCCATGTCGTGTGGGATGCCAGCAACTTTTAAAAGGCGTTGAAGCAATCAAATCAAAAGAGAAATCTCCAAAATACTTAGATGATCTATTGGATTTGACCGAAACTATGAAAATAGCTTCAAAGTGCGGACTTGGTCAGTCAGTAGCAAATGCTTTTAAATCTATAGTGCTTGAATTTAAAGAAGAAATAGTTTATTAAACTAATTAAATATGAAATTATGGAAAAAATATTAGAATTAAAAATAAATAATATATCTGTTAGCGTAAAAGAAGGAACAAGTATTTTAGATGCCGCGAAGAAATTAAATATTCGAATACCTACTTTATGTCACCATGATGATTTGTGTGTAGCGGGTAATTGCAGAGTATGCGTTGTAGAGCAAAAAGGAGTTAAAACATTGCAGGCTTCTTGTGCGGTTCCGGTTTCGAATGGGATGGAAATATTTACAAATACCGAAAAAGTTAGAAAAGCCAGAAAGCATATTATTGAGCTCTTACTTTCGGAGCATAACGCAAATTGTACAACTTGTTATAAAAATGGTAAATGCGAACTTCAGGATTTGGCAGCTGAACATGCTGTTGGTGAAAATAATTTTATTGATTTGTTGCAGTTTCATGAGTATATAATAGATAGATCATCTGCATCAATCATTAAGGATGATAGCAAATGTATCCGTTGTCAGCGTTGTGTAAGAACTTGTTCTCAATTGCAAAAAGTTTCTGCTCTGGCAGTCGTTAACAAAGGCAGCGAACAAAAGATAGCTACTTTCTTTGATCAACCGATGGCAAGCGTAGTATGTACCAATTGTGGTCAATGTGTTAACAGATGTCCCACGGGAGCATTGACTGAAAAGAACTATATATCTGAAGTGTTCAGTGCACTTGGTGACAGTAATAAACACGTTATTGTACAAACTGCACCTGCAGTTAGAGTTGCACTAGGAGAAGATTTGGGTATTGATATAGGAAGCAGAGTAACAGGCAAAATGGTTACTGCACTAAGAAGACTTGGTTTCGATTCGGTTCTTGATACTGATTTTACAGCAGATTTAACCATAATGGAAGAAGGAACAGAACTATTAACCAGATTGAAAAAAGTTCTTGTTGATGGTGCAACTGACGTAGCATTACCTATGACAACATCCTGTTCTCCGGGTTGGATAAAATTTCTTGAGCATAAATTCCCTGAATATGTACAAAATGTGTCAACTTGTAAATCACCTCAACAAATGTTTGGGGCATTGGCAAAGACATATTATGCACAAAAAAGAAATCTTGATCCAGCTAATATTGTCTCTGTTTCAATCATGCCATGTACAGCAAAAAAATATGAGGCAAATCGTCCTGAAATGCGAGATAGTGGTTATAAAGATGTAGATTATGTTTTAACGACTAGAGAGCTTGCCAGAATGATAAAACAAGCAGGTATAGACTTTAAGACACTTGATGACAGTAATTATGATAGTTTCATGGGTGATTCTACAGGTGCAGCAGTGATTTTTGGTGCAACTGGCGGTGTAATGGAAGCTGCTATAAGAACAGCTTATGAAATTGTTACAGGCAGAGAAGTGCCGTTTAACAACCTGAATATTACTCCAGTTAGAGGAATGGAAGGTGTGAAGGAAGCATCTTTAAAAATAGAGGGTTGTTTGGAAACTTGGAAATTTCTTGAAGGAGTAGAACTAAAGGTTGCTATCGCTCATGGCCTTGTAAATGCAGATAAGGTTATGCAATCTGTTAAGGATGGATTATCTCATTATCATTTTATTGAAATTATGGCTTGCCCTGGTGGTTGCTTAGGTGGTGGTGGCCAACCTATTCCTACTAATCTGGAAATTAGGAATAAACGTTCAAAAGCAATTTATGAGGAAGATATGGGACTTACAATTCGTAAATCACACGAAAATCCTGAAGTTGTTCAGATTTATAAGGAGTTCCTAGAGAAGCCTTTGGGTCATAAATCGCATGAACTATTGCATACACATTATATAAAACGAGATCGATATTAGATTTGAGATTTATGTTAGTTTTTTTTTAGAGGTGGAAAATTTTCTGCCTCTTTTTTTTTGTTTTTCACAAATGAATGGATCTTTAGCATTTTGTGGCACAAATTACAGAGTTGAATTTGTTTTATTCACATGACTATTCAATTTTTTAATTGTGCACTATTTACATTATTTGTATAGATTCTTATATACATTACTCTGTTTTTTTATGCTATATAAATTGCGTAAAAGTACTGGTTTTTATTTTCAAAATCGATATATAACTGCCTTTAAAATCAGGATTATTCTCTCTATTACAGCTCTTATATTCAAAATATTTTTGTAATGAAAGATTTAAAACGCACAATGAAATTTTTAAAAAGAGTATTCACAATTAAAAAATACTATTATGGAAACAAGGAAAAGAATTTTGGTAGTTGATGACGACATTGATGTCATCACAGTTTTGAGAACAATCTTAACCAAAGAAGGTTATGAAGTTATCTCAGCAGTAAGTAAAGAAGAAGGTCTTGAAAAATTGAGGAGTGAAAAACCTGATCTTGCAATTTTAGATGTTATGATGACAACTCATTTCGAAGGTTTTGATATGGCAAGAGCAATGTTGAATAATCCCGAATTTAAAAAGATTCCTTTTCTGATTCAGTCTTCAATTGATATTCTGGTAACTTCTAAAGCCAGCGTTCAGGAAATGGCCAGAGAATACAGAAAAGATCCAAATTTTAAAGATCTGCAAGTTATTCTTCTTAAAAATATTTCAGACGGAACGGCAGGTATAGACTATAAAGGTGAAGATGGACAGACTTACTGGTTCCCAGTTTGTGGTTTTATAAGAAAACCGGTTGATGCAGCAAAGATTATAGAAGAGATTAAGAAACACATCAATTAGTAAAAGTATCGAGAAGCACAGTTATTATAGCTGTGCTTTATTAAAAAATTAAAAATGTATGAAAACTGAAATAATCGACATATTACAAAAGTACCCTGCAGGAGCAAAGGAAAATCTAATACCGATTTTACAAGATATTCAAGGAAACGAAGGATTTCTATCCAAAGGTTCAGTTATCGAAGTTGGAAATTATTTGTCTATGCCCACAAGTAAAATTTTTGGTGTGGCTACATTTTATAATCAATTTAGGTTTAGTCCTCTTGGGAAATTCCATATTCAGGTGTGCAGAGGAACTGCCTGTCATGTTTTAGGCTCTCTTACTGTTCTTGAAACAATAGAAAAATATGTAGGAGTAAAAGCAGGAAGTACTTCCCGTGATGGAATTTTTAGTATTGAAGAGGTCGCTTGCATGGGTGCCTGTGGCTTAGCTCCAGTGATTTCTGTAAACGGAAATTTCCATGCAAAGGTTAATAGTGAGTCAATTAAAGAAATACTAGATAGTTATCGTAAACAAGCAGAATTATGAGCACAGTAAAAAATCAATATAAAGAGTTTCTCATAAACGAGGTTTTGAGAGATTATTCTGGAAATTCAAAAGATAAACAGATACACGAAAAGATATCTGTTATGAAACATGAGGTTATTTCTGAACCTATTATTTACGTAGGAGCAGGGACCTGTGGATTAGGTGCCGGTGCCGGTAAAACTTTAGAGGTCGTAAAAAGCTTTCTAAAAGACAATAATATTAATGCTCGCATAATCGAAACAGGTTGCATTGGTTTGTGTGCAGTTGAACCTATTGTGGATATTCAATTGCCCGGATATAATAGATTATCATTTCAGGAAGTTACAGCAGATAAAGTCGTTCCGATTTTAAATTCGATGTTACTTTCCAATAAGATTCCGGATGATTCAATAATTTTGGGGCAAATCGAAATACCAAATGCTGAAAAATGGAATAAAATAGCCTATTTGAATGAACATCCATTCTTTGCTCCACAAAAAAGACTTGTACTTAAAAATGTTGGGATAATTGATCCAGTTGATATTAACGAATATATTGCTAGAGATGGTTATAAAAGTTATATTAAAGCCATAAATCTATACAAACCGATTGATATCTGTGATATAATTGAAAAAAGTGGATTACGCGGTAGAGGTGGAGGAGGATTTCCTACCGGACGCAAATGGAAGTTTGCAAATTCTGAAGTCAATGATCAAAAATATTTGATTTGTAATGCTGATGAAGGAGATCCCGGAGCTTTTATGGATAGAGCAGTTATTGAGGGCGACCCGCATCGTCTTATCGAAGGCATGGCTATTGGTGCTTATGCTATTGGAGCTACTAAAGCTTATGTTTATATAAGAGCAGAATATCCGCTTGCGATTGAACGTTTGGAAATTGCAATAAAACAAGCCAAAGAGTTTGGTTTGATTGGTAAAAATATTTTTGGAACAGGGGTTAATTTTGAAATAAAAATTAAAAAAGGTGCCGGTGCATTTGTTTGCGGCGAAGAAACAGCACTGATGAACAGTATTGAGGGGAAACGCGGAATGCCACGATCAAGACCCCCATTCCCGACAACAAGCGGACTTTTCAATAAACCAACGGTAATAAATAATGTAGAAACATTTTCAAATGTTTCGTCTATAATATATCACGGTGCAGATTGGTTTTCATCAACTGGTACACAGAACAGTAAAGGAACAAAAGTATTTGCACTTTCAGGAAAGATAAAACTGACAGGTTTAGTAGAAATTCCAATGGGAACAACAATCAGACAGATTTTATTTGACATTGCAGGTGGTATAAAAAACGATAAAAAATTTAAAGCAGTCCAAATTGGTGGACCATCAGGTGGTTGTATTACAGAGCAAAACCTTGATATTCAGATTGACTATGAATCTCTAATTAAGGTTGGAGCAATGATGGGATCGGGTGGTTTGGTAGTAATGGACGAAGACAACTGTATGGTTGATGTTGCTAAATTCTTTATGAGTTTTATTCAGAAAGAAAGTTGTGGTAAATGCATACCATGTCGCGAAGGAACAAAAAGATTATTGGAAATTCTTGAAAGTATTACATCAAAACCAAAACCTGGTGATAATACAGAAGCACTTGACAGATTTAAAGGAGTTATGCAGATCGAAAAACTGTGTAATGTCATTAAAGATACTTCTCTGTGTGGCCTGGGACAAACAGCCCCAAATCCTGTATTAAGTACACTAAAATGGTTTAAAGATGAATATGAATCACATGTCTTTGATAGGCATTGTCCGGCCGGAGTTTGTCAAAATCTTAAAGTTTATAAGATTGATGTGGAAAAATGTACCGGATGTACTGTTTGTGCAAAAAAATGTCCTGTTGGAGCAATTATAGGAACCAGAAAATCACCTCATTTTATAAATGAAGACAAGTGTATCGGTTGCGGAGCCTGTTATGAGGCATGTAATTTTGAGGCAATTCGTATTGTGTAATTTAAAAATCTACTGTTATGAGTTTTTTAATAGAAATAAATAATAAACAAGTTGAAGCCCGAAAAGGTGAAACTATATTGGACGTATTAAAGCGTAATGGAATTAAAGTTCCCACTTTATGCCACTTAAAGGATATGTTTCCGACCGGTTCGTGCAGAATGTGTGTTGTCGAGAATCTGAAAACGAACAGATTAGTAACTTCTTGTTCTACTCCGGTTGAAGAAGGAATGAAAATATTGACTCATTCAGCACGTGTTGTGGAGTCAAGAAAAACAATTGTTGAACTTCTTTTATCTAATCATCCTGACGATTGTTTGTATTGTGTGAGGAACAAAAACTGCGAACTTCAGAACCTTTCAGAGGAATTGCATGTCAGAGAAAGAAGAATAAGAGGGGTAAAGAATAATAATCATATTGACAGATCAAGTGTCAGTATTGTCAGGGATCCTGATAAATGTATTCTTTGCGGCAGATGTGTAAGAGTTTGCGAGGAAGTTATGGGAGTTTCATGTATCGACTTTATAAACAGAGGTAGCAAAACTGTTATCGGAACAACATTCAATCAGGGGTTGAATACTTCGAGTTGTGTAAACTGTGGGCAATGTATCATGGTTTGTCCAACCGGAGCATTGTCAGAGAAAAGTCATTTTCCGGAACTGCTTTCAATGTTAAGCAATCCTGAAAAAACTGTTGTGGTACAATATGCACCGGCAATTTCGGTGTCATTGGCAGAAGAATTAAAATTGGAGCCCGGAAAAGATATAAATGGAATTATGAATGCTGCATTACGCAAAATCGGGTTTAAATATGTATTTGATACAACTTTTACTGCAGATTTAACGATTATGGAAGAAGCTTCAGAACTTGTCGAAAGAGTTAAAACAGGAGGCGTATTACCGATGATTACTAGTTGCTGTCCGGGATGGATTAAATTCGCCGAAGAGTTTTATCCTGAAATGATACCAAATTTATCTTCATGCAAATCGCCTCAACAAATGATGGGTGCTGTCATAAAAACTTATTGGTCCGGAAAAACAGGTGTAAAACCTGAAAATATTTATTCAGTTTCGGTTATGCCATGTACTGCTAAAAAGTTTGAAGCACAAAGGGAAGAAATGACAAATAAAGGTATTACAGATGTTGATGCCGTACTTACCACACGAGAATTAGGACAACTTATCAGGATGTTTGGTATTGATATGAATAATCTTGCTCCTGAAACTACTGACTCCCCTTTGGGATACAGAAGCTCTGCAGGTAAATTATTCGCTGCTTCAGGAGGTGTTATGGAGGCTGCAATTCGGACAGCATATCATTTTATTACCGGAGATGAATTGATTAAGTTTAAAATCGAAGCATTGAGAGGTTTTAAAGGTTGTAAAGAGGCAGAAGTGGATATTGACGGATTAAAAGTGAAAGTTGCCGTAGTTAACGGATTAGCAAATGCCAGAATATTGTTAGATAGCATCAAACGTGGTGAAAAAACATTTCATTTTATCGAAATAATGGCTTGCCCTGGCGGTTGTCTTAATGGAGGAGGTCAGCATATAGGAGCTTCTGAAGAGGATGTTAAACAGAGAATGAAAACTATTTATGATATTGATGACAAAGAAACAATAAAGGTTTCTCATAAAAATCCTGAAATTATTCAGATTTATGAAGAGTTTTTAGAGAAACCTCTGGGTCATAAAAGTCATGAGTTGTTGCATACTCATTATTACAAAAGAGATGTGATTCATTAAGTAAATTAAATGCCTGACGAGAGCGAATCGTGTCAGTGTTTAAGTCAGGCATTTTTAACTTAAAAATAAAAATGATGAAACCAAAATTTAGAATACCCTTAAAATTGAAACTGTTTCTTCCGGTTACAATAATTATAATAATTGTTGTGGTATTTCTTACAATTTGGTTTATCAATAAGTCAATATCAAGTTTTGAGAATCATATTCAAAATAATCTTGAACTAGAAGTAAACACAATCTCTAAAATGTTCGAAAGAGAGAGTGCCTTAAAACTCGAAAAAGTTCAAAATAATCTAAAAGTTGCACATAGCTATTTCTTTCAAACGCCTTTAATTATTACTTCAGATACTATTCATCAAATAGTTGAAAATCAAAAGAATAATGTAAAACATGAAGCGGTTTTGAATAAGTGGTATCATAATAATAAGCTTATAAATTGTAATAATGATTTTGTTGACAGTCTCGAAAGTGTTTTTGGAGGTACGATATCAGTTTTTCAGCGAATAGATAGCGGCTTTGTGAGAATTTCGACAAATGTACGCAAATTTGATGGTACCAGAGCGGTTTTGACATATATTCCAATGGAATCGCCTGTTGTAAATGCAATTATGAAAGGAGAGAAATATTACGGACGTGCTTTGGTATTAAACGAATGGTACACTACGGCTTACGAACCTTTTTATACTGGAAATGAAATTGTGGGAATGTTGTATGTCGGTGATAAAGAGAAAGATATGTCGGAGTTAACCCGAATAATAAATACTTTGAAAATAGGTAAAAGTGGTTATCCTTTTGTTTTTGATAAACATGGAAATTTTCTGATTCATCCCGAAAGTAACACTACTGTATTTGAAGATGAGGAAGTTCTGAAAAAGATAATAGAAAACAAAGAAGGAGTAATTGAATACAAACAAAAAGGTAAGACTAAAACAATGGCATATAAGTATTTTGAGAAATTTGAACTATATATCGGAGCCTCTGTTGTAAATGATGTAGAAAGTGTAGAATTTGTTCATAATGCCATTAAAGGTGCAGCAATAGTCGGTTTGATCTCTATATTGTTTTTACTAATTTTTATCTATAGATTTACTTCAGAAAAATTGTACCGGTATTTTAACGCTCTGCAGGTATCTAATAAAAAACTTGCCAATGCAGAACTGGCATTAAAGCATTCTGAGAAACTGGCAAATATGGGTCAAATCTCTGCTGGAATTGCTCATGAATTGAATAACCCGCTGGGTGTAATTACAATGTACAGTAATATAGTTCTTGATGAATTGGATGAAAATGATCCTAAAAGACAGGACTTACAACTAATAGCAGACCAATCAATAAGATGTAAGAATATAGTTAGCAATCTGCTCAATTTTGCCAGAAAAAACAAGATTAAGGTTGAAGAAGTAGATATTTATGAATTTATTCAGAAAACGCTAAATTCTGTTGTAATTCCTAAAAATGTTAAAACAGATATAAACTGTAAGATAAAAAACAAAATTATGATGATTGATGCTGAACAAATGATGCAGGCATTTACAAATCTGGAAAAAAATGCTGTTGAGGCTATGCCGGAAGGAGGAACTTTGTCTGTTAGTATTGAAGAGGAGAATAATTCTGTAATAATATACTTTGAAGATGAGGGAATAGGGATTGCTGAAGAGAATATTGAAAAGTTGTTTACTCCATTCTTCACAACTAAAGAAATTGGCAAAGGAACAGGTTTGGGATTGCCTCTTGTGTATGGCATTATAAAGATGCATAATGGAAAAATAGCAGTAAATTCAAATAATAATCCCGAAAATGGAAAAACGGGGACAACATTTATGGTCAAATTACCAAGAATAAATTAAAATTTAATAATTAGAAATATGGAAACGAATAAGAAAAAAACAGTTTTTATTGTAGATGATG
Source organism: Bacteroidota bacterium (assembly GCA_029558535.1). Lineage (GTDB taxonomy): Bacteria > Bacteroidota > Bacteroidia > Bacteroidales > ML635J-15 > Bact-19. The sequence continues at coordinate 69,214 of JAKQEK010000452.1, read as the reverse complement.
ATTCGGATTATCTTTTTCAGATGACTAAAATGATTGAAAATATGGGATTTGATGTCATCAGTGCTTATGGCCAAAAAGAAGCCGAAAAAGTTATGGAAGTTATAAATCCTGATTTGGCAATATTTGATTTGATGATGGAGAATAAGGATAGCGGTTTTATCTTATGCCATAAGATAAAGAAAATAAAACCAGATATGCCAATAATAATAGCAACCGCTTTAACAGCAGATACAGGGATGATTTTTGGCTTAGAAAATGAAAAAGATAAGAATTGGATAAAAGCAGATTTATATCTTGAAAAAGGATTAAGATCCGACCAATTGCATCGTGAAATAAATAAACTTTTAAAATTATGAGCAAATTAAATCTTTTAATCGTTGACGATGAACCCGGCATAAGATCGGGTGCAGCGAGAGTACTTAGAGATTTCTCTGTCGGATATCCATTTATGGATGAGGATTTCACATTCGAAATTATCGAAGCAGAAACCGGTGAAAAGGCAATTGAAATTATCAATTCTACAAAAATTGATATAATTTTACTTGATAATAAACTACCCGGAATTGATGGTATTGAAGTTCTGGAATATATTAATCAAAACGAGATAGACATATCTGTTATGATGATTACTTCATATGCTTCGTTAGAACTTGCTATTAAAGCAACAAATAAGGGAGCTTTCAATTTCGTTCCAAAGCCATTTACACCGGCAGAATTGAAAACAGCTGTTGATAATATTACTAAAAACCTGTTTTTAAAAAGAATGACAAAGCAAATGAAGGAAGAAGGTAAGCAAATCAGATTTCAGTTTTTGTCTGTTTTATCTCATGAATTAAAATCTCCAATTAATGCTATTGAAGGTTATCTGAGAATTATGCAAGATAAACAGGTTGGCGATAATCTGGACGATTACATGGAAATGATAGGACGTTCGTTGGAAAGAATTAAGGGAATGAGATCTTTAATAATGGATTTGCTTGATCTTACCAGAATTGAAGCTAAAACTAAAATCAGAGATTTACGAAAAAACGATATTTATGAAATAGCCAAAACTGTTGTGGATTCAATTGAGCCACTGGCAATACAGAGAAATATTAAAATTTATCTGGATGGTGAAGAAAATACAATATTCCTTTGCGATAAGTCTGAGATTGAAATGATTTTGAATAATCTTGTCTCAAATGCCGTAAAATATAATGTTGAAAACGGCAAGGTTTTTATAAATGTCGCGATTAAACAGAACGAATTAACTATCTCGGTTAAAGATACCGGTATTGGAATGACTGAAGATGAATGTAAACTGCTCTTTAATGATTTTGTCAGAATTAAAAACAATAAAACCAAATATGTTACCGGTAGTGGCTTGGGTTTGTCAATTGCAAAAAAGATGGCTGAGTTGTATGAGGGTACAATAAAAATTCAAAGTGAACCCGATAAGGGAAGTAAATTTATTGTTTCAATTCCTGTTGTTTAGTAATAGTTTGACTTGAAGACTCTGTTGGTGTATTCTCCTTTTCCGACAGAGTCTTTTTTATGCGTATTCATATTTTTTTTAATCATAAAAATTGCCTAATTTTACTGCAAAATTTAATTAAGAATTAAGTGAAATTAAGGCCTTTACCCATAAAACTTAAGTTGTTTTTGCCCATAAGTGCTATTATTAGCTGTGTAGTAATAATACTAACAGTTTGGATATATTCAGGTTCTATAAAGTCTTTTGAAAAGCAACTAGAAAACAGCTTGAAAGTTGAAGTAAGAACAATTTCAAAAATGTTTGACAGAGAACAGACTCTGAAAATTGAAAATGTTAAAAAAAGTCTTAAACTAGCTCTGAAAATATTTAACGAGAGCAGTTTTTACATTGACAAATCAAATTTTAAAATAAATGCTGAAAATCAGGAAACAGGAGAAATCATTGAGACAAAACTAAATGCATGGTATCTTAATGGTTACTTGATAAATAATGAAAATAGTTTTGTGGACAGTATTCAAAACCTGATTGGTGGAACTGTTACTATTTTTCAGAAAACAAATGTAGGATATGTTAGGTTGTCAACTAATGTATTAAAAAAAGATGGTTCTAGAGCAATAGGTACATTTATTCCAAATAATTCGCCGGTTATACAAACTATTGAAAAGGGGGAAACCTATTTGGGTAGAGCTTTTGTAGTTGATGATTGGTATATAACTGCCTATGAGCCTGTATTTTATGGGGATAGTATTGTAGGAATGGTTTATGTAGGACAGAAAGAAAAGGATTTGGACGAATTGAAAGCTATTTTGATTGATTTAAAAATTGGAAAGACCGGATATCCTTTTGTTTTTGATGATAATGGAAAAATGATTATTCATCCTAACCGCGAAGGAGAGGATTGGGGGAACAGTACTGTTTTTCAACAAATTAAAAATAAAAATGAAGGTGTAGTAACATATAAGCTGGATGGTAAAGAGAAATTGATGGCCTTTGTTTTTTATGAAGAATTGAATATATATATTGCAGCATCGGTTATTCTTCAGGAAGAGAGTGCCGTGCTTCGTAAAGACACTATTAAAAGTGCTGTTATTACAGCTATAATTACTATAAGTTTTTTACTGTTTTTTATTTACATATTTACAACAGAAAAAATTTATAGGTTTTTCACTGCTTTAGAAAAATCCAAACAAAATCTAAGTACTGTGAGACAAGCATTACGAGAGTCGGAAGAAAGATTCCAACAGCTTTTCGATAGTACCGTTGATGATATTTTTGTCACAAATATTAACGAAGATATTGTGGAAGTAAATCAAGCTGCTTGTAATACTTTGGGATATACCAAAGAGGAAATGCTTAAAATGAAAATGTCGGATATTAAATCTCAACAATATAAATCTACAGTCTCTAAAAATCGTAAAATAATTTTCGAAAAGGGTTCTCATACTTTTGAGTCCGAACATTTAACTAAGGATGGTCGCATAATAACTGTTGAGTTTATTAGCCGACTAATAATGTATAATAATGAAAAACAGATACTTAGCGTAGTGCGTAATATTTCCCGCCGTAGGATGGAGGAAAGGCAAGTATTGAGCGCTGTTATACAAGCTGAAGAGCGTGAACGCCAAAGATTTGCTAAAGATATGCACGACGGATTAGGTCCTTTACTTTCTACTATTAAACTGTATGTAAATGAGCTAAAGTCAATGTCCTCTGGTCAAAAGGAACGCGAGGAAATGGTAAATTATTCAAACGAATTGATTGATGAGGCTGTAGTTGCAACAAGAAATATTTCAAATAATCTGATGCCAAGCATTATTCATGAATATGGACTTATCAAAGCTGTTGAAAGCTTTTGCGATAAAGTTAATAAAGCAAATAAAATTAACATTAAATTTGAAACTGAGAATCTTGACGAAAGATTGGATCAGAATCTAGAGTTGATATTTTTTAGAGTTATTAGCGAATTGATTAATAATACTATCAAACATGCCAAAGCAAAAAATATTTATATTTTGCTGGTTAAAAATGACGATAAGCTTGATTTGTACTTTAAAGATGACGGCATTGGCTTTAATGTTGAAGAGATATTAACGTCAAAAAATGTGGGTATGGGTTTGAAAAATATCATAAGCAGGGTAAAGTCAATAAACGGAAAATACAGCTTTAATTCAATTCCAAATAACGGTTTTACTATAAAAATTGAAGTTTCGATCTAATGTTATATTTGCTAAACGCTGTGAATACTAATTTTTGAAATATTTAATGTATATTTGTTTCAATATTTGAAAGTAATATTACAATGAAAGATAAGATTAAGATTATAATCGTTGATGATCACGAAATATTTAGAAACGGACTTAAAATGGTCTTGGGAAAGCTAAGTTATATTAGTTTGATTGGTGAAGCACAAAATGGACAGGAATTTTTAGACATTCTTAATAAGGATAAACCAGATATAGTACTGTTAGATTTGGAAATGCCTGTTATGAATGGGATAGAAGCTGCAAAATTGGCTCTCGAAAAATTTCCCGATTTGAATATTATCACATTGACGATGTTTAATGACGATGAATATATTAAAAGTATGATGGACGTTGGTGTAAAAGGGTTCTTAATCAAAAATATTAACAAAGATACTCTTGATAAAGCAATACTAACAGTTGTTAACGGTGGAAACTATTATTCGGAAGAACTTTTTGAATTTTTTTCCAAACAACTAACCAAAGAAAAAAAATCTGATAAAAATATAATTGACCTTACACGCAGAGAAAAAGAGATTTTACAGCTATTATGTGAAGGTCTTAGCAACAAAGAAATAGCCGAAGAACTATTTATAAGCGAACGCACAGTTCTGGGACATAAAACAAATCTGATGATTAAAACTAATTGCAAAAATTCATTAAGCCTGATGGCTTATGCAATTAAAAACAAGTTGGTGGTGATTTAGATTTACTATTTTTCCCTATTTTTAAATCTTTTCGAATCTCCCCATTCCGAAAAACTGATTTCACATTCTGCATTTTGCACCAATCGAGTAATTGACTTGATTGAATCTTCACAATCTTCGTTTATTCCGGGTTTATTCTCGTAAAGCTTGTAATTTTCCCTGTATAAAACAGGCGTAATGTTTGGCATTACTACATTTGCTGCTATTCTTATGGCATCTTCACGACCCTTTGTCGAAATTGCCTGTAATGCGGTAGTTGCTGCAATATTTATGTTTTTCATTACAATCCTTAATACCGACAGCATTTTTAGACTTAATTCAAGTCTCTCATTTAAACTTAATAAGTTGTTTTTATACTGAAAAAGAGGAGTGTCTTCATGTTCGATGTAGGGTCCCATTCCACACATGTCAATATCCAGATTTTTCATAAACAAAATATCATCGGCAAGATGTTCATTAGTTTGGAAAGGTAAACCAATCATAACTCCTGTGCCAACCTGATATCCTATATTTTTGAGTGCATATAGACAATTAACTCTAGTTTGCCATGAATGGAGTTTATTATTGGGATGTAGTTTTTCATAAAGCTCTTTGTCCGAAGATTCTATTCTAAGCAAATATCTGTGTGCCCCGGCGTCAAACCAACGTTTATAAACTTCTTCAGTTTGTTCGCCACAAGATAGTGTAATACCGAGTTTATTATCAGATAAACTTTTGATTTCTTTTAATAGTTTCTCTATTTTTTTTGTGTTGTTTTCACTTTGAAGTTCTCCCGTCTGGATAACAATTGAGCCATAGCCGTTGTGATATGCAAACTTTGAGGCTTCAATAACTTCTTCTTCACTTAAGATATATCTGTTTACGTTTTCGTTGTCTTTTCTTATGCCACAGTAGTAGCAATTCTTTGAGCAAATGTTTGAATATTCAATTATTCCTCTAAGATGTACCTTGTTTCCTATATATTTGTTTTTTATTTTAGTCGAATAATCAAAAAGTAACTGCAAATCATCTCCATCGGAGTTTAACAGATTTATGATGTCTGATTTATTAAGATTTTCTTTATTTAGAATTTCTTCAATCATAAATTACTTTTTGAAAACTTCAGTTACTCTGTCAAAAATGCCGTTTACCCAAGCTATGGTCATTCCATAATTCGAGACTGGAATGCCGGCGTCAATAAATGGCTTTAATCTTGATAATATCTGTTTACGCGTTACCATGCAACCACCACATTGGATTACTAGTTTGTATGTTTTCACGTCACTACTTATCTCTGATAGCCCTGAAATCGTTTCAAATTTGAGATCTTTACCCGTATGTTTTTTTAACCATGACGGAATTTTAATTCTTCCAATATCATCACAAGTTATGTGATGTGTGCAGGATTCAAGAATAAGAATTTTGTCCCCATCTTTAAGTGTGTCTATAAATTGTGTTCCCATTAAGCAATCTTCAAAACTTGATTTCAGTCTTGAGAAAATTATACTGAAACTTGTGAGTTTAATATCTTTCGGAACAATTTCGGAAACGTATCCAAAAACTTGACTGTCAGTTATTACTAATTTCGGTGTAATTCCTAATTTAAAAAATTCCTTAAGCTCTGTTTCTTTTACTGACATGCAAATGCAGTTATTATCAAGCAAATCACGCCAAGCCATAACCTGAGGCAAAATCATTCTACCTTCCGGTGCAGAAGAATCAATAGGCGTTACCATTAAAACTATATCATTCGGGTTTATCAAATCTTTAAATAATCCGGGTTTATTATATGCGTTTTCCGGTATAGTATTTCTAATCAATTCTGTTAAGTCTTCAAACTTGCCGGGGTTTATAGTGCTGAAATCCAAGACTATATGTTTGGTTGATTTGGCTATTTTTTTTGAAAGACTAGATTCCAATTTTACGATATCCGATTTATTATGGATAAGAATATATGGAATATCTAATTTGTTAAATTCTCTTATCAAAGAATTTTCAAAAGAACCGAAATTGTTTTCCGAAAAAACCAATATCGCCATATCAATAGTATTGATAACTTGTAGAGTTTTTCCGGTTCTTAGTTTTCCTAAGTCTCCAGTGTCATCAATTCCTGCCGTATCAATAATAATTGCCGGACCTACTGATATAATCTCAACAGATTTTTTTACAGGATCAGTTGTCGTCCCTGCAAAATCTGAAACAATAGCAGTGTCCTGACCGGTTAATAGATTAATAAGAGAACTTTTTCCGGTATTTCTCCTTCCAAATATTCCAATATGTGGTTTGATATCTTTCGATTTCATTTTTTTATTACAATTATAGTATTAAAAATACAAATCACGCTCACCGGATTTTAATCTTTTAATATTATCACGAATTTTATCTTTCAACTTTTCATCCTGCAAATCGTTAATATTATTTTCTATTACTTTCCAACCCTTGCTTGATGTTATCTCAGGTGCGTAATCAATCAGATATTCCGCCAAAGTCATTATAGCGTTTGGAGTGCAATATCTTTTTATAAAACCGGGAACAGAAAACTCCATAAAATGTTCACCTGTTCTTCCTAATCTGTAGCATGCTGTGCAGAATGATGGCAGCATATTATGGTCAAGTAATTCGTCTATAATTTCGTTCAGACTTCTGTTATCATTTATTCTGAACTGTCCTTTGTTGAGGTCTTGTTCTTCGTTTACGGATTTTGTATAACTGCCCAATTCAAGTTTAGTGCCTCCATCAATTTGAGAAACACCATAATTGATACATTCATCACGAATTATTTTTGGTTCACGAGCAGTTAGTATCATTCCTGTATATGGAACAGCAAGTCTTAAAATTGCGATAAGTTTTGCAAAATCTTCATCGTTAACCATATATTTTGAGCCAAAATCCAGCATAGAAGCGTCTTTTATACGTGGGAATGAAATTGTATGAGGTCCTACATTGTAACAAGCCTCAAGATGATTAGTGTGGCGAACGAGACCTAAGACTTCAAATCTCCAGTCATATAGTCCGAATAATGCCCCAATACCAACATCATCAATTCCTGCTTCCATTGCCCGGTCAAGAGCTGTTAGACGATATTCGTAATTTGCTTTTTTACCCCTTAAATGATAAGATGTATATGCCTGTGGGTGGTAGGTTTCCTGAAAAATCTGAAAAGTCCCTATTCCGGCTTCTTTTACAGTTTTAAAACCTTCTATTTCGAGTGGAGCAGCATTTATATTTACTCTTCTGATTTCTCCATGGCCTTTTTTTACCGAATATGCAAGTTTTACTGTATGTGCGATGTACTCCGGATTGTATTGGTCATGTTCACCATATACCAGAACCAGTCTCTTTTGCCCGTTGTCTTCTAAGGCTTTTATTTCATTAATTATTTCTTCATCTGATAAGGTTTTACGGACAGCATCAGTATTGCTTGCTCTGAAACCACAATATTTACAATTGTTGATACACTTATTGCCAATGTATAAAGGAGCAAACAACACAATTCTGTTCCCGTAAATATTTCTTTTTATGGTGCGGGCTCCTTCTTTTATCATTTCAATCAATTCAGGATCACTTGTGTTCGTCAGCATTGCAGTTTCCTGCATACTTAATCTGGTTTTGTTCAAAGACTTGTCAATTATGTCTTTTACAATATGTTTGTCGGGTTTAGCATCGTTTAGAATACTGATAATTTCTTCGGCATCAATGAAAACTTTCATTGGTTCGTCCGCAATTGCGTACTTTTGTGTAATAAATTTCATCTCAATAATTATTTAATTCTGTAATAGCAATATTAATATAATTATTCCATTGAAAATATGATTATTATTGCTTTTCAATAGGTTTTATAACATTTATTTTTAGCTTAAATTTCAGAGTTTTTTTTAGGAAAATTATTGACGTATTTTGCTTTTTTTCTTTAGTGTTTGATAATTTTAAAATATTTTCTTTAATCAGTTGCACAGACAGATATAGGAGTGAGAGTTGGATGATGAGTATTTATAACAGATTTCTCACTCTTCCTGCGTCAGAGTTCGAAATCCTTTTTAAATATACACTAGTGTCCCTTCATTTTTTCGCCTTCAGAGTTCGAATGTAAACATTGGCTATGATAGTGTTTTTTTTTGGTAATAATTTAGTTAGTTCAATATTCTGAGCCCGGAGGGCTCAAATGTCAGTAACCCCGACTTTTAAGTCGGGGGTTTACAAACTAAAACAATAGCTTTTGGCGTGTGTCTTTGCGGCGAAGCAAAGCAAAGACCATGACAAAAACATTTTTGGGTGATAATATAAATGACTAGTGCAAAAAAAGAACCCTAATAGAGTTCTTTTTATAAAAAATTTACAAACTTATTATTACCAAACTTCAGTATAAGCAGTTGAAGAATATATATCTTCAAGTCTTGTCTTATGACCTTTTTCCATTATTGCTAATTGCATAAATAACTCTTTCTGAGATTCATTATCACTTGCATTTGCAAATTCTTCATACATTTTCATAGCTTCTTCTTCTTTTTTCATTGCTAAAGCAAGACCGTCAGCAAAAGACATATCAGAGGTCAATTTAGGCAATTCTATCGATTCCGAAATTTTATAATCAGCAGTTTCTTTAAATTGCATCTGTTTAGTTTCGTTGTTAAGAAAAGCTTCTAATGTAATTTTATGTTTTTTTTCTTCTTCTGCAAGTTCTGTAAATGTTGCTTTGAGATTAGCATTTTTTGATTTATTAGCTGCATTCAAATAAAATTCGTATGCTTCAACTTCATTAGCAATCGCTATCTTTAAAATGTTTTTGTACTCATTTGTTGTCATAATATTATTTTTAGTATGTTTTTATAATTTTTAAATCTTTCGCAAAATAATTAAAAATTATTTATTACAACTCAAAAAGTTAATCAATTAGTAATTTTTTTAATTTTGTACTTTCGGAAAGTTTGTTCTTTCTGATAAATTTTTGGAATAATTTAATTGTTCAATCGAGAAAACTAAAATAATAAATAGAATAAAAATTTAAAATTCAGACTATGAAAATTCAGAAATTAACAGCAATGGAAATCCTTGATTCTAGAGGTAACCCGACTGTAGAAGCATGTATAAGATTAGAAAACGGAGTTCAGGCAACGGCTATGGTTCCAAGCGGAGCATCAACCGGCGAAAGAGAAGCATGTGAGTTACGTGATGGAGATAAAAAGCGTTATGGCGGTAAAGGTGTACTTAAGGCAGTCGATAATGTAAATTCTATAATTGCCAACGAAGTTGTAGGAAAATGTTTCGGTTCACAACGCGAATTGGATTATTTTATGATTGATCTGGACGGAACTTCTAATAAAAGTAAATTTGGAGCAAACGCAATCTTAGGAGTATCAATGGCTTTTGCACGTGCTAATGCAATTTCTCAGAACATTCCTCTATATCAGTATCTTGGTGGTACTAATTCTCATGTTTTACCTGTTCCCTGCATGAATGTAATTAATGGAGGTTCGCATGCTGATAACACTGTTGACTTTCAGGAATTTATGATTGCTCCGCATAATGCCCCTTCTTTTACAGAATCTATTCGCATGGGTGCTGAAGTTTTTCATGCCTTAAAAGGTGTTCTTAAAGCTAAAGGATTAAGTACAGGCGTTGGCGATGAAGGTGGATTTGCACCAAATTTAAAATCAAACGAAGAAGCTGTTGATGTTATTTTGGAAGGAATCGTTAAAGCCGGTTATAAACCCGGTGATGATGTTAGCATTTGTCTTGACCCGGCAACTAGCGAAATGTGGGAGAATGGTAAATACATTTTCTTTAAAAGTACTCAAAAGTCTATTTCAAGCGATGAAATGGTTAAACTTTGGGAGAATTGGGTAAGGCAATATCCAATTGTGTTAATCGAAGACGGCTTGGCAGAAAACGACTGGGATGGCTGGAAAAACTTGACAAAATTACTTGGGAATAAAATCGAAATTGTTGGAGACGACTTGTTCTGCACAAATAAAAGTATTCTTGCTAAAGGTATTGCTAACGAAGTTGCCAACAGCGTACTCATCAAATTAAATCAGATAGGCTCTGTAAGTGAAACTCTTGAGACAATTGAACTCGCATACAGGAATAACTATAATTGTTTTGTTAGTCACCGAAGTGGTGAAACTGCCGACAGCTTTATTGCTGATCTGACTGTAGCAGTTAATGCCGGACATCTTAAAACCGGAAGCGCCTGCAGGAGCGAAAGAATTGAAAAGTTTAATCAATTGATGAGAATTGAAAAACAGTTAGGCTCTGCTGCAGTATTTGCAGGTATTAAAGCTTTTAAAAACAAATAAACTGTTTTAATGTTAAATGTTGAAATCCCCGGTTCTGATAATATCACTGCCAGATATTTAGTATTAGATTATAATGGTACTCTGGCAAAAGATGGTACTATTCTTAAAGGAGTGGCAGATAAACTTAATATTTTATCGAAAGTTTTATCTGTTTATATTATTACAGCCGATACATTTGGAACTGTAAAATCAAATCTAAAAAACTGTAATTGTGAATGTGTAATTATTGCGGGAGAATATCAAGGTAAACAAAAATGTGAATTCATTAAAAACCTGAATTCTTCCGAAGTAATTGCTATAGGTAATGGTTTTAACGATGCATTAATGCTTAAAGAATCAGCTTTGGGGATTGCTTTAATTCAGGATGAAGGAGCATCAGTTAAAACAGTTTGTAACGCTGATATCGTTTGTACGGATATCTTAGTCGCACTTGATCTGTTGTTAAATCCAAAAAGGATAAAAGCAACTTTAAGAAATTAGTTTTGTACTAGTCGAAAGCAACTTTTTCAAAACAACTGTAAATATTAAAATTATCTGCACGGGCAAAACCTATTATGCAAATATTATTTTTCTCTGCTAATTCAATTGCTTTTATTGTTGGGGCATTTTCGCTTATTTCGACTGTCTTGCTATTAGAAGAGAATGTTTGGTATTCTAAACGGTTTTGTTGATCAAATTAGTCTATTTTTATTAGTTTTCCTCTAACAATCATTTTGTTAGAATTATTTCGTGCTTCATAGTAGTAAATGCCATTTATTAATTCATTACAATCAATAATGGTTTTTTTTTCATACAATTTGTATGTTTTAACTATTTTCCCGATTTGGTCATAAATTGAAAAATCAATATCAACCATGTTGTAGTTGTTTGCTATTTCAATAGTAACAGTATTGTTGAATGGGTTGGGATAAATTTTAATATTAGTTAAAACATTTGCGGTACTTATTCCTGAAGAAGTAACGCTAATATCCATGCAATCTGTATCCGTAATACAACTATCTCCCGCTGTCAGGCAAACCGAATATGTCCCGTCGTTTGCGAAAGTATGTTGGGGGTTTTGTTCAGTAGAATAAGTACTATCACCAAAATCCCAATACCAATAATTATCGGTATTGACAGAATTATCAGTAAAATACACCGTAAGTCCTGCATTAACAAAAGAGAAAGCAGCAACAGGTGAAAAATCCGGTACATAGTGCCAGGGGGTTTCAAATAAAATCCTTTCAGCAATAGGGATACTATCACCGGCTGCAACTGTATTGTATAATGCATATCCATCGTGTCCTATATCAGGTATTTCTGCATATTGCCACTGCAAATTGGTTCCTCTGTTAACTGCGTTAGTGTCAGAAAAATTGTAAAATGCTATTGCCCGCTCGTAGCGGTCATCTCCGCCCTGATTAGGACAAAAACCCGGAAAATCAATAGTGTCAGCAGTGCCAATTAATACCGCATAGTTTTCATTGTAGTATTGCTTTACATGAGAGTTGCAGATTAATTGGTTAACTGGGATATAAGTCCAAACGCTATTACAATTGTATATAGGAGACTCGCCAGCCAAGCCACAACGATAAAATTTCCAATTCATTGCTGAGCCATTAAAAGTGTCTGTACATAGCGTGTAATTAGCCGGATCAACCGAAACCGACATTACAATAGGAATTGAATCAGGATCAAATTGTCTTACCAGCATATAACGGGAAACAAATTGACCACCCTGTGAAAAACCTGTAAGGTAAACAGGAATGCTGACCCTGTTTTCTCTTGCCAATATATACCGATATATTTGCTTTAATATTTGCGTAGACCACAAAATAGTAGCACATTCTGTAATTGTATCATAACTTGCATCACTAACATAAGCCCAGCCAAGCATACCTGTATGCATAGTTGGCGAAACAATAAGTGCATTTCTTCTTTCAGAAGTTTCTTGTAAGATAGAAATACCTTCTGCTCCAGAACCGCCCGAACCGTGGATATACCACAATATAGGGCTATTTAAACTATCGTAATTAATTGGTTTATAGATACTAAAATGATATGCGCCTCCAGGTAATATACAATTATCTTCAAGTTCAATTATTAAAGAATCATTAGATGCACCAAAAGAGTACGTTTGAGTGTAACCTGAAAAAGAAACAACAATGCATAATTGCATACAAACAAAGAACTTTTTCATAAATTATTTTATTATTGATAATTTAATAACCCTTGTTTCATTGATTGTTTGTAGCACCCCAAGATAAATTCCTTGTTGTAAATTCTGCGAATTAAATTCAACCTTGTATAACTTATCGGCAAGCGTAATATCATTAAATATCGTAGAAACTACCCTGCCTGTATAATCAAATACTTGCAGTTTGGTTAAGCTTTCCTGATGCACTGTAAAGCTTACGACTGTATTGGTATTAAATGGATTGGGGTATGCAACAAAAATTTCATCTGATATTACATTGTTTTTTCTTTCATTATTTGCAATATCTATCTTCCTATTGTAATCACAAGAACCAACGCAATCCCCATGTGCCAGATGTGCAGGTAAAGCTGCAGGACTTACGCATATTGTCTGAGGATTATCAGGATTGCCGGGTGGTACATGACAAATCAATACTTTTTTTCCGTTGCCACAAGTTACTACAGGAACATCTACTGCAGACGAGTAACGTCTTAAAGACAAGTGTTTTTCAAATACCATAAAGAAACAAGAAATAGCAATTTGTTTCATAATAATGTATTTTTCATTTGTATTTTGGTTGATGTAATTTTACGTATATACTACATCAGATGTTTCAATTTAGCTTAAATATTTATTTTAAACAAAACATCTTGTTTTTAAATTGTCAATTGTATTGGACTTTATCAGGAAAAATGAGATACTAATAAATTAGCGAACGATCTGTTATTGATTAGTTATTACATAGTTTTGTGCTAGTCGAAAGCAACTTTTTCAAAACAACTGTAAATATTAAAATTATCGGCTCGGGCAAAACCAATTATGCAAATATTATTTTTCTCTGCTAATTCAATTGCTTTTATTGTTGGGGCACTTCTCGAAATAATGATTTGAATATCTGCATTTATAGATTTAATAACTATTTCGGAAGATATTCTTCCACTCGTCAGTAAAATTTTGTCACTAAAATTTTGTTTATTCAGATAAAGTGCACCGATAACCTTGTCAACAGCATTATGCCTTCCTATATCTTCCATAAAAACAACAATTTCCTTGTGAGTTGCTAGTGCTGAACTATGTACTCCACCTGTTTCTCTGAATAAATCGGAAGTCTTGTTGAATTCTTTCATTAAATCTGAAATTTCACTTTGCTGTATCGAAATATAAGGTAAATCTTCCTTGTCTTTTTCTATTTTAATAAACAGCGAATCGCCGGCTCCACAACCCAATGGCTTAAAAACCGAAAATTCTTTTTCTTTTAGAATGTTGTTATTCTCTAAACTTACGTCAAATTTCTTTTTGTCTTCAATATATTCAAGATGCAATAATTTATTCGTTTTACTTACAATCCCCGATGTTACAAGATATCCTGCCGTAAGCTCCTTTGTGTGCGAAGGAGAGCAAGTGATTGTTCCTACAACCTCGCATTGTATGCTTATATTAAAACTAATTTCTGTTACTATTGTGTCATCAATTATTGTTTTTATGCCATTCTTAAACCTAACAATCTGTCTCTTAGCTGTTTCTTCTCTGTTATTCTCCATTTTTGTATTCTTTTGAACAAATATAATCCTATTTTGTAATTAAAATATATTATGTTTAAAAATTCATTATTATGTTTTTTTGACACAATTGTTTATTTTTGCAATTCGCTTTTGTGTAGCACAATACAAAAGCTAATTTTAATACGATTCAGATGATAACACATAATGAAGCCCTCAAGATAGTTCTCAATTCTGATTTTTTAATGGAAACAGAAATGATACCCGTATCGGAATCGCTTAACAGAGTTCTTGCGGAAGATGCTGTTTCAGGAATATTTATGCCTCCGTTTAATAAAAGTATGGTTGACGGTTATGCATGTTTGAAAAATGATATAGACAAAGTACTTGTGTTAGATGCTGTTGTCGGTGCTGGAAATCTATCTTCACTACAAATAAAACAAGGACATTGCATAAAAGTTATGACTGGTGCTCCGGTTCCAATAAATACCGGTCTTGTTGTGATGATTGAGGATGTCACTCTGACAGAATCAGGTAAGATTGAAATAGTCAATAAAAACTCCTCGAAAAATATTTCGCCTAAAGGTGAAGATATTAAAGCAGGAGACAAAGTACTTGAAAAAGGGATATTGTTAAAACCTTTTCATTGCGGTATTCTTGCAACTTTAGGTAAGTCATTGGTATCAGTTTATAAAAAAGTAAGAGTTGGTATTATTGTTACCGGAGACGAAATAATTGAACCGGGAAATCAGTTAGCTACAGCTCAAATATACAATTCAAATGCATATCAAATTATAAATAATTGCCGTACTCTTAATATTGTTCCTGAATATTTTGGAATTGCACATGATTCTTACAAGGGTGTGGAATCGGCAATTAATTCAATGCTCGAAGGAAATGATGTTTTGATTATTACAGGAGGGGTTTCGATGGGCGATTATGATTATGTAGCTCCGGTTTTGAAAAATTCGGGCATGGATGTAAAATTTGATAGTATTTTGGCTCAACCCGGTCGTCCTCTAGTCTTTGCATCAGATCGAAAGAAGTTTTGCTTTGGAATGCCCGGAAATCCTGTTTCCGGCTTAGTGCTTTTCGAAACAATTGTCAAACCATTCTTGTACAAAACTATGGGTCATAATTTTAAACCCTGCGAAAATCAATATAAATTAAAAAATAAGCTGGTACGCAAAAAAGCAACAAGAAAATCTTTTTATCCGGTAAAGCTTAACGAAGACAATACAGTTAGTGCAATTACATATCACGGTTCGGCACATCTTAATGCTTATGCCGAAGCTTTTGGTATTACTGCGATGGAAATAGGCGTTCTTGAAATTAACGAAGGACAAATGATAGATGTTAGACAGATTTAAAAGAAATATTAATTATCTTAGGGTATCAGTTACAGACAGATGTAACTTAAGGTGTGTTTATTGCATGCCTGAAGAGGGAATAAAACATATTCCACATTCTCAAATATTAAGGTTTGAAGAAATTGTTGATGTTTGTAGAACTGCTGTAGATTTGGGAGTAAACAAAATAAGAATTACTGGTGGAGAACCATTGGTGAGAAAGGGAATAGTTGATCTGGTAAGTGCAATTGCAAAAATTAAGGGAGTTGATGATTTGAATATGACAACTAATGGAATTTTGCTCGGACAGTTTGCACAACAATTAAAAGACGCCGGATTGATGAGAGTTAATATAAGTCTTGATACTCTCGATCCTGATGAATATAAAAGAATTACCAGAGGTGGAGATATAAAAGATGTTATAAAAGGTATTGTTGCAGCTCAAAAAGCCGCCTTGGAACCAATAAAGCTAAATGCTGTTGTCTTTGACAAGAATGATGATTCGATGAAAGTCGCTCTTAAACATTTTGCATCAAAAATGGGTTTGCAAATAAGGTTTATTTCACAAATGAATCTCGAAACTGGAGATTTTTCAATAGTTGAAGGTGGTACGGGTGGTGATTGTGCTATATGTAACAGGATAAGACTCACAGCCAACGGATTTATAAAACCTTGTTTGTTTTCTGATGATGAATACTCCGTTCGGGAGATGGGAGCAAAAGAAGCAATTTTAAAGGCTGTAATGTTTAAACCCGAAAAAGGAGTAAGTTGTACGCATAGAAATTTTTATAATATTGGTGGTTGAAGTCTATATGCCACTAAGACACGAAGTTACAAAGAAAAAGGTTAATGAATTAGTGTTAAAAAATGTAACTTAGTGCTTAGTGTTATAGTTACAAAAAAATAAAAATGAAAAAGGATTTTAATAAATTAACACCTGAGGAAGAGAATATCGCAAAAGCTATTGTTGATGCAGCATATATAGTTCATTGTGAATTAGGACCGGGACTACTTGAAAAAGTATATGAAGTCTGTTTTTGTCACGTTATGAAGAAAAAAGGATTTCATGTTCAGAGGCAGATAAATATACCGATTATATTTGATAACATCGTTTTTGATGAAGGATTAAGATTAGATGTACTAATTAATGATTTAGTAATCTGTGAACTTAAAGCGGTTGATATTGTTAATCCTGTATGGGAAGCCCAATTATTAAGTCATTTGAAATTAACTAAAAAACGCATTGGTTTTTTAATTAATTTTAATGTTCCAATTATTAAATCAGGAATAAAGCGAATGATATTATAACTTAGTGTCTTAGTGTCTTAGTGGCATTAAATAAAAATTATTAAATTCTTTTGTGTAATTTTGTGACTTAGTGACAAAAAATTATAGCTTAGTGTCTTAGTGGCAAAAAAAATATAACTTTGTGTCTTAGTGACTTAGTGGCAAAAAAATGAATATGACAAATAAATTCTCACACATAAACAACAAGACCGGCAAAGCCAACATGGTAGATGTAGGCGACAAACCGGACAGCCTAAGAATTGCTGTAGCAACCGGTTTAATAAAGTTATCCCCCGAAACAGTAAAAATGATTCGTGACAACAGTATGAAAAAAGGGGAAGTCCTTTCTATTTCAGAGTTTGCAGGAATTATTGCTGCCAAAAAGACCTCCGAACTCATACCGCTTTGTCACCAACTTAATCTTACCAAAGTTGATGTAATCGCAGAAATAAAGGATAATGGAGTTGAAATTACAGCTACAACTAAATGTATCGGTCAAACGGGAGTTGAAATGGAAGCTCTCACAGCCGTAAGTGTAGGACTGCTAACTATTTACGATATGTGTAAAGCTGTGGATAAGAATATGATTATAGAAGAAATAAAATTAGTAAATAAAACTAAAAGTCCTTGCAAATAGCTGTTTTTATTAATTAAATAGAATGCATTTTAATAAATTATATTTAACATTATTGTTGGTTATAGTAAATATTACCTCTTTTTCCCAGTTAAATCCAATTAATGATCTTAATTTTCAGCATACATACTGGTATGGAAATAGCTTTTGCCCTTCATACAACTGTTTTACACTATCCTGGTCACCTCCTGATATTTCAAGCGATACTTTAGTTGGATATAATGTGTATAAAGATGAAGTATTGTGGCTGTTTACTGTAGATTGTCAAATTGACTGTCAGGGTATTGGACCATGCGATTATCCTGATTTTTATAATAATTATCCATTTTGGATAAAAGTAAAATCAGTTTATAATACTGCAAATGTTGAGTCTGTTGCAAATGATTCAATTTTTATGAATGATTTATATACAAATATTGATGAAATAAATGTTCTAGAATTTGTTCTGTTGCAAAACCCAATTGTTGCTGGAGAAAATATATCATTATTATTACCTATTCACGAACAGTATTTATGTAGTGTTAAATTGTTTAATCTATATGGTCAATTGTTAAAAGACTTCAAGATTTCTAATAGCCCATATTCTATTTTAACTTTTTCTTCTACTAATTTGCCTGCCGGTGTTTATATTATAGATGTGGAAATAGATGGACAATTAACTAGCAGAAAGCTTGTTATAGAGTAAGATAATAAGCAATATGTCTCAAATTTAATGAATTCCGCATTTGTCAATCAATATTTATATACTTTTGTGTCATGATTTTTAAAAATTCGTTTTAATTATGAAATTTACAATTCGATCACTTAATATTTCGGAAAAGAAAGGAGAATTGAAGATTCCGGTTCCTGAGATAGAAATAGATATGCAGGGTATTACTACAGATGCTCATAGGGGAGATTGGCATCGTCAGGTAAGTTTTCTTGCGAAAGAAGATATTGATGATTTTGCTCAAAAGTTTAAACATGAGTTTAAATTCGGCGATTTTGCTGAAAATATTACTACCGAAGGCATTAATTATAGGCTGGTTAAAATTCTGGATATTTTTGAAAATGAAAATATTGAGTTGATGATAACACAAAAAGGTAAAAAATGTCATGGTGGTGGTTGTGCTGTATTTGAACAGGTTGGTCATTGTGTTATGCCAAAAGAAGGAATTTTTACTCAAGTCGTTCGTCCCGGTAAATTGAAAATCGGCGATACATTGAACTACAGACCGAAAGTTTTTAAAATTGCAGTTATTACACTGAGTGACAGAGCTAGCCGTGGCGAATATGAAGACTTAAGCGGACCTGCAATTGAAAAATCAGTTAGTGAGTTTTTTGCAGGAATTGATAGAAAATGTGAAATCGAAAAAATTATTATTCCTGATAATAGCAAACAACTTAAGGATTTGATCAAGAGCTTAAATAAAAATTGTGATGTTATTTTTACTACAGGTGGAACAGGAATCGGCGAAAAAGACATAACCATCGAAACAATTAGTCCGATGTTGACTAAGCGAGTACCCGGTATTATGGAAATGGTTCGTATTAAATACGGTCAGCAAAATCCAAATGCTTTGGTAAGCCGCAGTGTGGCAGGTACTATAGGAAAAACTCTCATTTTTTGCTTGCCCGGTAGTCCAAAAGCTGTAAATGAATATATGATAGAAATAAATACCGTCCTTGAACATATGATTTATATGGTTTATAATTTTGATAACCATTAGGAAGTGCCTAGAGTGCCTAGAGTGCCTAAAGTGTCTAGAGTGTCTAGAGTGCCTGGAGTTCCGAAGAATCAAAAATCTAGATTTTTGTTATTCTTCGTGCCCCGTAAACGAGGGTTTAGAAAAATCCTCGAAAAAATATAAAATTGCTTTGTCGCAATTATATTTAACGAGGGTTTAAAAAAGAAAAATTAGAATTTGCTTTCTTAGTTTAAGCAATTTCTGTTTTTTCGGGATGTTTGGAGTGCTTTGTTTCTGCTTGAATTTGACGATTGCTATTTTTTTTTTCAAAGTAAAACCTAATCCTAGCAAAAATTTAAGCACAAATTGCGTACAAAAAAAATGTCTCGGAGTTACAGCCTAATCAAATAATTTTTGTGTCGTTGCTTTAAATATTTTTAATTTTTATTTGTTTTATAATTCGTTTTGCATAATTTTGCAACTCGAAATTAAGTTTTATGAAATATTTGCTTAAAGCGTTCATTTATATTTTACTCTTTTTAGCTACCATTGCTTGTGGCAATAAGAAAGAAGGTGATAATAAAATCACTGTTTTTCATGCAGGAAGCTTATCTGTTCCGTTTAAAAAGATAGCGGAAGAATTTAAAAAAGAAAATCCCGGTTTTGAAATTTTTGCAGAATCATCAGGTAGTCTTGACGCTGCACGTAAGATAACCGATCTTAATAAAGAATGTGATATTCTCGCAGTTGCAGACTTTTTGGTAATAGATAAATTAATGATACCAAAATTTGCTTCATGGAATTTTGTGTTTGCCTCAAATGAGATGATTATTGCTTATACTGATAAATCTAATTATGCATCTGAAATAAACTCAAAAAATTGGCAAAATATCCTCTTAAACGAAAATGTAATTATAGGACGTTCCGAACCAAATGCAGACCCTTGTGGTTACAGAGCTGTTTTTGTGTTTCAACTTGCAGAGAAATTTCTTAAATCTGATAATCTTGCAAATAAATTAATTTTTATGCAGAATACAGTTATCAGACCTAAAGAAGTGGACTTGGTAGCTTTATTGGAAACCGGAAATATAGATTATCTGATGATTTACAAATCAGTCGCTTTGCAACATAATTTGAAGTTTGTTGAACTGCCTGATGAAATAAATCTAAGTAATCCTGAATACGAGACCTTATATAATACCGTTAGTATGAAAGTTAATGGGGCTGAACCGGGTCAGGAAACTGAGATTTTTGGTTCATCAATTTTGTATAGCTTTACAATTCCCCTAAATTCTAAAAATCCTGAAGCTGCACTAAAATTTGCTTTATTTCTTACCAATCCCGACAAGGGTGGTAAAATCCTTAGCGAAATGGGTATGGGGATTGTAAATTATTGCAGTAAAAGTTATAGAGATAAATTACCTAAAGAACTAGTTGAATTATTATAAATTTTGATAATATTTAAATTTGATAAGATGTTGATATATAGCGAATTGCGAAAATTTTCAGGTCGGGTTACGATTACAATTGTATTTGTATTTTTTGGCTTTTTATTCTTGTTTAATTCTTGTAAACCCGATCCGGAACCATTAAAACCTACAATAGAACTTGTTTTTGATGGCGATGTTACGCAGGATGGCGATATCGTTGCTATTGGTGCTCCTTTAAAGTTTCATATTGTTGTTGAAGGACAGGAAGCAAATATTACAAATTTTACCATTAAAAAAGTCTATAACGGAATAACCAAGACCGTTATGGATTCAGGGTTGAACTCTGCCGGTTTTACATTAAATAAGACTTTTTATCAAAGTGTAGAGGATGAAGTTGTTTGGACTTTTGCAGTTCAGGATAGAAACTTGAATAAAGCTGAAATATCTATGACAATTTATAAAGATCCTAATTCTCAGTTTGGCGGAATTCTAGAATTTCCGTCAATTACACTGGGTTATCAGGAAAACTCCTCAATAGAGAATTTCTTTTTACCATTTTTAGACGAAACATATTTTCAGGATTCTGCTAGTTTATATCAGGATATGGTTGATGTGCTGGTATATTTCAATTATCGTGAAGATAACGGAGTAGAGTTGCCTTCACCGACTTTTTCGTCCCCGGGAGAAGAAACTGCTGCAAATACTGAATTATATACAGAGTATTATCCGTTCCTTGTTGACTGGACGACCAGAAATTACACTAAATATGATATTCGCGCAGATAATGGTGTCAGTGCCGAAGATTTTGATGAAGCTCATAACGACAGTTTATTAATTGTTTCCTACGATGATGTCTGGGGAAAGAAGAAATACAAGTGGGCAAATGCAGGAATAATAATTCCATTTCAGACTGCCTCCGGCAAAAAGGGAATTATCAAAGTTCTTGATGCAGAACATGTAGAAACAGGAAAGATTACATTTTCAATGAAAATTCAGATGTAATATCTTTTAAACGTGGGTAATTTCATGAAATTTTTTATTGATTAAAATTTAGATAAATTATTATTAACTTAAACAAACAGAATTATGAAAAAACATTTACTTTTAATTTTAACAATTGCTTTATTGTGTGTTAACGGATTAAATGCACAGCAAGAAATAATGATTGGCTTTACTTTTCCGGATAACACAGCAGAAGAATTTACACCAGATCAGGGGTTAAGTGGAAATCTTACTTATGATTTACGAGCTGAAAGTTTAACAGTGGATCCTAGGGATCTTACCTTTACAGAAGGAGCAACAACTTATGCAGCAAGCGTGGATGGTTGGGATGCAGGTGCAAATGATAAGTTTTGGTCTATTAAATTTAAAGCTAACGGATATCAGAATTTTAAAGTATCTTCAAAAATGTATTCTGATGCAACCGGACCAAAAGAATTTAAATTACAGTGGAAAATGAGCGGTGGCGATTGGGCTGATGTTACAAATGGAACAATTACAGTTGCTTCTGATTGGACAACAGGTGTGTTAACAGATTTAATTTTACCTACAGACTTGAACGACCCGGGTTCTACCTCAATTTCTTTAAGATGGATCATGACTTCAAATACTTCTGTTAATGGTGGCACTGTTGAAGCAACAGGAATTTCTAAAATTGATGATATAATTGTTTATGGCTCACCCGTTCCGGAACCTGTTACAATTATAGGCTTTGATTTTGCTGATGACACAGATACTGAATTTAATGCAGATTCAGGTATAGAAGCAAATTTGGGTTATGATATACGTGCCGAAAATGGTGCAGCACAAACAACCAGAACACTAACATACACAGAAGGAACAACTGATTTTGCTGCAACTGCTTCAGAATGGGATAATGGTGCAGATGATAAATTTTGGTCTATAAAATTTAAAGCTGACGGATTTAGCCAGATGGCTGTTTCATCAAAGCAATATTCTGATGCTACAGGTCCTAAAAACTTTAAATTGCAATGGAAAATCAGCGGTGGCGAATATGCTGATGTTGCTGATGGGAACATTGCTTTAGCAACAGATTGGACGACAGGTATTGTTGAAGAATTAGCTCTCCCAACCGAAATGGAAGGTCAGGGATCATCTTCACTGTATATTCGTTGGATCATGACTGACAATGTAAGCGTTTCTGATGGAACTGTTGATGCTGTAGGTATTTCAAAAATTGACGATATCGTTGTTGAAGGAATTGCCCCTAGTGGAATAGTAACAGAATTATACAATTCCGAAATTATGATATATCCTAACCCTTGTGATGATTATTTTACTCTTGAAACAACTAATGATGTTAACAGAGTGGAAATTTATAACATACAGGGAGCTTTGGTTTATAGTTTGGATGAGAATTTTACCGGAAGTATAATCATCAATACTGTAGATTTTAGTTCGGGTATGTACTTTGTTAAACTTTATTCAGAAGATACAAAAGTTCCGTCATCAAAGAAGTTAATAGTTAATTAGTTCAATTTGTTTTCTGTTGTTAATCCCGGGAATAATAGCGATGTTGTCCTGCAAAGCTTGAGTTTCCGGGTTTATTTTTATTTTTGAAACATGAAGTGGATTTTGTTTGGTTGTTTTTTGTTGTTGTTGGGATTATTCAGTCAGGCTCAAAAAGTTTCTGGATATGTTAGAGATCCTGACAATAATGGAATTCCTGATGTCAATATTCTTGTGTCAGAAACAGGTGTGGGAACTATAACTGATAAAAATGGATTTTTTATTATTGAAAATCTGCAACATGGAAGATATAATCTTAAATTTATTTGTCTTGGTTATAAAACTGAATCTAAAGATATTCATCTGCAGAAAAACTCTGACCTGGAATTGAATATTGTTTTAAAAAGTGATGTCTATATAACTGATGAAATAGTCATACAGGCAGATAAAGACATTGAAGAGACTGTTTTGGATATTCCAGTTCGTAGTAAAACTTTTACAATTCAGGAAATTAACAGTACTCCAGCCATTTCGACATATAAAATACTCGAAGGTATTTCGGGTGTAAATGTGAGTTCCGAAGCAGGAATGTTTTCCTCTACTGATGTTACAATGCGTGGACTGGGTGGAAATACAAAAGGAGGTACTTTGGTAGTGCTGGACGGTTCTCCAATAAATAAATCGGATGCAGGTTCCGTAAACTGGAGTATGATTGATAAGGATAATATTTCAACAATAGAGGTAATTAAAGGTCCTGGCTCTGTAATTTTCGGCTCAAATGCGATGGGAGGAATAATAAACATAGTAAGTCGCAAACCAAGTGAAAAATTTTCAGCCAATCTAAGCTCTTCTTATGGCACATATAATACATTTGACGGCAAATTACGTTTATCAGGGATAAATAGTCAGGAAAACCTGTACTGGAAAAGTTTTTTTTCATACAGAAACAGTGACGGCTATATAAATACTCCGGATGAAATAATTCTTGAAAATGATTCAATTGTAGTTCCTGTCTTTCTCGAAGAATATATGATCAGTGGATTGGTTGGTTGTAATCTGAATGAAAAAAACTCGGTTGAATTATCTGTAAATTATTTTGACGACACAAAAGGCAGGGGAACAAAAATTTATGAATTTGCCGGTGCAAATACACAACGAAATACTGTACATAGTTTTGCAAAATATCGTGGACAAATTAAAAGTGTCAAGCTGTTTGTTAACATTTTTACTCTTTTTGAGGACTATTTTCGTTTGAACGAATATTACAGTGATGGAGAGTATGCCCTGTATGAAATAAATTCTGACCGTCTCGAAAACGGAGCAAAATTTTTATCGCAATATTTTTTAACCGAAAACATTGAAATTACTGCCGGAGCAGAATATAAAAGAGGCTCAGTAAACGGATCGGATATTTATTATACTTCTACTGATAAGATAAAAAATAAGGGCAGTTCTAATATTTATTCAGGTTTTGCTCAGGTAAAAATAAAAATTCCGGAAACAAAATTTACATTTGTCCCCGGCGTCAGATACGATTATGCAGTATTTAATAATGCATCTTTTATTATCGAATATCCATCGTATTCAATTGAGTATTTAAGTGAATTCCAATTTGAAATGACCGAACCTGTCCATTGGTCTTCTTTTAGTCCAAAATTTTCACTTGAATATGCATTTTCAGACAAAAATAAGTTATTCGCAACTGTCGCAAAAGGCTTTCGGGCTCCGGTACTTGACGATCTTTGCAGGTCAGATCAGGTTAAAACGGGATTTAGAGTAGCAAATCCCGAAATAAGTGCAGAATATTTGTACAGTTTCGAAATTGGTGGCGATTTTGAGTTATTCGAAGGATTTTATGCCGGTGTATCGGGATATTACAATATAGGCAAAGATTTTATGTATCTTCTTAGTACAGGCGATTCAGTAAATATGGGATATACAATAGCACCAATTTATCAGACGGATAATATTGGAGAAGTGAATATTTATGGAGTAGAAACAGATTTGAGTTATTCATTTAACAAGTTGTTCAATGTTTTTGTAAATCATACATGGAATAGATCTGTGATTACCGAATTTATTGTAAATCCTGAAGGAGCAGGAGTGGACCTAACCGGAAAATTTTTAACTGATATTCCTGACCATAAAATTTCAGGAGGTGTTGCATTTTTTAATAAGATTATAAATGTCTCATCTTCAGCAAATTATACCGGAAAAAGATGGATAAAGGATGATAACTCAATAGAAACAAGTTATTTTTTAACAGATAAATATCCCTCTTATACAACTTTCGATTTGAAATTGTGGAGGTCATATCGCAATTTCGATTTTAGTATAACTATAGATAATATTCTTAATAAAATTTATACAAATTCTAAAGGATATAAATGTCCGGGAAGAATGATAATTTTTGAAGTGAAGTTTAATTTAAAATACGATAAAGATGAAAATTAAAAATTTATTATTACTGTTTGTTTTGACAGGCATATTTCAACAGTCTTGTGTGGCACAGAATGTCAAAGTTGGTGAACCTCTTTTTGTTGATTCGGACAATAAAACGAATTGTTTTTTTGACAATTCTGAAATTTTCAAATTGGAAACTGTCGATATTTATGTTGGTGGTGAGGTGAAATCCCCTGGTATTGTCAGTTTTGAAAAATTACCATTACATGAAATTATTGTCAAAGAAACTGTTATTGAAAACGGTGAAGATAAGTTTATTGGAGCTTTTCGCTATATAGGCTATTCACTCGCTGATATTCTTAATTTGTTTGAACTTGATAAGGCTAATGCTGAAGCATTTCCTCCACTTGTAGATATTTATGTTGAAATTGAAAATAATGACGGAGAAAAAGTTGTAATAAGCTGGGGTGAAATTTATTACTCCAATAATCTTGATGATATTATTATTGCAACAGCAGTGGCACGAATAGTCCCGGAAAAAACACAGCAGATGTGGGAATTGCCCGAACAATCCAAACTTGTTATTATGGATGATTTAATAACTGTCAGAAATATCAGCAGTCCGTCAAAAATAAGCGTAAAAACATATAAAAATGATGATATCGTAATAATTAAAGGAAAATCACCTGTATATTCTCCAATATTAAATATTATTATGAACAATGAAATAATAGTGACATTGGACGGAAATACCGATTTCCCTGACACAAAAACAGTTCATACAATATTCTATGGAAAGGGAAGAGGTTTACATGGCACTAAACCTACAGAGGGATTAAGTTTGAAGGATGTTTTAATGCCATACATCGGGTTTGAAGCAAAGACTTTGATGGACAAGTTGGTTGTAGTTGTTGCTGATGATGGATACCGAAATGTTTACACTTGGAGTGAAATATGTAATCGTAACGATCAGGCGGACATCTTATTGCTTTGCGATCCGGAGGCCACAGATAAAGGTATTTTCAGAGTGTATCCAAGCTGTGATTTTTTCTCTGATAGAGCAATTAAGGGAGTTGACAGAATTATAATTAAGTAATGAATCATTATGACTGAAAATTTATCCTTATCACTTTTTTGTTGTACATTGTTTCTTTTGACCATCAATGTATTGTTGGCTATATTGAAAAAGAAGAAAATAAATCTGATTTTCGGATTTATCACTCTTTTAAGTGTATTGATTGCGGTTATTAATATTTATTTGCAATCAGGTCATTTACCAATGTCAGGTACTTTCGAAAAAATGCAGAACATGGTTCTGATAATTGTTTTATTAGGTCTGATATATGAGTTTATAAACAGAAAAAAAGATATAAATGCTCCGGAATTCTGGATTATTGCTGTGATATTTCAGACCCTGGCTTTTTTTGATGAACTAAAAGTTGACCCGATGTTTTACATGTACGATAATATTTTCGTTGCCATGTTCTTTCAATTGAGACTGATATCAATTGCAGTGCTTTCTTTTTCAGTTTCTATGTATCTGACATCATTAAAATTGGAAACAGGTACTGATGAAAAGTCTTTTATGATGCATCATGCAGCAAATTTTACTCTTCTTGGGGCAATTTTATTTATTGCTGGTGAGTTTTCCGGTTCAATGTGGGCACAACTTGCTTACGGAGATTCCTGGAGATGGAGTAAAAATTTCTTTACATCAGGTGCAATGTTCCTGCTGGCACTTTTAGGCTCTCACCTTGCTCCGTCATGGATAAAGAATAAAAATGTACAGATTCTTCTTTCAATTATTCCATTGTTGATAATAATAATTCTATTCCTTACATAAATGAAAAAAATAATAAAATTTTTATCTTCTTTAAAACTGACTGCAATACTTGTAATACTGCTTGTCGCTATTATGCTTACAGGAGGCTTTTTAACCCGCTGGGACAGCATTTATTACGGTTTCAAAGAAATGAATAATCTAATAACACTTGATTGGTTTTTAAATCACCAGTCACACAACACTGCTATTTTAATCTGGTTTGTTGTTCTTTGTGCAACAGCCGTTTTGTTTGGGATAAATATGGTGCTTTGTTCTTTTGACAATCTTCTGAGAGTATCCATAAAAAGGAAAAATTTAAAAAATATTACATTATTTGTTGTTCACATTGTTTTTGTTATTATCCTTTCGATGCACGCTCTGGTTTTGGTTATTGGATACAAGCAAGGTGGAATTGTCCTAACTGAGAATGAAACATATAAGTTGAAAGATGGTTATGAATTAAAACTTGAAGAGATCAAATTCATTGATAATAAAGCTTTGCTGAAAGGAGACAAAAAATCGCACCGTTTGGAAATGACTCTGGATTCGTTCCATTATAAAGAAAATTATGCAAAACTCACTTTGTACAAGGATAATAAAGAAATAGTTAGAGGGGAAGCTTATATTTTTCAACCCATTTTTGGAGAAGGCTTTCAGATAACACTGGACAAATTTATCATGGATAAAAAAACCAAACAGCCTGCAGTTATTATTACTGTAGGGAAAAATCCTCTGACATGGATTTTCTTTGTTTTTTACGGTTTGGGAATAATCACTATGCTGGCATATCTGGTAGTGAGATGGAAGTTTCAAATAACAAGATCCAAATAACAAGACCCAAATACTAGTTGGCTCGCCGGACTCAGAATTTTGAACCACCTAAATATTTGCTTAAATTCTCGGTCTCCTGGGTTTGACTTTTATAATTTTCATCTTATTGGGATTTTCCTGCATCTGCTTATCTATTTGAGGCTTTTTAATTTCAGGCTTTCTTAATTGAGTTTTTTTCAATTCAGGCTTCTTTAAAATTAGTTTCGATAACTTTTTTTCTTCTGTTTTATCCTCAAAATCGCCTTTATAATTTTTCTGCATCCCGTTAAGGAAGTTTCTCATTATTTGATCATGACAAATTCTGTATTTTTCGTTATCAGGTTTGCGAAAAAATGCACTTAACTCATGCTTGCTGATAGGATATTCAACAGATTCTAGCATTTGAAGAATATCTTCGTCCTTAAGGTTTAATGCAATTTTTAATTTACGCAGTATAATGTTGTTGGTTAATCGCTTTTCAGGAATAGGTTGCCCACCTTCTTTTTTACCACGTTTAAAAATGATAAAACCATTTAAGAAAGTTGCAAACTGGAAATCAGTTATTTTGCAATATCCTTCAGTTTCTTCTTTCTTTAACCATGAACTGATTTCTGTTCTGCTTACAGTCATTTCACCAAGCGAAAATGTCTTTATCATCATATCATCACTTAAATCAAAAGTAAATCGTAAGCGGCGTAAAATGTCGTTGTTGGTCATTTGCTAAAATTTGATTTAACAAAGTTAAGAAAAATAATTAAAGCATTTGTTTACTCTACCTTATTATAAATTAAATCATTTATCGTGATTTTCGAGTTAAAAACTTTTGTTTGGTGTATCCGGATTGAGTTGTTGTATTTGCTGTTTTTTGCTTTTGCTGATTACTGTTTTGAGTTGCAACTTTTTGTTTCCCTTGTTCCTGATTATTCCTTCGGGGAGGTCTTTGCTGCTTGGGAACCTTAACAGGATTATGGTCAATTAAAGGAAATGGATGATTATCAATTATCTTAATTTTTTTTGCAATAAGTTTTTCTACATCGCGCAAATATTGTTTTTCTTCTGCATCACATAATGATATTGCTGTTCCTTTTGCTCCTGCACGTCCAGTCCTGCCTATCCGGTGAACATAAGTTTCGGCAATATTTGACATCTCGAAGTTAATTACATATTCCAAATCGTCAACGTCAATTCCTCGTGCTGCTATATCTGTTGCAACTAGAACACGGGTTGTTTGTGCTTTAAAATTTGACAGTGCTCTTTGTCGTGCATTCTGTGCCTTATTCCCGTGAATTGCCTCTGCCTTGATATCGTTTTTAATTAAAACTTTAACAACCTTATCGGCACCATGTTTAGTTCTGGTAAATACAAGTGCAGTTTTGATATTCCTGTCTTTCAGAATTTCCAATAATAAAGAATTCTTATTGCCTTTGTCAACAAAATAAACATATTGATTGACAATGTCAACGGTTGACGATATTGGTGTTACAGCAACTTTTTCAGGTTTGTACAAGATTGTATCAGCAAGTTTTACTATTTCAGGGGGCATAGTTGCCGAAAAGAATAATGTTTGACGTTTACGCGGCAAAAGTGCAATTATTTTCTTAACATCGTGAATAAAACCCATATCTAACATACGGTCTGCTTCGTCTAGAACAAATATTCCAACATCTGACAAACTTATAAAACCCTGACTTATTAGGTCAAGTAAACGACCAGGTGTAGCAATAAGTACATCAATTCCATTACGTAGTGCATTTGTTTGAGGGTTTTGATTTACTCCTCCAAAAACTACTGTATTTGTTATGCCTGTATGTCTTCCATAAGAATTAAAACTTTCACCTATTTGAATAGCCAGTTCACGTGTAGGAGTAAGAATAAGACTTCTGATTTTTCGTTTTCGTTCGTTTGTTTGTGTTGAACGTAAAATTTGTAAAATTGGAATTGCAAATGCTGCTGTTTTACCGGTACCGGTTTGTGCACAGCCTAAGAGATCTGTTCCGCTTAAAACTATTGGTATTGACTGCTCCTGAATTGGAGTGGGAGTGATGTAACCTTCTTCTTCTACTGCTTTTAATATAGGTTCAATTATGTTGAGTGATCTGAATTGCATAAATAAATTGGGAAATTCTTTTATCTGATTGACAAACAAAGCCGGTCAGGAAATTTCGATACAAAAATAAGCTTTTTTCCCGGGTTATCAAAACGAACAAGCAGACATAAAGCCACAAGAAAATTTAAAAGGTATTATTAGTCTGATTATTAGGCAGTTGGATGTTGCTCGAAAATATTTTTCATAAATCTGTAAAGTTCAGGATGCTTGAGTTTTAATTCATCAGGTCTTTCAAAAAAATATTCGCAACTGACAGAAAAGAACTCAGCAGCATTTTTTGTTGCATAGGGATGTATATCGGATTTCCCGTCTTTAATTTTCCGAATTTCTTTGTTCATAATAAACATCCAGGGAATAAGAAATTTCTTGTCAAGCAAGGCTTTGGGAATTCCATCAACTTCGCCGTCTTCCTTATCAATCAGATGAATAAATTCGTGAATACATGTATTGCGGGCATCAGAAAAATCATCAAATCCTTCATACAAGGCGGTACGTGAAATCAATAACTTCCCTTCCAAAAATCCGAATCCAACCAAACCACGAAAGAATCTGTCAGGACCGGTAGTCTCAAATTCTTCGTTGAAATTGTCGGGATAAATAATAACTTCATTTAGAACCGAATATTCCCATTCTGGATAAGAAAATACCGGAATAATTGCTGAAGCAGCAACCAAAACCCTGTCTTTTTCAGTAACTGTGGTATCAACTCCCGTAAATTTACAAGTTGCCAGAAATCTTTCTACTGATGACTCAAAAAGTCTTTTGTTTTTTTCGGTAAGAATAATGTAATATTTTACGTCCGAATTAAGAATTATTCTTCGGTTGTCCGGCATTTTTTTTAGATTGAGTTGCCGGTAAATTCCCTTACCATAAACAACAATAAAACCAACTATTGTAACAGGGACAAGCAAAATTAAAAAATAAACTAATGTGTTTAGTGTTTCCATTATTTCGATGATATTCGATTAGAACAAAGATAGTTTTTTTTTATATATTCGCAGTCTGTAGTTATAATTATGAAGTTTGAAGCAAAATATATTTTTCTTTATCTTTTTGCAGCGTTAGCATTACTGTTCATCGTAGTTCCTGTAATAAATATGTTTTTTGCCACTGATCTTGATATCTTTTTTCAAACAGCACGTGATTCTGAAGTAAAGAAAAGCATTTTTTTGACTTTGTGGGTTTCTCTTGCAGCAACTATTTTGTGTGCAGCATTTGCGGTTCCTTTGGCTTATGTTATCGCAAAGAAATCTTTCCGATTTAAAACCTTGTTGCTAGGGATTATAAATATTCCTATAGTTATTCCTCATTCGGCTGCAGGTATTGCTGTGTTAGGGTTGGTGAGTCGTGATACTGTAATTGGTAAAATGGCAGGCTCTGTTGGATTGAGTTTTATTGATAGTCCGCTTGGAATAGGTGTTGCCATGGCTTATGTGAGTTTGCCGTTTTTAATTATTTCTGCAATAAATGGATTTTCGGAAGTGCCCGAAAAGCTTGAAAATGCTGCACAAAATCTGGGAGCGTCACGTTGGCAGACGTTTTTTAAAATATCATTACCATTAGCAAAACAATCGGTTTTTTCGGGTTTGATTTTAATGTTTTCGAGAGGAATCAGTGAATTCGGTGCTGTGATTATGCTTGCATATTTCCCGACAATAACACCAATTCTGATATATGATAGATTTACTTCATTCGGACTGACCTATGCAAGACCTGTAGCCGTTATTTTTGTTTTAATTTGTCTGACGGTTTTTCTGTTTTTCTATTTGCTCACTAATAAAAAACGTAGGGATTGATGATTGAACTAAAGAATATACGCAGAAAATTCAAGGATTTTGAGTTATCAGATATCTCTCTGAATATTTCAAAAGGGGAATATCATGTTTTAGTAGGTCCTTCAGGAGCAGGAAAGACTTTGCTATTGAATTTAATTGCAGGTTTTGTTAAACCAGATTCAGGTCGTATAATTCTTAATAATTCAGATATTACCGATTTATTGCCTCAAAATAGAAATGTTTCATATCTATTTCAGGATCTTGCTCTATTTCCACATTTGAGTGTAGAAGAAAATGTAGCTTTCTCGCTTAAAATTAAAAAGATGAAAAAGCAAGATGTCTCTGCTCAGGTTAAAAAATATTTAGAGTTTACCGATGTTCTACATTTAAAAGACAGAAGTATATCTAAACTATCGGGAGGCGAAAAACAAAGAGTAGCGTTGGCACGGAATCTCATCACCGAATCGGGAATCTTGATGTTAGATGAGCCTTTTTCAGCAATAGATACTCAATTAAAATTGTCTCTAAAAAAGTTGTTAAAGAAAATTTCGGATTATGGAGTTACAATAATTCATGTAACACACAATCCCGAAGAAGCAATAAGTTTAGCTCATAAAATTACCGTAGTCGAAAATGGTAAAATAATTAGCAGCGGAACTTATAAAGAAGTTTTTTCAAAACCATTGAATATGTTTATTGCAGGGTTTAGCGGTTATAAAAACTTTTTCAAAGTAAATAGTGTTTTTAGAGAGGGCGACTCTCTGTTTGTAGATGTAGTGATAGAAAATAGTACTGATAACTCGGTAAGATTTGAAATTCCAAACAAACCGGATACTGATTTAAATTCAATAATTATTGACAGTTCTAATATTGTATTATCTGATAATAAACTGATAAGCAGTGCTAGAAATAGTTATGAAGGAATAGTAGAAAGTGTTTTTCGGATTGATTCTGCATATGATGTCGAAATGAATATTGGAATTCCGGTTTGGGTAAAGCTTACAGAAAGCTCTTTCAACGAGCTAGGTATAGAAAAAGGTAAAAGAATGTGGATAAGTTTTAAGGCCTCTGCTGTGTCAGTTTTTTAGTATATTAGGAGTTCTATTTCTTATGAAAAATAATGCCTGTTTATATTTGTAATAAACCGTAAATGATTTTTAGTTTTAGATATATTTTTATTAGTTTTTTATTTGCGATAGCATTTTCATTTAACATTAATGCACAGAAATTGTGTATAAACGAAATAATGTCTTCAAATAAGACGACATTATTTGATTTGGAAGGAGATACGCCTGATTGGATTGAGTTGTATAATTACGGTACAGACACAATTTGTTTAAGGAATTATTTTTTATCAGACAATAATGACGATTTAAAAAAGTGGAGATTTCCGGAGAAAAGCATTTATCCCGGTGAATACAAGATTGTGTACGCCTCGGGAAAAGATATAACTACAAATTCTGAAATTCATACTAATTTTTCTATTGATTCTGAAGGCGAAGAGATATTACTCAGCGATAGTGCAGGAATAATAATTCAACGATTTCTTCCGATTAAACTGTCTGAGAATATCTCCTTTGGCTCAAAACCTGATGCTTGTTATGATATGGTATATTTTGATCAACCAAGTCCAGGCTTCTCAAATGATACTTGTTTAAGCCATCTGAAATTGACAAATGTAGAGTTTTCGGTTAAAGGTGGTTTTTATGCTGATGGTTTCGAATTGTTTTTAAATCATCAGGATTCTGAAGCCACAATTATATTTACCACAGATGGTTCAGAACCTACTTTAGACAATATCCCATATAAAGAATATAAATATAAAAATTCGTATCCGCTTGAAGCCGCGGCATTGCCTTATGAATTCATGACAGATACGATTTTCACTTATTATTATCAAACTTCTATCAGAATACCTGTTTTAAATATTGAACCATTTGCAAATTCATTTAAGTCAAGTTCAGTTTTTGAAAATACAGTAACAGAGTTCCCATTATTCGGAGCATATAGTATAAGAGCAAAAGCAATAAAAGATGGTATGGAAGAAAGCGATTGTAAAACTTATACATATTTTATTAAAGATGATGCAATAAATATAATTCATGATTTGCCAATAGTTTCAATTAACTGTCGAAGCGATGATTTGTTTGACTATTATAGGGGGATTTATACTGCTGGAGTTGATTTTGACAACTGGAGATTGCAGAATCCATACGAAGAAGTTGTATGGCCGGTTCACGGTAATTTTAAAAGAAAAGGAAAGGAAAACGAAATTAAAGTAAATATAGAATATTTTGATAAACAGAACGATACAGCTTCGATAAATACATTGTGCGGACTAAGAATAAATGGAGGTGAAACAAGATCATTTCCAATGAAAGCATTAAGGTTATGCCCTGATCTTAAATATGGTTGTGACAGATTGAATTACAAGTTTTTTAACGAAATTAATGATACCTCATTTCAAGATATTGTACTTCGAAATTCGGGTAATGATTTTACTACACTTTTTTGGGAACCATCAAGTAATTCACGAACAATGTTGAGAGATGCGTACATTCAATATATTTGTCAAAATATGAATGTTGAAACTCTGGCTTATCAACCTGTAATTGTTTTTATAAACGGAGAGTTCTGGGGTTTACATAATATGAGAGAAAAATACGATAAAGAGTATTTTAAAAGAGTATATAATATTGATTATGATGAATTGGAATTTCTATCCGATAATGCAAGTATTATTGAAGGTGGTAATTGGCATTACAACAATCTGATAAATTATATCTCAGTTCGTGGCTCAGTTTCGGAAGAGAGCTATTTGCATATTACGAGTCAAATGGATATTGTAAGTTTCATTGATTATATGATTGCTGAGATATTTGTTCATAACACAGATTGGCCTGTAAACAACTCGCTGTTTTGGAGAAAGAAAACATATAGTTACGAATCTGAAGCTGAATTTGCACATGACGGAAGATGGAGGTGGGCATTGACAGATATGGATTTAGGGTTCGGGTTACATGATTTTGCACCTGATTATCAGCAGAATACGATAGAGTACTTATTAAACCCTGAATCGCCTGTTAATACAAATAGTTCTTGGTCTGTATTCTTATTTTCAAGTTTATTGGAGAACAATGAGTTTAAAGCATTGTTTCTGCAGAGGTTTGAATTCCATTTACAAAACACATTTAATCCTTCAGTTACTGTTCCGGCACTTGACAGCCTGGCCTCAAAAATACAAAATGTTATGCCATATCATTTACAAAGATGGTCAGATGAAAATTATTATTTGTCGGATTGGTACGATGCAATAAAACAAATGAAGATGTTTGCAATAGAGCGACCATGCGAATTGAGGGAAATGTTGAAGGAATATTTCCATATTGATGATGTCAATTATGCTTATGGAGTATGCGAGAATGATATTGTCAAATCAGATGATTATTGTGCATGCTTAAATTTGTATCCAAATCCTGTTGAAGACAAACTTAAAATTAAATTTCCGGATACACGTTATTATGCTTCAGATATAAGGATTTTCGAAATCACAGGTAAAGCGGTTACTGCATATGCTGTTTATATTTTTGATTCAGATGTTGAAATTAATGTAGAGAATCTTAGTAGTGGACTATATTGTATCTATATTGTTAATGGGGATGAAACTTGTATGATGAAGTTTTATAAATACTAACTATTTGCAAGTATTCTTAAACAAGATTAATAAAATTTCGCTAGGTTTTTGTTAGAATTAGTCAGAGTTACTAAAATTTGTTTTACTCAATAGCTTTATTAATTAGTACATTTCGGTTTAATTAAAAACATAAAAATTTGACATTTCCCTTGATTGTATTTATTAAACATGATTAGTCAAATACCTGTACATAATATTTCAATACGTATTATTTAAATTATTTGTGTTTGTAAAATATTTTCATTAGAATTGTACTAAGATTAGAAAAGTATTTCAAATTTCGTTTGTACTAATAGTCAATATACAATCGTCAGAATTAGTTTTCTAATTATTTCAGACCATGATTATGAGTGTTAGAGTTTTATTTATTGGAGAATATCGGTATTTCGAGTCACTAAGTGTATTAAGTTTGGCTTCATTTATTGAGAGTAATGGACATGAGTGTCTGTATCTTGATATGAAACTCGAAAGAAATATGAATAGGGAAATTGCGAGATTTAAACCGGATATAATTGCCTATTCAGTTACTACCGGACGGCACAAAATGTATAGAGATTTAAATTCTCTACTAAAAATGGAATTTAACTTTATTTCAGTGTTTGGTGGGCCACATTGCACTTTCTATCCAGATTTTATAAATGAAAATGGTGTTGACGTTATATGTGTTGGAGAAGGAGAATATGCCTTACTCGAATTAGCTGATTGTGTTGCGAAAAATAAGAGTTTTAGTGACATAAGTAATTTGTGGGTCAAGACAGATGAGGGGATAATTAAAAATGAACTACGACCTTTAATAGATGATATTAACAGTCTTCCACCTCCTAATCGTAGTTTACTTGATAAGTACCCGGCATACAAGAATAAAAAACAAAAATCTTTTATGACAGGACGTGGTTGTCCATATAAATGTACATATTGCTTTAACCATGTTTACAATAAAATGTACGAAGGTAAAGGTTCTATAATCAGAAAGAGATCAGTAAGTAGTATTATTGATGAAATATCAAAGGTTAAAGCTAAATATAAAATTGAAAGAATATTTTTTTATGATGATATTTTTACTTTTGATAAAGAATGGCTCAAAGAGTTTTGTGAACGCTATAAAAATATTAATATCTCTTTCACAGTAGGTCTCCGCGTAAACAATACTGACGAAGAAATTGTAAGTAATTTAAAAAGTGCAGGTTGCAAGAGGGTATTATTCGGAATAGAATGTGGTAATGAAAAACTGCGGAATAATATTTTAAAAAGACACATAACTGATGAACAGATAATTGTATTTACGCAATTATTACGTAAATACAAAATTTTTCCTGCTAGTTTTAATATGATCGGACTACCTGACGAAACTATCGAAAATGTTTTTGAAACTATACAGCTAAATATAAAAGCAGGTGTGAAATTTTCATACTGTACAGTTTATCAACCCTATCCAAAGACTGAACTTGCAGAATACTGTGTCTTGAAAGGATATTATAACGGATCTGTAGAGGATATTCCTAGTTCATATAATATGGGAGGATCTCCCTTAAAAACACCTGATATAGAACAAATTATCAGACTTCAAAGCTTTTTTTCTATGTGCATTACTTTCCCTTTCTTGATCCCTCTGGTTAAAAAACTTATAAAACTCAAATTAAATAAGTTTTATATCTTCCTATTTATGATTTACAGAGGTTTTATGAATGTTTTTTTTATGAAAGACCTTAGTCTGGGAGAAGTCATTAAGGATATCATAGCAACTAAGAAACATCCGAGGAAAATATATTATTAATGAAAAAAAATATATCAGAAAATAGCGAATTCTTTTTAGATTTAAGCAATATAGGAAGTTTGTTGTTTGTTTTTACTTTTGCTATTACATAATTAAATCTAGTTTATATGAAAACGATACTTTATTTTTGTTTTATAATTATATCATTTAATATATATGGACATAAGGAAAAACAATTTGTACCACCGGGAACTGTAAAACTGAATGAATCTTTATACGTTGATAAAACAGAGGTTTCAAATATTTCATATAAAGAATATATTTATTGGAACAAAAAGTTCAAAGGAGAGAACTCACCTGAGTATTTATTCTGTTTGCCGGACACTACTGTGTGGGAAGAACCTTTAAGAAGTATATATTTGTGGCATCCTGCTTATGAAGAATATCCAGTTGTTGGAATATCTTACGAACAAGCTGTTGACTATTGTAAGTGGAGAAGTGATAGAGTAAACGAGCTTTTTTACTTGAAAGAGAACAAGTTAAGTAAAAATACAGATTTGAGTAATGTCGATATCCCACAAAAAGTGATTTTTCGTCTTCCGACAAAGGCAGAATGGCAGATTATTGCAGTAGTGAATTATTCAAAAAAATCGATTAACAAGTTAAATAGTAAAAAATCAGGTTCTAGAGCTCGTTGTAATTTTGCAGGTAATAATATTGAAGATATAAATTCAGATAAGTGTCAAATTACATGCCCTGTAAAATCATATGTTCCAAATTTACTGGGCATTTATTGTATTGATGGAAATGTTGCAGAAATGATAGATGAGAAAGGAATTGCAAAAGGAGGAAGCTGGAAGCATAAGGAAGAAGAATATAATGTTGACAAGGATTATTGTTATACTAAACCGGAAGTTTGGTTAGGATTTCGTTGTGTTTGTGAGGTCTTGTAATAGATTTAATGATAATTTGTGAATAATTTTCAACTCTGCGGAACTCTGTGTCCTCTGCGGTAAAATAGATGAGTTAAGAGTGTTAATTGTGGGGAATTAAACGCAGAGAACGCCAAGAAGTCGCAGAGAGTCGCTGAAAAAGATGTATAAATAAAATGAAGTAGAGAATAATTATTAGCTTTGTGGAGCTCCGTATTTTTGAGGTTAAAAGGATAGAAGTAGATTATTTTACATGATAAGTTATGAAAAATAAAAAAATTGGTTTTAAGTTAGGTCTTGCCCTTGCTATTATAGGATTTTTTTTAGGAGTAATTAATCATTTGCTTCTAGAAGTATTTAATTTTACTCTAAATATTCTTCTGGGATATCCTTTGTTTTTTTGTCTTGGTTTATCTATGGTAATCTTCCCCGGGCCGGAACAAACAGAACTTAAAACGCAAGAAGATATTAAAAGCTTTTGGAAATCTACGTCAATAGTACATAAATTAGTCTGGGGATTGTTTTTTGTTGGAGGAATTATCGTGACTGTTGCATTAATGATTTATTACAATTTGAAGTAAAAAATGAATTTCATAATCAACTTTGATTATTTGAACAGATAATCAAACGTATATAAATTTTATTATTTTTGTGCTATAAAACATAGATTATGCTTCAATCTCAACTTAAGACCTTAATGATAGATGCCAACACCGGTTTTTATAAAATTTTAAGGCATAAAATCGGCAATTTCTGGGGACCTGTTGATCTTGGATTGCATCTTTCGTATAAATACAATAGTTTAAATATCGGTACAGGTTTGTTGTCCGGATCTATTTTTCCGGGTTCGAATCGTTTGATTTTTACAGGAATTAGTCCGTGTTGGCATGGGTTCTATATTTCAAGTATGGGAGGAGCAGGGCTTGTCTTTGATAATCTCGGAATAAATTTGCTGTCAATTAAAGGAAAAGCAAACTCGCCCTCAATTCTATACCTGAATCGTATTCATGGTGAGGAAATTCAGGTGGAATTGCTGCCTATAAGTGTTGACGAAATATGGGAACAAGGTCGCAAAGGTATTTATGCCATGATGCAATACTCTCATGAGAAATTCGGAGACCGCTATGAGGAAGATCCTCGAATTCTGGCTGTGGGACCGGCAGCAAAGTATTCTGATATAGGGGCAATTTGTTCGGCTCCGATAAAAAAGGGCAGTATTACTTATGTTGATACCTGGGCAGGTAGAGGTGGTTTTGGAACCAAGTTGCTGTCAGAGCATGGAATAGCAGCTGTAATTTATGGAGGAACTTTTGCTGACGAGGATTTTAGGGATAGAAAAGTTGCAGACGAATGGTTTGAAGACAGGTACAATAAAAAACTTGCAGCAAAAGATATTGAAGCAACAACAAAATATCGCTACGACCCGAAATTTAATACCGGTGGTACATTTGGTGTAAATTATGCCAATATGGATGATTATGTGATGGCATTTAATTATCGAACAATATACTGGACAGCAGAACAAAGGAGGGAATTACATAAGAAATTTATATTAGATCATTATCTTAAGCAGTTTAATGAAGAAACCATAGCAACTAAACAACAAAAAAACTGCGGAGAACCATGTGTTGCGGTTTGCAAAAAAATGAATGATGAATACAAGAAAGATTATGAACCATACCAGACACTAGGTCCATTGTGCGGAATTTTTGATCAAAGGGCAGCCGAAAAACTTAATGGCAAAGCAGATAGCATGGGTTTCGATGCGATTTCGCTTGGTGGTGTGCTTTCGTGGTTGATGGATTGTTTGGATACAGGGTTGATAACACCTGAGCAATTGGGAATAAACTCAAAACCGATTTTTAATCCTGAAGGATTTGATGTTGTGAAGGACTCAATGCATAATGCTGAACTTGGAATTGATATGATAGATCAAATTCTTAAACAGAATTCGAAAATAGATTTGCATTTAGGTGCAAGAAAGATTGCCAGAGCCTGGGCAAAGGGTTGTTCACATGAAATAATGGATAAATTTGTTTATACTGCATTTGCCCGTCAAGGCTGGATGGTTCCTAATCAGTATTGGACACCGGGTGTGCTGGCACCTATGGGTATAATGGGAAAATATTACAACGATTATGGTCGTGAGTTTATATCTCCGCGTAAATTAGGACAAAATTGTGCCAATAGAATGAAAAAAGAATTTGTCCTTGATAATCTTGGAATTTGCCGTTTTCATCGTGCTTGGGCAGAAGATATTATGCCCGATGTTGTGGATAAGCTGTTTGGTAACAAAGAGGGCTTTATAGAAGCAATTGACCTTGCTGCCAGCCGAATTAATAGTAGGAATTCATCAGTATTTTGGGAGTCGGAACGTAATATGGATTATGTTTTTGAGTTTTTAAAGAAAAAACAAATAACCGAAAAAGATAATGAAGAGTTGAATGAGTGGATAAGAAGGTTCGAACAAGATAAACACTCTGCTGCTTATGATTTTTGGTACGAAATCCATAAAGGAATTCATGAGTCTTTGAGAGAATTTCCGGTGTGAGATTTTATAATAAAAAAAGACTTGCCTTGGCAAGTCTTGAAATAAAACATAAGTTTTTAAAAATTTGGTTTTAATTTATAATGC
This sequence comes from Bacteroidota bacterium, assembly GCA_029558535.1. Taxonomy (GTDB): domain Bacteria; phylum Bacteroidota; class Bacteroidia; order Bacteroidales; family ML635J-15; genus Bact-19. Next base: position 28,115 of record JAKQEK010000452.1, on the reverse strand, counting down.
TGATAGAAATCGTCAATAATTTTTACGGCTTCTTCAGGTTTGTCAACAATATGAAATAAATTCATATCTTCACTGGAGATGTTTTTCTCCTTGTCCAACATAACTTCTTTAACCCATTTAAAAAGGCCTGACCAATATTCTTTATCTAGAAGAACTATCGGGAATTTAGCGATTTTTTTGGTTTGAATTAAGGTTATAGCTTCAAAAAGCTCATCAAAAGTTCCAAAACCACCAGGGAAGACGATAAAACCTTGAGAATATTTCATGAACATAACTTTACGAACAAAGAAATAGTCGAAAGTTACGAGTTTGTCATCATCAATAAATTCATTAGCATGTTGTTCAAATTCAAGTTGGATATTACAACCTGCTGATTTCCCGTCACCTGCACTTGCGCCTTTATTACCAGCTTCCATAATTCCAGGACCGCCACCGGTAATTATACCGAAACCTTTTTGAGTCAGCAAATATGCAGTTTCGGTTGCCATTTTGTAATATTTATTATCAGGCTTTGTGCGTGCCGAACCAAAAATCGAAACACAAGGTCCAATTTGTGATAAATGGTCGTAGCCGTTAACAAATTCTCCCATTATTTTGAATATACTCCACGAATCATTTGATTTTCTTTCAGCCCATGTTCTCTCTTCAAATGAATCTCTTATTAATTTTTCTTCATCGGTCATAATTATTGGATTTAAATTTTTGTAAAAATAACTAATTTATTAATGACAGCAAATCATTGCGAAAATCTAACGCTGTTTGATATCTTTTTCCTAGTGATTTGATAATTAAGATTTTAATTTCATCAGCTGTATATTCTTTTGATGATTTTATCAATTCCGGTTTAGTGGTCGCTTTTGAAATAACATTATATAGTTCATCATCAAATCGGTAATGTTTATCAATTTTAACTACCGATTGAAATCTTTTTATAAACATCGGATTGGAAGTGTTCAATGCAGGCTCCTTTGCTATAGCTTCGTAAAGAATGACGCCCATGCTGAAAATATCAGAATGTTCGCCAACAAGTTCGCTGAATCCAAATACCTGTTCAGGACTCCCATACATTATATTAAATGATTTTCCTCCTCCTTCAAGAGCACCTGTCTGAAAACATGGTTTTAAACTGCTTAAATCAATAAATTTAATGATAGGATTATTAAAGTCAATATCTCCATCATTATTTACTATCATAATATTAGATGGCTTAACATCACATAGACACAATTTTTCTTCGTGAATGAAAGATAAAGCATTAAGACATTCGGCAATTACTTTATAGAAAAAAGGATTGTAACGGTAATCATAATACTCGCGGTTAGCAATAAGCTCACTCAGTGTAAAACCATTTATGAATTCCTGTATCAGGAATATTTCATTTTCTTCAACTATAAGGTCAATTGTTTTAACAATACCTGGGTGTCTTAGTTTTATACTCGCCTCGATAAAGAACTTGAGTTTTGCGGTATGATGATGATACAGAGCCGGTAACAATTGTTTGCAAACTACCTTTGTTTTTGAATCTAACTCTGCGGCAATATAAACAACAGAAAACTTATTGCGTGATAATATAGTTGTTTCTTCATTTGGAAAAAAGAAATATGAAGCATTACTGCCTTTTAATAATCTGGGTTGCATGCTATTTATTGTATTCTTCTAAAGCTCTACTTCCCCAGGTTTCGTCTGATTGTAAAGCATCGTGATTATACAAAGTAGTATTCCTCTTACTGAGTAGTCTTTCCCAGTTTGGAGTTTTAACTTCTCCGGTTAAGTCTGAATGCAATAATTCGTATTCTTTTCCGGCAATATTTGGATTATAGAAAATGAATTTTTTATTGTTTTCATTTTTTACCTTGTAGTAGTGCCAAATTTCATAAGGATAAGCGCTAGGTTCGTGCTTCGAAACATAAATATCATTTGGAACACCGTATTGCAAATAAACACGACCTCTGTCGGTCTCAAAACCTCTGTTTATTGGAGTGCGATAATTTTTATCTACAAATTCAACTTGTTCTTTATATTGTCTCCACAATTCGCCAGGATTAACATTGTTTCTTGTCAACCAAAATTGCATAAAATAACTTTGTAGTTCCTCAACACTGGCATATTTAACCTGGTAATCAATAAACCTTTGTTCTTCCATGTCTGCAATAGGTCTTAAACAAGATACATATAGAATTAGTGAGTCTCTGTTAGTCATTTCACCTGTAAAATTTGTAGAAATGTCATAGTTTTTTATCAACTCGTTCAAAGCTGTCAAATCGTTTTGTTGAGAATTACTCCTTTGGAAAAAGAATTTTGTTTTTTGTAATGAAATATTATCTCTGTTTTTTACTTCAATAACCAAATTGTAGTTGCCTGAAGGCAAATTTTCGATATTTATTTCACCGATGTACGGAATAATTTCCGCAGCACTAAGTTTTTTAAATCTACTGTAATCTTCAAACTCTTTGTAAGTCTCAAAACTTTCGATATAATATCTTACCATAAAATCCCCCTGAATAAGTTTATCGGTGTTGTAAATTTCTGTATAGAAGCTGATTTTATTGAAGTTTTGAGGGTAGAAATTCGAGATATAGGGCAGAAGGTCATATCCGTTTTTTGTAAGTGCTGATACTTTTTCTGTAGGAGTAATGCTTTCGATTAGCTGAATTCCACTAAATTGGATAGTATTTGAGTTAAAGTCTATCTGAATAATATCAGCAAATTTATATGCTTCCTGTGATGAATTAATATCTTTGATTAACATTTCAAAATTGTACATTCCATTTGGCAAACTTACACGTTGTAAGTCAACAAAGTTTGGCTTTGAACTGAGAGTGTCATCAATTTCCGGACTACTAAGATTATATTTGTCAACCGAAACGACTTTATCATTGATCTTAAATATCATTGTTATTTCAATTTCTGCTTTAAACTTTCCATTTTGGTCTTTTACAAATACAGCAGATTTTCCGATTGTACTTAAATATGTTTCGATATACGGTCCATCGGGTGAGTTAAAAGTGGCATACATGAAGTAAACCTCAAGATTTGCAAAACAGATTGCACTTAAAACAATAAATGCAACAGCAAGAAATATTTTTTTCATAGAATTATAATTTATTATGCAATATACGAATTATTAAATTAAATACGGGAGATAATTGTGAAAATAATGTTAATCATTCATATATTTTTTAACAACAGAACTAAACTCTGAAAATATTCCGGCATTTGAAGCGACAATTTCTTTACCGAACAAATAATCGTTTCCACCACGAAAATCACATATTTTACCACCTGCTTCATTGACTAGAATAATCCCCGCGGCAACGTCATAAGATTTAAGATTATATTCGTAAAATCCGTCAAATCTACCACACGCCACATAAGCCATGTCGGTTGCAGCCGAACCCAAACGGCGAATGCCCTGTGTGTTTTTTGTCAGGTACTTCAACAAATCAATATATTTGTCAAGTGGCTTAAAATCGTGATATGGAAATCCGGTAGCTAAAAGAGCAGTTTTTAACTCTGATTTTTTTGAAACCCTTATTTGCTTTTCGTTCAGCCAGGCACCTCCATTTTTCCAGGCATAAAAAGATTCGTCAAGACCGACTTCATAAACTACTCCAAGAACTATTTCATCATTTTGTTTTAGCCCTATACTTACTGCACATGGAAAAAACCCATGTATGAAGTTTGTGGTACCATCCAGAGGATCAATTATCCAGTTATATTCCTTTCCGATTTTTTCGGATGTGCCTTCTTCTGTAATGAATCCCGAATCGGGTAGGAGCTTTTCAAGTCGTTTTACTATTTCTTGCTCACATAATTTGTCAATGTCTGTAACAAAATCATTTAAGCCCTTGGTTTCGATATTATGCGAGTTAATATTTTTAATATTATCATGGATTATTTTACCTGCGTATTTTGCTATTTCAATAACCTGAATTGTTAAGGTTTTTAAATTCATATTCCTAAGTGATTTTGATTTATTAAACTAATTCTACAGTAACAGTATCTTTGTCTGAAAAACCTGTAGTTTTCACTTTTCTAATTGTATTTATAAGACTTTTATTATAATCAATTTCTGCTTTAATATAGTTTTCAGTAAAACCGAACATTTTGTTGTTCTTCTTAGTGGATTCAAATAATACATTAAAATCTTTTCCTATTTGTGAAGATAAAAACTCTTTATGTTTTAAATCCGAAATTTCCGATATTATTTTTGCTCTTTCCTGTTTTTGCTGTGGAGCCGGTTTTGGTTTAAAATTTATTGCTCTTGTGTTTTCACGTTCTGAATATTGAAAATGATGAATAAAAGAAATGTCTAGTGATTTTACAAATTCTACAGTTTGATTAAAATAATCTTCAGTTTCTCCGTTTACTCCTACAATCAAATCAATACCAATAAATGCGTGAGGGATGAGTGATTTTATTTTTGTTATTTTTGATCGAAATAGAGCTGTATCATAATTTCTTTTAATTAGCTTTAACATTTCATCACAGCCAGATTGTAAAGGAATATGAAAATGAGGCATTATTTTTTTCTCAGCAGCAATAAATTCAATAATCTCATTGCTTAAAAGATCGGGTTCTATACTGCCAATTCTGAATCGCTCGATGCCATCAATTTTAACAAGTTCATTTATTAGTTCAAAAAAGTTTTCATTTGTTGATTTACCGAAATCCCCGATATTTACTCCTGAAATGATGATTTCTTTAATGCCTTCATTTGCAACTGATTTGGCTTGTGCGACTGTATCTTTAATGCTCTGGTTACGGCTTCTGCCACGGGCATATGGGATAGTGCAATAAGCACAAAAATTATTGCAGCCATCCTGGACTTTAAGAAAAGCTCGTGTTCTGTCTCCCTTTGACAGAGCCGGAAAAAATGTTTTCATTTCCTTGTGATCTGTTCTTAATAAATCAGGATATTGTTTTTTTTCTACAGAATCTATTATCTTTTCAATTTCGTACTTATTATTTGCCCCGAAAACATAATCAACACCAGTAATTTCGTTTATCTTTTCAGGTTTTAGTTGAGCATAACAGCCTGTAACAATTATAATTGCATCAGGATTTAGTTTTATTGCCCTAGATATAGCGTTACGACTTTTTTTATCAGCATTAGACGTAACCGTACAAGTGTTTATTAAATAGAAATCGGCAATTTCGTTAAAACGAACAATGTTGATTCCTCTCGATTTAAAAAATCTTGAGATTGTTGATGTTTCAGCAAAATTAAGTTTGCAACCGAGAGTGTAGAATGCTGCCTTTTTTGTCTGGTTTGTCATTTAAGCTTTATTCAGTAGCTTTTCCCTTGCAACCGCCTTCTTTATGATTTCCACAGCATTTATTGTCCTTTTTGTCCCCGCAACAACCACTATTTTTCTTTTCGCCGCAGCATTTACCATCTTTATTACATTCACATTTTTCAACTTTTGAAACTTCAACAAAGTATTCCAAAGTAATGTCATGGTGAACTTCAGGATCTATGTTCTCTACTTCAACAGATTTGAGAACTCCATAAAGAATTACATGCTTGTTTTCCAATTCTGTAGCGAATGTACCAAGTTCATCATTGGCTTTACCAATAATGAGAATACTGTCGTTCTCAGGATTAGCAACAAAAATATTTTTACCTGAATGTTGACAAACATGAATACACTGGCCACAAACTTTAACTTCTTTGCCTACAAAAGAATCAATATTTGCAAGTAAAGAGTCCACAGTAATCATGTCTTTGCACATGTCTTTACACATTTCATTATCGCAGCAATTTTCATCAGTCTTCTTTGTTTCTGCGTTGTTACAAGCGAAGAAAAACATCGTAGGAATCAATAAATAAAGTAATTTTTTCATTTTTTTTAAATTTTAAGTTTGCTTATTAGTTATTATCTGATTTACATTTTTCTGTTTTAGTTACATCGAACATTATAAATTCCCATTCTGCATTTTCTTTAGAGAAAATTTCAATGTCATTTGTTTTTAGCTCAAAAACCAGCCCGTGCATTTTGCCAGCTTTAATAGATTTTTTTGGAATACAGATTTCAATTCCTTCACTGCTATATCTTGTAGTAAATCCTGTGGAATATTCAATTTTAAACCTTATAATTACAGGGTAATCGTTAGTGTTTTCTAATTTTATTCTTAATTGAGCAGGACTGTCTTTTTCAGATTTTTTTTCATGAACAACTTTATAACTTACATTGATACCTTGGTTTGTTTCGAGTTGATTCTTATAACCAAATTGAGCATTTGCAAGTATTGCAAATAATAATAAAGAGGTCAGTAAAGCTAATTTCTTCATTTGTTTATTAATTATGGATTATTAAACTTTCCTAAAAACAATATAGAACCTTTGTAATGTTCTTTGATAAGGAAGACAAACGGTCTGTTAAGATTTAAATAAACAACATGTTCACCGTTTTTCTGTCTTACAACAACAGCTGTTGCAGCAGCAGCTTCAGTTCCTTTTTCATCCACCTCAATAAATGACTGATGAATAACATCGTCAATCAATAAATCGCTTCTGCCTGTCATATTGTTGAAATTAGCACTATTAGTAAAGGCAGTTTTCATACCCAAAGACATTAAATTTTCTTTGAGCTTATACTTAGCTTCGATTTTGAATTTAGGCATTTGCAAATCTACTTTTGCAGTTTTCATCTGTTTTTCAATCAAGCAAAACTCTTCGTAATTGAATATCTGGCAAAAGTCATTTATATTAGTTGAATCGGATGGTAAAATTATAAACATCGAAGCTAAACTATCTTTATATGGAATTTCAACCATTTGCAAACTGTCATTTTCGAAATAGTTGAATTTTTCGCGAATATTCATAAAATAAGCAATATACTGTCTGCTGGTACCATAAAACATCATTTGACGGGTTTTGTCCGTTGGGAATTCGTGTTCCCAATCTGCTTTAAAATGAATTGCATTGAGTAAAACAAGACGAGTTAGCTCATCAAGTGAATTTTGATCTAAAAGTTCTTCAATTTTATTATTGGTGTTATCCATTACCCATTTATTGATTTGCTTTCTTGCTTCTTCTCTGTTTACAGCATCCTTGAAGTCAGCAGATTTAATTTCAGCATTGTAATCTTTAAGCAAAGCAAAATATGTTTCTAAAAAATGATATTTTTCCTGAGCAACAGCAGCGTTCACAATAGTGAAAAGACCTTGCTTGACATTACGGTAATAATTTAGTAAATCGGTAATTTCTTTGTGAGAAACATCCTGATCTTTAGTAAATCTAAGGACTTTTCTCATTTCTTTTGCAGTTTTGCCCTTTGCTCCGTCATAAGCCATGGATAAAGCGGATGAAATACTGATTGGACTGATGAATACATTAGTTGAGTCTGTCTTACAAATGTCGCCAAACAGATTAAATGCAAACTCGTTGTTATTATTGACAATATTCGTTTTTGATTGAGCAGAGTTTGTCTTTACAATCATAAAAGCTAAAACAATAAATAGGATGTATTTCATACTTATAAATTTTGAGTTCAAAATTACAATAATTTTTTGAATACATCATAATTCTTTGTCATTACTATTATAGGGTTTTGTCATAATTTTTTAAATCGGGGACTTCGAGACAATCATCCTGTGGGCTGATTCCTCAGTCCCCTTTATGGCACTCGCACTCACTCTGATTCTCACACTCACTTTCGCACTCTCTCTGTTTTTCACACTGGCTTTAGATGTTAGTTTGGTATTATTTTTTGCATCGGGTACTTCGAGACAATCATCCTGTGGGCTGATTCCTCAGTCCCCTTTATGGCACTCGCACTCACACTGATTCTCACACTGGGTTCAATATTTGATTTAGTATTATTTTTTTAATCGGGTACTTCGAGACAATCAGCCAATGGGCTGATTCCTCAGTCCCCTTCTGGACACTGCACTCACACACACTCTCTCTCTGTTTCTCACACTGGCAAAAATGCACGCCAAAACCCTAATAAATCCCAAATTCCAAGAAAATAAATTACAAATATGTTACCGCACGATTGCATCGTGTGGTGGCGCGGAATTATCCCACACAAGTAATTTTAATTCTTAATAAAGCCAACAGTCTTAAAATTATCTCTAAATTGTACTTTTAGAACATAACTACCTGCTGTTAAAGTTCTTATGTTTATTGCAGTTTGGTTATTTACTAGCTTCTCGCTTTTCACAAGTCTTCCAGTAGCATCATAAATGTTTATCTCAGCATCACCTGCGTTTTCATGTAATTGCAAAAAAAGCAAGTCGCTTGCCGGGTTCGGATAAACCTCAATCTCATTATTTACCAAAATAGACTCAACCTCATTCCCCCCACACTCACAATCCTCCTCCACACAACCGCAGCTATCAGTTTTTACAAGCCACATAACTTGGGGTTCGTAGGCCACACCTGCCATAATGAAGCCATTGTCGGGGGTTTGTTTTATTGATAATAATGATTTAACTCCTGTTGAACCTTCAGCAGAATAATAGTGTTTCGAAATACTATCTCCATTTGGAGTTAGGTGAAACAAACTGGTAATATTATCATCTGTTACAGTTGCCCAAATATCTCCATCATTAGCAACAGTAATTGTACCAATACCAGTGTATTCTGCTTCAACACCATATTCCTTATTCCAAACTTCATTAAAATCAGAGTCTAACTTAATAAAACGGTATTTTCTATTATAAAAAGGTTCTGAGATAGGAGTAGTAATATACCCAATCGGCAATATGTACTCATTTTGAGGTGTTACACCAATAGTATAAATTGTTCCATCAGGATATAAAGAGTTCCCATAATGTCTTGTCCATTGTTGGTTTCCTTCACTATCTGTTTTTACAAGATAACCATCTGTATTGCCTAATCCGCAAGAACCACCAATTAAAAAACCATTATCAGGAGTTTCGACTATACAAAAACCCATATCTCTTCCACTTGTTCCATACTTTTTATACCACAGCATATTACCATCGCTGTCGGTTTTTACTAGCAACACATCGCCATCAGCATCACTTTCGGTAGTGCAACCTACCAAAGCGAAACCTCCATCCGTAGTTTGAATATGATTGTAAAAAACTGTATAATCTGGATTGTCAAAATAAAGCTTTGTCCATAATGTGTCGAAATTTTGGTCGAATTTCATCAATAAACAAATGTTATTGGTTTCGTTATTTAATGAGCCTGATAAAGAATATCCACCATCAGTGTTCTCTATAAGAGAATTTCTGGTTCCATGATAATAATAATATGTTTCGTCTCCAAAACTTTTTTCCCATATAATATTGCCAAGGTAATCCGTATGGTAAAGAATTATTCTTAAATTTCCAGAAGGATTAATTAATTCGCGTCCACCGCCTAAACAAATATAGCCATTATTATACTCATATACATTGGCAAGATTCGCTGCATAATAGTTATTATATATGTTATTAAATCTTGTTGTTTGCGAAAAACAATAAGTATTAAATAATAATATTAATAATAGTATGTAAATATTTTTTTTCATAAAAAAAAAGTAGTCAAGGATAAAATAATATCCCTGACTACAAATATACCTATTTTTACTTCATGATACTGAATTGTTTTGAAAAATCTCCCATCTTCAAGACATAATTGCCTTCGCTAAGTTGAGACACATCAACTCTTTCCAAACCAAATCCATTCCTGATACACTGAGTTAAAACAAGTTTACCTTCAACATCATAAATATCAATTTTGCTTATAGGTTTGGTTTCTATTAGCAAATATTCGATCCAAATTTCGCTACAGACCGGTTGCTTCGACTACGCTCAGCCACCTGCACAGCAAACAAGGTGACTGAGCGGAGTCGAAGTCACCGACTGAAATGCAAGAAACTCAAAAAATCTCATTCCATTTTTTTATTTTTAAAATGGCTTTCATTTTTACATTCAGATAAATCATGTAAATCCTTAATATTAGCTTTAATTAACGCTTCTTTTTTTGCTCTGTTCCAACCTTGTACTTGTTTCTCACGATAAAAAGCTAATGCTACATGTTCGAATTCTTCATAATATATGAGTTTTACTGGGAGTCTTTTTGCCGTATAATTTGCTCCTTCACCGGCATTGTGTTGTTCTATTCTTCTTTCTAAGTCAATGGTACTACCTGTATAATAAGTTCCATCGCAGCATTCTACTATGTACATATATCCAATCATTTTAGGAATAATAATTAAGTTTTTATACAGGTTAATTCATGTGTTTTGTCTTTTTTAAACCGGTGATTTCGACTCCATCTCGACTCCGCTCGATGAGCGTCTCAATCACCTTGGATACTGCTAGGTGACTGAGCGGAGTCGAAGTCACCGACAATAATCCTATTCAAGTACCAATTTTTCTGTTTTGTACAATTTATTATTTACAAAAAGATTACAAACATCAACCCTACAATAACATATTATATTCTTATTCTTTAAAACGGTCAACCTATTTCAGGCATTGACATACTGTTATCTGATAACCTCAATATTATCCTGACCGGTTGTCTTTTCGCAGTAGAAGCATTTAAGGTTTACTTTTCCATCTTTTACATGAACACTGAATTTTGTCTCAACCTTTTCGTGATTTGTAATACATTTTGGATTGATACATTTTATAAAAGTGCTTACGGTTTCCGGTAATTCAACTTTCTTTTTTTCAACAACCTGATAGTCTCTGATTATATTTATTACTGCATTCGGATCAATAAGAGCAATTTTATTCACATCTTCCATTGATGGAAATTTGTCTGCAATTTTTATAATGGCTTTTTTACCATATTTCTGACTGTCGAGATTGTTACCGATAAATATCTGTGTGTCAAGTTTTTCAATTTCAATAATTGACATGATTTTATATAAATTGCTTGCCTGTATATGGTCAATAACAGTTCCTTTTTCTATTGCTTTTACTTTTAATTCACTTTTCATAATAATATATGTTTTATACTTAATGAATACAATTTAATATTACTTAACGCCTAAAATTTTACACATCAAAGCCATACGGGTATAAACACCATTTTCGGCCTGTTCAAAATAATAAGCTTTTGGATTAGCGTCAACATCTGTATCAATTTCGTTTACTCTTGGTAGAGGATGTAAAATTCTTAAATTTTCTTTAGTCCCTTCCAGCATTTTATTTTTAATGACATAAGAATTCTTCACTTTTTCATATTCCATAGGGTCTGAAAATCTTTCACGCTGCACACGTGTAACATAAATAATGTCAGCATGTTTAATGTTTTCATTAATATCATCGTGTTCATAATATTTAATACCTTTTTCGTCAAGAAAATCTTTGTATTCCTGAGGCATTTTCAGAGTAGGAGGAGAAACAAAATTGAAAACCGGATTAAATTCGGACATTGCCATTAACAATGAATGTACTGTGCGACCATATTTCAAGTCTCCTACTAAAAACAAATTAATATTTTCAAGTGTTCCTTGCGTTTTTCTTATAGAATACAAATCGAGCAAACATTGTGTAGGATGCTGATTAGAACCATCGCCTGCATTTATTATCGGTTTATCCGAAACAACACTTGCATATCTTGCACTGCCTTCAACCGGATGACGCATAACAATAAGATCGGCATATCGGCTTACTGTAAGGATAGTATCCTTTAACGATTCACCTTTTGACACACTGCTGTTAGAAGCTTCGCTAAATCCTATTACTTTTCCACCCAGTCTTTGAATAGCTGTCTCAAAGCTTAATCGTGTACGAGTAGAAGGTTCGAAAAATAATGAGGCTATTACATGATTTTCTAATAATCTTTGTTTTGGATTTTTTTGAAACTCTTCAGCAAGATCAAGAATTTTAAAATAATCCTCTTTTTTGTAATCATTGATTGAAACCAGACTTTTGTTTTTCATTTTTAATTAATTTAGATTAATATATTATCAAAAAAAAACCGAAGATAAACTTCGGTTTTTTAAATTTATTTTTCAATTCCAAGTAATTCGACTTCAAAAATCAGAGTCTCGAAAGGCCCTATAATTTGTCCGGCACCTCTTTCGCCATAAGCTAAATGGTATGGGATATAAAATTTGAATTTAGATCCTACCGGCATTAGTTGAAGACCTTCTGTCCATCCTTTAATAACGCCGTTTAAGGGGAAAGAAATAGGCTCGCCTCTGTCATAAGAACTGTCGAAAACAGTTCCGTTAAGTAATGTACCTTTATAATGAGTTTTTACTGTATTGTTGATTGTTGGTTTTGGTCCTGTTCCTAAAGTAAGAACCTCATACTGTAAACCACTTTCAGTAGTAACAACACCATCGCGTTTGCCATTCTCGGCAAGAAATTTTTCACCTTCAGCAATTTTATCTGTTGATTGAGATTTTTGCATTTCACCGAAAAATTTCTGAATAATAGCATCGGTTTCGTTAATGTTTAATCTTGCACTTTTTGCCATTTGATCTTTAATACCTGCGAGAATTAACTCTACGTTCATAATTGTATCCAAACCCTGCTTGGCAAAATTATCACCAATTTGCATTCCTATTGCATAACTAGCCGAGTCAACCTGACTTGTTATTTCGATTTTTTTATTTTCCACTTTTTTTTGTGATTTACATGACCAGACGCTAACTGAAAAAATCATGGTCATAATTAATATTACTGATATGCTCTTCATAATTTTAAGAATTAAAATTGTTGCGAAATAACAGTAAATTACTTTAAACTCCAATTATATTTAAATTATTTAATTAAAATTTTATTAACGAATTAAAAACATTGTCAGGCAAAGAGTTCGAGTTTTTTTGTTAATAAGTTAATTGTTAATAAGCAAGAATTTACATATTATCGGCATTTTTAATAAACATTATATTGACATGCTTTTAACAAAGATTATTTCTTTTTCATTTTCGTTTTGCAGTTTATTTCAAGTGCAGGGATGAACATTTTAATAATAAAGAAATCCATAAGTTTTGGAGGAAGTATGTATAATAATATTTTAACTACAATAGCTAATCCGGTAACAAGGTATCTGTTTCGTGGAAATCTTGATGAAGCAGCTCTATAAACTTTTCGGGCACACCCTTCTGCTGTTCCGCCTTTGATGCCTTTTGTTGATTGAGTAAGGTCAGATATTAGACTACCGTAGGGACTAGTATCATCTACTGATATATTGGTATTTACAACTTCAGCAAAACCAGTATTTATTGGTCCGGGTTCAATCAATGAAACTTTTATTCCAAATTGTTTTGTTTCCCATCTCAATGCATCTGATAAAGCTTCTACTGCGAATTTACTTGCTGCATACCATCCACCACCAGGTAGAGAGGTCAAGCCTGCCAAAGAAGAAATGTTTATTATTCTTCCTCCTCCGTTGTCGCGCATGTGTGGAATAATTGCCCTTGTCATTGCTGCAAGACCAAAGACATTTGTGTCAAACTGAGCTCTGGCCTGTTCGTCAGTTATTTCTTCTACAGTTCCAAATTGCCCGTATCCTGCGTTATTAACAAGTACATCTACCTTTATATTTGAATTAACAATGTGTGTTATTAAGTTGTTAATATCCGCCTGTTTTGTTACATCAAGTTTAAAAATATCAGCTCCTAAACCATTCAATCTTTCCAATTTCTTAATATTTCTACCGGTAGCTATTACTTTCCATGAATTTTTTAGAAATATTTTTACACAAGCTTCTCCAATTCCACTTGTTGAACCTGTAATTAAGACAGTTTTCATTTATATCTTACAGTTTAAGTTGATAATTAAGTTTTTCGTCAACATTATAAATAAAGTTCAGGACTTTAAAATTGATGCTTTTGAAATTTCCTTTCGATAAATCAACGTGAAAATGTAGATTGGATTTTGCTCCAATCGTTAAACTTTTTGGAACTGTTTTACGAGGTAAAGAAATGTCAGATTCTAAAATTACCGGAACAGATGAAATATTTGTAATATCAAATATCATTATATTTTTTTCCTTATCATATCTTTTTTTAATGATTAATGATCTGTCGAGTAGTTCTCTGAGCAGTTTTTCATCGCCGTACATAGATTCATTATAAAAGACCAGGGTCATTTTATCTAATAAAGCTTTATGAATTGATTTCTCATCTTTATTTTTCGCAAATACAAGAGTTACAGGACGATGTTTTTCGAACTTACTCATTTGTGAAGTTGAATGAATATCTGAACCGGCCATAAAAGTCAATTCTTTTTCAATTGCCCAATTAAAAGCCTCGGGGCAGAATTGACTGAAATTGACTATTTCTATGCCATGAATAAACCCTTTGTTATATAATTTTGTATGAATATCAAACCACACAACTGTATCAGGTTGCTGGGCTTTCCAACATGGGTGATTCCAATAAACAAAAGCTCCCTGATTTATGGCTTCGGCAATTGCATCTTCAACATTTTCAACATCCAGTTTGTTTGCGTCTGTAATAAATAAAGTATTTAAGTGTCCTGGAGGCATATCTCTGGTAATTTCAGCACCATGGATGACAATTATTCCATATTCATCTCCTGTTTCTTTGGCAATTTCATAAGCGCGGTTGTGATCTGCAGGCAAATCCTTATAGTGAGGTCTGTATTCAATATGATCGGTAATTGCAATTACATCAAGCCCATCATTTATTGCCTCAAATACTCTGTAGTCGGGCCAAACCTGTCCGTCAGAGAAAGCCGTGTGCATATGGAAATCACATTTTAATGTTTTATATCCTTTAATGTCCGGAAAATATAATTCCGATTCTTGTCGGTGGAATTGAGAAAATGCTGATATGCTGACAATTAAGAAAATAATTGTCAATAAAATTCTGTTTGATTTCATAAATAAGTGAATGAAGTAACTATTTTTTATCAATTAGCTCTTTTGCTTTGATCAAATGAACTTTTCCGTCTTTTGAAACGACTAAATCGCCATCTTCTTTCAGTTTAGTCTCAAGTAGTTTAATGTAGGCATCATCCATGCCTTTTAAAATCTTTATTTTCAAATCAGCAATTTGTTCTTTGTTCATATTGAAATAATTTTGTTTAATACTTCATTATTATATGTTTTTGAATAATCGTTTTTTATACCTTCAGCAACCAAATTATATGGAATAACTGAATTGTCAATAATCATCCAAAAATCAGCGGTATCAAGGTATATCCTGTTAAGATTCCTAAGCCCTGATCTGTACCTCCTGTAAATAACCTCTTCTGCAATATTATGTCCGCCATTTTCCACTCTGTTTTTTACTCTTTGAGTCGCTAGTTCCGGTGAACTTAACCAAAAAAATATCAGTGTAATGAAATAACCCTGCTCTTTGGCATTATTGATTAATTTTGCATACGTTTTTGATGCAAGTGTCGTCTCAATTGCAAAATCTATATTGTTGTTTATCAGTTCTTTAATCCTTTGTAACATTATTCTTCCTGCATCTATTGAGGCTTTTTCGGGTTGGAAGGGAGAAAGCCCTTTCGCTATTTCGTCTGCATTTACAAATTCATGACAATTCAACATATCAGGTAACAACGAATATGAAGCAGTTGTTTTTCCTGCTCCGTTACATCCTGCTATGATAAATAAATTTGCCATATTATACATTAGTTGCAAATATAGTTAATTAACAGTCCTTTCCCTTAATTTGTTGTGATAAAATGTTAACAATTTGTAATTTCTTGGAATTTTTGTAAAAAATCGCTATATTTGAATCTTAAAATATTTACTGCTATGGAAAAGAAAATCATTTTTATTGTAATCTCATTATTTCTGTTTTTATCTTACGGTTTTGCATTAGAGGTTGTCAATTCATCTTTTAATGACAAATCGGAACAAAAAGGCTTAGAAGCGAGAATAAAGAGCATAGAACAGTCAAAATACTATATTTTTAATTCTGAAATAAATTTCAATTCTTTGGCCGAAAGTAGCAAGATTGCCTATGACGATTCCGGTAAAATTACTTTTATGGAAACTTATGGATCGGAAAATTTTCTGATATGTCGTTATGAATATTGTTATGATAAAAATGGGAGATTAAAAAAGACTTTACTTTATAAACAGGATAACAATTTGAGTTACAAGAAACTGAATAAATACGATAGTAAAGGTTTTATAACCAGGCAAATTGTATTTGACAAAAAAGCTAAGCGAACTTCCTGTACATTTTACAAAAATGATGAGCAAGGTAGAGTTATTGAAGAAGAACAACTTGATGCTAACAACAAAACTGCACTGTCATATATAACAAAAAAATACGACAATCAAGGAAATATAGTTGAGATGTGTCATTCAACTGAAAGAGATGGTAAAACAGAAAAGTATTTATATTATTATGACAGCGAAAATCATATGACAGGCAGAGATTATTTTGATGAATCCGGAAACCTGATAGAATCATTGAGGTATAAATACGAATATGACGAAAATGGAAATTGGGTTCAGCGAACAATTACAAATATGAATATGCTCGTTTTTGTTGAGAAAAGAGATATAATCTATTTCTAGTAAACATTGTTTAGTTATCATTCTTTTTCGGCACAAAAATTGAAAATCGGAAATTTTGTTTTATAATAAATCGGTTTCATGAATTTCGGAAAAGAAAATTTATTAAATTTGTCAATAAATATTTTAGCCCTTAAAACAGACTAAATATGCAAAGCATTGTTAAAGTTTTTTATGTATTTATTTTTAGTATTATTGTAATGTCATGTAATAACAGAGGACATGAAAATCAAGTACTAGGGCAGGAGATTGAAGCAAAAAAAATTATAAAAGAAATAAATTCCGGTAAAGATATTTATATCGAAGGTGCTGTTATTAATGGAGATGTTGATTTTAGGATTCTGGATAATTTAAGTAAAGAAAATAAAAATCTTAAATGTAGATATCTTGATCAATCTATCTGTTTTGTCAATTGTACATTTACAGGTAAAATAATAATGTCGGGAGCAGGGACAGAAGATGATTTTATAAAAACCTGTTTTATGCAAGGAGTAAGTTTTAAAAATTGTATTTTCAAGTCTGATGTAATAGCTGCTAATTGTGAATTTCGAGGGGTAACAGATTTCAGTAATTCAATATTTGAATCAAAATTTGATTGTGTGGGTGTCTATTTTGCAAACAAAGAGGTTTTCTTTTCTGAGTGCAGTTTTAATAGCGAATCTAATTTCTCAAATTCCAAGTTTAACGGAAATGTCAATTTTTATAAGGCTTTCTTTAATAAGTCCGCATATTTTCAAAATATGATTATTGAAGGCAATGCACTGTTTGCAAACTGTAATTTCGCTTCATATACCGATTTTTCTTCTTCGGTAATAAGAGGGATATCTAACTTCAATTACACATCATTTCGTGAAGCTATAATATTGAATTATGTTAATTTCTTTGGCAGAGTAGATTTTGTTCAAACTGTTTTTGCGAAGAAAAATGAAATTAAAAACTGTGAGTTTCATTCTGTTTGCAGGTTCTCAGAGACGGAGTTTTCAGGTGTTACAAAAATTGAAAATAATGTTTTTGTAAGTCAACATCCGGAAGTTAAGAATTTGAAAAAATCAGAAGACTCCGAGATTATTTTTACTAATAATAAACTTGCATCTTATTCAGAAATAAATATATTTGAATTTAATTAAAGGAAAAATAAAAACTAAATAAAATTAAAACAACAATTATGAAAAGAAAATTGAATATTATTTTGACATTATTTGTCTCAGTCGCATTGGTTTCAACAATGTTTTTCACTTCCTGTGATCCTGGTACAGAAGAGCAGATATTAACAACTTTGGGTTGGTTATTTAGTGAAGAAGACCCGGAAACAATTCCTGATGATATAAATCTAAGTACAGCTTATGGCGATGATAACCTGCCTGCAAGCGTTGATTTAACACAGTATTTTCCACCAATCGGGAATCAGGGACAATACGGAACATGTGTTGCATGGGCAGTAGGATATAATCTGCGTAGTTTTATGTTTGCTCGAGTAAATAATTTAACTACAAGTGATATGACTGTAGATTCTAAAGTTTTTAGTCCAAAAGATTTGTTTTTAGCAATACCATCTGCAAAAAGAGGCGCCGATTGTAACGGTACAACTTTTCAGGCAGCATTAGATGTAATGGTTAGTAGGGGTATTGCCCGTATGGATGTAGTTCCATATACGAGTCTTGGTAGTTGTACAGGTACTGTTCAGTCATCATGGACAGAAAATGCAGCTAATTATAAAATTCTGGATTACAGACAGATTGATCAAACGGTAGAGAATATCAAAAGATATTTGTATCAGGGCAAAGCTGTTGTTTTTGGTGCTAAACTGGGAGATGAATTTATGAATGCTTATGGAGATGTTGTAATTTCCAGTCAAACATATAATTACACAGGACAACATGCTTATCATGCTATGATATTATGTGGTTATGATGACAGCAAAGGTTCGGCCGGTGCATTTAAAGTGATAAATTCATGGGGAACAGACTGGGGAAATAATGGTTTTATCTGGGTTGATTATAATTATTTTGTTCAACAAGACTATTTTGCATTTGCGTGTTTTATTGCCAATAATATAGAAGACGAGCCGGATTTGGATAATCCTACTTCGGGATATGATCTTCAGGCATGGGAGCTAAATGACTATTTTATGGATGGATATGAAAATACTACATATAGAGAAGCATCATACAATGTGTATAATACTGGAGAAAATGCCCTGTATGCAAGTGATGACTGGAATATATTGTATTTATATTATAATGCTTACGATATAAATGATTATGGGATTGTATTGTATGATATGTACACTGATAATTATGGTACTTACGGTTTTTATGACAGACCTGAACCCGAACCAACTGATGTAGATTTTAAGGATTGCTGGGCAACATATATTGATATACCAGGACAAACAGGTATTGCCAACTATGTTTCAAGTGAACTGTTCGGAGGAAGCTCAACTAAATTCTACTGGCAATACGAAATGCCGGCTCTTACAGGTTATTATTATTTGGTTCTTATCGGAGATGGATTTGATAGATTCCAGGAATTTAATGAAGATAACAATTATTACTTCTATACCTATGACAATGGAGACCCTCTTTATTTTATAAGCGGTGTGCTGCAAAATCAACCCGTGTCTAAAAAATATGGAAATAAAAACAGGACACCGGTTAAAGGCGAACCTTCAGATTTTCAGTCTGTCAGGATAGGAGAAAATAAAAATATGTATTCAACAAAAGAAATCAGAAAACTTATTGACACTCAAAGGGAAAGCGGTGAAATGGAAAGAAAAGTAAATATCTGGAAAAAAGCTAATCCTAATGTACGCAAGGTAATTAAGTAGTTAGGGCTTCTTAATTATTCTGCTGATTTATGATAAAATTTATATATTTAACTATAATTTGTTCTTCCTTATCACTTTGTGTATTAGGTGCAGATATAGTTGTTAATAATACTAATAATTCAGGAACCGGGTCTTTACGCGAGGCAATTACTCAGGCAAATAGTTCTCCAATAGGTTTTGATAATATAATATTTGCAATACCTGTTGATGATCCGAATTATGATGAATCTACAGGAGTTTTTACTATCAATCTTATTAGTGTATTGCCTCTGATTTCGTCACCAAATATCACGATTGATGGAAATACTCAGCAAAGTTTAACAGGCAATACCAATATAGAGGGACCGGAAATCAAATTATCCGGTGGTGGAACATTAGAATATGGTTTTAGGGTTGGAGGACCGTCAAATACTTTTAAAAATTTGATTATTGCAGGGTTTGAATACGGATTTCAAATCTACGGGACTTATGCCTATAGTAATATTATTGAATCCAACTACATCGGAACAACTTATGACGGTAACGCTGCCGATTCTAATGAATATGGTATTGGTATTTCTGGAGATGCCTATAATATTATTATTCGCAATAATCTTATTTCCGGGAATATTACTGCAGGTATTGCCTGTTCGGGTGCTCATGATATCGAAATTTGCGGCAATAAAATTGGTACTGATATTACAGGATTATTGCAGTTGTCAAATGCAAATGGAATAATGACTGAAAATATTAACGATTTTATAATTGGCGGAGAAGTCCCTGCAAAAAGAAATATAATTTCAGGGAATTCGGAAAGCGGGTTAATAATTTCAGGAGAAAGTTCAGGAAATAACACCATTATAGGGAATTTTATTGGTACAAGTATTAATGGTAATGATTCTGTGCCAAACGGTAATGGCATAATGATAGTAAATGCTTCAGACAATCAAATTGGTGGCAATTCTACAGGGAAAAGAAATGTTATTTCAGGAAACAGGTCAATTGGTTTGCTGATAAATGGGACAGGAGCAAACCTTAATATTGCCGAAGGAAATTATATAGGAATTGATGTAAGTGGCATGCAAGCATTAAGTAATCATTATGGAGTGATTATAAAAGCTGATGCTGATAATAATAGAATTGGCGGAAATACTCCCGAACAGAGGAATGTCATATCTGCAAATCATGAGATAGGTGTTTATATCGAAGCTTGTGATAATAATGTTGTTTCGGGCAATTTTATTGGGACAGATTGCACCGGTACAGGCACATTTTACTATAACGAAGGGCAGGATTCGCTTATACAAGCAAATGGGGCAGAAATTAATACAGTTTCAAAACATAATATTATAGGTGGTAATACAGAAGGAGAGAGAAATATTATTTCGGGTAACCGTGTATATGGAGCTATTTACTATGGACAGGTATCGGAGAATAACATAGCAGGTAATTATATCGGAACAGATGTTACCGGTACGTATTCTATTCCAAATGCTACTGGAATTTGCGTAGATGATGCTTCAAATCATAATATTATCGAAAACAATGTATTGTCAGGTAATATCAGTTACGGTTTGTTTATTGTTACTCAAGGAAGTGATGCAAATATTTTCAGAGGTAATATCGTAGGACTTAATGCTGAAGGTAATGACACCGTTCCAAATGATGTAGGTTTAATAATAGCTGCAGGAGCAAAATATAATGTTATTGGAGGAGAAAACGAAACAGACAGAAATATATTTTCAGGTAATCGCTATGGTGCTATCGAAGTATCTGATAATGGAACTAAGTATAATGAAATCAGAAACAATTTTATCGGTACGGACATAACAGGTTTTGAAGCCCTGCCGAATAACTTTGGTATTGCTGTTGGTGGAATGGCTCGGGGAACAATAATTGACAAGAATATAATATCTGGTAATGATAGTTTTGGTTTGGTACTTGGCGAAAACAGTGATAGCACTGTGGTTACCGGAAATAAAATTGGAACATCAGCAGATGGATTGACCGATCTTGGAAACAAAGCATCAGGCATTGTAATTACTTCTGGAGCAAACAGTAATTTTATCGGTACAATCGAAAATCCCAATATTATAGCTTTTAATGATTCTTTAGGAATAATAATAATGGATAATACAACAATAAAAAATCGCATTTCAGGTAATTCTATTCATCATAATAATTATCTTGGTATTGATATTTTTCCATTCGGAGTAAATGAAAATGATACCGGTGATACCGATTCGGGACCAAATCAGCAAATGAATTTTCCGGTTATTACAAACAATTGGTTTGATACAGAAAATTGGTATGCAGTTATTGAAGGAAATCTGGATACAGAAAATCCTGAAAATTGTATTGTTGAAATTTATGCTGCAGTTCAGGATGATATTTTTACTAATGGAGAAGGTTTTCAATATATTGCAACAGCTTATCCTGACGAATCGGGTGACTGGGTAGCTCATTGCTCTGATGGAGCCGGTGGTGAATTTATTACGGCATTAGCTATTGACGAAAATGGTAACACATCGGAATTTTCAGCTAATTTTGTTCACTACACAAATTCTGAAAACATATATCTCAACTTTGATGATTTTACCGTATTTCCAAATCCGGCAAAAGATATTTTTTCTGTATTTATACCTGAAAATACAAGACAGTGTGAATTGAGATGTTATAATATGTCAGGGAGATTGATTTATTCGTCAAATTACACTGAAATTTTTTCAACCACTATTGACTTTTCCGCCAATGAGATGAATCTTAAATCAGGCATATATTTTATTCAAATCCACACTGAAATAGGAAAATTATATGATTTTAAATTAAGCATATCAGAATAAGGCATGATAAAGAAAATTGTTTATTTATTCTTAGTATTTGTTAATTTGTCTATTGCATTTACCCTGCAAGCTACGACATTTACAGTTACTAACACAAATGATTCGGGAACGGGTTCGTTAAGATATGCCTTGCAAATGGCAGCAGCGACAAATGGACCGCACACGATAAATTTTAATATTCCACTATCTGATCCCAACTATAATGAAACTACAGGGGTTTGGAAACTCTCGCCGGCAACTTCTTATACATATATTATCAAAAGTGATATAACGATTGACGGAACCTCACAAACGCTTAATCAGGGTAACACTAATGTAAACGGTCCGGAAATATATATTGACGGGAACAATCAGACTGCAAACTACTGTTTTTCTGTAATAAATGTGCCAAACACTATTATAAAAGGATTCATCATTAGTGGTTTTATGTACGGCATTCAGGTATATGGAACTTCTGCGTTAAATACTGTAATTTCAGGTAATTATATCGGAACGGATGAATTGGGCATGACTGAAAATGGTAATTATATCGGTATTGAGATAACAGTTGGTGCTAATTACGCTACTATAGGTGGATTAAATCCTGAGGATAGGAATGTCATATCAGGTAACGAACACATTGGAATTAGATTGCTTGATGTACAATATTGTAATATTTTCGGAAATTATGTTGGGCTAAACAGATTAGGTTCGGAAGCAATCCCAAATTATGACGGCATTAGCCTGGAAGGAGCGGATAAATTTAATAATATAGGAGGCAACACAGTAGCTCATAGGAATATTGTGTCAGGAAATATTGCATACGGCATTCCTATTTTTGGTGCCGGAGCAGAAGGAAATGTTGTCGCTGGAAATTATATAGGAACTGATGCAAGTGGGACATACTCAATCCCAAATAATTATGGTGTACTTTTCGATGATGGATCATATAACAATATTGTTGGTGGAGAAACTGATCAAGAACGTAATATAATTTCCGGTAATGCTGCTTATGGAATATTTATTTACAATATGGGTACAAATTCAAATATTGTTCGGGGTAATTTTATTGGGACTGATAAAACCGGAGTTTTTGCGGTTCCAAATTATGCTGGTATTGTTATAGATGGTGCAGCGTTTAAAAATATTATAGACTTTAATATAATTTCGGGAAATTTACAACAAGGCATCTATATCAACATTACAGGTTGTGACAGTACTTCAATTACAAGAAATAGGATAGGCGTTAATGTAAATAATGAGGCTCTCGGAAATGGTAGTGATGGTATCAGAATTTCTCAAGGACCGAAATATTCACTTATTGGAGGAAGTGAGGAACTGGCAAATATTATTGCTTATAACGAAGGAAACGGTGTTTGTTTAATGTTTGATAACGATGACTATCACTTAATATCTTATAACGTAATCTATTTAAATTCGGGATTGGGTATTGATTTGTTTCCCCCGGGAGTTAATCAGAATGATGATGGAGATGCTGATAGCGGTGCAAATCAGGGAATGAATTTTCCTGATATTTCTAACGTTATTTATCATTGGGGGAGTGGAGATACTGAAGTAATCGGAACACTTAACACTGAAAATCCAGAATTGTGCAAAATTCAAATATTTGCTGCAATTCCACATTCATCAGGTCACGGACAGGCTTATGAATTTATAGCCGAAACTTATCCTGACAATTTGGGTAATTGGAATGTTTATATTGTAGGTTTGGACCCGGAACAATTTCTTACTTGTTTGGCTATAGATAAAGATAATAACACTTCGGAGTTTTCAATTACAAGAAGTTCAACAACGATTGCTTATATTAGTGGTTTAGTTGAGGATTATTATTCTATTTTTCCAAATCCGGCAAATGATTTTTTTAGTTTAAGTAATAATAGTTTTAAGCTTCTGCAAATAATTGATAATAAAGGTACTATTATTAAATCTTTTATATATGATATAAGCGGAAACTATTTTATTGGCGATTTATCTTCGGGTCTATATATTTTAAAGTTTGTATATGAAAATTCAGTAAGATTAAGTAAGTTAATTATAAACTGACATTGCTATTATAAAAAGAAAAGCTGCCCATTAGAGCAGCTTTTCTTTTTATTTGAGAGCAAATATTACTGTTTAACTATCTTTCTGACAACATTTTCGCCATCAGCTTTTTGCATAATTAACATATAAAATCCTTTCGATAGATCAGAAGTGTTAATCTGTCCATTATCAATAGTATTATATTCAGCAACAATCTGTCCTGTAATAGTTGTGATTGAAATTTTTGTCAAGGATTCATAATTACTGATGAATAACAAGTCAGAGAATGGATTTGGGAAAACATCAACTTCATCTGTGTTGTTTGAATCAATATTGCTTACATCGTTAAAGTGTGCTGTAAATGTAACGTTTTCAGCTAACATTGTAAATGAATACATAGGAGAGGTTGAAATTACTTCAGAAGCTTCATTAGTCCAGTTAACAAATTCGTAACCAGTATTTTCGGTAACATTGATTGTTACATTATTTCCAAGTGTGTATTCTCCGGCACCGCTTAAAATACCTCCACCTACAGGGTCTGATATCAGAGTTACTGTGTATAGGTCAGCTCCTTGTGGTACAAAAAAAGCTGTAATGTAAACATCATTAGCCGGCATTTCAAACACATAAGGATTTTCTGTGCTAACAATTATTCCGTCAATTTTCCAGCTTGAGAAATTATATCCCCAGTTAGCTTCAGCGTATAATTCAACATCTTCTCCAACACTATATTCCCAATCAGCCCATATATAGCCACCATTTTCCGGATATACTTCTGTAATTACAAAATAATATTCGTCAATAACAGTAAGGAAATAATAAGCTGGCGCACCAACATTAAATTCAATTTCAATCATTACATTGAATTGATCAGTATATTTTGCCTGCATAGAGCTTTTCTTTGCACCTACAAATATTCTTAACAAAGCTGTTTCTGCATTGATTGGTGTAACAGTATAATCAGTATGATCCCAATAATAAATTTCATTATCATCTATTTCCCAAATAGTAAGACTTTCAACAGATGAAGCATCATTCCATGTAATAGTTATATCAAGATAATCAATTTCTTCATTGTTTGTAAAAGTATAAAACTGCGGATCAATGGTTGCATCAATAATCCCTGACTGAATAGCTGTAATTGTTAATTCTGAAATATCTTCGGTATCAAATGTAACATCCAGTGTAATCTCATCACTTACATTTTGTAGCAAGGGACTCAAATACGAATTGTGAATGAACAGCCAATTACCATCAACACGATAATCTGTGTCTTCAATAAGATTTGTAGAATTACGTGATACAGAATTTACAGATTCAGCATTGTTATATACAATAACTGAAAAAGCATCATGAGGATTTGATAGATCATAAGCAATTTCATTCGGAACAATATAAGGAACTGTTGTTTGAATAACATAAATGCTGAAATAAGCGTTCCATCCACTTTCGAATATTGCGTAAAAGTTAAATTCATCCCCTAATTCAGGACTTAAGGAAGAAATAAATGAGTTTTTGATTATAAGTTGATCATCATCAATTAAATAATTTCCAGGACTATTCAGTTCAACCTCATGATAATCATCAAATTGATCCCAATAGTAAAAATATAGATTATCAATACTTGTTTCATCACCCCAAAAAATGTCGAATATAACATCTCCGGGTTCCATCACGCTGTAAATATTTTCTTCAGGACTGATGTTTCCATGTTCAAAATCTCCCCAACCGGTAGTAAACCCTAACCCGTAAGGTCCACTCATGTATGTGCCCGGATTAGCAGCATCTTCAATTGATTCGGGAGGTATATTTAAATAATATGATGTGTTAATATTTAATGGTACTGCAGGTTCTATGACCAAAATATTATTATTCAAAATGTATATATTATTAATTGTCCACGGCTCTGATTCTGCATAAAATGTAATATCATCAAAACCATTGTTGCTAGTTCCTTCGATAATATTTTTATTAAAAGTTAGATAAATGAAAGAGTTGACATCAACGTTACTTTGCCATTGAATAGGATTAGAGTATAAAACTTCCGGATAATCTGACATAAACAAAGCTTCAATTTCTACATCATGAGCCGGCATATTGAATATATATGGATTATCAGTTACATCTGTTTCTCCGTCAACTATCCATTTTACAAAAGTATAACCGTCGTTAGGGAAAGCCTCCAAATAAACTTCTTCATTTATATCATAATCTCCTCCACCTGTAAACCATCCACCATTCCATGGGGTTGAATAAATGTCAACGTAATAATACTCATCGTATATACCCATGTATATGTATTTTGCGCTTCCAACATTAAAGTTTATTTTAATGGAAACATAGAAGTAGTGTATTTCTTTTGTGTTTGAAGACTTCTCTCCACCTAGATATACACGCAAAGTTGCAGTAGATGCATTTATTGGTGTAACTGTATAATCGCCGTATGGGAATTCTTGCATAACATCATTATCAGGGAAAGTTACAAACATACTTTCTATTGAACTTGCTGCATTCCATGTGATTATTGTTTCGATATATTCCGGCATTTCACTTTCACTGAATTCAAATTCTTCAGGGCTTAGAGTTGGATTATTTACTCCAGTCTGTATTGCATTAATAACGAAATTGTCAGAGTAATCATAATCAAAAGTAATTTCTACGTTAATACTATTTCCTACGCTAGTTAGAACAGTTGAAAGGTAGTTTTGGGTAAAAAATATCCAATTCCCTAAAATGTCGTAATTTGAAGCATTCAGTTCATTTCCTCCAACTTTTACTGAAGTTATCTCATCTCCGTATGCCCATGCAATTGTACCAAAAACCTTATCAGGATTACTGAGATCATAGTCTTTACTATCTTCAAAAATCGATGCATAATAAGTTGGTATAATTCTTATACCAAAATATGCATCATTTGTTCCGTTAAAAGTGGCATAAAGGTCAATAAAATCACCTGGTTCTAATTCCATTGATTCAATATATGACTGATATATTGTCAATTCATAGTCATCCACAGCATAATCATCTCCTTCAGTTAATGTAATTTCATGATATTGCTCTTCTTCATCCCAAAAGTAATAAACTACTTCGGTTATTTCTGAAAATGATCCCCAGTCAATACTAAATACAACATTCTCAGGTTCTGAAATGCTGAAAGTCTGTTCCTGAGGCCATAGGTTTTGCCCAAAAGCAAAACACACTGAGGCCAAACTTAACAAAGACAAGAGTATTAATTTTCTTGTGATTTTGTTTAAATTTTGTGTAAAATTTTCCATAATTCTCATTTTTAGTTAGTTAGTACTTGAATATGTATTATTTTATTAAGATGTAAAAATAAAAAAAATATCAATTCAAAACATCCGAATGGGAGCAATTAAATAAATATTTTGTTAAAATTGCAAGTCTGATATGTGTTTTTTGTAGATAATTTATTACTTTTGCACTAAAAATTTTATTATTTTTCGGGATTGGTTTAGAGCACATTTAATATTGATAATATTAAAATTGAAATTTTAAGAGCCATTAGCTCAGCTCCGATTTTTAGAAAAAATCATAAGAGCTAAGCAGGAGTTAAAGAAAAGTTTTTTGAAATATTTAATCAATTTAGGACGAAAGATTTTTTCGTAAAAGATCGAGAGTCCTCGAAAAATTAAATAAAATTCTGTAAAATTTTATTATTTTTCGGGATTGGTTTAGAGCACATTTAATATTGATAATATTAAAATTGAAATTTTAAGAGCCATTAGCTCAGTTGGTTTAGAGCACTAGCTTGACAGGCTAGGGGTCACTGGTTCAAATCCAGTATGGCTCACAAGCACCAAAGCT
This sequence comes from Bacteroidota bacterium, assembly GCA_029558535.1. Classification (GTDB taxonomy): domain Bacteria; phylum Bacteroidota; class Bacteroidia; order Bacteroidales; family ML635J-15; genus Bact-19. The sequence continues at coordinate 184 of JAKQEK010000452.1, read as the reverse complement.
CCGCACAGCGGAGCTTTTTCTATTAGAATTATCTCAATATGTTTACATAATTGAGATAATTCTAATAGAAAATATCATTTTGTAAAAATGATTTGGTGCTTGGGTACGAAAGCCCCTCCTAATGGATCAATAAAACGTTTTTCACGTTTTGTTAATCCATATTATTGCCAAGTGTTTACATAAT
>JAKQEK010000443.1 GCA_029558535.1 Bacteroidota bacterium | reverse complement strand
TGTTATTATTTGGGCTTAATTGGTTTATATTATTGCCTTGTATTGGTTTAAATTTCTTTTTAATAAACGTATTTATAAGGATATTAGATAATGATTGATTTTACCGTATTAATACCTGTGTATAACACAAATCCAATAGATGCTTTTCGGGTACTCAAAATTTAGTCAAATGATATTAAGAAGATTAGGAAATAAAAGTAAAATAGCAGAAGATATAATAACATATTTTCCTGAACACAAAATATATGTTGAGCCATTTTTTGGGGCTGGTGGAATGTTTTTTAATAAGCGTAAAGCAAAGTATAATATTGTAAATGATTTGGATAGTGAAGTAGTTAATTTATTTCAAGTTGTTCAAAAAAATAAACAAGAATTTGAGGAAGCAATTTATAAAATGCCTATTCATTCAGGGCTTTTAGATTATTGGAAAACAAATGAAGAAACAGAACCAATACAGAAAGCAATTAGATTTATTTTAATATCAAATATGACTTGGATGGGCATTGGTGATAAAATACATTTAAGCCTTAAAAATCATAAAAAGCCAATATTTGAAGCATTAGATAAAACCGAAAGACTTATAAGTGATGTTCAATTTGCTAACTATGATTTTAAAGAATTTATTAGCTCAATATCATTTAGGAATGATGAAGAAAAACAAAGCACTTTAATTTATTGCGACCCACCATATTTAGGAACGAATGACAATTATAGCAACTCATTTACCGAACAAGATAGTATTGATTTATTTGACTGCTTACAAGCTACTGGTTGCAAGTTTGCAATGAGTGAATTTGACAATGAGTTTATTCTTAACCAAGCAAAAGAACGAGGTTTAAATATCATAATTATTGGCGAAAGGAAAAACTTAAAAAATCGTAGAACAGAAATATTAATAACGAACTATGAAAAACAAAAAGGGCTTTTCGATTAGCAGGGTGTTTCCTGCAATTGCCCATAACCCTTGTTATGTGCAGCCCTTTTCGGAAACTTTCTTAGAGGACTGCATACAAGGTATGAAACGCTATCCTGATAAATATTTTGACCTTGCCGTTTGCGACCCACCGTATGGTATAGGAATGGATAACTCCAACAAAAGAACAAAGCCAAGCCGACCAAACAGTTATACACAATATCCTGATTTTAGATACCATAAAACTGATTGGGATAAAAACAGACCAACGCAAGAATATTTTGATGAACTGTTTAGAGTATCTAAAATTCAAATTGTGTGGGGTGCAAATTACTTTTGCGAATACTTGCCAAGTGGTAACGGATGGATATTTTGGAATAAACTTAACGGGCTTGATAACTGCTTTTCAGATGGCGAATTTGCTTACTGCTCAAAAGGTGTGCAAAGCCGATATTTTGAATGTAGCACATTTGATGGGTTGAATGGTGGTAAAGATAGAATACACCCAACTGAAAAGCCAGTTAAGTTATATGACTGGATATACTTAAATTTTGCAAAGCGTGGGGATTTGATTTTAGATACTCATTTGGGCAGTCAGGCTTCAAGGATTGCAGCACATAAGGCTGGCTTGTCTTTTGTTGGATTTGAAACGGATGAAGTCTATTATGAAAAAGGAGAGGCAAGGTTCAAAAGATTTATTGCACAGTTGCGGCTCTTTTAGGGTTGCACATAACTCATAAATATGCGCAACAGAACCAAATGACAACCATCACAAAATCAATAACTTTTAAGTGGAAATTATCGTTCAACGATTCATACAGATGGACACAAGAAGGCGAACT
>JAKQEK010000430.1 GCA_029558535.1 Bacteroidota bacterium | reverse complement strand
AGAACAAATAAATTTAGAGATAGCCAAGAATGGGGAGCTTTTAAGCACTTGGACAAAATCAAGAATTGCAATTAATCGTTTTTTTGGAGCAACGAAAGATGCTGATAGAATAAAAAATGAAGCAATCACAGAGAAAGCTACTGAAATTGAAAAAACAATAACATCGCTAACGAATGAATTAAACAAAACACTTGCTAATCTTGGTAATAATGTCAATGAAAAAACGGCAACCAATGTAAAGACTGCAACATCTAAGGTTGCTACCGAAACTAAAGCAGTAGTTGAGGTTGCGAAGTCGGAATTGGAGATATACAAGAATGAATTAAGTGCCTTAGAAAAAGAATTAGAGGAATTACAGTTCAAGAGAGTTAGAATGCCTATATCAAAAAAAGAAGAGGATAGAATTAAAGATTTGACAGTTGGTATTCAAAAAATGAAAGACGTATTGAATAGCTTGTCTGTTCAGCCATCACAGCCTATTGGCTTCATTCAGCAACTCGAAAACTCTTTAACAAAAACAAAAGAAGAACTTGAAAAGCTATTTAATGAAACAATAGCAAGCGGAGGTGCTATTGACTTTGACGATACTAATGTAGTTGAACTTCAAGATAAAATAAAATCATTGACAAGTGATTTGGAATATGCGAAAGAAGTATTTAACCAATTAATGAACGGAGATACGACAACAGATGATAGTAGCGAGGTTGGAGGAAGTGGAGATGTAATTGATAAAAAAGCCGAAAGGTTAAAGGAATTAACAGCAAATATGAATAGCTTTGCAGAAAAATATCAAGTAATTCAAAGTGGTATATCTCAAGCAACTGGCTTGGCATCTGAATTATTTGCACGACACACGCAAAAAGAAACACAGGCTTTAGATGATAAACTAAAGCGTGGTGTAATATCACAAAAGCAATATGATAAAGAAATTGCAAAATTAAAAAATGAACAAGCAAGGAAAGAAAAAAGAGCAAGAACAGCGGAGGCATTTGCAATGATACCAATGGCTATTTTAAGCACATTTACAAATACAACTGGGGGGCTGATAATTAAAAGTATAGCGGCTGGAATAGCAGGAGCGTTTGCACTTGCAACAGCGTTAATGGTAGCAACTGCACCGCTACCGAAATATAGACACGGAGGTCAAGTATTTAAAGGTAATGGCTTTGTAAAAGGTCGTTCACATAGTGAGGGCGGTGTTAATGCCGAACTAGAGGGCAACGAATTTGTGATGAAGCGTGAAGCAGTAGCAATGTATGGCGTTAATAACTTTAATAAGCTAAATAATGGCTTACTTCGACCTGATATATTTTCTCCAAATGTTAGCAATTACACTAATCAATTAGAACGAATTGATTATACGAAAGAATTTAAAAAGATGAATGAAATATTAGAATTTATTTACCAATCGACAGAGGACGGTAATAATATTGCGATGCAAGTGGGTAAAAAATTAATAGCTAAAGAAAATAGAGATGCAAGAAGATATAATTAAATTTTTTATAGATAATAAGTATATTGAAGATATAAGTGGAGAGGTATCTGCTACTATTATTCGTGAAGATGGATTTTCAAATAGTGAGCAAATATTACGAGAAAAGACAGATAGTCAGTTAATAGCTTATGGTTGCGGTTTCAAGGCTTTTGCAGATAAAAGGAAAGAATCTTATTGTGAAGATATAGGCGTTAAAATTAAGGTTGAAAATGATACGTTATTTACTGGAACTATAAGGCAGTCAGATTTAAGCGTACAAGTCGCAAAAGGAATTATAAAGGTAAATAATATAAAAGATACTAATTGGAGCAATGATATTGCTCAATATAAAGATACTGAAATTCCATTGTACGCAACAACAACAATAGGTGGCGAAGCATTAGAATTGTTACCACAAATAATATATAGAAACTTCACTTTAAATAAAGGAATATGTTACAAAGCGACAGATATTATTACTTTTCTTGTTAATTATATAACCAATAATAAAGTTGATGTAGTATTTAATGATGTTGTATTTACTAATATAGCCATAACCACAGGCTATGCAATGAGATATACAAATGGAACAGCTGAACAAATGTATCCTACTGTATCACTAGGTCAGGTATTGCAAGAAGTTAGGAAAGCAACAACGTTATATTGTATAATGACCAAAATTGCAGATAAAGATGTATTGATTATTGACAAGGAAAAAAATACTTTTGGTGATAATTTACTTTTAAATATAGACAACATTCCTTTTGATTTAGAAGAAGTTTATGATGAGAATAATATATTTAACAAAATAATATTAGGCGGACAAAATCAAATTGAAACCAAACCAAATCGTGATGATTATTTTGCAGAAATAGAGCTTGTGTCTTGCGATTGCAAAGGGTTAAAGGATAATGACTTAGATTTGAGATTTGAATTTGTAGTGCATAATTCAATGATATTAAGACAAGGCGACCTTATTAATTATTATGACGAGGAGGTTTGGAACGATGAAATATTTATGTTTCAATTAAAAGAAGTAAGTGGCGAATTACGTTATGATATACCAAATATTAAATTTAGAAATAATAGTGTACTTGCAATGTGGTTAGGGTTAGGTATCAATTGCTTCAATCAAGGAATGAATGCAAAGCACGGATTTCAAACAAGGAATCGAGATGATTTTGCGGTTTCTAATGAACTGGAATTTTTATTTTTTAAAGAACCGTTAGTGGTTGAATATGATAGATTGTTAAGTTTGAGAAATTGGATATTTTCCATTAATGGATTACCTCCACACGCCTATACTCAAGCAGGAATGACATATTTTGAGTGCCAAGAAGCTGGAGTATATAAGTTCAAAGCAAAGCTATCATATAAGAGTGGAGTTGATGCAATATACATAGGTGGCACTAATGAAATAACAATAGAATTAAGAAGAGCATTAACATCTGGTAATTTAATTAATAATATAGGCACTCAAATCATAAAAAAAGAGTTACCAAATGGCTATTTATTGGTAAATGGAGAAGACTTTCATTTAGAAGTTGAGGGGAGTTTTTTTTTAGCCGTTAATGATGTTGTATGCTCAAAGATGTATGTAAAAAATACTTATGGCTCAGGAGATTTAACCTATCAAGAATTTACATTATTACAAGATTCTACAACCGAAATAAATGTATCAGATAACGAGTTCTATAAACCTTTTTTGGCTAAATTTAAGTATGATTTATGCTTTGCCGATTATGAGCGTATGCGAAAAGATAAGACAGGAATAATAAGAATAAACGGTGTTGATACTTGGATTAAAGAAGTTAAGTTTAATCCATTTGGAGCATCAAATTTTACAGTAAAATATAAAGATACATTAATAAATTAAAATAATATGTTAGAATTTCCAATATATCAACCATTACAATTTAACAAAGGGTGCGATGAAGTACTTATAAGAAAGAATAGAGATTTGCAAATTATCTATAACACAAAGTGGGAACTTAAAGCAGAAGATAGGTTTGATGATATTAATACATTACCGACGCACGGTAATATTCTACAAGCTGGAGAAACTTTGATTTTGCCTCAAAACATTACAAAATATAAAGATACTTATACCTGTGGAGTAGATACAAATTCACGAATTTATCTTTATACTTTTAAGAAACTTATAATCTTTTCAGCTGTACCAACAATAACAGGTGCTTACTATGACATAGTAAGAGATACAGACAATATGACTATTGTTAATATAAGAGTTGGTCATGCTTTACAAATTGCATTCGGAATAAACGAATATTTAAAAACTGTATTTATTTATAATAAGGATTTTACATTTGCTGCAGTTGGTTCAGGACTTGAATTAACATTTCTTGAAAAGCCTTTAGGATATACAGTAATTGAGGTTTTAGATGTTTTGCCAACAAGTGCCACTCCAGTATTACATTGGGGATTTCGTACCTATTGGTCAAGACAATTAAAATCATTGGTAGCGTGGAATGAGGGTAAGCATTTAGATAGTTGTGGTTGGGGTGGTAAGACAGATGCTAATTTTTACATTAGAAATTGGCAAAATCAAATTATCAATGAGCATAATAAGAGGTGTAAAGTATCATTTAAAATAAAGTCAATGATAGATGGAGTTGCTTTTGATTATAAGTTTAAACTTACAACAAGTGGGGGCGATATATTAGCGATGCAAACGGTATCAGTTCCAGCAGATACAGAGGTGCTATATACAAATATTTTTACACTCCCAGCACAACCTTATGACCTTAACAATCTTCAATTAATATCAGGAGATAGTAAACCAGCAGGAACAGAATGGAGCGGGAAAGATGAATTATTTTATATAAAAGAAGTAGAGATTTACACGCAAGATGTTTTAAAACAAATAGATACTTACAAGTGTGATGGCTCTATATTACAAAGCAATTATAGTGCAACCATAACAACGAATAGTGAGGGTACAACTAATGTAATTACAATTCCTTATAATGCATTATTTTCGAGGTTAGAAATAACGAGCCTTACAGGATTGGTATATACGAGCAATCCCGTAAAATATATTGATTTTGACCGAAATAATAAATGTTTTAATAGATTAAATCCAATCAGATGGAGTAATACTTGCAAGTTTGCAGGTACTGATTATGAAACCTTAGACATTGAGCATGAAATATTTATTACTGCTTATATAATGGTTCAAGAATTAAGAGAATTGAACAATGAATTTGCACAAACAACAACAGGGAAAGAAAAGTTATTGTT
>JAKQEK010000408.1 GCA_029558535.1 Bacteroidota bacterium | reverse complement strand
AATCTGCATGTAACATTGGGTTAAATGAAATGGCTGGTTTTGTGCTTGGCGGCTCGAGTGGTTAATTTTTATATTTTGGTTGAGCCGCCAGGTAAAATTATTATCTTCGATTTCCGCCACTTCATTAACCCGGAACGTTAGCCGCAAATTATGCTTAGACTAGAACTCCCAATTACAATTAGGACAGCCCGAGAAGACGAAGTTCCGACTAATGGTGAATATTTGCAAAAAATTAAGGATGCACAAGTTGCTGACATTTCTGAAGGATATAAATTAACCATGCTTCAGAATGATGATAAACCATACAAGTTTTTTGCTCAAATAAATATCAATAATTCTAAACTTTGGGATCTTTTCATCAGATTAGTTGATGCAATTCCAAGTCCTGCAGCCTTTATATATGGATTCAAAGATGGGGTGGACAGATTTAGTCCTTATACCGAAAAGGAGGGAATCATTCAGATTATTGAAAAGTATAAATACGAGTTAACTGTAGATGGATATTTACAATTTGGATTTATTCATTTTCATGACGATGTTTTGATTGAAGTATATGTTGATTGTTCAAAGTATATTAAGTATTGGGGAGTGGAAATAGAAAAATTCAATTCGATAATGAGAATATTTGAACTCAAGGAGAATAATGTTTTAAAATTTATTGATGAATTTCCAAAGATAACTGAAGCTTTGCGACATTTTAATCAGGATGTACTAGACTCTGAAACTATACTAGAGAACATTTCTAGAGCCGTTTCGTAAATATAATCTGCGGCTAACATTGGGTTAAATGAAATGGCTGGTTTTGTGCTTGGCGTCTCGAGTGTTTAATTTTTATATTTTGGTTGAGCCGCCATATAAAATTATTATCTTCGATTTCCGCCACTTCATTAACCCGGAACGTTAGGCGCAATTTCATGAAACGACTTTTTTTCACCTCGATAGTTTTGTTTTTCCAAATTTGTAATACGATTGGTCAAGACATAGCTATAGGTTTCAAAAATCAAATAAAATTTACTCCTTCAGCTACAGTTAATTTTGTCTACAAAGGGTTAGAATTTAGTTATGAACGTAAGTTTTCAAGACGAACTTCTGTTCAAATGTCAGCAATGTATTTTGTTGACCTCTTTAAAGTGTATCCTACGGGATGGACAGACTTTCAAGGATTTAGACTTTCTGGAGAGGGTAAGTATTTTATAAAGATTAAAAAATATGTTCATTACTACTTATCCTTTGGATTGTCTTACGATGAATCGTCTTTCTTAACCATTGAAAGATTTGGTCCTCAAGCTTGGTTACGTGATTCAACTGCTGAAGCACGCAGTTATCTAGATAGTATCTCAATTGAGACGCAAGGTTCTGCTTTAAATTGTAAATTTGGTATTCAAGTTCCGCTAAAACATTTTATCATTGACCTTTCGGTTGGTGTAGGAGCAAAGCATTGGAATATTTGGCATGAGGACAGGTTGAATTCTGATGATAAATTAGGAGCTGTTTTTCATAAAAGGTATAAGTATTGGATAACTGAACAAGGAAAGCGTTATACAATTGACATTCCCGTAAGTATTAAAATGGGTTACATATTCTAGAATCAGAAACTGCGCCTAACATTGGGTTAAATGAAATGGCTGGTCTTGTGCTTGGCGTCTCGAGTTTTTTATTTTTATATTTCGGTTGAGCCGCCATGTAAAATTATTATCTTCGATTTCCGCCACTTCATTAACCCGGAACGTTGTGTGACATTTTTAGGAACTGCCGAATGAGGAATATTTTGATACTCTTTTGTTTATTAGCTTTCGATGTCCAAGCTCAGACTTCGATTTATTACCCATTTCCTGATAGTGGAGCTGTTTGGCATCAGGAACGATCTGTTTTAATAGGTCATTCGGACTACTATAATTTTGTAGAAGAATTTTCTTTGAGCAATGATACTATTATAGGATCCTTTACCTATAAAAAATTGAATCTTGTATTATTACATGAGCTTTCAGTCAGTTACATATGCTTTCCAAGTCGTCCATCTATTCCAGTTTCTTATTCAGGATATGCAGGTGGAATAAGACAAGACATATTGAGCAAGAGGATTTATTATATAGAAGGTGGTTCCAACATTGAGTATTTACTTTATGATTTTAATTTATCGGTGAACGACACCCTCCCGGCAACTTTTACTAATGCAGGTACATTAACAGTACAAAGTATTGATTCAATTTTTGACGGATCAAATTGGCGAAAAAGATATAATTTATTGAATGGGAATTGGAGTTCTTCAAATTCTCTTATTGAGGGAATTGGGAGTTCTAGAGGACTACTTTCGGATCTTGATCCTTGGATTCAGACGCGAGCTGAGTTGCATTGTTTTCAAGAAGATGGGACTACTTTATATCAGGACTCGTGCCCCACTGGATGTGATTTTATCATTACAAATAATCAAATTGTTGATCGATTAACTTCATTTCAGGTGTATCCAAATCCATTTAGCATATATACAACAGTAAAGTTAAATTCTGATTTTACAGGTGCGGCGTTGAGGGTATATAATTCCCTTGGACAAATAGTTAAATTTGAAGAATTCAATGGTAGTTCAATAGTTGTGGAAAGAGGTCGTCTTGTTAATGGAATTTATTTGTTCCAACTTTCAAATCTTGAAGGCTTGATAATGCATTCAAAAGTAGTCATTGAATAAAAACGTCACACAACATTAGGTTAAATGAAATGGCTGGTTCTGTGCTTGGCGTTTCGAATGTTTAATTTTATATTTTGGTTGAGCCGCCATGGAAAATTATTATCTTCGATTTCCGCCACTTCATTAACCCGGAACGTTGTGTGACATTTTTAAACAACCTTGAACTATGAAACAAATTATCTTCGCCTTTACCACACTTTTAATAATTTTCTCTTGCAATTCTAATAATACTTCAATGAACAAGGAGGAAGGAATTAATATGTCAGAGCCACCTCAGTTAGATGAAAGGAATGTAGACAAACTGAATGAAGGTTTTAGTAGAAAGGTGATCAGGGAGGGATCAATAAGATTTGAATCCAAGGATGCAAATGGCACAAATAAGTTTATATCTGGAATTGCTAAGGACTTAAAAGGCTATATAAGTAAAGATGAGGTTCGGGATTACACTGACCGGATTGAGCACAGCTTAGATGTCAGAATACCAGTTGAGCAGTTCGATGTACTTTTGTCTAAGATTTCTAGTCACGCCGGTAAATTGGAATCTAAGGATATTAGTAGCAGAGATGTGACAGAGGAATTTATTGACGTAGAAGCAAGATTAAAAACCAAAACTGCACTTGAGAATCGATACAAAGAACTTTTGAATCAAGCGAATAATGTCAATGAAATATTAGCGATTGAGAAAGAACTCGGGAAACTACGAGAGGATATTGAATCTGTAGAAGGTCGATTGCGTTTTTTGAAAGATAATGTATCAATGAGCACTTTAACAATTGTTTATTATCAAAAGACAAGTAGCAGTTTTGGATTTAGAACTAAGATTGTTTCTGCAATTCTTAATGGCTGGAATACTTTTTTATTGTTTTTAGTAGGAATAACCCATTTGTGGATATTTATTATTCTGTCCATTATTGGATATCTGGTTTTCAAACGAGTTAGAAAAGCGCGAAAATAAAAACGTCACACAACATTGGGTTAAATGAAATGGCTGGTTTTGTGCTTGGCGGCTCGATTGATTAATTTTATATTTCGGTTGAGCCGCCATGGAAAATTATTATCTTCGATTTCCGCCACTTCATTAACCCGGAACGTTATGGGCAAGCGAACGAGCGGCCTACAGCTCAAAGTGGTCAAGAAGCTATATGATAAATAAAAAAATTAAGTATAGTCTGATTTTTCTTGGGTTTCTTGACTTAGTTTCTTTCTTTCGGACATATAAAGTAGGAATTAATTATTTTGCGAACTTTAATGATTTATTGGATGTAGTAGATGGTTTAGAATCTGGATTTTGGTACAAGGTGTTATTGATTGGGATGCCTATTTTGAGTGTGACATTACTTTTGATGCTCCTAACATCAGGAATACTCTTAATCTTGGGGAAAAAGGCAGGGATAATAGTTTATTATTTTGAATTTCCACTTAGATTCTTAACCTATACATTGACGTTTGGATTCATGATTACTCTACTTGGTCTACAAGTAAACTCTATGAACTACAAATTAGCGCTGATATTGATTGTTGTACTTGAGTTAGTACGACTAGTATTTTCTATTTGGACGCAGAGGAATTATTTTGGAGCCAGAGAAATCGCCAGCCCATAACATTGGGTTAAATGAAATGGCTGGTTTAGTGCTTGGCGGCTCGAGTGTTTAATTTTTATATTATGGTTGAGCCGCCATGAAAATTATTATCTTCGATTTCCGCCACTTCATTAACCCGGAACGTTAGGCGCAATGCAGGATAGGCCTTATAGCTGAACTGGATTTTGATTTAAATTGATAGGTTTATATTAATGTTTTTCAAAACTTAAAAAAGATGACAAAGATTAAAACTAAATTTCTCTTTCTGTTTTCGTTTATTTTATTCAGTTATGTAATATCTTTTGCACAAGGTGGTACAAGACTCGAAGATCTGTATTTAAAGGGAAAGTGGAAGGGGAATTGTTTGATGGAAATAGTTGATCGTGTAACAGTAAGTCAATGTGAACTTTGTTTTTTCAATTTCGATCCGAATAATGACAAGATACTTTCCGCGGGCAGCGTAGAAATGACTTTTGACGAAGACTCCTTAACATTGAAAATTAATTTGGAAAGTGTAATAATACCCTATATGCGGAATAAAGACAACCATTCCATCAAATTCATCATTAATGATAAATCGTTTCAATTTAGAGTCTTTCTCTACGAAGATATGAGAATACTTGAAGATGAGAAAGGGATGCTGATTGCCTTAGAAAAGCTGGAATAGTTTTATGGTTTCTGTAAATATTTAGCCTTGAAACGAATTGAAGATGCACATGCGCCTAACATTGGGTTAAATGAAATGGCTGGTTTAGTGCTTGGCGTCTCGATTGTTTAATTTTATATTTTGGTTGAGCCGCCATGGAAA
>JAKQEK010000399.1 GCA_029558535.1 Bacteroidota bacterium | reverse complement strand
GACAGAATAACGGTATGTTCATAAGTAAAGCCTCCAAGCCAATCTGCAACATGTTTTATAATAAACATTGATGTGTCATTTATTGGATATGGATTAAATGTATCAGTCAATATTGCATTTGGCAATGAGTATGCAGATGTGAAAAGTGTCTTTTGTGGAGTTCCAATTTGCCAAATATTATTAGGATTTGTGTTAGTATCAATCTCTAATCTAAAAAACTGAGTTGTATCTTCAAAGTCAATATTATAATCCCAGTAGTTTTGGGAATAAACAGACCCAATTAAAATCGTAAAAAGAAGTGTTGTAAATGTTTTCATATCGTCTTTTTTAAATGGTTGCTAACGGATTGGCGGTATGTTTTTGTTGCCGACTTCGGAGCACGTCACTGTCAAACCTTAATGAAGTTTGAAGCGAGCCACAGCCGTTGATTTCAGCACTATCTCGGCAATAAAATATACCGCATGTTATGTGGCGTATTTCTTTCATTATCAATATTGTAATTTGTCAATTTGTTTTAATGTCAGCAAATTCACTGTCCAATATACAGAAAAAGCAATAATACCGGTTATGGAAACTAAAATCAATTCACTAATTCCAAAGTTCGTTTCCCAAAATACCAATCCGAAAGTTAGTCCTGATATTATACAGAGCAGTGCTGTGAATTGAAAGAGTGTCAACCCCCAAACTTTTTTCTTAAATTTAAATTTTTTCCAAAAGGGAAGTGTCAAGGTGAACTGAATTGTCAGAGCGATAATTGTTGCTATTGGCACAAATAGTTTAAAAAAACCATTGTCAGGAGAGTTAAAAGCATCTCCATTATGCACAATAAGATTAAATACTACCAAAAGTCCAAGCACTGTCAATATTCCGAGTATTGTCGGTAAAATTGTCTCAATGATTTTAGTTTTCATTTTCATTATTTTTTTAGTTTTTCTATAAACGGTCAAGTCATTAAGATATTTTGTCTGTCTGTTGTCTTTTTCTAATATGCCACATAACG
>JAKQEK010000396.1 GCA_029558535.1 Bacteroidota bacterium | reverse complement strand
TTTATGACGCAACTAACAGAGATACTTTCCCATGAATGATGATCATAATTATCTTATTGATAAAATAGTAAAAGATATTCAATACAAAAGCAAGTATCAATTCATCCTCCCTGAAATAATCCGCAATATTGCTTACCAAGAATACCAAAAGAGAAACAATCAAAAAGAAATAAACAAAGCTATAAGGTCTCGATTACATCAAATTGCAGGTGCGTTTATTGAGAGGAAAATCAATTACCAAGATTGGCTTGAAAAATTATACGTGTCAAAAAATATCTCTAAAGAAGCATTTTTAAACAGCAGCTTACAATTAATGCGGTTGCATGCCTCTACAGAAGAAAGAATACCCATTCTTGGTGATTTTTACAATAAGATTTTTGAAGGAATAGGACCTTTGCACTCAATTTTGGATCTAGCCTGCGGCCTAAACCCCTTATCTATTCCATGGATTCCAACCAGTGAGAATTTCAAATATTATGCCTGTGATATTTTTCTTGATATGATCAGTTTTTTAAACAAGTATTTTGAAATTAACATGATAAAAGGTGAAGCTTTTGGATGCGATTTAATCATTAATCTACCAAAAGTTGAAGTTCAAGTCACCTTCCTGCTTAAAACAATACCTTTACTTGATCAAACTAACCGATCTATTGCAAAAAATATTATCACACAAGTAAATTCAGAATTTATATTGATCTCATTCCCAATTAAGAGCCTGAGTGGAAAAAATGTAGGTATGGAAAATACATATAAACAACGATTCAATGACATTCTTGGTGACTATAAATATAAAATCCAATCATTTGAGTTTACAAACGAACTGGTTTATCTAATAAAAAAGTGAATTATGGTTGATGAGATTTCATTTATTAAAATTATTGAACACATCCAACAGTCAAAAAAATACAAACTAGTAAATATCCCAGATGAAACCATTATGGATCTGTTGCGACAAGAGGCTCCTTATCAAAATAATCCAAATTTATTAGAGGATGCAGTCAGGAAAAAGTTACACAACA
>JAKQEK010000395.1 GCA_029558535.1 Bacteroidota bacterium | reverse complement strand
CAAAGATAATAGCAGTTTTGGGATTATATTATGTTAAAAGGAGGGAAAAGTGATGCAAGAGACTTGTAAAGGTCCAAAGTCAATACAAGATTGCTTAAATTGTACTCTTAGCGAGTGCAAAAGCAACAAACCAAGTCTGTTTGATTTTGAAAAGAAAGTCAAATATCAAATACCAAAAACATCATATACAATTAGCATGATGCTTGAGCGTGCAAGAGCAGGCAAGAGCACATGGAATTTTAGATAATTTTAAAAGGAGATTATAATTATGGAATTAATGGATTTAATAGTTGCAGAAATCGAAAGGAGAAAAGCTTTTGATGCAGATTTAAAAAAAATGGGTGCAGAATTATCTGTACTTAATTGCATATCTCTTAGCAAAGATAATTATTATAATTTGATGTTATCACCAAATGCAAAATTGGTGGCATTTGAAGAAAACGAGGTGCAAGAAGTAAAAGTTGTGAATTATAAAGGCACTGAATATTGGATAACAAAGGAGTTTGGAAAAAATGAAACTACATGAACTAAATGGAGAAATAGAAGAAATCATAAGCATGATGAACAATGCTATAGAAGAAAATGATGAGGATACATTACAATGTTGCAAAGATACACTCGAGGGTATGCAGATAGACGTTGACATGTGCGTATCTGCATATGTTGAGTCAATCAAACGCAATCAAGTTTTTTCAGATGCTTTAAAAGCGGAAATTGACACATTAAAAAAAAGAAAGGAGGTGAGCGATAACAAAATTGACAGACAAAAAGAATTTTTGAAACAGTTTATGCAAAAAGTAGACAAAAAGAAAGTTGAAACATCTACATGCAGCGTGACTGTGAGAAATAACGCAGAAAAGCTTATAATCGAAGATGAGGAACAATTAATTGAGTTCCTCGAACACAACGCTAAATGGTGTGTTGACACAGTCAAAAAAATAAGTTTGAGCAAAGTAAAAGCTTTGTGTTTTAGTGTTCCTTTTGTTAAAAAAGAACAGACACAAAGTTTAATTATAAAATAAAGGTGGGTAAAAATGAATTTAAGAGAAAAATTAACGTCAATACAGACTAGCTTAAAAGCACCAAAGGGGCAATTTAATAGCTTTGGTAAATATCATTACAGAAGTTGCGAAGATATATTAGAGTCTTTAAAAAGCCACTTAGCAAGCACTAAAACAGCTATTATTATAAATGATGAGATAATAGCGGTTGGAACAAGGATATATGTAAAAGCAACAGCAACGTTGCTTGACGATGAAAGCGAGGAAACAATATCTATAAGTGCATCTGCTAGAGAGTGTGAGGACAAAAAAGGTATGGATGCGAGCCAAATAACAGGAGCTACAAGCTCGTACGCTCGTAAATACGCATTAAACGGACTATTTTGTATCGATGATAATAAAGATGCAGATAGTTCAGACAATTCAAAAGATGATAAAAAACCAAAAGAGCAAAAAGAATATAAATGCGAAAAATGCAGTAAAAACTTTGAAGAGTGGACAGACACAAAAGGCAAA
>JAKQEK010000384.1 GCA_029558535.1 Bacteroidota bacterium | reverse complement strand
TTTGGACGAAAACAAAGGTCGAACATTTAATTTAAGAGAGAAAATGCTTTAAGGCTTTTCTCTCTTTCTTTCATTCCGCTACGCTCCATTTCAGAAAGAGAGAAAAATCAATCTCTGTTGCATTTACTAATTGAATTTATCCTTAAATTAATAGAAGCTAAAAATATTAAATTTTATAGAATTGCAAAACTTTGGGTTTTCATATTTAAGCATTTATACAGTATAAGTTATGACCATTGATGATTTAGAGTCTTTTTTGTCAAAAAATAAAGAATTCAAACTAGATAATGGAATTTGGTATTCGAGTAGTGATAACAAATTATCATATCCCGAAGATGGTAATGATGAATGCTACGGATTAGAAGAAACAAGTTTTTGGTTTAAGCATAGAAATAATTGTCTAAAACAAGTTATTACTAAATATGCAGGTAATTCCTTGTTTTTTGATGTAGGTGGTGGTAATGGTTTTACGACAAAATCATTGCAAGAAATATCTCTGAGTGCCGTTTTAATCGAACCTGGCAAAAAAGGTGTATTAAATGCAAAAGAAAGGAATGTTAAAAATATCATTTGTGGAAACTTATCAGATTTAAAAGGATTAAGAGGAAAAGTTCCTGCAATAGGAACCTTTGATGTAATAGAGCATAATGAAAATGATGTTGATTTCGTATTCAATTTATATAGCATGTTGAAAGAAAAAGGTTACTTATTTTTAACTGCCCCAGCATTTAATTTTTTACTGTCAGATGAAGATAGAACTGCCGGTCACTACAAAAGATACAACAAAAAATCAATTACAAAATTACTCTTAAGATTTAATTTTGAAATAATTTACTGCTCATATTTCTTTAGTTTCTTATTATTTCCTATTTTTTTAATGCGAGCCATCCCATACCGACTTGGAATTACATATCGTTCAAAAAAAATCACTAAGAGAGAGCATCAACCGAAAACCGGTGTCATTAGAAATCTTGTAAATATATTCTGCAAATTGGAATTAAAACAAATAAGTCATAATAGAATAATCCCCTTAGGCACATCCTGTTTAATTGTTGCTAAAAAGAAAAATATTGAAAATAGAAGCAATGGTCATTTTTAAAGGTATTTTTGTCCGTAAAACCAGAGATTTTATATTTTTGTAGATGTAAAATTCAATTATGATACCATTTAACAAACCATACCTAACCGGCAAAGAAACAAGTTACATCGAAGATGCTGTAAAATCGGGCAAGATATCGTGCTGAAATGGGTTAGTGTTTGATTTTAAATATGTTACTATAGTTGAATGCTTGACTAAGTTAGTCGCACTTTGTAGTAAGTTATTTTTTTTATTTATTTTTGATTGATAAAATTTGGGACTATAAACATTACTAATGCAAACCGAAGAAATTCTAAATATTATTAATGAAGGCGAAGGCTTAAGCGTGGAGTTTAAGTTGGCAAAGCACGAAATTCCAAAAAGTGTTTTCGAGACGGTTTGTGCTTTTTTAAATAGAGTTGGAGGCACAATGTTATTGGGAGTCGCAGATTCGGGAGAAATAATAGGGATTGAGCAAAAATATTTGCAAAAAATTAAAAAAGAGTTAACAAATGCATTGAATAATCCTCAAATTTTAAATCCTCCGGTATATCTTCAGCCCGAAGAAGTGATACTTGATGATAAAATAGTTTTATTACTTCAAGTATTTGAGAGTTCGCAGGTTCACAGTACTCGCGGATTAATTTATGATCGGAATAACGAAGGTGACTACAATATAACTCTAAACACAAACTTAGTTGCAAATTTATACATTCGTAAGCAAAGTGTTTTTACAGAGAATAAGATTTATCCTTTTGCTACAATAAATGAGCTTAGACCTGAAATTATCCAAAGGGCTAGGCAAATGGCGGTTAACAGACAACCCGGTCACATTTGGGAAACCATGAGCAATGAAGATTTGCTACGTAGTGTGCAGCTTTATCAGAGAGACTATACAACGGGCAAAGAAGGGATTACATTAGCCGGAATTTTGCTTTTTGGTAGAGATGACGTTATTACATCAGTATTATCCTTCCATAAGACAGATGCAATTTGTAGAATTCAAAATTTAGATAGATATGATGATCGGGATGATATTCGTACAAATTTATTAGAAAGCTATGATAGGTTAATGCGCTTTATCGAAAAGCACTTGCCGGATAAATTTGTTTTAAAAGGAGATATCCGTATAAGTGTTCGTAATTTAATTTTTCGTGAAGTTATTTCTAACACTCTTATGCATCGAGAATATACCAATCCGTATCCTGCGAAGCTCGTAATTGGCAATAATTTGGTTTACACCGAAAATGCCAATAAATCGAAAGGTGAATTACAATTAAAACCTGATAGCTTTTCTCCTTTTCCAAAGAATCCTGTTATAGCAAGAGTTTTTAAGGAAATTGGTAGAGCAGACGAACTCGGGTCAGGAATAAGAAATATTTTCGAGTATTATAAAATTTATTCAACAAAAAATCCAATATTTGAGGAAAAAGACATTTTTAGATGCACCGTATTTATAAACAACAACTTAGATGATGTAAAGAAAAATCTAGTTAAGCGAGATTCTTATGAGGTTGTAGAAGATGTCACTAAAGATGTCACTAAAGATGTCTTATTAATGATTGAGAATCAAGCAAATATTACAATACCACAAATTGCAGAAATTCTTAAGCTAACTGAAAGAACAATTAAGAGACACATTACTAAATTAAAAAAAGAAAATAAAATTGTACGAATCGGTGGCAGAAAAGACGGATATTGGGAAATACAAAAAGATATAGAACTATGATACCCTTCAACAAACCATACCTAACCGGTAAAGAAACCATTTACATTGAAGATGCTGTAAAATCGGGCAAGATATCGGGTAACGGTAAATACACACAAATGTGTCAGAGTTTTTTTGAAAATAAGTATAACTTCAAAAAATGTTTGCTTACAACATCTTGTACTGATGCACTGGAGATGTGTGCAATTTTGCTAAATATAGAACCCGGTGACGAAGTAATTGTTCCATCATATACATTTGTTTCTACAGCTTTAGCATTTGTCAGGCAGGGAGCTAAAATTGTTTTTGCAGACAGTCGCACTGACCATCCGGGAATTGATGAAGATAAAGTCACAGAATTGATAACATCAAAAACCAAAGCAATTGTAGTTGTACATTATTCGGGAGTAGCCTGTGATATGGATAAAATAATGGCACTTTCTACAAAACATGGTTTATTTGTTGTTGAGGATGCTGCTCAGGCAATAGACAGTTTTTACACTGGTAAGGACGGTTTAAAAAGAGCTTTAGGTTCTATCGGTCATTTGTCTGCTTTTTCTTTCCACGAAACTAAAAACATACAATGCGGAGAGGGAGGGATGCTTTGTATAAATGATGAAAAATTTATTAAAAGATCAGAAATAATCTGGGAAAAAGGAACGAATCGAGCTGAATTTTTTAGGGGAGAAATAAATAAATATGGGTGGGTGGACATAGGTTCATCATTCTTACCTTCTGAATTAAATGCTGCGTTTTTGTGGGCACAAATAGAGCATTTGGATGATATTCAACAAAAACGGAAGTATATTTGGGAAAAATACTTCGAATTGCTAAAACTTCACGAACAAAATAGAGTTTACTCACTGCCAATCATTCCAGACTATGCAACAAATAATGCACATATGTTTTATTTAGTCTGCAAAAATATTGAAACAAGAACCGAAATAATAAAAAGACTGAAAGAAAACAGCATTTTTGCCGTTTTTCATTACCAGTCGCTGCACAAGAGCGATTTCTATATAAAAAAACATGATGGCAGAGAATTGATAAATTGTGACAGATATGCAGATTACATTGTAAGATTGCCATTATTTTATGAAATGGATGAAGAATGTATTTCGAAAGTATACAAATACCTTAAATAATTCAAATTCATTTAACACACAATATTGATAAAATCTGAACTCCAGCGCGAGTTACTCGCGTTGGAGTATTATTTTGGACTGTTTAATAATTACACTTGGTATAATTTATAATCAGAGCTACACTTGGCACGAATTATAAATCAGCGCTGGCATGGGACTTCGTAATAACTAAAATAACTCCGGTCTTTATTTTGCTTTCCGTTTAGCGACAACGTAAACTGATTGACTGAAGTGGTTTTTTCTGGTAAAAAAATATTCAAATTGACCGACAAAATGTACAATCCTTCTTACAAGCTTTTGTTTCCACGCCAGACAAAAAGGGGACTCAAATTCCAGCCATAATCCTGTGTATTTTGTCCAAACCGGAGAATCAATCGGGGCAATATGCTTTACAGTCAATAACTCAAGACCTGACTTTTCTATAATTTTTTTTAATGTTTCTGCAGTATAATGAGCCACTCGCTTTGAAGGAGAAAATGCCTCAGCATCTCCTGAACCGATTTTTAACTTTGCTTTTAATGAATGTCTAAAATTAAAATAATTCCCATTAGGTACTTTTATAAATACAATCCCAGAGTCTGAGAGATGGTCTTTCTCAATCTTTACTAAGGTGGGTAAAGCTTCCGGGAAATATTCAAATGAATCTGTAAATGTAATTACATCAAATTTTGCGGAATTCAAATCTACATTATCAAAAATACCAAATTTAACATCCAGACCAAGTTCAGTAACCGCAAAACGATGCATGTTAAGACTCGGCTCGATGCCAGAAACAACAAATCCGTTGTCCTGAGCCATTTTAGTAAAGAATCCATGTGCACAGCCGACATCCAATAGCGATTTCCCGTTTGAATATTTTTTAATAATTGAAAGATATTTTCTGAAGATTTTATATCTGAAATGCCTTACCTGATTATTTAAAACAGGTAAATACAGAAATCGCATTATTTCATAGTTATTTTCATTAAAAAGAGCTTCCGGTTTACTGTCTCGTAAGGGTGTATAAAACAAATTACATTCTGTGCATTTGCCAACGATAACACCATTGTCAAAAACTTTAATTTTTTCATATGATCCGGATCCACAAAGTGGACATGCAAACTTTTGTGTCTGATCTGTCATTATACTAAATTATAAAATAATTGATATTAATACTGTAAGCATTGTCAAAAATAGATAGAATATGGATTTAATCAAATAAGGATTCTCAAAAATATAAACCAACATTAAATGAGGTCGCATTTTACTAATAAATTTCAGAAACGATATTTGCCATAATATTTTAATTCTGCAGTAATCAATCCATGGGTTTGAGGTATAACCATTAGGGTAAGAGTCAATGTCGGAACTCAATATTTTGCCAACAAGCTCATCCTTAAGAGATGTTTCCGGGTCATTATGACCATCGAAAAGATAGTACTCGTCACCCCATTTGAATTCGCAAACAACATGTTGCCACAACTTTCCATATAAATAAACCCTGTTTGCTCTGACTCCGCCATAATTCAATAGCAGTACTGCCAAACGACTATTTTCACCGCAAAGCCCCTTGCCTGATTTTAAAATTTGTACCGCAGTAGCTCTTAATAATGGTCTCTTTGCAGTTTTATCAGATTGCGAATATGTTATCTTTGCGCTCAAATAGTATTTAATCTTTATAATATCAGCAAGCTTCGCTATTTTGTCGCAACCGATAATCTCCTTCAACGCTGTTTTTAATATCTTCTTTTCCCGGAAAAATAGAAAAATGTAAATTACTGCAATTAAAAGAAGTAAGACTGAAAAATATAATAAATAACTCAAATACATATTATAGACTAAAAATTTATCTAATTATAAAACTATTTAGCCACTGATCTTTTTTCAAATTTTTCTTCCTTTAGTTTTTTACTAAATATGTCTAGAACAAATAACCACCCCATAAGAAAAAATGGAAGCAGCGGGATTTTAAACCTGACCAAAGCCCCAAAATTTGAAGTTGACAAACCTATGCCCCAAGCCATAACAATAGAAAACATAAAACAAAAGATTATAAAAGGTTCTTTAGCTAATTCTTTAAAGAAAAATATTGGACCTGCTCTGAACAAAACATAAATTGTTACCAATAAAAGAAAGAGGTTTTCCAAACCGGATAAAAGCATAACAGGGTTTCGGGCTTCCCAAAGATAAGGCCTATATAGTCCTGCCATAATTGCTGCCGGAGTAACAGAAACTGTCCCTACTAGTGTTGGTTCATAATCACCAATATTAAATGAATTGCCCTCATAATATTCCTGCTTTAGATCCTGTTGACTACCAACTGCTTTGCTTAACATTGAATCAACATCTTTGTAAGCACCACCGACTCGTCCTGCAATTGCAGTAAAAGCATATATTCCTACAAAGCCTACTATAACCATAACAGGTGGCAAGATAAAAATTCTGAGAAACCTGCTTTTCACAAGATGTACATAACTGAAGCCAAGCCATATCATTCCTGAGATAAATAAAGCATAAAATATATATGGCTTTAAAGAAGTGATAATATAAATACTAAATAAAAGCAATAGGATGTACTTTAAACTAAATTTTCTTAAGAAAAATATTTTGTAAAAACTTATCACAAAAAGCATTGAAAAAGTAAGTGTAAAAGAATCTTTTATTAGTCCCGAACTCCAGAATGTAGCAGAAGGTATAAATAAGATACCCACTGCAATCATTTTCTTTTTTTCAGGAAATAGTCCCGAAACGAATCTGTAAAATTTCCACAGAATAATAAATAAGAAACTGTTCAAACATATAGTTGTAAGATAATAATTTTTAAATCCTAGAATAGTAAAAAGACAAATATATCGATGAGTGTTATATGTTGCAGGAACGCTCAAATTCAGATAATACTGATCTGTAATCCGCACAGTATGATAATTATCAGGATTAATCTGGTCAAACAAAACTCTGAAAAAATCTACCGGATATCTGAAAAGCTGATCTCCAAGATTACAGGAATTTACAAAATATGAATAAGTATCTCCTCCCCAGTTATAATAATAGTCAAAAATAAATCCATAACCAAGACCCATAAAAATTTTAAATAGAAAAGCATAAAATAAAAGATTTCCTGTATATTTATCCTCTGCAAACTTCAAACTAGACATTATTCTTACAATAACAATAAGAACAATTAAATATAATAGGATTAATGATATTCCAAAAGTATCTAAAAAATTAGGTGCCATGCTATTTATATGAATTATTTTCTTTAATCAGTTCAAATAAAGGACAATCAAGACTAATGCTAGAAGCATTTATAATAAAAATGTATTTATTGGGGGTATATTGGAACTGGTGATTTTTAGCTTTTTCTACAATGGGAAATTAGGTAATCGGTAATCAGTTCTTAAGAAGAAATTGCTCAGCCATTTTCTCTATAGAGACGGTTAAAATTTAAAAACCTTAAATATTTATTTAAGTGTAATAAAAGATTTCCCGGATAATTTGTCATACAAAACATCATTAACATCATTAATATATATATCAGGTAAAGTAGTATTAGGATCCAACAAAATATATTTTATATTATTCTTTTTTATAAACATTTGTTGCATTTCTTCGATTTGCTGTTGACTTAAATCCTTAATATTTTGATTTTTTACAAAAATATAAAATGCACTTGGCTGCATAGTAGTTATTATTCTTTGTTTGTTGATTTCATCAAAATCTTTAATTGGTATATTAAAACAAGTCATATTAATAATATAATAATCTTCGGTAAACATTGGCAAACTTACATCATTTGGACTTGTTACTAATGCATTCCAATAGTTCTTAAGATTTTCTTCAGAGCTCAGATAAGCTATCATTTGAATTTCATTTTTTTTATTCTCTTCTAATTTTTGCGATAAACGACTTAGATATTCAAGAGAATACAAATCAGTTACTTTTTGGAATTTATAAAATGGGGATTTACTTAAGGTACAAATATTAAATAACAATAATAAGCAGATTATAAAATTAAATACATAAAAATATTTATACTTAAATTCTTTTAATACTTGAAAAACCTTTGCATATATAATGAATATAAGAATATTTAAATATAATAACGAAGCCATGTAAAAGAACTGCATAGATTGATTGAAAGGGTGTGTGCA
This sequence comes from Bacteroidota bacterium, assembly GCA_029558535.1. Taxonomy (GTDB): domain Bacteria; phylum Bacteroidota; class Bacteroidia; order Bacteroidales; family ML635J-15; genus Bact-19. The sequence continues at coordinate 55,325 of JAKQEK010000384.1, read as the reverse complement.
GCTCCAGTAAAAGAGACCAAATACTGTAAACAAAACAAAAAATAATAAATGATAATTAATTTGTTTTAGGTTAATAAAAATTTGTTTTCTATACGAGGAGAATAAAATTGGGACAATAGGTATTAAATATACAAAATATATTGCTATAGTTATAATAACTGTTCCACCTGTAATTTTAAAAGGTTTCAGCTTATCAATAGATAAACCTGTAATAATATTTGTTAAACTCAAATCACCAGAAGCTGAACTTCCCGAGTTTAGAAAATAAAACAGCATTATGAACAATCCACAAAATATTGTATCAACAAAAATACTTTTAGCATTGAAACAATCTTTCTTTTTAAATAATATACGATACACAGCAAAAAACACTAATGCTGTTAAAACCGCAGGCGCTGAACCTATATTTAGAATAGGTAGAATAAGCAGAGGAAAATAGAAGTATTTGTTTTTGTTTATTAAAAGAATTGAAAACCAAACAAAGAAAATGCTTACAATAATTAATTTTGGATTCCAACCTATCGCAAATAAATATGAACTTGTTTGCGGCATAAAATTATAAAAAGAAATGCCGGAAACGAAGATGAACAACACAGCGAAAATCTGCAGAATAAATGATTTAAATATCAATCTGCTAAGAGAAATCATCCCCAAAACAAGAATTGTCCCTAGAATCGAATGTACTGCAATAGTATAACTTTCAACTGAAAGAACATCAAAAACTCTTGATATTAAAGATGCAAGCCATAATTCACCATAATGATACGGTGTTGGAGAGCACTGATCAGTAACAAGATACAATGATTTTGACAGACCTTCCACCCCATCCAAAGAAAGAAAATTTATTATTTTATAATAATAACCGGTACAATCGCCATGTGGCAAATTATTATACGGAGAATTATAAAAGAACAAACCCTGAAAGACAAAAAACAAAACGCCAAATGACAATGCAATAGACAATGCTTTGAAATAAATAATATTGAAGTGCTTTTTAAATACACCTTCTGCATTCTCTCTCTTGCGACATCTATATAAGTATAAAACTGACAATAAAATTAGCCCGATTAAAATGGTATTGAATCCAGTAACAATAATCGCATAAACAGTTATTATAACAAACAAGCCCAGCACTAACTTTATAAATGTATCAAATAAAAAATCTTTTTCCGGTTCAAAACGGAAAACAATTTTCGTCAAAGCACCTATAATCCATGCCAGACTTAAACAAATTAGTATTGCAAAAAGCATTGCTAAATTCATAAGTAATTATAATAATGTTTCGGTTTCATATCAATTCTCAAATAAAATCCATTAATTCATTAATTTCCGCTGTTATCAAATTTTAAACCCTTCTGTCCACAAACCGTTCAGATAGAAATTTGAGATATCCATTTTTTCGGAAGTCTCTGATAAATTTTTAATAACAAAATTCATATTTCCATTTATATATAAATATGCCCCATAGCATTTAAGTAACTTATGTACAGAGTTACTATAATCATTTTTGCCAGAAGCCCAAAAAATTATACGTGAAATATATGTATGTTTCTTAAGATGTATTAATAAAGTATCAAAACATGGAATCAATAATTCTTTTTCAGGTACAATAAAGTCAAGCATATAAGACTTGCCAATGTCAGCATTTAAAATACACATTCCGACAATTACATCTTTTTTATAAATACCAACAATTTTATACTTTTTTATTGGATTATCAACAATTCTCCACTTTAAATAAGAATTGTCACAATTTAAACTTACATAATCAGGATAGTTTATCCTCCATCTCTCATATAATCCACTAATTGAATCAATAAGATCGCGATTATTTATATCTAAAAAAATTGCAGAGAACTCCTTATGTATATGTGCACGCTTTTTAAATTTTATTTCAGAATAAATAGATTTCAACAATTTTTTACATTTAAAAATTAAAGTATTCTTAGCCGTATCATGAGAAAATAAACTTCTATAAAAGCTAATTTGAAGCTCTGACTCATGAATAAGCCCATCATAAACATGGAATTTTAATTTCCTTCGCCAGATAATGCTTAATGCAGTAAATCCCCAAACAATTTGAATACCATCTTGTACTGAAGTTTGAATCGTATGGGAATATAAATCTTCAAATATTCCTTTTCCATGAAATTCACGGAGTAGAAAAGATGATTCGCTTTTAGCTGTAAGACTTTTATCTCCTTGAATATTAAGATAAATAGGAATCATTCCTTGTGAAGAAATTAAAACATTTTCTTTTACAGCGAAAAACAAACCCGTTGACAGATCTGTATCAGCGTACTGCCATCTTGCTACATTTATATCATAGAAATCTCTAACATTTTTTTTCATGAATTCTAAATGCAGACTATTATTAATATCTAATTTAATAAAACTTACTGAATTAGTTTTATCCATGATTCGACAATATTTTGAGTTAAATGATTATATTCACCTGAAATCAAGAAAGGTATCAGATGATCTTTGCTTTCATATCCGCCTTCTTTTATTTGTTTCTGTGTGGGCAAATACCCATAAACCTCATCTGCATACCCTGAGGCTATATAGAAAACCTTATTTTCTTCTAGATTTTCAAAATTCTTTATATATTCAGATGATACTTCCGCTGAAATTGTATAGATATTTATCACTTTACCAATCATTACTTTTCTAAAAATAATATGTTCAGTATTTTTTACGTGAATTCCTAAAACATTGATCGGATGTTCAATATATTGTGACTCCAAATCTGAACTAATACTATTTATACGAATTGATTTCGACCAGATATCCCAAAAACATGACTTAAGACTATTAATCCAGTCATTATACTCATGTTGGTTAATAAATCTATAATAATTCACAGGATACGATAACTGAAAGAAATTTCTTATTGCTCTCATAAAATTTTTCCTCTTAGGAGGAATAGATCGGACATCACCTGCAAAACCCGGGAAATAGACAACTGACACACTTGTATTGTCTACTTGTTTTCTTATAAAATCTCTTATTAAACCAGGAAATTCTGCGCTTATCCGTTTTTTATTAAAGTTATTTGTCGGATGGCAGGGAAAACTCCATATAACACCTAACAATGAATTATTTATTTTATCGTAAAGCTTAACTATTTTAAATTCTTCATTTTTAAAGCCACTATTATCGGGTTCCATGGTTACGAACGATTTGAAATAATTTTTTATCGTTCTAACCCTTCTTCTCCTATTTGATGTAAGATTATTGGTTTTCCCTATAACTTCTTCAATATAAAAATCAAAATAATCCGATATTGATAATAAATATATCAATTCAGCAATCTTTTGTTTAAAAAAAATAAAATATTCTTCATCTTTTATTCCAATTTCTGATCTAAATTCTTCAAGTGAGGGAGAGAAGTGCGTGTGGGTAGAAATAATTAATAAATCTGTTTCTTCTATTATTCCAAAGTTTTTAATTACTTCATCTCGGACTATTGATTTTATTTCTTTATTAATAAACAGAGTGTCTATCGAAAAAATGAATATCTTCTTGTTGTTATTATCAAATAGTAAGACGTTTGCTTCTAAATTCGAATGAATATCCTCATGCCTCTCGTTATATTTCATTCCAGTTAATCTGGAAGGAAAGCAAGGTGTAATATCAATACTTCGTAATTTTAGTTTTATCATAGCTATGAAATGTGATATGATATCACAATTGCAAATTCAATATCAAATATAATTTTATCCTTATTTAATCCTATACTAAATCAAAAAAACACGGTCTTTACAAATAATCAACGTTTTCAATTACTATAAATGAAAAAACATTTAAGCTACAGTACATATTTCTTTAATAATAATAGATAATTTTTCAACTTGAATTCTTCTGGAATACTTATCTATATTAGACGAATTGCATTTTATTTCTTTATTATTTTTAAATTCTTCCAATAATTTTTCAATCACATCCCTGAGATGTTCTTCATTTTTAATTGCCACACCACTATTAGTCTCTAAAATTATTTGTTCTTGTAATCTATCGCTGAAAGTTATATCACTGTTATAAACGGGGTAGTATTTATTTTTTATCTCAACTGCATTTTTGTCTTGGGTAAAACAAAACAAGATCAAACGATGAGCTGCTATATAATCAAAAATCTTTGTACCTAATATATTGTAGTCATTAAATAATAATAAGATGTTGTGATTTTGAAGCTCATTTAATAGCTCAGAATAAGGCAATTTTGATTTAAATGTCAACTTTAAATTATCCAGTTCTCTTCTGTCAATATATGATTCAATTTCTTTTTGTTTGTTTACTCCAGTAAAAACTATATTTAAATATATTCCATTGCCTTTAAAAAAACTATTACACACCTCTAAAAAACTACGCCAAGGATGCCATTCATAAATTGTGCCTGCAAAAGCTATTGAAAGAGATTGCGTTTTTTGAGGGATTGTGGTTTTTGTATTGATTTCAAAGTCGTATCCATTAGTGATAATTTCAATTTTAATCTTTTTAACAAGTTGGTTTATACTATACTTAATGTATTCTGAAACTGTTAAAGCACAACAAGCATTGGTTAAGTACTTCTTTTCAAAATGCATATTGGCCTTTTTAATTAAAATATTGTAGCTTCTATTTTTATTTTGAGTCCAAGGATCCCGATAATCAGCAATCCATGGAATTTGGTATATTGAACAAAGCTTTGAGGCATATTTGAACATAACAAAAGGTTCTCCTGTTGCAATAATACAATCAATTTTATTACTTTTTAAAAATTCTTTTGCTCCAAAGTATATTTTTGATTTAGGTCCTACGAAAAATATAAACTGCGCTAGTTCGTAATATGCAGAAATCATTTTCCGTATTATTTTAAATTTTTTTTCACCGTATTTAATCAACAATTTGTTTGATAAATTTGGTATATATGGGGTTTTTACAATAGTACCGTACAAATCTTCCTCTATTATGATTTTGTCCGATTTACTGGGTGCGACATAATCCATTAAGTTACCATACTTGTTACTCCACTGACGTGTTACAACAACCGGATATAGTCCAAACGCTTTAAAGTACTTATACCATGAATATGGACGTAATGCACCGGCAGAAACATAAGGGGGAAAATCATATGCTAAAATCAGTACTTTTTTCAATTGAAATAATTATTATCTGATTTCTTGTTTATTCTTATAAATAAACACTGTGAAATCATGAGGTAAATAAGTCTGATCAATTCTAACATATTTCGAAAACTCTTTTATACATAAATTTAAGACTTCTGCAGGATTAAAATATATTGAATCGCTTTTAGGATTATCTGAAAACACAGATAAAAAATTTACTGCAAAACCCACATTAATCCTTTCATAAAGATCTTTAAATTGTTGTATAAAAATCTTAAGATTTTCCTTACTTGAGGTTCCAAGATTGTAAATTCCGCTTGCAATCACATAATCCCATTGAAATTCTGCAGGTAATTTGTCAATATTTCCTAAAATAATATTACACTTCGGCTTCTCTTTACACACATGCTCATAAAATGTTTGATTAATTTCCAATCCTGTATAAGATATTTTCGAATAGTTATTCTCATTTAAATAATCATAGAAATCACATAGTCCACAACCTAAATCTAATACTGAAAACCCTGTTTTACTTTTGAAGATTTCAGAAATTTTTGCAAATCTTACATACTGACTGTCTTTACTACCCCATAATGCTTCTGAAGTAAAACCATTTTCCTGTAACATTTTGTTATGCACTTCAATATATCTGTTAACTATTTTTTTATTCTTCACCTTTATATTTTTTTTACTTTACCTGCATTTTTCACTATTAAAGATGCATCATTTCTATTTTCATTAAACAATAAATCCAATATTGATACCCCTTGTACAAAAGGTTCTGTTTTTTGATAATATTTCGGATATAAATACTCTTGTGACAACAATTCATAACCTTCATTTTTTACAAAATCAAAATCAACATAGTTTAACGATGCGCCAAGTCCTAATAATACAGAATTGCATCCTGAATTTTGCATAATTTTAATAATTAACTCATTTTCTTTGTTTCCAGTAGTATTTGTTTCTGAAGCTAAAATTATTTTTGTATTTATTCCTAAAAAATCCATTATCTCCTTCTCAATGCAAATAGCTAAATCAATATATAAATCAAACTTCTTTAGCAAAATATCTTCAACAATCGGATAAAATTCTGGAAACCCTTTACCACCGAAATAATTATGACTTAAAGTTCGTAATGTTTTTATGTTCCAGTTTTTTTGCCTCGTATTTTCGATAACTAATTCATTAATTTTAGTATGAATTCCGTTAGGCTTTGATAAAGGAATATTAATGTACTGAATGCCTTTGCTATTAATAATTCTATTTCGGTTAATATAACTGTTATTGGTAAAATTCATGTTATCCATCAACATAAAAACATCAGACAAATACAATTTATTAAAGTACCCTATCCATGGAAAATAATGTGGTTGATGAGCCGCAACTATCATTTTACATTAAGTCTTTATAAAATTCAATAAGTTTTTTACTTTCTTCTTCCCAATTCAGAAACAATTTCACTTTTTTAATATTCTCTAAATAATGGTCCCTATTTCCAATAATTTCATTAAATGTATCATAAAAATTATCACTTTCAGGATTAATACATTTACCTATATCATATTTTTCAACAATTTCAATATATTCAGGTTGCCTTGTCGCTAAAATGGGAATTTCTGCCATCATATATTCAAAAAGTTTATTATCCAGTCCATACCAATACGATAAATCTTTTTTATTCCACGACGAAACAATTCCTACATCGGCATCATTTAAATATTTTATTAACAAGTGCTGTGGAATATAATCATGAAAGAAAAGATTTTTAACTTCTAATCCACTTGCATAATCCTCAATTGCAACTTTTCCCCAATTAAATGCACATATGAATATCATAAAAGTATTGGGTTTATTTGCAAATTCATTTATTACCTGCTCAATATTTATCGTTTTAGGATAAATATTTGCTCCAATATAAACCAATATTTTGTCATCAGATTTTAGGTTAAATTTCTTTCTTAAAACACTTTTCTCTTCTATGTTATAAGCTAATTCAGGAAGATTTCTTATGCTCACTGAGCTAAGCTTAAGATTAAAATTCGAGATTATATCATTTCTTATTGACTCATTTACAGTAATAAGTGCATCTATTTCTTTAATATTTTTTGCTTCACGTTTTTTTAATAAATAACGTACAATTATTGTTTTAATGAAAATAAATCCTTTCGCATTTGTGTTTAAAGGCCAAGCATGAAATAATTCATGAGAGTCATAAATCAATTTTACATTTTTCTTTTGCTTTTTAATTTTCACTCCGAGATTTAACATCGTTTGATCATTGGCATGAATAATATTAAAATCAAACTTCTCAATGATAGTCTTTGCATAACTTTTAAAACATGAGGATTTTTTTATATCATATATATCATCACCTAGAATTCTGTGAACTTTTATACCATCAATTTCTTCATATTCAGGAACGATGTCAGATTTTACGGCAATCAAATTAATATTAAATCCTGCCTTAACTAATGATTTGGCTTCGCGATATACTCGCCGGTCATTTATAAAAGAATTATCTAGTAAAAATAAAATGTTCATTGTGTAATTTCTACCATTAAGGAGTTAAGGACATTAAGGTTCTCATTAAGTTTTTTTAATATTTTCTTAATGACCTTAATCCCTTAATTTTCTTAATGTTTTTCCTTTTTTACCATTAAGGAGTTAAGGACATTAAGGCTTTCATTTAATTTTTTTAATATTTTCTTAATAATCTTAATCCCTTAATTTTCTTAATGTTTTTCCTTTTTTACCATTAAGGAGTTAAGGACATTAAGGGTTTCATTAAGTTTTTCTATATTTTCTTAATGAACTTAATACCTTAATTTTCTTAATGTTTCTCCTTTTTTACGATTAAGGAGTTAAGGACATTAAGTTACTCATTCAGGCAACACACCAAAATATTCATTAACCAATGGTTTAGCTTTTCTTGATATATTGTCAACGAAAAAATTAATTAATAGGCCCTGTGGTTTTTCAAGTAGCTTCATATATGTCAGCAATTGTGCTTCGTGAACTGGCAATACGTTTTCAATAGCTTTTAATTCAACTATCACAGTTTTTTCAACTAACAAGTCTAATCTAAGGTCTGCTTCAATCTCAATATTATCATATTTTATCGGTATTTTTATTTGTGATTCAACCTTATATCCATTTTTTATTAGTTCATGTTTTAAGCACTTTTCATAAACACTTTCCAATAATCCGGGTCCTAGAGCTCTGTGAACTTTAATTGCATATCCCAATATACTATATGATAATTGAGTTACTTGCGTTTTTGTTTTGTATTTTATCATTTGTGTCTATTTTTGTTTACCATTAAGGAGTTAAGGACATTAAGGGTTTCATTTAATTTTTTTAATATTTTCTTAATGAACTTAATACCTTAATTTTCTTAATGTTTCTCCTTTTTTACCATTAAAGAGTTAACGACATTAAATTTTTCATTAAGTTTTTTTAAATATTTTCTTAATGAACTTAATACCTTAATTTTCTTAATGTTTAGAAACCTACAAAATCCATCTTATAACCTCAAAAGCCTCAGCATAATTGCATCCTACCTGCACCCCTCTTGTATGGGCATGTGCGAACACGAATACCTTGCTCATATAATTTCTGTCTTTTTGAGATGAATATCTCTGTAAAGCTTTGTACTTTGCCTCAACATTTTCTTTTTCCAGTTTAATAAAACATGTTGTATCAAAAGATAAATTGTTCCACAACAACTCATATCCAAGAATACTGACATCTTTAAAAGCCCTAAGCCCCTCCTGTGCAATGGTTGTATGGTCCTGATGCACATCATGTAAGCTTGGCATAAGAACCAAATCTGGTTTTATTCTCTTTTTAATTTCAATAAGATGCTCTAGGATTTCTTGCCTAACATAATTAAGTTTTCTGACTTCATATCCAAATATGAAAAGATTTTTATCAGGTATCCCCAACATTTTGGTTGCTTCTCTTACTTCTTTTGCAAGAGTGTCCTTTGGCAAGCCATTAGGCAAAGACTGCTCGGCAGTGCTAAAAGCTGCATAATAAACAGTATTCCCTTCTTTTATAAATCTGTCTATGCTTGCACCAGCTCCAAGTTCACCATCGTCTGTGTGAGGAGCTAAAACGAGTATTGTTCTTTTCTTTTCCATACATTAATGAATTATTCTTTACTACAGTGATTTATTCATCTCAATAAATAATCCTGTTACCATACCATTCCATGACAAGGCTGCATCGTTGGCAATATATTTCTCTTTGATTGCTATATTCTGCAGTTCTGTGGCAAAATCAATATATTTTTTTTCTCTTTCCCAATTTTCTTGCGGAGGTCTAAACCCAAGTTTGTTTTTTCGCCATATTATTTCATTAGGAAGTACATCCTTAAATGCATATCTTAATAAAGCCTTTGTCCAACCTTCCCTGATCTTATAGTCTGAAGGCAAAGAAAATACGAACTCAACAAGCTCGTGAGATAAAAAAGGCAACCTCACTTCGCACGAATGAGCCATTGAGTTCCTGTCAGCAAATCTCAAAAGTTTGTCAAGTCCTGAAACTGTTGTAAAAAATTCCAAATTCCCAGTTAAATCATTTGAAACAGGAAATGGTGAAACATTTCTTTTATAAGATGAATACAAATTATGATGAATCTCCGGCATTTTTGCAGCTCCAAATAATTTGAATTTAAAATATCTCAAAAAAGAATGTAATTCGTAGTACTTAGTTTGTAACAAAAGTTTATTATCAATTGTTAAGGGGTTTTGTACTTCATTATTAGCAATATAATCATTATAAGTTTTTTCTAGAGCAGTTTGTCCATATTTCAAATATATTTCCTTAAAAAAAGGTATGAAAAAATGGGTATATCCTGCCAAATACTCATCTGAACCTTGTCCGTCCAATAAAACACATATATTATTTTCATGAGCAAGCTTATATACTTCCCATTGCGCGTAAATACTTGCAGAAGAAAAAGGGCCTTCCTGAAAATATACAATTTTCTTCAGATCCTCTAACATTATATTAACGTTAGGAAATATTTCGAAATGCTGTATACCGGTTTTTTCAACAATCTTTTTCATAAAGAAGCCTTCATCAAGTGAAGGGTCTTGGAATCGGGCAGAAAAACCCTTATGATTTGATCCGTTTTTAAGAATCCCATTCATTACAGCAGTAACAGTAGAAGAATCAATACCTCCGCTTAGACTAGTGCCGACTAACACATCCGACCTGAGTCTTTTAGATACAGATTCTATGAAAAGTTCCTTAAAACGAGAACAAGCTTGCTCGAAGTTTAAATCAGATTTAATTGTGGAATCAATTTTCCAATATTTATTTTGAGTCAGCTTCTGTGTTTTTTTATAAAAAATATAATGAGCAGGTTTAAGGCTTTTAATATTTCTGTAAAAAGTTCGTGATTTATCAGCCGGGTCATCATGTAAGCCCATATTTAGAAATAGATACATACTATAATCATCAATTTGCTTATCAGCTCCTGCTGCAATTAATGATTTAGATTCTGAGGCAAACATAAATACATCATCGTTTTGAAAATAATAAAAAGGTTTTTCTCCAAATCTATCTCTAGCACAAAATAATATTTCTTCTTCCTTATCATAAATAGCAAATGCAAACATCCCATCAAAGCGTAAAAGACAATCTTTACCCCAATAATCATAAGCAGCAACAATGACTTCGGTATCCGTATCCGAATTGAATTTATATCCTTTTGACAATAAGAAACTTCTAATCTCTATATAATTATAAATTTCTCCGTTATAGGTAATTACATATTTACCCATATAATGAAAAGGTTGTCTTCCGTTTTCGGACAGATCAATAATTGCCAGACGTCTGTTACCAAAATAAAGAGATTTATCTTCAGAAATCCATATCCCTTCAGAATCAGGCCCTCTATGCCGTATCAGATCAATCATCTTTTTAATTATGCCTGTATCAGCTTTTTCTTTATGATTATACCATATTCCTGCTATGCCACACATTTGTTTTAGGTTTTATTTTTTAATGATCGGTTATCAGTTATCAGTAATCGGTATTCTGTGATTGGTGATTAGTAATGGGTTAATTTCCTTTTACAAAATTATAATACCTATCAAAATTTGCTTTAAAAGTGTAGTTGCTTTCAATCTTTTGTCTTGCTAACTTTCCTATCTCTTTAAAATCAATTTTTTTATTAAGAATTTCTGTTAAAACAATTTCCCATTCTTCAAAACTTTTAATTATAAATGAATTTTCTCTGTCATCAATTATTTCATTATTAATTGTTAAACCGGTGGCAATACTTACAATCCCAAGTCCCATATATTGAATCAACTTAAATCCTGATTTCCCTCTATTAACAAAATCGTCTTCCAATGGCATTAATCCCACGTCAATTTTATATAAGCTTTCTATTTCAGTATCCAATGACCATGGGATAAATTCAATGTCAAAATTAGCTTCCGCTTGATACTTTTTACCTCCTATGACTATAAGACAGAAATTAAATTTTTGAGATAATTTATTTAACACAGGAATTAATAAATCAAGAAGAAAGTAATTATAATCTCCCCCAATCCAACCAAAGCAGATTCTGTCTATTTTTATTGGATAATTTTTATGAGTATATTTATCATAATCAACGCAAGTCGGAATAATTAGGATATTATTTGGATCAACAAGGTTGTTTCTATTTAACAATTGCATTTTTAAATAATCAGAGGCTGTTATGAATTTTTGATAATACGAGAAAGAATCTGAAAACTTATTCCCATTTTCAAACATCATTTTACCATAAAAACTAGTTACCTGTTTTGGCTGTCGTTTTGATGCTGCAACATCATCATCAAAATCTAAAATAATATTATCATGTATCTTAAATAGCAGTTTTTCCATGAACAAATTGCCATAATCATTAAATAATAGCAACTCCCGTCTTACAATAACTGTTTTAAAATTTCTCGCATAAACACATTGCCTTAATCTTCTTGACATAGACTTAACATAAAACACTGTTAAATTCTCTTTTTTAATATGCCTCTCAAATTGATAACGATCCTCAAATAAAGTTTTTACTTCACATTTTAATCCTGATTCGGAAAGCTTGTCCGTCCATTTTTTTGATCTGTAATTATATCCTGCATTTTCGATGGGTGTGCATTCAAGAAATAATATGTCTTTTTTTTGTACTTGGATTGCCTTCTTTTTTATAAATAGAGGTATAAGCTTCGTTACTAAAATACACAAATAAAGACAAAAGAATAAATATATATTTAAAATAAATTTCTTCAATTCTAAGGAATTATTATTTTTAATTACACTCTCACTAACAGGATTAATAATACTTATAAACAGGCTATATGAATCTCGAAGATTATGTTTTTCCTCAATAGTTATACGACCGGCTTTCCCAATACTTTCCCTGTAATTTTTATCATTATATAACATCAGAATGCATTCTATCCACTCATCTTTGGTTTTTGCTATTAAACAATTTTCCTTATGTATTGCAAATGGTGTAATGCCATAAGGACTGGCAATACAAGGAAGAGCTGCCGCAAAATAATCAAGAACTTTCATAGCCATCTTACCTCTCGAAATATCAGAATTGTCAATTGCATAAATACCGATATCTGCTTTGGTTAATAATTCAAAAAATATATTTTCGTCAAAGGTATGATGTTCTATTTTTATATATTGATGTTCTATACTTTCTCTCGAAACAAGAATCAATTTCAAACTTATCGATTTGCTAAGTTCTAAAAACACAGAATCTAGCTCTTTTAACATTTCTTTCACATTTCCGGGCAAACCAGTATAAAAGAAAGTCAACACACCCGGTTCGGAACAATTATAATCTTTTTTAATAATATATTTATCAATATTTACTCCTATTGGGAAAATAAATCTTTTAGGTGTTGAATATCTGAAATGCTCAAAAATAAACTCATTAACAACCGAAAGTTTGTGACAATATTTAACCGTTTTTTCAACTAGTGCCATATTATAAAACCAAACGGAATCCCAATAATCAATTGTAATATTATCACAAAGTTTATATGCCATTTTTTCCAGAAAAGGAAAATTTTGATCAGGGTAAAATGGATATAGATTTCTATGAATAAATGCAGTATAACAATGTCTTATTTCCAAGACTTGAGAAAAACGCTTTTTTAATACAAATAAGTAAAAATCGTACGTCTTTTTCTTCCCTAAATTTATATTATATATAAACTCTATATCACTGCAAATATCAAAAACTTTAAATTTGATATTGTCTTGTTGCAAAAACCTGAAATATTCTTCAAATCTTCGTGTATATCCGTCACTTCCTTTTTGAGCATAAGGATATAATCCAAGTTCATACTTTTTAGTTTTTTTTCTATATAATGCTGAAAATAAAACAACGAATGAAGATAAAGCTTTATAATATGCAATTCCTAACCTTAACCTAATATAGGCTAAACGCTCAATTTGTTTATTTATATACTTCTTCACCAATTAAAATTTACATGAGACCTGATTATTTATCCAGTAATATGTTTTCTCCATACCTTTTACGAGAGGTAAAGATGGAGCCCAACCCAATTTTTCTTTAATTAAATTATTGTCCGAGTTTCGTCCTCTAACACCAAGAGGACCGTCAATATTTTTAATAGCCAGATTTTTTGCTGAAATTCTTATAACCATTTTTGCGAGATCATTTATAGAGATCATTTCATCGGAGCCTATATTCACAGGTCCGAAAAATGTATCTGAATCCATAAGTCTCCTGATACCTTCGAGGCATTCGTCAATATACAAAAAGGATCTGGTCTGCAGTCCGTCGCCCCAAACTTCAATTATACCATTGTCAGATGCCATGGCAACTTTCCGACACATCGCTGCAGGAGCCTTTTCCTTACCACCTGTCCATGTCCCTTCGGGACCAAAGATATTGTGAAACCGGGCTATTTTTACATTTAATCCATAATTACGTTTAAAAGACAAATACAGCCTTTCGGAGAAAAGCTTTTCCCAGCCATACTCACTGTCAGGAGCTGCCGGGTAAGCAGATTTTTCGGCACAATTCGGATTGTCCGGATCAAGTTGATTATATTCGGGATAAATACATGCAGATGAAGAATAGAATAATTTCCCGATTTTGTATTTTACAGCTCTCTCCACTATGTTTATATTTATTAAAGCCGAGTTATGCATTACATCAGCATCGTTTTCGCCAGTAAAAATATATCCTGCTCCGCCCATATCTGCCGCTAGCTGATACACTTCATCAAAATACTGATCTAATACCTTGTCACACACAGTCTGGATACGTAAATCTCCAATAATAAATTCATCCGCCTGTGTTTCATCAAACTCCGGGTATTTTAAATCAGCTCCCTTAACCCAAAAACCTTCTTTTTTAAGTTTTTTCACCAAATGTGAACCTATAAATCCTCCTGCTCCGAGTACTAGTGCTTTTTTCATTTGTATTAAAATTTAAATATTTGTATTGACAATAAAATAAATTCTCTATTCTCCGTATCACTTAATAGGTTCTCGAAATGGTCTCTGATTGGAATAAATATATGTAAATCAATGTTTCACACGCTTTAATAAACCGATCCCATAAAAATTCAAATCTTCAATAACCTCAGCGTTTTATTTTGTTCAATTAAAGGAAGTGACGAGAATCTTTCATTTTCAGTTATTAACTTAATATGATCTATATAAACACATTCTACATGAGAAAGTTTCTTATAAAAAATAAACTGGAATTTATATACTAGATATCTTAACACAATTATTTTCTTTGTGAGTTTATATAATTTATAGTATAATAGTATAAATTGGTTATCCCATTTGGACATTAACTGCTTATCTGATAAATAACTAACAACACTATGTAATTCGCGATATTTACTTATGTACATAATTTGATTCCAAATTAATTTATGAATTGATTTTTTAAAAACCAATCTATTCTTAATTGATAAGTTGTTATATATTATGTCAAAGCATTTAATAAAATCAGAAACTTTTGCAGCGTTTGTAATCCGTGTCTCATCATTTCCAATTCTAATTAAAGCTAATGGTGTATTGTTTAGCCATTTAAAAGTAAAATTTAAAAAAAATGCATTAAGTATTAAAGGAGGATCTTGCCATGATAAAAGACTTTCATCCCAGGTGCTTGTTTTAAAGAATGAACTTTTTTTCCAGACAATAGAACTTGTACTTAAGGCTTTTTTAAAGGTTATATATCTGTAAATATAGCCTTCGGGATTACTTTCGACGCATCTCATCCAAGCTCTATCTGAATTAGCATCCTTACACATTTGTTGATAAGCAAGCATTTCGACATCTTGGTTTTTCAATAATTCTTCACATATCACGTCAATAAACCATGGTAAAAACAAGTCATCTGAATCAAAAAATATTAAATAATCGCCTGTTGCATTGTCAGCTCCAATATTACGACATGTCGGTGCTCCCTTAGGTTCTCTATGTCGTTTAAAAATCCTTATCCTCTCATCTTTTGCTGCATAATCTTCTAACACTTTCCATGTATCATCAGTCGAACCATCATCAACAACAATGCACTCCCAATTTGGATTTGTTTGAGATAAAACAGAATCTAGACATTCTGCAATAAGCTTGGGACGATTGTAAACAGGAATTATGATAGAAATTAAAATATTATTCTCCATTATTCTCTTTTTTTAAGACAATAGTATATCCGTTTTTCTCATATTGTCTCAAGCCTAATCTATAACTTAAACTAATGAACTTTTTTAATATTTTCGCAGCAAATTTATTTCCATCAATTGAAAATTTTTCAGCAAAAAACACTTCGTGATAGCGAAACTTCAATTCAACTAATTGGTAACTTTCAGATATCTTATCCCGCGTATAATTCATACCTGTTTGGGCTGTCAGATATTTTGAAATAATGTTTGGATTGTATGGCTTTAGATGTGACAGGTCATCATAAAACTTGTCCCACATCAGAGGAGTTGAAATAACTAAATATCCATTGTTTCTTAAACATCTGTCCATCTCCTTAAGCGATTCGTAAAAAACTTGAGGTTCCAAGTGCTCAACCACATGGCTACAATGTATTAAGTCGAATTTGTTGTCTTCAAAAGGTAGTACTGGCAATTTGCCATAAAAAAAATTTTTATATTCTTGTTTAAGAAGTTCAACACTTAATTGATTACCATCGAATAAGTAAAAGTCGTCACGATTAAAATGTTTTGCAAATGAACCTTCTCCTGTTCCAATGTCCAGCACAATACTGTCGGATTGTAAATAAGCTCCTGCAATATCAAAAAACACGTCTCGCTTAGTAGTAACAAATTTCTTGTCAATCATAACAAATTCCATTTTGCATCAGTAATTACCGGATATCCATTTTTAGTTGAAACAGGTCCAAATTCTCTAATTGCACCTTCTTTAACAATAATATTAAGTACATTTTTGTGATAGTCATAAACAGTTGCTCCATCTCCAAGCCAAATATTTATATCGTAGAATCCTGCACCTAATGATAAATGATCAATTTTACCTTTTAAAAAATTTAACCCTTTTTTCAATTTGAATACTTCTCCAACATGACCTGAGTAAATATGCATTATTGGTGTTGAATCAGGCATCCTAACACCTACAGCAAACGCAGTACTAATTTCTGTTTCAGTAAATATTTTTGCTTCAAAACCGAATTCTTTACCTGTAACAATGTCAGTAATAATTTTAAATTCAGCGACGTAAATCGGACTCGTATTTGAAACATCATTTATAAAATAAGTTTTTATATCTCTAGTTTGCTCAGTATTATAAACATTAATAACCTCGTCAACTTCCCCAATTTTACGAATAATCCCATTTTCCAATAAAATACCAGTATTACACAAATTCTTCACTGCCGCCATATTATGGCTCACAAACAGCACAGTTCTGCCTCCGCCTTTGCTAACGTCCTGCATTTTGCCGATAGCTTTTTTCTGAAATTCAGCATCACCGACGGCTAGAACTTCGTCCACAACGAGGATATCTGGTTCGAGGTGAGCAGCTATGGAGAAGCCGAGGCGTACGGTCATACCGCTGGAGTATCGTTTTACGGGAGTGTCTATGTAGCGTTCCACACCAGCAAAAGCAATAATTTCGTCTAGTTTGGAGGTAATTTCATAGCGAGTCATTCCCATAATAGCTCCGTTCATGTAAATGTTTTCGCGGCCTGTCATTTCGGGGTGGAAACCGGTTCCAACTTCGAGGAGAGAGGCTATGCGGCCATTGTATTTTATGCTGCCGGTTGTAGGTTTGGTAACGCGAGAGAGTATTTTTAGCAAAGTAGATTTTCCTGCGCCGTTTTTACCAATAATGCCTACTACATCGCCCTGTTCTATTTCGAGGTTAATGTCACGCAGCGCCCAAATGTAGTTTGATTGTTGATTTGTTGATTTGTTGATTTGTTGATTTGTTGATTTGTTGATGTGTTGATTTGTTGATTTGTTGATTTGTTGATTTGAGGCCAGAATATTTGTTTCGCCAATTTTAAGGTAAGGGTCTTCTTTTCCACGAATGGAGGTTGTCCACCAACGCTTTAGGTCGTGCGAAAGAGTACCGGTGCCAATGGTGCCGAGGCGGTATTGTTTACTTAAGTTTTCTATTTTGATTGATGTAGGCATGTCTAGTAATTAGTAGGTAGAAAATAGTAGGTAGTGAGTAGTAAGTAGTAAGTAGTAGGGAGTAGGGAGAGGGTGTTTTGGCAGAAACTGCTACTTACTATCTACTAATTATTACTTACTAAACGGTGTCCATAAATCCTTTTTCGACTTTGTTAAATATAACGACTCCAAAAATTAACAATATTATCATAAAAACAAAGCTGTATGCAAGATGCCACCACGAGAAAACTCCTTGACCGATTGCTGCATATTTGAATGTTTCCACAACTGAAGTCATTGGATTGAGAGCTATCAGCCATTGTTTGTCGGCAGGAATAGAGTTAAGGGGATAGATTACCGGAGTAATGTACATCCATAACTGAACTGCAAATTGAAGCAAGAATGTTAAATCGCGATATTTTGTTGTAAGTGATGAAAAAACAATACCGAATCCAAGACTTAAACCTGCTGCCAACAAAACTAACAAAGGAAACAACAACAAATATAAATTGGGGTCTATATTCCCTCCTTTTTGAAAGAAATAATACAAATAAATAATAACAAATATCCCAAACTGAATAAAAAATCTAACCAGATTAGAAATAGTTATAGAAATAGGCACTACCAAACGAGGAAAATAAACTTTCCCAAATACTCCCTGATTTTCTATAAATATTTTTGAATTTCTTGTCAGACAATCTGCAAAATAGTTCCAAAGGATAATTCCTGAAAAATAAAATAAAGGTTGCGGTATTCCATCAGTTGATAATCCGGCTAAATTACCAAAAACGAACATAAACATAACTGTTGTCAGTATTGGTTGAATCACAAACCATAAAGGTCCCATTATAGTTTGCTTGTAAAATGTAACTATGTCACGCTTTACATACATGTATATCAGGTCGCGGTACTCCCAGAGCTCTCTGATGTTAATCTCGAAGAGTGAAGTTTTGGGCTTTATGTGATGATCGAAATTCACTGATTAGTAGGTAGTAGTTAGTAAGTAGTAAGTAGTAAGTAGTAAGTAGCAGTGTGTAGAGAGCAGGAGTTATTTGCAAAACTTTTCTGGAGTTTTAATCATGCTATCTAGCATTTTTTGAACTTCCACACAAATATCATTTAATTCTTTATGCTTTTCCACAGATATATAATTTGCAGCAAGTGAAACATCTAACCAGTGTGAAGTTTCACACGCTTCTCCTTGTGAGTCAATAAGTTTAGAAACAAACAACTTGATGTATCTTCTTTTTGGCCATCCTTCAGCAATTTGAGCACCTACTGACCTAGAAGACCGCCTAATCTGGTCGGTAAGTGAATATTTTTCCTCCGTGGGAAAGGACTTTGAAATTTCGAAAATATCCATGGATAATTGAAATGCTTTTTTATAAACTATCAAGTCCTTATAGCCGTTTAAATTTGCCATTTTTTGATTATTATTTATTAGTTAATAGTAATTAGTAAGTAGTGTGTTAATGACTAAAATGTGCTACCTACTACTTTCTACCTACTACTTACTATTTAACTTTTCTAAGTATATTGTATAAAATATAATGCTTTTTCACAGCTTCGCCTCCTCAGTCCCATCCGTATTATAGAGTAAGACCAAGTAAGCTTTTCATTCTGCAACAAATTAGTTATTACAGATCAAAATTAATTTACAAATTTACTAAAATTTTAAAAACCTGCACCCATATATTTTATAAACGATTTTTTAAAGCAACAAACCTTACTGCTTTGATGGAAATAGGCTATTATCTTAGGATATTTCTAACACATTCCGAAAGCTCTAAACATAAGATAAATCAAAGCTGCTAAAGCTCCGCTAACCGGTATGGTAAGAATCCAAGCCCAAACTAGTTTTATAGAAACTCCCCATCTTACTGCCGAAAGCCTTTTAACAGCTCCTACGCCCATAATTGCACCTGTTATTGTATGAGTTGTACTAACCGGGACTTTAAGAATTTCGGTAATAAAGAGTGTAAACGCTCCGGCCATATCTGCACACACTCCTTCGCGTGGAGTTATTTTAGTTATTTTACTCCCCATTGTTTTAATAATTCTCCAGCCTCCTACCATAGTACCTGCTCCAATAGCAGCAAAACAAGACAATGGCAACCAGTTGGGCATTGAATTAACATTATCTATCGAACCTGTTGCGATCATTGCAGTTGCAATTATCCCCATAACCTTTTGAGAGTCGTTCAGACCATGACCTATGCTGAAAAGCCCTGATGAAATTAACTGTATTCGCTTAAATATTCTGTTCGCACGATGCACATTCATTTTTCGGAAAGACCACAAAACAATAGTTGATATTATGGTTGAAATTACAAGTCCAATAACCGGAGCCAGAACAATAAAAGCAGCTATCAATCCAACAACACCGGTATGAATAACTGAAAAACCAGATGCACATGCAGCAGCTCCTGCAAATCCACCTATTAATGTATGTGATGAAGATGAAGGTATTCCTAGCCACCATGTAAGTAAATTCCATGATATTGCCGCAATCAAACCTGAGAGTATTATCGGAAGTGTAATAAACTCATGGTAAACAACTTTCGAAATTGTATCAGCAATACCAAATTCACCGATTATATATTTTGCAACAAAAAAGGCGAGGAAATTGAATGAGGCTGCCCATATTACTGCCTTAAGCGGAGATAATACCTTAGTAGTAACAACACAAGCAATTGCATTTGCAGCATCATGAAATCCATTTATAAAATCAAATACTAAACCAAGTACAATAATAACAATAAGTAAGGTCATAATTTAAACTTAACAGTATTTTACAAGTAATAATTTCAACACTTTTGAAGTAGAATATACGCTATTTGCAGTTTCTTCGAGTTCCTGAATAATTTCTTTTAGCTTGATAATTTCGATTGGATTCTGATTAGAGCGAATTGTCGAAATTATAGCATTTTGATATTCAACATCCGCCTCTTCTTCAAGCTTTTTAATTGCTTTGCATCTCATCTTAATCGGCATTGCGTTTTTCTTCAAATTCTTCAAATCTTTAATACCTGCCTCAAGCTCAACAGTTTCTGCATTAACAATTATTGCAAGATTTTTTGTGCATACCGGCAATTGTTCAGGTGTATATAACATAACTTTTTGAGCACAGTAATTAATGTGGTCAATTAGATTTTCAATTTCTTCAGTAATTTTATGTATATCTTCTCTGTCGAATGGTGTAATAAAAGTGCGTTCAAGCTTTTTGAAAATTTTATTCGTTATTTTATCTCCCTGTACTTCAATTTCTTTTATAAGAGCAATGATTTCAGACTTATCGGTTTCATCATCTTTATCAAACAATTGAATAAGGTATGAGGATGCTTTTACAGCAAGAGTTGCAGTGTCGTTTAGCATCGGAAAAAAATCATCATTCTTCGGTGCAAAAAAGCTAAATAAATTGTTGATGTTCATAATATAAATAGTTAAATATCAAATAAAAAATCACAAATTCAATAATCAATAATGGTTTCACAAATTACAAATAACGAATTTTACACATAGCAACCCTTAATGGAACAAATTACAAATATCCAAAATCCTGAAGATTATTTTCACTGTTACGCCAATCTTTTTTGACTTTAACAAAGAATTCAACGAAAACTTTTTTGTTAAAGAACTGTTCCATGTCTAGTCTGGCTTCGGTGGCCGTTTTTTTAAGTGCAGCTCCTTTATGCCCGATAATTATTCCTTTTTGGGTTTGTCGTTCAACAATAATAGCGACTTTAATACGAATAATTTTTGTTTCTTCTTTGAATTCTTCAACAACAACCTCGCAAGCATAAGGGATTTCTTTTTGATAATACATCAAAATTTTTTCTCTAACTATTTCGGACACTATAAATCTTTCGGTTTTATCTGTCAACTGATCTTTTGGATACCAAGCTTCGCCCTCGGGTAATAATTCCAGAATTCTGTCAAAAATACCTGTTGTATTGAATTTCTGTAACGCAGAAATAGCATATATCTCAGCATTGGGTAGATTCTGTTTCCAAAATTTCTGTAGTTCTTCAATTTCTTCAGTATTTGACAAATCTATTTTATTAATCAGACATAAAACCGGAACTTTTACTTTACTCAGTTTTTCAACATACTCCATATTTTTATCCGGGCTTTCAACAACATCTGTAACATATAGAAAAACATCCGCGTCTTCAAATGAATTACCGACAAATTCCATCATTTTTTCCTGAAGCTTATATGCAGGTTTTATAATTCCCGGAGTATCACTATACACAATTTGAAAGTCTTCGCCACTTACAATTCCCAAAATACGATGACGCGTAGTTTGTGATTTTGCTGTAATAATAGAAATGCGCTCTCCTACGAGCTCGTTCATCAATGTTGATTTACCAACATTAGGGTTGCCAATGATATTAACGAAGCCGGATTTATGCATAAAACTATTTTTTGCAAAAGTGCTAATAAATAATTAAATTTATAGCAAATATTATAAAATTCTAATAAATTTATATTTGTGCTTCTGTTTAAATATAAATTAACGAATCAACATATATGAATATAGAAGAGATACGTGAATATTGTTTATCAAAAAAAGGGACTACCGAATGCTTTCCCTTCGATGAAGATACTTTGGTTTTTAAAGTCGCAGGAAAAATGTTTGCATTATCTGCATTGGAAAAGCCAGCGAATATTGTGTTAAAATGCGATCCTGATAGAGCAATTGAATTAAGAGAGAGATATCCGTCAATTTACGGTGCCTGGCATATGAACAGAACATATTGGAATCAGATCGATATTGATGGGAGTTTGTCTCCTGAGTTGATTTATGAGTTAATTGATCATTCCTACGATCTGGTTGTTGCCAAATTGAGCAAGAGGGAAAGAGATTTGATAAAATAAAATCAGTTGGATAGGTTATAACCCCAACCAACTGATTTATCAACAACCAACTATAACAGAATTTTTCTAAATTGATTTTTCTATATTCCAGACAAAGGCTCTTATACCTACTTCTTTGTTAATCTCGTCAATTTTTTTGACTTTTTCGAGAATTATATCCACCATTTTGTCATCAACTATAGAAATTGCAGCAGTGTTGATTTCGGGCCAGGTGTGAGTACCGTAATGAGGATCCCCGTCAACAGACCCACGTCCCTGCAAGCCTTCCCATTGCGTAAATCCTCTTATTTCAAGTTTGTCAAGCATATATTCAACTTTTTCGGTTAGTGCCTGATTAAATATTATCATAACTGCTTTCATATCTGTATATTTTATTTAAACCTTGAGTCAAGTAACAAATTATTAATATTTTATTAATCCATAAATTCATAATTCTTCTGATGAGCTAACTTTCTTCTTTTTCTTGCACCCGGACGTTCAAAAATTGCGTAAATAACCGGAATTACAATCAAAGTTAAAAATGTTGAGAATATTAAACCTCCAATTACCGAAATACCCATTGGTGTCCAAATCTCCGAACCTTCACCGGTACTCAAAGCAAGTGGTAACATACCCAAACCTGTTGTCAGAGCTGTCATTAATACAGGACGTAATCTTGACTTACCCGAAAGAGCAATAGCCTCATAAAGATCGTATCCCCTATCTCTCATTAAATTAATATAATCTACCAAAACAATTGCGTTCTTAACAACAATACCTATCAACAAAACTGCTCCTAAAGCAGCAATAATGCTAAGGTTTGTTCCCGTAATCCATAAAGCAAGTACAACGCCCGAAAATGAGAAAGGAATAGAAAACATTATTATCAGAGGCATTTTAAACGATTCGAATTGAGATGCCATTACAATATATACTAATATTAATGATATCAACATTAGCAAGCCGAGATCCATAAATGATTCCTGCTGGTCTTCATAGGCACCTCCAACGTCAACCATTACGCCTGCTGGCACATCCGATTCCTTAACAATCTTTTGTATCTCTATTGCTAAATCTCCCAAAGGAGCACCTGAAGTGCTGGCGCTTACTTTCACAATCCTCTCTTTACGTTTATGCTCAATATTTGGCGGAAGCCATGTTTCTTTAACATATCCAATATCACCTAGACGAACTTTAACCCCTTGCTGATTCATCACAGTAATGTCTTCTATATCACTTATTGAGTTGCGATTCTCCTCTTTAAATCTGACAATAATATCAAACTCATCTCCATCTTCTCTGTATTTTGTTGTCATTAGCCCTGAAACTCTGTTACGCAAAGCCATGGATACAGTAGCAGTATTTAACCCGTATAATGCCATTTTTTCGCGATCAATAACATATTCTAATTCAGGTTTCATTTCGTCACGCGATATCTGGACATTTCTAGCAATTTCAATGTCTTTGATTTTTTCGGAAATCTCCAGTGCGTAAGTATTTGTTTTATCAAAATCATAACCAAAAATCTCAACATCTACGGTATTGTCGCCTCCCATTTGAAAACCACCACTATATGAAATGCTAAAATCTTTAATCTCTGGAATTTTTACCAGTTCAAGTCTCAGGTCATCACCAATATCCCAACAAGAGCGACTTCTTTCCTCAATCGGAACCAATCTTGCTGTAATATTGATTGTATTTGATGCTGATGACCCCCATATTGATGAAATACCTCCACTATCATCCGCTCCGGCAGATGTGGAAATCAGTTTTACTTCAGGATATTTTTCTTTAATAATATCTTCAATTAAAAGAGCAATAACCTTAGTTTCTTCTACCCTTGTCCCTGTTTGCAATTCTGCCGAAACAATAACTCGACTCTGATCAGCTTCGGGAATAAACTCTGTCCCAACCTGAGTAACTATCATCATAGTACCTGCAAATATCAAAAATGCTATAACCAAGGCCGAAATTTTGCGTCTCAACACAAATCTGATTATTCGTTCATAAAGATTATCTAACTTGTCGAGAGCTTTTCGAATAGTATTGTCATAACTCCACTTATTCTCACGCTTAGGAATAAGTTTTAATAATTTTGAACTTAACATTGGAGTTAAACTAATAGCAGCAAGAGTAGAGGTAACTATTGTTATCGTAACAATCCAACCCAACTGACGAAACAAAACTCCAGTTAATCCTGACACTAAAGTCAGTGGGAAAAATACAGCAACAACAACAAGCGTTGTAACAATAACCGCCAGCCAAACTTCGTTAGTTGCATAAATAGCAGCTTCACGTGGACTTGCACCCCTGTCAATGTGTTTTGAAATATTTTCAAGCACTACAATGGCATCATCTACCACCATACCAATCGCTATTGACAATGAAGTAAGAGATATAATGTTGATTGATCCCCCCGAAAGACTCAAAAATATAAATGATACAACAAGCGAAATTGGTATAGTAAGAACAATAATAAAAGTTGCCCTAAACCGTCCCAAAAAAATCAAAACAACTAAAATCACAAAGATGAAAGCATACATCAATGTCTCTGTAAGATTATTAATTGAATTGCTAATAAACTCTGACGAGTCAAAAATTGTTTCAATTTTAACATCAGGTGGTAAGGTTTCCTGAATTTTAATAAGCTCTTCCCTTACTTCTTTTGCAACTTTTACAGTATTTCCACCTGATTGTTTTTGGACAAACATCCTAATCCCTTTTTCTCCGTTGACTCTTTCATCAATACTCATATCTTTGATTGAATCTCTCACAGTGGCAACATCTTTTATTCTTATTGTCTGTCCATAATAACTTCCCAGAATTATGTTCGCAATTTGCTCACTCTCGGTAAATTCGCCCTGTACCTTGAGCTGATAATCCATTTGTCCCATTTTTACATTACCGGACGGAACATTAATATTCTCTAATTGAATTACACCCCCTATCATTTCAACCGAGATGTTCATTGCTTCAGCCTTGACAGGGTCCACTTCTATATATATCTCACGCTTTGGAGTTCCTGACAATCCTACTGAACCAATTCCTTCTATACGATTAAGCGGATTTATTACTTTTTCTTCAAGAATTTTTTCTATGCCCTCATAACTTTCGTCAGCAGTAATTGCAAAGAACATAATTGGCATCAAACTGGAATTGAATTTATATATAATCGGATTATCACAATCCTCGGGTAAGCTCGATTTAATAAACTCAAGAGAATTTCTAATATCATTAGCTGCCTCATCAAGATTTGATTCCCATTCAAACTCAAGTGTTACAATTGATAAATTATCTCTGGACACAGAAGTAACTTCTTTAAGGTTATCCAGGGTATTCAGGGTGTTTTCTATTATTTTGGTAACATTAGTTTCAATTTCTTCTGCATTTGCCCCACGGTATATTGTCATAACCGTAATTGCAGGGAGCTCAACTTCGGGATATAAATCTACCGGAAGTTTTGTCAGCGAATAAATCCCAAAAACCATAACAGCCACAAATACCATCATTGTGGTTATTGGTTTTTTTACCGCACTTTTATAAATACTCATATTGCTAAACTTTTTAAATATTTATTCCACTATTTTAACTTTGGCTCCATCAACAAGACCTGCATGACCTGAAATAATCAATACAGCTCCTTCTTGTATTAATTCAGATTCAATTTCGACCTTGTCATCAAATCTCTTACCCATCTGAACTTCAATTCGTTTCGCCTTGCCATTGTCATAAACAAAAACATACCGATTATTTGTTCCCATTTGCTGTAATACTGCCGATGACGGAACCACCATAGCCGATTCTTTTGCAAATTCGAGATTTACTCTTGCATACATTCCCGGACGCAATAATTCTTCATTGTTTGTAACCATAATTTCAACATTAAAGGTTTTGGTAGCAGAATTAATGGTTGGATGAATCAAGCTTATCTTACCTTCAAATTCTTTATTGGGGTATATATCAGATTTAACAATAACTTTCATTCCTTTTTTAACAACCGGATAATATTTTTCCGAAACACTGATAACAGCCTTTATAGGATTAATCTGTTGTAAAACCACAACTGCCGCCTTTCCGGCCTGAGTATTCGGAGCCCCTGAAAACAATTCACCGTTTTCGAAATATTTTGCAGTTATAACTCCAGAAAAAGGTGCCGACAAATTCGTATTCGTTTTCAACAAATCAACATTTAAACGGGTTACCTCTACCTGCGTTTTCATTTGGTCGTACTGTTGTTTCGAAATCCCTCCGTACTGAATTAAAGTATCGAATCTCGCCATATCTTTTTCGAGACTTGACAATTGTAAAATTGCATTGTTTAACTGCGTTGGATCCATCTGCAATAAAATCTGTCCTGCACTTACTCTGTCACCAACTTCGGGATATACTCTGATAATCCTCCCAGGTGTTGCTGGTGCAAGATAGACCTCTTCGTTAGCAATAAGATTCGCAGAATAATCAATATCCCGTCCAACCTCTTCAATTGATAATTGCATTACTTTAACATTTCTTATTCGTTCCGAATCTTGTTCTGATTTTTCTTTATCAGTTTTTGCCTTTGATTCAGATCCACACGATACAAAAAACATTGCTGCCATAAGTATCAAAACCGCCAATGTAAAATATTTCACTTTCATTTTATAAATCTTTATTTTATTTCCTAACTATATTTTATTTAATAATTTGTCAAACTTTAACTTGGATTGCATCAACTCCATCGCTGCAGATATGTAGCCGTTCTGAGCCTGAAGTAAATTACTGTTCGCCTGAATCAAATCGAAACTTGATGCAACACCTTGTCTGAATTTAAGCTCAGTATTATTATAAATCCGTTGAGCAAGTTCCATATTTGCTTTTTGACTTTCGTACTGTTCCAAGGCTGAGGTGAGATTATAACGCAATTGTTTTTCCTGCATTAATAATTGATCTGAAATAATCTCTCTATTGTTTTGTATTTGATACAACTCAAGTTTTTTCTGCTCTACTTTTGAATGCCTGATACCTGATGAAAAAAGCGGTATTGACATATTAATACTGAACAAATTCTTTGGATTCATATCAAAATCAGTAGTAAGCAATTTTTCATTATGACTATAAACACCTGCAATTGTAGGAGCATAATTCCATTTTTCAAGGTCTAGCATTTTTACAGTAAGTTCTGTTTGCTTATCCATCATCTGAATTGTAATATTATCTGCCGGAGTAAATTTTGAAACTAACAAATCTGAAACATCCATATTTTTAAGTATATTCTCAAATGACTCTGTCAACTCAATAGTAACATCACCATCAATGCCCAAAATAAACTGCATAATGTTATTATTTAGTTCAATATTTCTTAATAATGAACGTCTGGTATTTTCGAGCATATTAATTGACATTACAAGTTGGTCAACATCTGTTTCTTCAATTATTCCTGCATTCAACATCGCTGTTGTCTGAATCAGAGTTTTATTTAAATTCTCAAGATTTGCATCAATTATTTCTAACGATTTTTGAGTTAGCAATCCCAAATAGTATGTGCTAATAACCGATTCACGAATATCAATCTCAGATTTTACAACATTGAGGTCTGTTAGCATCTGTCCTACTTTTGCAATTTGGATGCCGGTAAAATATTGACCACTAAAGATTAATTGTGTAACCTGAAGTTTTGCACTGGAAGAGTTTTTCATTTTAATGGTAGTAGTCCCCGAACCCATTGACTGTTGCAGAAAACTGAGAATTTGCAAATCTCCATCATCAAGTTTTGTAAAATCAATGGTCGGTGTGCTACCACTACCTCCCATACCAAATTCTATTTCATAATTAAAAAAATTAGTGTAATCAACAGTTGCTGACCCCTGTGGTAAGCCCTGAGCAATTGTCTGCCATAATTTCTGCTTCGAAATCGCAACATCTGTGCGTACATTTTTCAAACTCTTGTTGTGTTCAATTGCATAATCCTGAGCTTGTTGCAAACTTAACTTAAGAACAGAATGCTCCTGCGCAACAACGCCTATCGTTAAACAAATCAAACTTATCAATAATATTCTTCTTTTCATCATTAAAATATTAAAATGTCTTTAGATAATTTTCTATTAATTCCCTTCCTTTTTCAGTTGAAATTCCAATAAAAAATGGCAATAATGCAGATCTTGCAATTTCATTGTGTCCAAATGATCTAAGTTCTTCGGTATGAACAAAATCCAACATTTTGTGAATAATCATGTTTACTATATCAATATTTATATCTTTTGATATAAGTTTTTCTTTAACGCCTCTTTCCAACAACGAATAAGTTAGTTTATAATCTTTAAACTCTCCTTTTTGATTAATCTTGTTGTAAATTTTTGAATGATATTTTTTCAAGTCCTCAAAAAACAAAGGATTCATCTTTCCGAAAAGTTCAGTATTAAGCTTCCCTATTTTAAAAATAGCTTCAATAACATTATCAGACTCATCAATAATTTTATGACAAAAGCCTTTATGTGCCATCAAGCCCTCTTCTATTGCCTGCGAAACAAGGTCTTCCTTATCCTTAAATATTTCATAAATAGTCCTTTTCGAAATACCAAGCTCGTTTGCAATATGATCCATGGTAATACTACGTATTCCATATTTGGAAAACATAATCCCTGATTCTTTCAATATTCTTAAACGAGTGTCCATTTCTAAAATTTTTTCGCAAAACTAAAAAACTTTTTTAGTTTTAAAAGTTTTTTGTGAGTATTTAACAAATATTTAATATTAATGTTCAACTTCTAACGAAAATTCAGTTTAGCAAAAGTATTCTAAACAAAAAAATGTCAGTAATTTATTTCGGTAAAGCGGATAAATTTTGGGGTGAATGACGAATGGGAAGTGTCTAAAGTGTCTAAAGTGCCTAGAGTGCCTAGAGTGTCTAGAGTTCCGAAGAATCAAAAATCTAGATTTTTGTTATTCTTCGTGCCCCGTAAACGAGGGTTTAGAAAAATCCTCGAAAAAATATAAAATTGCTGTGACGCAATTATATTTAACGAGGATTTAAAAAGAAAAAATTAGAATTTGCTTTCTTCGTTTAAGCAATTTCTGTTTTTTCGGGATGCCTAAAGTGTCTGAATTTAAGTATTAAGCTTAGGATAGTTGCTAATAATTAGTTTTATAATTACACTTGCAATAAAACATTTTATTTAATAATTGTATTTGGAATTTTGAATTCGAGTTTGTTTTAACTATTTTTGTAAAAAGAATTATTAGTAGATTTTAACTACAATGAAAAAGCTGAATAATAAGAAAATACCTAAATTTTCAGAGAATTTATTTTGGGATACGGATATTCAAAGTCTTGATTATAATGAGCATTTATCATTTATTATAGCCAGGGTTTTAGACTATGGAACATGGCATGACTGGAAAGAATTGTGTCGTTGTTATTCAAAAGAGCAAATTAGAGAAGCCTCTTTACAAATACGTTCATTGTTTCCAAAATCGTTAAATTTCATTGCATTTTATACAAATACTCCAATCAAAGAATATCGATGTTACAAACTCAGGCAGTCAGCCCCAACACTCTGGAACTCTTAAAAAAACTTCAAAGTTTAAATGAGTTAAAAAAGTTTCGTTTAGTTGGCGGAACTGCATTAGCATTACTCTTTGGGCATAGACTTTCGGTTGACCTAGATTTTTTTTCCTACGATACGCCTCTGCCTGAACAGTTTCAAGCTATTTTAAGAAAAGAAGGTATCCAAATAGAAAATGTTTCACTTTCTAACCGAATAAATATTTTTAACCTTAATGAAGTTAAGACAGATTTTGTAAATTATAGTTATAAATGGTTAAAAAATCCGATTTTAGAACAAGAATATACCTTGGCATCAATCGAAGATATAGCAGCAATGAAATTATCAGCAATTACGAATAGGGGTACTAAAAAAGATTTTGTTGATTTGTTCTTTCTTTTAGAAATATTTGAACTAAAACAGATGATAAACTTATATCATAAAAAATACCCCGAAGCAACCGACTTTTTACTCTTTAAAAGCTTGATTTATTTTGAAGATGCAGAGAAAGATCCTATGCCGAAAATGTTAAAACCTATTGAATGGCAACAGGTTAAAACACGATTAACAGAAATAGCAAGAATTGGATTTTAAAATGCTCCGATAAATCAAAAAAAATACTACTATAAAAACTCAATTAACAATTTTATTCTTTTCAGAGTTTCCTCTTTACCTATTATTTCAGCTATATCGAAAACATGAGGTCCTTTTCCTGCTCCAACCAAAGCTAAACGGAACGGAGACATTACCCTGCCAAAGCCAATCTCATCAGCTTCGAGCCATTTCTTAACAATAGCTTCTGAATTTTCAGAGCTAAAATCGTCTATCGTTTCCAGTATTGAAACAAGTTTCATCATTAATTGAGCAGTATCTTCCTTGCATGCTTTTTTTAGAAATTTTTCATCATACTCTGATGGAGAAACAAAGAAAAAGTATGCCTCATCCCACAATTCACTTACAAAATTTACTCTTTCTTTAAGCATCTCACAAATTCTTTCAACTGTTGTAATTTCCGGACTAATTCCTCTATTTTTAAGTTCAGCATTAAACAAAATTGCGAGTTCTTTTCCTGTTTTTTTAATTAAATACTGGTGGTTGAACCATTTGGTTTTATCGGGATCGAAACGGCTTCCACTTTTTCCTACTCGTTCAAGAGAAAAAGATGAAATCAACTCTTTCATAGTAAATATTTCCTGTTCAGTGCCGGGATTCCAGCCTAACAAAGCTAACATATTAATAAAAGCTTCGGGGAAATATCCGTCTTCGCGATAACCACGAAACACATCATCTCCATTATTCCATTCTATTGGAAATACAGGAAATCCCAACTGATCTCCGTCACGTTTACTAAGTTTTCCTTTTCCGCTTGGTTTTAGGATTAAGGGAAGATGTGCAAATTTTGGCGGCTGCCACGAAAAAGCTTCATACAATAGAGCATGAAGCGGAAGAGATGGCAACCACTCTTCTCCTCTAATAACATGGGTAATTTCCATTAAGTGATCGTCAACGATATTTGCCATGTGATATGTAGGCAAGCCGTCTGTTTTCATCAGTACTTTGTCGTCAAGTTCATTTGTGTTAAACTTAATTTCCCCGCGTATTTCGTCGAACAATTCAACAACCCGATTTTCAGGCATTTTGAACCGCAACACATAAGGCGTTCCTTCTTTTATCAAATCATCAACATCTGATTTGCTGAGGGCCAAACTATTTCTTAATCTTTTTCGCGTTTCGTGATTATATGTAAAAGTCTTTCCTTCGGCTTCCGCTTTAGCACGCAATAAATCGAGATCTTCGGCGGTATCAAAAGCCATATATACGCTGCCGCTTTCTACAAGTTGTTTTGCATATTTCTCATATATGTTTCGCCTGTCACTTTGACGATATGGACCATAATTACCACCTTCGCGAATACCCTCATCAAATTTAATCCCGCACCATTCCAAAGAATTAATGATATATTCTTCAGCTCCTTCCACAAATCTTGTCTGATCGGTATCTTCTATACGAAGTATCATTGTGCCATTATTATGCCGTGCAAATAAATAATTAAATAACGCTGTTCTAACTCCTCCAATATGTAAAGGGCCTGTTGGACTTGGTGCAAAACGTACTCTTACCATGATATTTTTTTTATTTGGCAAAAGTAAATAAAATCACAATTATAGCATTATCTTGAAATGAATTTTTGAAAACTTAAATATTAAATATTTAAGAGTATTGTCACAAGATATAATCTTGCAACAGCGAGATTGTCACAAGATACAATCTTGCGACAGCGAGAATTTGACAAAAGTAAATAAAATCACAACTAAAGCATTATCCTGAAATAAATATTTGATACCTCTAATATTTAAAAAACATTTGAACATTTCAATCTAAAAATTTGTTATTAAACTGTAATTTGATAAATTTGATAATTAATATTTATTAGAACATATGAAAATTAAAATATTTCTAATTATTGGTTTGTTATTCATAATAACGAAAGTTATTCATTCACAAACCCCTGGACTTATATTCGAACCAGCAGGCTCAGTTTCAGGACGAGAAGTCCTAGACCCTAATGGAGATGGATATGTTTCGTCAGACAATTCGGGGTTTACTTTTCATGATCGCACAGAAAGTGAAATACCTTTTATTCCTCTGATTTTTCCAGGAACAGAACCAAATTCAGATTTAGAAAGTGGTCCCTCATGCGGATTTACGGATTTTGTTGAATCACTAGAAAACGATCCTGCACAAAATTATTTAGACAATAATGGAAACTGGATATTCCGATTGCGAATGGCAAATGTTGCAACAAATGCAAAAAGTTATAGTATTTTAATTGACGCAAACGAATTATTTGGTCCCAACGATCCAAATTATACTGCAAATAATCCCGGATTTGAGCTGGAAATAGTTTTAGCAACAAAATTTGGTGTATTTGTTTACGACCACAGAGCAACTAATCCTAATCCATGCATTCCTGTAATTAGTTATCTTGGAACAAGTAATTATCAAAAAGCAATCGCATTTTCCACTATTTGTGGTTCTACAAATTACTTTCTAGACTTTTTCGTAAAAATGGAAGATATTACTTTGAAATTCAATTATGATGAAACCACAAATTTTCGTATTGCAATAAGTAGTAATGCTGCTGCTAATAAATCAAGTATTTGCAGTTTAACTTCAATATCAGACCTTGGTGGCGTTACTGATCAATGCGGCAGCTTAGAATCATGTTTTACAAATATAGTTGAGAATCAAGTTCCTTGTCCTCCAGAAGATGTCAATTCTGGAAATTGTCAAGCAATATCAGCTACACCTGTTATCACAAGCCCTATTGGCAATGAAAGTGTTTCAGTTTCAGGGACATCTTCAGATGCTGACAGTACAATAATAGAAATTTACATTGATGGAATCTTGGTAGGTTCTGCTTATGTAATAGATGGCTTTTGGGAAATTTTGGGGTTATCGCCACTTATTTCAGATCAAATTATTACAGCACGAGCAAAAGCTTCAACAAAGGCATATTCAGATTTTAGTGAACCGGTAATAGTTGGTTCTACATGTTCAGTCGAGGTTTCATCTGCCTCATATTGCGGGAAAGGAATACAGGGCACGAGTAATCTTATCGGAGCTATAATTAGGGTATATCAAGGAAATTCTACAACACCGATGGTTCCATCTGCCGGTACTCAGTGGAATACAGGCAGTTTTATTACTGTCAATTCAAGCGGAGCTTTTATTTGGAAGAAAAATTCAGAAACTGGAGAAAAAACTGTATGTAACTCCGGTGGTGGTAATCAAATAACAAACGGAGCATACAGAATTACACAACAAGAAAGTTCTAAATGTGAATCTGACGGGATATGGATTTGCGTTGGGACTCCTGGCACAACAGCAACACCTTCAATTACAACAAGTCCTATAACATCATCAACTGAGTCGATTTCCGGCACAATATCAAATCCTGATAATTTAAGCGGTGTTACTATTTTTGTTTATATAAATGGCTCTCAGGAATATACCACAACAACTACCTCCGGTGGAGCATGGACATTGCCAGACATAAGTTTATCGGAATGTGATGTAATTACAGTACGGGCACTAAATACTTCAAAATGTATATCTGACTTATCATCAGAATATTCGGTTCAAGGACCTCAAACAAGTCCTCCTGTAATTACCGGAGAGTATTGTACATCAACAAATATTACAACTGTAACCGGAACTTCGGCTGAAGCAGACGGAACTCTTATTCAGATATTACAACAATGAGTTAGCTGAAGGATTACCGGCAGTAGTAAATAAAGGCAGGTGGACAGCAGAATTGCTATCAATTGCAGCAGGAAATACAATAACTGCAATTGCTACAGCGCCTTGCAAAACGGCAAGTGAAGTATCCGATGGGGTAATTGTTTCATCACAAAACACTAATACTCCTGAAATAACAACAGTTGTTGTAACCGAAGGAGATACCGAAGTTAGCGGTAAAGGGGCAAACGGAAATATTATTAGTCTTTATATAGATGATTATCCGGTTTATTCCGATCTTGAAGAAACGACTCTAGCGACTGCAACTGTTAGTGGAGGTCTCTGGACAATTAACACAATACATCCACAAAGTTTATATGCAGGTGGTGAACTTACTGCAAAAGCTTCAAATATATCAGGTTGTCCCGGTAATGCATCAAATATTAAAATAGTACAATGCATAGCACCATCTAATAATAAAGCCATTGAAGCTATTGAAGCCGATTACTGTCAAACAATTGAAAACGGACATATTAAAATTACAAATTCCGAACCGTCTGTAATATATACACCTGTTCTCACTGACGCAGGAAATACAGTTTTTGGATACTCCGGTTTAGGTAATGGAGGAGATTTAATATTAAAAACTTACGGGATAGATGCCGTCCCCTTAGAAGTAACCGTTTCTGCAGAAAGAATAGGTGGTTTAGCCTGTAAAACTGTTAACTCCATCTCGGATTCATTTAATACAATTTATCTTTTACCTCAAGAAAAAAATAATTTTGCAAATAAAACAGCCATTTGTGACAGAGAATCTGTTGACATTACTATTGAAGCTACTGAGCCTTCTGTCATTTATAGCTTATACGAACACGGGACAAACAATGCTCTAGGAGGGCCAGTCATAGGCAATGGAAATAACATTGTAATAAATACAGGTGAATTGTCATACGAATTAATTATTGAAATTACCGCCGGAATATATTATGAAATCCCCGACAAAACCTGTGAAATTAAATTTTCAAATACAATACCTATCGTTTCTGACCCAGGCTGTGGAGCAATACTACCTGTTGAACTTCTTTATTTTGATGCCAGATGCGGGACAAGTGCTGAGGTAATAATTAATTGGGCTACTGCATCTGAAAAAAATAATGATTTTTTTAGCATTTATCGTTCTACAGATGCTATAAATTGGGAAAAAATAAAAGAAATACAAGGCGTTGGCAATTCAAACATTGTAAATGAATATGTTTTTAAGGATATTGAACCAGAAACTCATGATACATATTATAAATTATCTCAAACTGATTTTGATGGGACAACAAAAGAATATAGTATAGTTGTAGTATATTGTAAGTTTAATCACAAAAAAATAGAATTATTTCCGGTACCTACAAGCGAAGTTTTGAATCTCTCATTTTATAACGAGCACCACATAGTTGATCAATTGATAATTAACATTTTCGATTCAGCCGGTCGCTTTATTAAACAAGAGATATTTACAAGCAGTAGTGACCAAAACCAATATTCAATAAATGTTTCCGACCTAAAATCTGGAAATTATTTTATTCACGTTCTATTAGGAGAAAGTTACTTCTACACACATCCTTTTATAATTTCCAAATAGTAAAGCTCTTGGGGAATATCAAATAAATTAAAAATCAAATATGTAGTGTTTTACAAAATGATTAGGCTTTTGGCGTATATATTTGCTGTTTGAGGGCTATTTGGGAAGGATGCAAATATTATGACAAAAGCCATTATCAAGTTCTTTTTCAATTGCAAACTTTTAGATTGATTTATAAATAAATTTTTACTTTTGTGTGAAAATTATATTTTTATGTCTGATAACATTTCACCTGTAGAGTTAAATAAAACTCAAAGCACAAATTATCCTGCACTTACGATTTTAGTTACTGTTTTCTTTTTCTGGGGCTTTATTGCTGCTGGCAATTCGGTTTTTATACCCTTTTGCAGACATTTTTTCCATTTAGATCAGTTTCAATCTCAATTGATTGACTTTGCATTTTACTTGGCGTATTATCTGGGAGCTTTGGGTTTATTTGCTTTTGGAGCATTCCGTGGCAATGATCCGGTAGCAAAAATGGGATACAAAAAGTCTATTGTTTTTGGACTATTACTCTCCGCAATAGGTGCAGGAGCAATGATTACGGCAGTTAGTGTAAGTGCTTTTGCAGGAATGTTGCTAGGCTTGTTTATTGTAGGTTTAGGTTTTTCGTTACAACAAACTGCTGCCAATCCATTTGCGATTTCATTGGGAAACCCCGCCACAGGCGCCGGTCGTATAAATTTTTGCGGTGGAATTAATTCTTTTGGAACGGCAATAGGCCCTATTGTTGTAGCGATTGCCTTATTTGGTTCTACAGCAGCAATAACAGACGAAAAAATTGCAACGCTCGGACTAGACAAAGTCATGATTTTATATTCAGCAGTTGGATTACTTTTTTTGTCGGCTGCAGCATTGTTTTTCTTCTCGAAAAAGGTTCCTGCAGGAATTTCAACTGAAAATACTGAAAAATCTCAAAAAGCATTTTATGCATTATTAGTTCTTACAGTATTGTTGATAGTTATGTTCGGCCCTGTTTTTCAAAGTTATAATAAAGATGTTGCCAATTATACTAAAGAAGCAATAACTGCGCTCGAAACATACAGAATGGGCTGGCTTTTTGGAGCACTTGCTGTGGTTGTGGTTTCATTATTGGTTATTAAATCTGTTGCATCAAAAAATCCAAAGGGCTGGGGTGCAATGCAATATCCACAGTTGGTTTTGGGGATGCTCGCGATTTTTGTTTACGTCGGTGTTGAAGTAGCAATTGTAAGTAATTTTGGGGAACTACTTCACAAACCTGCATTTGGTGGTTACAAAGCCAGCGAAGTAGCCCCATTTATTTCGATGTATTGGGGCAGTTTGATGATTGGCCGCTGGACAGGCTCTTTAGCTGCATTTAATCTTAAACCTGGTATAAGGAAAGTTCTTATGTTAGTTGTTCCTTTGGTCGCTTTTGGAGTTGTACTTGGAGTAAATGCAGTTTCGCAATATGATATTAAACCTCTATTGTTTTATGTTTTACTGGTTTTTGTTCAGATTGCAGCATTCTTCTACACTAAAAACAAACCTGCCAAGAGTTTACTGGTTTTCGCAATTTTAGGTATGTTGATGATGCTTGTTGGTATTTTCACAACAGGGGATGTTGCTGTTTATGCATTTATGAGCGGAGGGCTATTCTGTTCTATCATGTGGCCGGCTATTTTCAATTTATCCCTTGCCGGACTTGGAAAATACACAACTCAAGGATCTGCATTTCTTGTTATGATGATACTTGGTGGTGCAGTTTTACCGCCAATTCAGGGAAAATTTGCCGATTTCCTTCAATCAGGTTCTGATGTAGTTGGATTTGGAATACATAATTCATACTGGATACCTGTTCTGGCTTTTGCTTATTTAGCTTTTTTTGCTTTTTACGTGAACAAACTTCTTAAGAAGCAAGGCATTGATTACGACGGTGCTATCTAACAAAAATAAAAAATCCTACAATTAATGCAGGATTTTTATTTTAAATGTAATTGTAGTTCCCTTAAAAAACAGCTTTAATTCCAGCTACAAAGTTTCTACCCGGAGCAACAATTCCACAACTATAAGGACGGTAACGAAGATCTGTAATATTTTCAATCCCTGCATTGATAGCAAAATTGTCGTTAAATTGATACTGAGCCCTAAAATTATATGTAAGCCAAGCCGGAGAATATGGGTTACCATCTTCATCAATAGCATACATATACGATTTCCCAATTTCCTCCTCGGGCATATTCTCAAAACTTACTTCTCCACTATAAACAGTATAAAAACTTAATTTCAGCTTTTGAGCAGAATAGTTTAAAGCAGTTTTTCCGAACCATGGTGCAGCATGACGTAGTGGGCTTGTTGTTCCATCATCAAGCTCTTCTTCTCCCTTTTGCCAGTTAAATCGTGATGATATTCCGAAGCCTGCCGGCAGTTTTATTTCCGCACCTGCCTGAACACCATAAACCTGAGCAAAAGCAGCATTTTGAACAGCCATTACCTTACTCATCTCACCATCGTACATAATACTGTCCAAACCATTAAGGGTAAAATCCCTTCTAATTAAAGCATTATTAAGATATATATAATATCCTACAACTTCCAATTTTAGAAAGTCTTCAAATATTTTAGCAAGACTTAGTTCTCCATTATATGCATATTCCGCCTCAAGGTCAGGATTTGGAACAATCACAGAGCCCGGTTCGGAATCAAAAACTTTTCCAAGATCATCTACATTAGGTGAACGGAAGCCGGTTGACACATTAAATCCCAAAGAAAACCTTTCGACAGGATTATATACAAAACCAATACTACCGGTCAAAGCACCATTATTCAATTTTGCAGTAGTAAACGGAAATGGATAGAATGTTGTATCAAAATCTGCATTTAAAATGTAATAGTTATAACGCAGTCCTGCGGAGGCATCAAACTTTTTACTGAATTTGTGATCATAAGTCAGATAAGCGGCATAAGATACCCAGTCGGACTGAGGATAACGAGATGGTCCTGCAACTTTTTCGCCGGTTATGACATTTTCATCTATACCTGTAGATTCAACTATATCATAAACTGCTTCGACACCATAATTTAACTTGTCAGTTGTGGTCAGAGATTTTGTAAAATCAAAATTTGTCGATATTGCATCAACATCCTCATACCGATTATATTTGGTTTTCTTATTAAAATCCCTGTCATGACGACTTTCTTCAAAATGCTGATGCGAAATTCGGATTACCATTTCGTCATACCAAGGAGTGTGTCCCGAATTTTCTATACTGAAATTATTCATCATCCATTCCTGCGGTCCGTAATACCATTCTGCACTGCGTGGCAATCCGTTTTTTGTTCTAATAAGTCTGTCGTATCTCGCATTATTCGAACTTGTTGAATACTGGAAATTATAGTTTAACAGCCATTTATCCGAAGGTTTGTATGAAAATTTTTGCAAAATATTAATTTGATTATATGACGTTGAATTTTGAACCTCAGGGTCAAAATTTACCATAGCAATATCGAGAGTATCAATTCTTTGAACATAGAAAT
Organism: Bacteroidota bacterium; assembly: GCA_029558535.1. Taxonomy (GTDB): domain Bacteria; phylum Bacteroidota; class Bacteroidia; order Bacteroidales; family ML635J-15; genus Bact-19. The sequence continues at coordinate 15,829 of JAKQEK010000384.1, read as the reverse complement.
TCTTGAGATATTCATCCGGACCATACGAGCCCATACGCAAATCACCAAAATTATTATATGAAATGCTTGTTAGCATTGCAAATTTCTCCCATCCAACATTAACATCAAAATGACCTGTCATTTCTTTGTTGGCAGAAGCAGTTCTAAATGATGTAGATCCACTGATATTCACACTGTCTTTGTCACCAAAATCAGGCTGAAGAGTTTTAAAACTCATTACTCCACCAATGGCATCACTACCATATATTACAGAACCCGGACCAAATAGAACTTCGGTTTGTTCTACAGAAAATGGATCAATCGAAATTACATTCTGGATGTTTCCACTCCTAAAAATTGCTGTATTCATACGAACTCCGTCAACGGAAATTACGAGACGATTAGTTGCAAACCCTCTTAGCATAGGAGAACCTCCACTTTGTTGACTTTTTTGAACAAAAACTTCTCCCGAACTTCCTAACAAATCTGCGGATGTCTGAGGACTGTAAAAACTAATATCTTTTGCAGATAGTGTAGCAATCTTTACAGGAATATCACGTTTCGGTTGTTTCCACTTAGTAGCAGAAATTACTACCTGATCAAGTGTAATACTGGATTGTTCCAAATAAACCCTGTTTCCCGTACTTACAATTTTTTCGTATGATAACACTTTAGGAACATATCCCAACATTCTAATTTCAATTTCATTACAATTATTAAATCTACTTATATCAACCCTACCTTTTTGATTCGTTACTGCATAACCATCTGTTCCCACACAATGGAGTGTAGCGTATTCTAATGCTTGCAATGTCTCTGTATCTTTAATGATAACTACCTGCGAAAATGAACAGAAACATACATTAAATAGAAATACTATTATTATTATTTTTCTCATAATTATTAAATTAAATTCATAAATTTTAATTAAAGCACTCTCATACTAACAATTTATGAATTTCGGAGGTGGATCGGCAATATCCTTATATCTTATTGGCAAATCGTATTTGTAAAAAAATGTTCCCTCAATAAAAATACCCTGAGGCAGACTGATAGTATTATTAAAGTTACTATCATAAATACTTTTCATGAAAGTTAATAAATCTTGTGCTGATTGTGTATCTGCACTATGTCCCATTACTGAATTAATAAGTTTATCAAGATTATTAAAAACCTTAGCCGCTTCTTGATTAATATGACAATAGTAAATGATTTTATCTCCCACATATTTAACTTCAACAACCTTATATACTATTCCCGTATACTTAAATTCTCTTTTCGACAACCAAGTTAAGTTTCTAATTGTCTGTTCGCGATTAAATTCAAACATTGTCAGGTTCTGCTCATATTTACTCGAATACAACCCCGATTCAATCTGTTCCAAAATCTGAACCTCTCTCAAATTATAAATAACATAATATCCGATAAAAGGTAAATTAAATATCAGGATTAAAATTAAAGAAGATAATATCTGAAATCGTTTATTCATAATTCCATTTCGAACGCAAATTTACAAGAAAAAAATAACATCAAAATATAAACATAATTTATTGCTGTAATTTTTCTTTTATTTCTATAAGTATTTCATCAAGTGCTTTTGTTATCAGAGAATCATATTTAACATGAAATTTATCGAAAGCATCTACAATAATTTTACCTTCTTTGGTCAAGACTGTTTTTCCACCCGAAGCTCCACCCCTTTGTTTTTCGACAATTTTAAATCCTAAGGTTTCTTCAATTTTTATCAGATTGTCCCAAGTTTTTCGATACGATAATCCGAGTTTTTTCATAGCACTATTGAGGCAGCCGGTTTCGTCTATTGCTTTTAACAGTCTCCATTTGCCATCGCCGAAAACACCTATTCTTTCTTCTGTTTCGAGCCAAATTTTATATTTTAGTTTTATTTCCATGGCGTTTAATATTTGTGGGTATAAAAATAATTAAAATGGAGATAGATTAAAAATAATTTCATAAAATGCTTAACACAATAAAAAGACACTAATTTTGTTTTCCTTTTTAAGGATTGAAAAAATGATAAAAATAATTACTTTTTATGTATAAAAAATTACTTTGGCTTATTCTTTTTTTTGGATTTCCCATTTATGCAACAGCACAGAAAGTAACTATCAGTGGCTATGTGGATGACAAAGAAACCGGAGAATTCCTAATTGGAGCTTCTGTTTATAATGCAAATAATCCCTCCCATGGAGTTTCTACAAATGTTTATGGGTTTTACAGTTTGACAATTCCCAAGGGTGAAATAAATCTTACCGGAAGTTTCGTTGGGTTTAATACTTTGACTAAAACTATAAAACTTACAAAAGATACAGTAATAAATATTAGTTTATCATCACAAATTATTCTTGATGAAGTCATTGTAAGCAGTAAAAGAAACGAAGTTGAGGATGTTCAGATTGGTAAAATAGACATCCCTATTCAATTGATAAAGAATATGCCTACTTTAATGGGTGAAACAGATGTAATGAAAGCAATACAGCTACTGCCGGGTGTAAAAACTGGAACTGAAGGTATGAGTGGAATTTATGTTAGAGGAGGTGGTCCCGATCAAAATTTGATTCTACTTGATGGTGTTCCTGTATATAACGCAAATCATCTATTTGGATTCTTCTCCGTTTTTAATGGAGATGCAATAAGTGATGTAAGTCTAGTCAAAGGAGGTTTTCCTGCAAGATATGGAGGAAGATTATCATCAGTAATCGACATTAGAATGAGGGAAGGAAATCTATACGAATATAAAGCAGATGCATCTGTTGGTTTAATTGCCGCAAGAGCGACAATTGAAGGTCCAATAGTAAAAGGAAAGTCATCTTTTATTTTTAGTGCCCGAAGAACCTACCTCGATTTACTTGCTGTTCCGATAGAATTGCTATATGCAAAAATTAGTCATAAAAATCCATTTATTGCTGGCTATTTCTTTCACGATTTTAATGCTAAATTAAATTACAAATTTTCAGGAAAAGACAGATTATATTTGAGTTTTTATGGCGGTAAAGACAAAGCTTATGGAAATAACAAATCCGGAAGTGACCTTCAATCATACCAAAGTGAAGATAAGTTTAATCTCAATTGGGGAAACTTTGTAACCGCACTAAGGTGGAATCATATTTTCACACCAAAATTATTCATGAACACAACTGCAACATTTACACAGTTTAACTACAACATAGGTCAAAACTCAATGTCTCATTTCAGCAGTTATGATGACAGTATTTATTATGAGCACACATCCTACTACAAATCAGAATATTTTACCGGAATTAGGGATTTGGCATTAAACTGCGATTTCGATTGGATAGTTTCGCCAACTTTAAAATTCAGGTTTGGTGCCAATGGCATAAGGCATTACTTTAATCCAGGAGTTTCATATACAGAACGAAAATACGGAGGTGGAAGCATTGACACAACAATAGGGTACACTAATATCAAAGGTAATGAGTATGCCGTATATTTAGAATCTGAGATGGATTTTGGTAAATTTATCTCAATTAATGCTGGTGGAAGGTTCGCAGCTTATCTAATACGTGATACCGTTTATTTTTCCCCTGAACCAAGAATTTCGGCAAGATTTTTAATTAGAGATGACTTATCACTAAAAATTGCATTCTCACAAATGCAGCAAAACATCCATCTATTAGCAAATAATACGGTAGGTCTACCTTCGGAAATTTGGATTCCGTCAACGGATATTGTTTTACCACAAAAATCTACACAATATGCAGCAGGTTTTGCTTTTAAACTTTTAGATAAGATCGATATTAGTTTGGAAGGATATTATAAAAGCATGAAAAATCTCGTGGAATATAAAGATGGTGAAAGTATCTTTTTTACTCTTGATGAGTATGTTGTAGAAGATACAGACAACTGGGAAAACAAAGTTGAGCAAGGAATAGGTTGGTCATATGGCGGTGAAATATTTATACAGAAAAACTACGGCAAATTTAACGCTTGGCTTGGCTACACTCTTTCGTGGACAAATAGGCAATTTACAACAATCTCGAATGGAGAAGTATTTCCTTTTAAATTCGACAGACGTCACGATATTTCTTTTACTGCAAGTTATAAACTAAACGAAAAAATTGATTTTGGACTCACATGGGTTTATTCAAGTGGAAATTATATTACAATTGCAGGCACAAGATATCTAACGATGAATGATATCGCTGATTATTTAAGTTATCTGAACACTCAATATCCTTCACAAATCAGACCGACAAACAGTTACGAGTTTCGTAATAACTATAAAATGCCGGCATACCACCGACTTGACGTTGGAATCAATTTTCACAAAGAGCTTAAACATGGAACAAGAACATGGAGTTTAAGCATTTATAATGCATATTGCAGATTAAATCCTTTTTACGTGGACGTATGGTATAATCCCGACACCGGAAAAACACAACTGGGTAGTGTTACCCTTTTTCCAATTATTCCATCACTAACTTACAGGTATAAATTTAAGTAAAAGAAAATGAAGAATAATATAACATATATTATGGCTAAAAATAATATTGGTTGGAGGTTGGCAATATTTTTATTAATTATTGCTGGATTTTTTACGGTATCATGCGAAAAAACTTTAGATATTAAGCCGGATGATTTCCCCGTTTGTCTAGTGATTAATGGAGTTGTTGAGCAGGATTCGTTAATTGTTTTGCATGTTTCAAGGTCTGCCACACTTAATGATATATACTTAATTGAAGATTTGATGGTAACTGATGCAGAATTAAAACTTTATGATGAAGAAAATTATATTGAAACTTTACAACATGATTCGCTCGGCTTTTATTCATCATCAATAAGAACAGTAAAAGGACACAAATATTATATTACTGCCGAAAAAGAAGGCTACCCTGTTGCAAAGGCAACTCTGGATTATACACAAGGAATTTTGTTTTCAGCCAACAATATATCTATTGAAAAAACCGATAATAATTGGCATTATGATAGTCCTGAGCCGGGAGGAGAAATAATTTTGTGGGACGTAACATTATCTTTGGATTTAACAATAACTGATAACTCTAGTATTAAAAATTTTTATGAGATAAGCATAATTGCAAAACAAAATGAGTTTTATTATAATCATTATGAAGACGATTCAGTTGTTGCAACTCTTGGCGAATTGATGTATTCAGGCACCTGGGTTTCGTTTGAAGGCAATTTAGTAAACTACAATGATTATCAAAAGCATTACGGGAATTATTCAAACGGAAATTTTGGTTACCATTTTAATGCAATAAATGATAGTTTCTTTGAAAATCAAAGTCATGTTTTTAATACACGTACATTTTTTAGGACATCTGAAATTGCAAATGTTACTCTTATAATTAAATCATATCCTTATGATCTTATAAAATATTTCGAGACACTGGAACTATATGGAAACTCATACGATAATCCATATAGCGAACCGGTAAACGTACATTCTAATGTTGAGAATGGCTTAGGTATTGTATGTGGTGTTTGCAAAAGTGAAGCAGTTATAGAAATTCAATAATAAAAGAGTAAAAAACTTAATAAATTTTTACCTTATTTCCATTTCCTCTATCAGATGACTTGCTCCTGCATATTTATCAATAATAAAAAGTGCATATCTGATATCAAGAGTAATATTTCTGCACATATCCGGATCGTACATAACATCGCTCATTGTTCCTTCCCAGTTGCGGTCAAAATTCAAACCTATAAGTTCTCCGTTTGCATTAATAACAGGAGAACCCGAATTACCACCGGTTGTGTGATTTGTCCCAATAAAGGCAACATGCATAGTACCATCTGAATCTGCATATTTCCCAAAATCTCCTGCATAGTACAATTCTTTAAGTTTATCCGGCACATCATAATCATAGATGTCAGGATTATCCTTTTCAATAATACCTTTAAGCGTTGTATAATATTCATATTCAACACCGTCCACAGGATCATAATCATCAACTTGTCCGTAAGTTATTCTTAAAGTAAAATTAGCATCAGGATAAAACCTTCTGTTTGGCTGATATTCCATTTGTGCTTTCATATAAACCCTGTCCAAACTATCAAGTGTCATAGTAAACTTATCGTATGGGCTCATAATTTTAGTTTGATACACTCCCAAAAAACCTTTCATCAGGACATAGAGAGGATCATTGACAACTTTCTTATACGATTTTGACGAAAATGTTTGCAAGAATGTATTGAACTTTTCCTGATTAGCGAAAATTGATTTACTATAACAATAATCGGTAATAGTAAGATATTTATCTGTGGATTTTTTCGAGATTTTATCTAACTCTTCAAAAAAAGCAGGATGAAATTCTTTAGGCACATTTTCATAATACAACCTAAGCATTTCGGCAAAAATTAATTTATCAGTTGCCTCATTATAATCTTTAAAATGAATATCAGCTTTTGTTTGAGCATCCTTTTTTATCCATTCAAGGCTTTCTTCCGAAGCGTCTTTTGACCCTTCCAAACCTCTCATTCTCAATGCCAGCAATACAGCGTCAGAGCCAAAAGCTGCCTCGTTTATATATATCATTGCCATATTATAAGAAGATAACTCTTTGTAAATCTTCTCATATTGAGATAAGATATCACCATACTTCTCATACATAGTTTTATCACTATTCAACCAAGCAGTAAAGCTATTTTCAAAATCTCGCTTCACATCAATTGCATTTAATCTTTTTAAACCACGAACTTCGCCAATCCATTTTTTCCATCCGTTAGCCACCGAAGCCGCTTTTGCTGAGTACTGAATCCGAATTAAAGGATCCGAATTCATGGCAGCATTTATTATATCTAATTTTTTACCCCTTATTAAAATTCTTGCAGGGTCAGACTCGTTTTGTATTTGTTCAACTGCATAGGACGGTAAATATTCTGTAGTTGTACCCGGATACCCGAACACCATGGTAAAATCTCCTTTTTTTACTCCGTTTATTGATACAGGGAAAAATCTTTTTGGTTTAAGTGGAACATTATCTTTCGAAAAGTCAGCAGGTTTGCCTTCTTTATCACAATAAACCCTAAATATTGAAAAATCTCCTGTATGCCTTGGCCACATCCAGTTATCGGTATCGCCACCAAATTTGCCAATTGATGAAGGAGGTGCACCAACCAAACGCACATCGGTAAAAACTTCGTTTATAAAAAGAAAATACTGATTACCGTTATAAAAGCTTTCTATTCGTGCTTCGTAATGTGTACCGTCAACTGCTTTGCTTTCAATTTCTTCAATATTTTTCTCAATTATAGAAGTTCTTTTATAAACTGTCATATTGTCATCAACACCTTTCAGTACCAAATCTGTGACATCTTTCATACTAATTAAGAAAGTTACTTTCAATCCCGGATTAGACAATTCTTCAGCTCTTGTCATAGCCCAAAAACCATTTGTAAGATAATCATGCTCAAGTGAACTATGTTTTTGAATGTTCCCGTAACCACAATGATGATTAGTAATCAACAAACCTTCGTCAGAAATAATAGCTCCTGTGCATCCTCCTCCGAAAATTACTACAGCATCTTTCATTGATGCATTATTAACACTGTAAATATCTTCAGCTGTTAGTTTAAATCCCTTTGCCTGCATATCTCCAAAATTATACTGCTGCATAAGAATCGGTATCCACATACCTTCATCAGCAAATAATGTTAAGATTAGTAATAGTTTAAAAACGAGTAAAACAAGTAATTTTTTCATCTTTATAAATTTAAATTTAATTTCTTAATTTTAATTATTAATAAGGAGGCTGAACTAAAACTCAATTACCCCCTTAAAACTTCATCAGCTCCCTATACAACTTTTGCACTGGTAAACCCACAACATTATAATAAGATCCTTCGATATATTCTATTCCCACTTTGCCAATCCATTCCTGAATGCCATAAGCCCCCGCCTTATCAAATGGTTTGTAGTTTTCGATATAAAACCTTATTTCCTCATCACTCAAATCAGCAAACTTCACCTTAGTTTCTGCAAAAAAAACTACTGTCTTCTCAATTGCTTTCAAACATACTCCGGTTATGACAAAGTGAATTTTGCCACTTAAAAGTTTCAACATTTGAAAAGCATCTGAATAATTTTCGGGTTTCCCAAGTACTTTACCATCAATCCAAACAATTGTGTCTGCTGTTATCAATATTTCTTTCTCTTGCAGGTTTTTATAGTTTTCTGCTTTCTTTTCAGCCAGATAAACAGCTATTTCTTCGCGATATAGATTTTTCGGAAAACTTTCTTCTTCGGAAGGCAATGTTACAATTTGCAAATCTAAACCCAACTGCGACAACAACTCTTGTCTGCGAGGGCTGGCAGATGCAAGTAAAATTTTATAATCAGATAATCCCTTCTTAATGACTACCATAAACAACAACGCTAAAAACCACACTGAAAAGCACTCCCATAACCATTATAAATTTTGACAATCTGCTTAAATTCACATATTTAACTTTTGAAGTCCCCCACAAAGAACTTATTGCTATTATCAATCCGGGAAAAACTATCATAGAATAAATATAGAATACGCTGAAAATATCATTTTTAAAAAACAAAAGTTTAGAAAAATATGCGTGCCAGATAAACATAATTAATGCAATACTCAAGAAAGATAATGCACTGATAAGATAATTAGCTTTTTTCTTACCGAAAACCACAGGAATTGACTTAACTCCAGTTGCAATGTCTCCGTCAAAATCTTCACAATCTTTAATTATCTCTCTAATTAGGTTAAATAAAAATGCAAAAACGGCAAAACCACAAATAGTTTGAAAACTTAATTTTACTGCATGAATACTATCCATTGTCCAGACAGGTATTGAACGTTCAAAAGCATAATATTCCGTAACTGCAACCAAAAAAGGGATAAACCCTGTTAATAATGCAACCACAAAATTGCCTATAAAAACTTTTCTCTTCAACTCTGCTGAGTACGTCCAAAGTAACAAACTCACAAAAATAAAAAAGAACCCAAGCCATGTTTTGCCTGTAATATATGCAACTACAAATCCGCATAAAACACCAATTATGTTCAATACAGTGTGGGTAAACAAAACCTGTCTTCGTTTGACGGAAAAACCGACCAAAACACTTTTTGGGCGATTTATCATGTCTGTTTTACGGTCAAAATAATCGTTTATTACATTTCCTCCTGCCATTAAAAACATTGCAGCAGCTACAAGAAACAAAAACCCCAAATTTGACAATCCAAATTCAACATCATATATTTTGTATATAGGTTCTATGACAGCGTATTTCATTGCAAACATTGTAAATGCAACAATTAAAATATTTTTCCACCTTATTAGCTTAAAAAATGCTATCATAAAATTTATTAATTAAAGTTCAAATGCATCATAGTCCATCCATACTCCTTTCGCTCTTAACACCTGTTCAGTTATATCCCTAACACAGCCCTCACCTCCTTTTTTTGAAGAAATGTATAATGAGATTTCCTTTATTTCGTCAGCCGCATCAATAGGACAACATGGAATTCCGACTTTTTTCATAACCTGATAGTCAGGAATATCATCTCCCATATACAATACATTTTTATAATTCAGATTGTACTTTCTTACTAATCTTTCGAACTCATCAAGCTTATTGTTACAACCAATTATTACATCTTTTATTCCAAGTGACTCAAATCTGATTTTAACTGACTCGTCTATGCCACCTGAAATAACACAAATAATTATTCCTTTTTTAAGAGCATATTTAAGGACATAACCATCTTTTACACTGGTTGTCCTTGTTAATACACCCCTTTCACTAATATTTACCTGAGATGACGACAATACTCCATCTATATCAAAAAAAAGTGCTCCTGCATTTTTTAATAACAGTTTAAAATTCAACCCTCTTAAATTATTGTCCATCAACATTATATGTTTTAGATATGCTCTCTGTAAATATTCTGTAAATATCATACAAATTTTTATCTTTCTTCAAAAAATCGAGATGTTTTTCGATGCTGATTTTATCATTCCTTCTTGCAGGTCCTGTTTGTGACTCATAAGCACCATTATTTATAATTTTCTCAAAACTTTGCTGCAACAAAGGCTTTAACATTTCCGATGACAATCCCTCATTTTCTAAAATCCTTTCACCGATAAAGACACAATGATTCATAAAATTACAAGCAAAAACTCCCGATAAATGGAGTATTTTTCTTTGTTCCTCATTTACCTGATATGACTTACATGACAAAGATTTACATAGTCCCTGCAACTCTTTATATGTTCCATCATTTGACGCCTCCAGACAAACAGGCACAGACTTAAAATCTATAATTGCATCTTTTGAAAAAGTCTGAAAAGGATAAAAAACACCATAATTGGATGTTTTAATTTTAAAAATATCCATACTTAAACTTCCGGCTGTATGCAGAAGTATTTTATCATTCTCTATTTTTAACTTTTCAGCAATCTCTTTGTCCGCCTCATCATTCATAGCAAAAATATAAGCATCTGCATCTGCAAACACTTTATCTATATCGTCAGTAAAACTACTATCGGTAATTAAAGCCAGTTCTTTGCCGCTTATAAGATTTCTGCTGAATATTTGCCTGATTGTTATCCCTGATTGACTAATGACCTTAGCTAAATGAAAAGCTAAATTCCCAGATCCGGCCATAATAACATTAGAAATCATATAATCAGAATTTAATATGACAAATTTACTTTTTTTAATTTATTTGCAAACCATCTATATAAATTTTAGTTATTCTTTAATAAATTTTTAATTTTAAATCAACCAATAATTCATTTCGTGCGTCTTTATCCTGACATTGTATAAAAACTGTCGAAATGATTAGGCTAGCATATTGCATTTAAAATTTTTTATTTAAATTTCGAGACTAAAAACAATTAAAAATAAGATGAAAAAAGTTCTTGTCACGTTGGTTTCTTTATCATTATTATTTCTGTTAGCTAAAGGTCAGAATTATAATGAAGAAACAGTATTTTCAATTCTCGAAAACAGAGGCGAAGTTTATTTCCAATTTAAAGCAAACAAATCTGAATTACCAGAATTTTCTAAAATACTCTCTATTGATAATTTTGATGGAAAAACAGTAAATGCCTACGCTAATCAAAAACAATTTGAGAAATTTCTGTTAACAGGTAAAGATTATTCTATAGTCGAAAGCTATTATTATCACACCAAGGCCTTAAATATGGCAACTACAATTGGCGAAATGGCAAGTTGGAACAGATATCCCACATACGAAGTATATTTAGAAATGATGCGAAAATTTGCAACTGATTATCCTGAAATTTGTGTTTTGGATACTATTGGATATTCTGTTCAGGGACGATTGTTGTTAGTGGTAAAAATTTCTGACAATGTTAATAATCAAGAAGCAGAACCTGAATTTTTTTATACAGGGATGATGCACGGTGATGAACTTGTTTGTGGAATGATGTTCTTAAGAATGATTGACTATCTGTTGACAAACTACGGGACTATTTCTCAAGTCACAGATTTGATTAATAATTTGCAAATCTATATTAATCCTTTTGCAAATCCGGATGGGACATATTACGGTGGTAATAACACTGTCGCAGATAGCCGCAGATATAATTATGATGATATAGATCTGAACAGAAATTATAGGGATTTCATTTCGGGAGATCATCCTGATGGAAATGAATATGGTGTAGAAACTGTTGCTTTTATGGAATATGCAGCAGAACGAAATTTTGTAATGTCTGCAAATACTCATAGTGGAGCGGAATTAATGAATTATCCTTACGACACAGACCCTACTTTACCTGCCGATAACGACTGGTGGTTTTTTGTTTCTACCGAGTATGCAGAACTTGCTCAGGCAAATTCGCCTGCCGGATATTTTGAAGATCTTAATAACGGCGTCACTAATGGATATGCTTGGTACACTGCCACCGGGACGAGACAAGATTATATGAATTATTATCATAACTGCAAAGAAGTTACAATTGAAATGAGTACAGAAAAGAAACTGGATTCCGATTTATTACCTGCTCACTGGAACTATAATAGACAAGCTTTGTTAGATTATATGCAACAAGCAACATACGGATTAAGAGGATTTGTGACCGATTCTATTACAGGTGAACCACTTGAAGCTATGGTTTTTATAAACAATCATGATTTCTTTAATTCCCATGTTTATTCTTTCCCATTGTATGGCGACTATTACAGATTATTGTATGAAGGAAACTATTCTGTAACATATTCTTGCCCGGGCTATAAATCAAAAACAATTGATATTACTGTTGGGAATTACGAACAAACCATTCAGGATGTACAACTTGCAAATATTGAGATTGTTGCTCCAACAGCAAATTTTGTTTCATCTGTTCAAAATGTTGATTGTAATCCTGAAATTCAATTTATAAATACTTCCGAAGCCTCTACATCCACACAATTTTTATGGGATTTTGGAGACGGCACCTCTTCTGACGAAGAAAATCCAACACATTTATACTGTTTAAATGGAAACTATACCGTTAAATTAACGGCAGAAAACGAGTTTGGCAGTGACTCAATCATAAAAGAAGAATATATAAACATTAATCTTACAGAACTTGAAAATGTGCCGGTATATGTAATTTGTGAATCATCAGGAAGTGTAAACGCAACAATAGAATCTGATTATGAAATCTTCTGGTTTGAATATCCCGAAGACGAAGTCCCTATTCAAACAGGAAATTCCTACTCGACACCTGAATTGTTCGAAACAACAAGCTATTACATTCAGGAACTCAGAACAGGCGAAATTTTTGAAGGTGGAGAACCCAATAACTCAGAAGGTGGCTCCTATATAACAAGTGCAGAAACCAGCTATCTGATTTTTGATTGCATGGCAGAATGTCAACTCCAATCAGTAAAGGTTTATGCACAAGGAGAAGGAATTCGAAATATTTACATAAAAAATGCTCAGGGAGATATTTTATTCGATGAAGAAATAAATATAGCTGATGGACTGCAAACAATTGAAATAAATACAAATATTCCGATTGGATCAAATTATAAAATGGGTTGTTCCGGAATACCTTACCTATACAGAGGTTTTATTGGAATTTTTGAACTATTCCCTTATCCCTACAATATTGGCAATGCTATTTCGATAAAAAGAAGCAGCGATGTTTGGTGGAATGACGGAAATAAATACTATGCATATTTTTACGATTGGCAAATTAAAATGCCCGATTGCTATTCAGAAAGAACGCCTCTGAATATTTATGTAAATCAAACACCTATTGCAGGCTTTGAAACAAATATTATAGGGACAACTGTAAATTTCATAAACACATCAACAGCTGCGGATTCTTATGAGTGGGATTTTGGAGATGAAACCACTTCCGTTGAAACAAACCCTATACATCAATACAGTCTTCCAGGCGATTATCAGGTTAAGCTTACTGCAAACAGTGCTTGCGGTTCTAATGAATATTCTACTGAAATTACTGTGACAACAGGTATTAATTCTAATGATTCGCAAAATATTAAAATCTTTCCAAATCCTGTTTCTGATAAATTCTTTATTCAGTCTGAAAAAGAATTAATTACTTCGATAAAGATTATTGATATTACGGGAAAAATATTTTACTATCAACAAGATTTCAATTCAAATTATTGTACTCTTAACACTTCTGAATTGAGCTCAGGAATTTATTTCATTGAAATAAAACTTTTAAACAAAACATATATTGAAAAATTAATAAAACATTAAAATAAAATCTTATGAAAAACTTTACTCTGTTTTTAATTTCTGTTTTTTTCTCAACGTTTATTTTCGCACAAACTATTAGTCCGGAATTAGAATTTGCTCAACAAAAGTTAGAAGAAAGGGGCGAATTTTATTTTACTTTTCCGGTTGCTGAAAACGAAATAATGTTAGCATTAAATAGGCAAATATCAATTGACGGCTTTAAAGACGGATTAGTATATGCTTATGCCAATCAAAACGAATTTGAAACATTTTTGGAGTATGGCATTGAATTTTCGCCTGTTTACGACTACTACAATCCGTCAAAAGCGTTAACAATGGCTACTACCGTGGCACAAATGGCTAACTGGGACAGATATCCTACACATGCAGTCTATTTACAAATGATGCAAAATTTTGCAACAGACTATCCTGATTTATGTCAATATGTTCAATACGGATATTCAGAAAATGGCGTTCCGATTGTTGGAGTTATTATTTCTGACAATATTGAAACAGATGAAGATGAACCAGAGTTTTGGTGGAGTGGAACAATGCACGGAGACGAACTGGTTTGCTATGCTTTAACTTTAAGATTGGCAGATTATTTACTCTCAAACTATGGGACAGACCCAATGGTAACATATTTAGTTGACAATATGGAGATTCATATCAACCCACTAGCAAATCCAGATGGTACGTTTTATAATTCTGCAAGTCTTACCAGTGTTTCTAGCGCAAGAAGATACAATATAAATAATATTGATTTAAATAGGAATTTCCCAACTTTGAATGGAGATTCATACACTATGCAGGATGAAATTCAGTTAATGATGGATTATGCCGCCAACAACGATTTTGTAATGTCTGTTAACACACACTCAGGTATAGAGTTAATAAATTTTCCTTGGGATACTTGGCAAAGTTGGGAAAGAACGAATGCTGACCATAATTGGTGGCAATATGTGTGTTTTGTTTATGCCAATGAAGTTGAAGTTGATGCTCCCTCAACCTACTTTGAAGGACCGGGATCCATGGATTATGGGGCGTATAACACAACTGGAGTAACACATGGAGCAGATTGGTATTACGCAATTGGTTCGAGACAAGATTATATGAACTATCATAGATATATACAAGAAGTAACCCTAGAATGGTCTGATACGAAATTATTAGATGTTTCATTACTCCCAACCTATTGGGGATATAATAAAGATGCAATGCTATTATACATGGAACAGAGCTTATTTGGATTAAGAGGAATAGTTACAGACGCTTGTACAGGAACGCCACTTGATAATGTAAAAGTTGAAATTATTGGTCACGATGTAGATAATTCATTCGTTTTTTCATCAGCACCTGTAGGTAACTATCACAGACCAATTTATGAAGGCACTTACGATTTTACGTTTTCGCTTACAGGATATCAAACACAAACACATACTGTTACAATTACTAATGATGTTTCAACAAGATTGGATATTGAGCTTATTCCCAATGGCGTTGCTAGTCCTGATTTTTCAGCTTCATCTATCAATGTTATTATAGGATCTGATGTTGATTTTACTGACTTAACTTCCGGCACTGTCACTTCGATAGAGTGGACTTTTGAAGGTGGTAATCCCGCCACTTCGGGAGATGCAAATCCAACTGTTAACTACGCTACTGAAGGTGTTTACGACGTAAGTCTCGAAATCGAAAGTGCCGGTTGTACTGTAACAGAACTTAAAGAAGATTATATAACTGTTTACATCCCGGGAGCTCCTGTTGCAGGATTTACTTCAGATGTAACTACTACTTGTACCGGTATTGTACAATTTACAAATACAACTGTTGACGCTGAAACATATGAATGGGATTTCGGCGATGGAAACACTTCTGAAGAAGAAAACCCTTTGCACACTTTTACTGAAAGCGGAACTTTTACAGTAAGCTTAATTGCATACAATCCTTATGGTGACGATATATATTCAATAACTGATATGATTACTGTTAATTTACCTGAAGCCCCAATTACTACCGGCGACGAATCCTGTGGTGCGGCTTCACTTACTTTGACAGCATCCGGTCCCGGAACACTTGCATGGTATGATTCCCCAACGGAGGGAACTGAAGTTACAACAGGAACTTCATATACACACACATTTAGCGAATCCACAACC
>JAKQEK010000374.1 GCA_029558535.1 Bacteroidota bacterium | reverse complement strand
CGCTTGTAATTACAAACCTTCGTTTAATATTTCAATAGCTTTTTCTACATCCTGCTCTTGCACTTGCAGTTTTACCCCTCCCATTGCGTATGAGTATACCGGAATTATTTGCGTAGTAAGTTCATCTTGCAAAAATGTTTTCCTGACTTGTCCCCATTAAAATTAGTGCGGAGCTAAGTGCTTAAAAATCAATTAATATTTATTTAAAAACAGTATTTTTACCGCACTAAGGTAAAATTATATGAAAATTAGAGTAGTTAAAACAGGTTCAAATGCAAAGGCAGTTCAAGTTGTACGTTATCAAAATAATAAAAGAATTGTATTACAACATATCGGTTCTGCTCATACTGAAGAAGCACTAAATGAATTAACGATATTGGCGGCGGAATGGATTAAGGACTACTCAAGGCAATATTCCATTTTTCCCGATGAAAATCCTAACAAATTATTACATCTTAATCATAGTACTTTTATTGGTGTTAAGTATCACTTTTTTTATAAACAGATTCGAGCAATACAAGAAAAAATGAATTTGAACGATTTACCTGTTTTACTGAATGATTTGGTCTCAATACGAATATTTGAACCCGCATCTAAACTGCGATCACTTGAATTATTGGAACAGTTTTTTGGTATTAGTCATAACCGTAAGACATATTATAAGATTGCTCCTGATTGTATTAATCTAAAGCAAACAGTAGAGCAAAAGATTGTTGACTTTGCAAAAAATCATTATTCATTTAATTTCGATATTCTTTTTTATGATGTAACAACTCTTTACTTTGAGACTTTTGAAGAAGATGATTTACGCAAGAATGGTTTTTCAAAAGATAATAAATCCCAACAACCACAAATACTCATAGGACTAATGGTCAGTAAAGATGGGTTCCCAATTTCATATGAGATTTTTTCAGGAAATACTTTCGAAGGGCACACTATCATTCCAATTATTAAAAATTTTATTGAAAGAAATAAAGTTAAAGATTTCACCGTAGTGGCTGATGCGGCAATGATTAGCACAGAAAACGTTAAACAGTTAACACAAAACAATATCAACTACATTGTGGGAGCTAGGCTTGGAAATATTTCAACAACATTGCTTGAAACTATTGACAAGACGATAGAGCGAGTAGATGGCAAAAGCATCCGAATAAAAACAGATAGCGGTTATTTGATTTGCAGTTATTCTTCTGTTCGGTATCGTAAAGACAAATATGAGATGGAAAAACAAATTGAAAAAGCAAAACTAGTTATTGCAAACCCATCAAAAAGTAAAAAAGTAAAATTCATCCAAACTAAAGGTCAAGAAATAGAAATCAACAATATTTTAATTGAGAAAACTCAAAAATTACTCGGAATAAAAGGATACTATACAAATTTAGAGGCATCGATTATTGATAATAAAACTGTTATAGAACGATACCATGAACTTTATAAGATAGAGCAAGCCTTCAGAATATCAAAAAATGATTTGCAAACTAGACCTATCTTTCATTTTAAAGAAGAACCTATAAAACTGCATATATTGATTTGCTTCATGGCACTGGTGGTATCAAAACATATCGAACTAAAAACAGGTTTTTCAATTAGAAGATTTATTGATGAATCGAAAAAAATAGTTGATGGTGAAATATTGAATCACATCAATCAAAAAATAGTGACGGTAAATGCACGTCCGACTCAAAAAATGAGGGAGTTTCTTGCAAAATTAGAAATACCGCACTAATTGGGACAAGTCAGGAGTAAAATTCATGGGTGGAGAGTTCAAATTTATAACTCTTCCGGTGTAGATTCACGGAAAGAAGCTGAAGAAATTCGCCGCAAATTTTTGGAACGATATCCTGATGCTACCGTGTATGTAATATATCAACCACCTTTTTTTAAGATACGTGTGGGCGATTTTAGAACGCGTGAAGATGCATATATGCTTTACAAGCAAATTGTAAATGATTTTCCTATTTCGTATCTCGTAAACGATATGATTCAATTACCTCGCTTGTAATTACAAACCTTCGTTTAATATTTCAATAGCTTTTTCTACATCCTGCTCTTGCACTTGCAGTTTTACCCCTCCCATTGCGTATGAGTATACCGGAATTATTTGCGTAGTAAGTTCATCTTGCAAAAATGTTTT
>JAKQEK010000369.1 GCA_029558535.1 Bacteroidota bacterium | reverse complement strand
TTTGGAAGAGGAACTGCCTGGTTGGATACAGGAACTTTTGAATCCCTAATTCAAGCATCCCAATTTGTGGAAGTTATACAAAACCGCCAGGGACTAAAAATCAGCTGTATAGAAGAAATTGCCTATCGTAAGGGCTTTATTGATAAAGAGCAACTTTGTCAGCTTGCTGAACCCATTCGGAAAAGTGGTTATGGAGAATATTTAATAAAGTTAGTTGAAGAATCATTATAAAGATGACATTAGGAATAAATCAGCCCTATTTTTTACCTTATTTAGGATATTTTTCTTTAATCAATTTAGTTGATGAATTTATCTTATTTGATACAGTTCAATTTATTAGACACGGATGGATAGAGAGGAATAGAATTCTAAAACCTGGATTTGGTTGGCAATATATCTCTGTTCCTTTAATAAAAGCAAAGAGAGAGACGATAATTAAAGATATGTTAATTAATAATGAAATAGCTTGGCAGAATAAATTGATTGCTCAATTGGTACACTACAAAAAAAAGGCCCCTTATTATAATATAGTAATAGATTTATTGTCTTCAGTTATATATGAAAAATTCGAAAGCATTGTTGATATTGATAATAAACTGTTGAACGAAATCTGTAACTACCTGGAAATTGATACACCAATATCCATTTTCTCCGAGAATAATTCTAATATCAATTCTGTTGAAGCTTCAGACGAATGGGCATTAAAAATATGTTTAGCTTATGAAGCAGATCAATATATTAATCTTCCAGGGGGTAGAGATTTTTTTAATAAAGAAAAGTATGAAAATTTAGGTATTAAACTTAATTTTATTCAAATGAAAGATATTGTTTATTCTCAAAAAAGAGATTATTTTGAACCTTGGCTTTCAATAATAGATGTAATGATGTTTAATGATGTTCCTACGATTAAGAATTATTTAAATCAATATGATTTGATATGAAAGCTATTGGTGGCTACTTTGAGCTTGAACTTTCAGAAGGGAGTGAATATCATCCTGAAGCGATTGCCCTAAATAGTGGAAGGCATTGTTTTGAATATATATTGC
>JAKQEK010000368.1 GCA_029558535.1 Bacteroidota bacterium | reverse complement strand
TTTTTTTACAAAATTTGGTTTGAAATGTGCCCTGTTTACTCTTGGATATCTATAATGCTGATCTTTGACCATAATTTGCCGCTCCCCCTGATTTTGGGAAATGTTATTTCTTCGTCATCATTGGAAACAACTTTTTGCGGTGTTTTTCTCTGGAACGGTCGTTTTGAAAACAGTTTTTAATTCTCGCTGTTTTTCCTGCTATAGTCATGCTTTTCCATTTAGTGTCAAGATAACACCCAATGAACTCAAGTTTTGAAATATTATTTCTAACTGTTTCCAGTAAGGATTCTTTATGTTTGGCTGTTTGAATTGCTGTGCAGTATAGCCTCCGCTTTCGGACGTGTCAATCGTAAAAAACTTTGGGATAAATACAGACAGAATTATTTTTGATTACAATGAATGTTAATATCAAATCAGGCGCACCCATCTCTTTGGCGAGTGTGGTGTGCACAAACGAAGAAGTTCGCATTTCGTGATATAACTATAACACGAGTTTTGGAATTTTAATGGCGGGGGTGAAAACTACTTTTCAAAACCGTTCACAGTTATTCATAGTTGTCCACAGCGCGTGGAAAAAAAACTTAACAAGTATTTTTCTTCGGTAAGAACTTTTTTTACAGAGTCAGACAGAAAAATATTTTTCTCATTTAACGCGAAAAATTATCCATTAGAAGCCAAAAATCATTTCACTTAAGTCAGGGTGACGTTTTGAAGAGATCGTTTCTCTCAGGGCGAATAAAAGCGTTTCCCGTGCCCCCAAATTATTTTTGATGATTAAGAAGTTTTAAAAATCAAAAAATCAAAATTTCGCATAAGCAAAGTTATTGAGTGGGGGAGGGAGTCCCAAGTCTCCGGGTTTTTGTTTTTGGAGTATTGGTTGTGTGATGAGTGTGTAGCGCGGCGGTTAGAACGGCAAAGAACAGCGGCTGCCCGAGCCAGCCGGACAAAAAATTATGGCCAGCAATAGCGAATTATAAATTTGAGATTTTTAATTGCCAAACTCATTAACTATTCCCTAAAAGTTAAAGAGTATAAAAACAACAATAATTACATAATCTCAATACTTTATGTTATTTTTTCCGTTGGCGCGATTAATCCTCTTGCCTTATCTCATTAACTATTTATTATAATAACATCATTATTTAATCAGTTTCACTGGATCATTTCATTCTTTTTGGCGCAATCCGCTTCAAAAACTATTCAATAAGTTAAATACCAAATATTATTATACTTTCCCACAGAAGCCCCCAGCCCCCGGCAATTCCGGATAAAAACCGCTGAATGAGGATGTTGTGGAAATGAATATTGTCAGGAAAATATAAAATCAGGATGATCCTGGTGAATAAAAACTTTTAACAATTCGCCTACCCATCGTCATT
>JAKQEK010000348.1 GCA_029558535.1 Bacteroidota bacterium | reverse complement strand
TAAAATATGCCTGTAGTGTAACAAATTGCACTGTCGCTTTGCATTTGGCTATGATGATTCTTGGAATTAGTAAAAGTGATGAGGTGATTGTCCCTTCTCTTACATTTGTAGCTACTGCTAATGCGGTTAGATATGTAAAAGCTACCCCAATTTTTGCAGATATTATTTCTTTGGAAGAGCCAACTATTGACCCTGAGGATATTAGAAAAAAGATTACTGCTAAAACTAAAGCTATAATAGTTATGCATTATGGTGGTTTTCCCTGCAAAATGGATGAAATTATGGCAATTGCTGAAGAAAATAATTTAAAAGTTGTAGAAGATGCTTGTCATGGTCCTCTTTCTGAATATAAAGGTAAAAAACTTGGATCTATTGGAGATATTGGTTGTTTCAGTTATTTTTCTAATAAAAATATCAGTACCGGTGAAGGGGGAATGTTGGTTACTAATAATTTTGATTATGACCAGGAAGCGCGTCTTTTAAGATCTCATGGAATGACAACAATGTCCTATCAAAGAGCGTCCGGACATGCAACTGAATATGATGTAATTCGGTTGGGCTATAACTATCGGATGGATGATATAAGAGCAGCAATTGGTCTAGTGCAATTAAGTAAGCTTAAAAATGATCTGGAAAAAAGAGCTCAAGTGCGTTCCTTGTATATAGAAGCACTTAAAAATAATCCTGACATAATAATTCCCTTTGCTAATTATACTGGTTTTGTCTCTAATTATATTTTTCCTATTGTATTAAAAAATGCAAATAAAGAAATAAGAGATAAAGTAAGAGAAAAATTACATAATGCTGGTATTCAAACCAGTATCCATTATCCTCCAGTTCATTTGTTTTCCTGCTTTTCAGAAAATAATAAAAAACTTCATAATACTGAACTTGCTTATCAATCTCTAATTTCTTTGCCAATGTACTCAAAACTTAAATTACAAGAGATAAAATATATTGGTGAGGTTATTCTACATTAAAATGGACATAATTCTAATTGGTGGATTTTCTGAATTATTTGAACTGTGTGAAGAATGTAATTACAATATACTCGTTTATGTAGATAATCATCAATTTAATAAGGAATTATCGTTTTTACCTTATAAATATCTTGGAGATGATGATTCTTTCCCTTTTTCAAAATTTTCAAATGAAGCAGTTTTTATAATTAATCCAGATAACCCATTAGATAGAGAAAGATTAGTTGAAAAATCAAAAATATATGGACTAAAATATATTAATTTAATATCTCCACATGCTAATATATCAAGAAGTAGTTTACTTGGCACCGGAATTATTATTCAGTAGGGTTGCAATGCATTATCTTTAACTAGAATTGGAGATTTCGTTAAAATAAACACCTATGCTAATATTATGCACAATGTCCAAATCGGTGATTACATGACTGTTGCACCTAATGCAATTATTTTGGGATTTGTTAATATAGAAAGTAAATGTTATATAGGAGCAAATGCTTCTATTTTACCAAGGATAAATGTATGTAGTGATGTTATAATAGGTGCAGGAGCGGTTGTTACGAAAGATATTACCGAACCGGGAACCTATGTAGGTATACCTGCCAAAAAGATAAAATAGTGTTTACATCTATTATAAGCTTTGATATTTGATAAATATATGCTAATGTTCTTTGGAAATTTACCGAGATAGATGAGCATATCTCAACCGCAAACTATTATTCAAGTCCACCAATTTGGTCCACGAATTAACACAAATTAGCACGAAAAAAACGGGTTGAGAAGTTTAATAAGGTAATAGCATAGGGCAGAGAGCTGAGGGATATTTTCTGAAATAAACGACCTCATCTTCGTTTTCTGACCTCAATGTAAGTTACGGGGAATGAGGATGTTGGGAGGGTAGAGAGGATTGAGAAGATTTAGAATGTTGAAAATTTTTTACGATTTTACATATAAGTAATCCCTTGATAAATAATGCCTTATAATAATTAGTGTAAATATGTGTAAATTTGTGGACTAAATTCTTGTTCGAATGATGTAACGATATACTACAATTCTCATCTGAATGAGTATTAAGCTTATTTTTTATGACAGTTTGGCATAATGACTAATAGAGAAAAATACCATTTTAACGATTTTACTTTTGCTAATTACCAAAGATTATTGCAATTAGCTCTAAATATGGGGTTTGTATTTGGTGATTATTCTTTAGATAATTCAGGAAGGTCAAAAAAAGAAATTGTCTGGCGTCATAATGTTGAATTCTCTGTTCATAATGCTCTAAAAATGGCAATAATTGAAAAAGAATTAGGAATTAAAGCACATTATTTTTTCCAAATTCATAGTGAATTTTATAATATCTTTGAGAAAGAGATATATCTTTTGGCTAAAGAAATAGTTAAATCTGATCACTATATTGGTTTGCATTTTGATGCTCATTTTTGGGAAATTCAAGATCAGATAGAGTTGGAACGATGTCTTTTCAATGATAGAAATTTGCTGGCATCTTTATTAGGGGTTGAAATTAAAAGTTTCTCTTATCATAATACAACTCCACAATTACTTGCTCTGAACGATACATATTATGCTGGAATGCTAAATGTATATGCTAAATTGATTAGAGAAAAATATAGATACTGTACTGATTCTACCGGTATTTGGAGATATGAACGATTGGAGGATGTTTTGCAAGACAGTTCAATGCAATACTTGCAAGTACTTACTCACGATGGTATGTGGCAGGAGGAAGCTATGGCACCCAGACAAAGAGTATTAGGTTGTGTTAATTTGCGAGCACAGAAGACAATGCAATATTATGATGAATATTTACTTAAAGTGGGACAGAAGAATATAGATGACTAATATGATATTGGTCTTTATAGAAAATATTAAATGATGAATATTTTATGTTTAATTTAAGAAAGATGGAGATGAACTTATGTACTCAATAAAAGATATTACAAAATATCTTTCTAACGAAGATATAGTATTAGGCAATTTAGAAAATAAATTTTCTAATTTATCAGATGTGGCTCACATTAATGAAGAATCATTGGATTGGATACATTCAAGAAATAGAGATCCTTATCAATATTTATTGAATTCTAAAGCTAATGTTATTATTGCACCAAAAAGTTTACAAAGCTATAGCAATTCTTTTCCCCTAGAAAAAACCGTAATTCTCACAGATAATCCTATGTTACTTATTTCCAAAATTGCAAGAGATTTATTTGTTAAAATGCCTGAACCTGGAATTCATAATTCTGCTTATATTCATCCAGAGGCGATAATTGGAGAAAATGTTCATATTGGAGCATTCTGTTGTATAGGTAAATGTTCAATTGGTGCAGATACAATTATTCTGAACAATGTAACCATAGAAGATGGAGTTTCAATTGGAGAAAACGTATATATAAAAAACGGAGCAAGAATAGGTCAAACTGGTTTTGGTTTTGTTAAAAATGAAATGGGAGAATGGGAAAAATTTCCTCAGATTGGAAATGTTATAATTGAAGATAATGTAGAAATTGGAGCTAATACCTGTATTGATAGAGGAGCATTAAGTACAACTACTATAGGTTATGGTACTAAAATAGATAATTTAGTGCACATAGGTCATAATGTTCGTATAGGTAGAAATTGTATTATAATATGCAATGTAAGCATTGCAGGAAATTGTATAATAGAAGATGATGTATGGATCGGAGCTTCATCCACTATAAAGAACGGTTTAAATATTGGATCAAATACATTTATAAGTATGGGTTCGGTGGTTATTTATAATATACCTTCAAATTCAGACATAATTGGTTATCCAGCAGAACCCAAGAAATTATTCGTTAAAAAGCAAGCGATCCTAGATAAAAAGTTAAAGGGAGAATCAATATGATTGATAATTTTATAACACTACTTGCTGATGCCTTAGAAAAAGATTCATTTGATGTAAATACGGATGACAAATTTAGGGAAATAATAGAATATTAATGTCTGGATTTGGAGGTGGTTTATCTTGGGCAAATTCTATTTTGAATTTGGATGATATTGTTATTTTGTCACCTATGGATTATTAAATGAGAATACATCATATAGCAATAGCTACACATAGTATTGATTCTGTACTACTGAAATATCAATATTTGGGTTATAGTATAGGCGATATAATTCAAGACACTAAAAGGAATGTTCAGATTTGTTTTATTACGAATGAGAATTTAACTGTGGAACTTGTTCAACCAATATCGGATGATAGTCCCGTAAGTTCAATTATAAAAAATAGTGTACAAGATTCCTTATACCATATATGCTATTCTGTAGAAGACATAGAAAGAGCTATTGAAAATTTGGAAAAGAAGGGTTATTTAAGAATATCTTCTCTGGATTTTGCTCCTGCTATTCATAATAAAAGAGTAGTATTTATGTTTGAAAAAGATTTAGGTCTTATAGAACTTGTGGAGGACTAACTAATGAAATATTATGTGATAAGAAATTATACAGTGGAAAATATGTTTGATGAATCCTGTTCATTTTCTTTGTATAATGCGCTTAATATTAAGGAGATTAATAAATGGGACGGGGATGCGGTAGTGTGCTTTCTAATGTATCCCTTAACTGGTAACTATAAAGATAAAATTTCTGCATTGGAAGCGAATATAGAAACATTAAAATTGCTTATAAATAGTTGTACAAAGAGATTGATATTATTAACAATGCACCCAATATCTAAGTCATACCATCCTGCTTATGATTTTGAACTTTTACGATTAGTAAATAATTACAATGAAATTTGCTGGAAGGCAGGTTCTACAAATGGTAATGTAATTTGTTTTGATTATTCGTCATTTCTTAAGCAGTATCCGGATAGTTTACTAATTGACTGGAAGCATTTTTATCTTTCTCAATTAGGTCTGAATCCGAAATTAGTAAGGGATTTTCAAGATTGGTTTTCTGCCCAATATAATTCCTTTTTGAGTATAAGAAAGAAATGTCTGGTTCTTGATCTGGATAATACCTTATGGGGTGGAGTAATAGGAGAAGATGGAATGGAAGGAATCAAACTCGGGGGTTCGTATCCTGGAAATGCTTATGAAGATATGCAGCGAAGAATTTATGCTGCTTACGAAAATGGGGTTATTCTATCGCTCTGTTCAAAAAATAATGAAACTGATGCTCTGCAGGTCATAGAGAATCACCCGAATATGATTTTAAAGAATGAGCACTTTGCCATAACCAGAATTAATTGGAATAATAAAGCAGAGAACATACAGGATATTGCCAATACTTTAAATATTGGCTTGGATTGTATAGTATACATAGATGATAATCCCTCGGAAAGGGAAATAGTAAAAAGTTTATTACCTGATGTTGTTGTTCCTGATTTTCCAGATAAACCATATTTATTACCTTCTTTTATTGAGGATATTTTGTGTAAGTATTTTTCAATATATTCGGTAACAAAGGAAGACATAAATAAGACACTTCAATATAGACAAAATGCGGAACGAAATGAGTTTAAAAACAGATTTAGGGATTATAATCAATATTTGAAAGAGTTGAATATGTTTTTAGAAATATCTTTAGCTAAGTTAGTTGATATACCACGAATTGCTCAGCTTACCCAAAAAACCAATCAATTCAATCTAACTACCAGGAGATATTCTGAAGATGATATAAAAAATATGGTTAATAATAAAGATATTGTCCTTTGTGCTCGAGTTAAAGATAAATTTGGAGATTATGGACTTACAGGTGTTTGTATTTTAAAACATAATGGAGTTGATAGTGTAGATATAGATACATTGCTTATGAGCTGTAGGGTAATTGGACGAGAAGTTGAGAACGAATTTATAAGGCAAATTATTCAATATTTATCAAAGCTTGGTTACAAACATATAACATCTTCCTACATTAAGACAAATAAGAACTCGTTAGTTGAATCGTTTTATGAAAATAATGGCTTTAATATTAAAGAGCAAAATGCAAATTGCAAGAACTATGAATTATACATTGATAATTATAACACTGAATCTAAAAATATCGTGGAGGTAATTTGGGATGATGAAAAAAAGAATAATTGAAATAATGGCAGAATCGCTAAAAACCGATATCTGCAAGATCAATGAAGCAACAATGCAAACTGATATTCCCAATTGGGATTCCCTAGCTCATTTAAATCTGATGCTCAAATTTGAAGATGAATTTAATATTTCTCTGGAACCGGAAGATATTGGACGCATGACTTCATTTAAAATGATATATGAAATACTTCAATCCTATATTGATAAAGAGGCAAATTGATGGACGAATTTTTAAATTTAGTTGCCGATATACTACATAGAGAAGAAAATAGTATATCTTTACAAGATGATTTTAGGGAATATAATGAATGGGATTCGCTTGCAGCACTACCATTTTTAGCTATGATAAATGGAGAATGAGATGTGATTATATCAAGAAGAGATTTTGATGATATGATTACACTGGAACAAATTTACCAATATATTGAAAATCAAAAGGGGAAATAGTATGTTATCCCCAAAGAGAATTTTAATTACGGGTAGAACATCAGGTATTGGTAGAGAAACAGCAAAAGAAATTGCTTCTTATGGTGGCTTTGCACTTGTTGGATCGGTAAGATGTATAGCTTTAGAACTAGCCAAAAGGAAAATTAGAGTTAATTGTATATCACCAGGGACATTGGTAGATACTGCTATGACCGATAACTTAAAAAAGGATCTTTCACCAGAAGACTTTATAAAAATAAAATCTAAGTATCCTCTGGATTTAGGTTCTACTAAAGATGTAGCTGCTTTAAGTATATTTCTATTATCTGAGGAATCAAAATGGATTATAGTACAAAATATAATAATTGACGGTGGATATAGTAGCCAATAAACTATATGACTATTTACTACTTGAATAAATTATTGAATGAAATCTAATGGATAAAATTAAGCTATTAATGATTTGCAATTTTTCTGATGACAAGATTAGAAGTCACTTATTATTAAAGAAAAACCATAAAATAGCCGATTATGCTGTATGGATAACAAATCAAATTGATGGATACGAGAAAAGAAATGATGTTGAATTACATATAGTATCCCCCCATAAAGGGATGCAAAAAAGGCGTCAGGAATTTGAAATTAACAGTATTCATTATTATTTTTTTAGGTCTGATCCTTTCATAGGTCAATTTGTTGAAAAAGCAATTAATTATTTATGCTACTACATATCAAAAGGGTTTATAAATAGAATATTAGAAGAGATAAGAGGAATATATAGACTAGTTTATTATTATCCTCAGAAAATATATGTAAAAGCATTGGTAAAAAGAATAAAACATGATATTATCCATTTAAATGGTGCTGAAAATCCATATTATTCATCTACTATTCTTGGCTTAAAGAAATGTGGAATACCTATTTGTGTAATAATTCAAGGGATAGTATGCGATCCACAATTTATTAAATATGTAAAGGGAGATATTTCCAGGATAAAAATAGAAAAAAAGATTCATAGTAGTTTTCATTACTATATAGTAGGATCAGCGCAGCATTACGCTCTCGTGAAACAGGACAATCCTAAGGCAATATTTTTATTCAGCCCCGGAATTCGGACAATAAATATAGATATAGAAAAAGAGTGCATAGAGAAAAAATATGATTTTGTTTTTTTTGCCAGGATAACTAAAACCAAAGGAATTGAACATTTAATTGAAGCGGTTAGTAAATTGAAAAATGAATATTCGGATATTTCACTTTTAGTGCTAGGACCTTGTTCAAAGAGTTACCAGGAATATTTACTGCAATTATGTAATAATAAGGGTTTGGCTAATAATATAACTTATGGTGGGTATATGCAAAAAAGAGAGGATCTTTTCCGAAAGGCTCTTACAGGCAAAATATATGTTCTACCTACATTGATAGAAGGATTAGCGACATCGGCAGTAGAAGCTATGCTACTGGGGTTACCAGTAATTACTTATGCGACAGGTGGAATGCCCTTTTTAAATAAAGATGGAGAAAATGTGTTAATGGCTCCTACTGGAGATATAGATTCCTTAGTTTTATATATGAAAAAGTTGCTTGATGATCCCATCTATGCTCAAGAAATT
>JAKQEK010000345.1 GCA_029558535.1 Bacteroidota bacterium | reverse complement strand
TACATGTAAAGTTCCATTTGTGCCTTTTAATACAGGAGAAGTGAAAACCTCACCTACAGGAATATTAACATCTGCCACACAATTTTCAAAGTTGGTTTCTTTTTCCGGATTTTGCAAAGTATGCAATTTAACATTGATATTTGTATCATTTCCTGTTTTTCCTTGCACATTTACATATTCAGCTTTATCCAGCACATCAATTATCTTCTGTTGAATTTCGGCATAATGCATACTATCTAAAAGGTTAATTTTTAAGGTATCAGCAAAAATTTCCGGGAACTTGTCACCAATTTCAGGGGAAGGGAAGGCAATAATGCAAAAACCGGTTTGCTCACGTTTATAATACTGATAATAAATTTGAGCGGTTTTGGACATCATTTCCCGGGAAAGTTCCTGCTGTTCCTTATTTAGAGTTAAAACACTGTCTTTTACAACCGGCGAAAAAGGTGTTTCACCAAAGAGTTCTATACAAACGGGGCCCGCATCACCTTTAATCAGTTCTTGAATGTCATCTATTACTTCAGCATAAACATTAATAACCATATCCGCATAGTCCCTGTCTAAAATCAGGGCACTATCAAAACGATGATCATAATTAAGCTGTTTATTTTCATAGACCTTATAAGAAACGATAAATTGACCTTGAATGCCTATTTTTTCCAGTTCGTTATAAACAAGGCGTCCCAAAAGTTCCATTCCACAAGGAACAACAATACTGGCTGTCTTTTTTATTCGGTAATCTTTATCAGCACGTGTAAAACCATCAACCCAGCACTGAACAATATAGCGTGCAATATCGTTCAGTTCTTTTTCCGGATAGTTATTTATAAATTGAGCCATTTTTATGTTGGCATCGGAAATAAACATTCCGTAGCGATAGAGATAACGCAAATCATTCAGGTTGGAATTCATAATAATATCAAAATTGATATTCGCTTCGGGATAGAAGCTCTGATAAAATTTCCGATAGAGTTTTGTTTTATGGTTTTCTGTCATAATTATACGATAGTCCTTTACCCAGTCCGCATAATCAGTATTTCCGTTAATTGCTTTGTCGTAAAAGGTAAAATACAGTCGCAGATTTTCTTCCAACTGTAAATAATTATTAGTTGCCTGATTTGCATTCATAAGTATAAACTGATAATATAGAGCAGATATAAATCTACCCATTTCTGCACCATATTGTTTAACTGCGTAATCAGGATTTCCCGAGCAGTTATCATAATTTGCCAAAGAGGCGTAGTATTCATTGTGCCAAGATGAAAGATGTTCTAAGGGGATTGTTTTCAATTGGGGGTCATCTTCCAGAAATTTAGCGAATTCCTCACTTTGCAAACATATCTTTTGCAGTTCCTGAAAAAAAACAGCATCCGGCATATCCTGCTTAATTTCCATTGTTTCAAGGCGTTGAATGAGTTCCTGATATGGTTTTTTACAGGCAAGGATGCGCGCTGTGATATCGTTTAAAGTTGCTTTCATTTTAGTATCCTTTTTGAACTATATTTCGGGATAAGAAACTTTATACCCGTTTCGTAAATTTATCTTTTTTTTCGGCAGAGAATTGTGTCAAGCATAATCCTGCCTTGGCATTCCCATATTTTTTTACAGGAGCCCTATTATCATTTGATGTTGGATGTTACATTCTGCTAAGCTTAATTTTCGTTTATACCGGATAATAAAGTTAATGCATACTGTAATAACTTCAGCTATTCCGCAGTATATAAATTCTTTAGACATAGATATATCTTCTTTTTGTTTATTATTTTAGGGAATCCAACAGCGAATTTGGCAATATACTTTTTAGCCATATAGCTGAAAAACAATGCTAAAGCAATGAGAGCATTAATATTTTTCATAACATATCTAACTATACAACAGTGTGTTATAACTTATCCACAGCATTTTTTTTG
>JAKQEK010000338.1 GCA_029558535.1 Bacteroidota bacterium | reverse complement strand
TCGTGGGGAAGACATTTTATCAGCATTGAAGGTAAACACAGGTATCAGTTAAATATAAATGAGTTCGTCACACCTGAATATATAAGAAAAATTTTAAATGTTTACGGAACTGATTTTGATTTCAGCACAGTTTCAGTGGATGGCAAAATATTAAATAAATCAACTTCACCAATTAAAAAAGATTCACAACAAAGTGAAAGAATAAAAGTAGAGGCTCCAAATTTTCCAGAGTATAAATCAACTGGTAATAAAATCGAAGATGACGAAAATTACAGGACTGAAAAAGAAAAATGGATAAATGAAAATCCAGAAGAATATAATAAGTTGATTAAAGAGATAGAATAAATGAATTAGTAAATTAAAAATTATAACCCATGCGAAAATTCTTACATTTTGCAATTATATTTATAATGTTAGTGGGCTTTGGTAACAAAGCTTTTGCTGTTTGTAGCGGAGCAACGAGTGCTGGCGCAATTTCTCCTGCACAAAACTGGCAAACATTAGCTGTAAACACATACAGGTATTACACTTTTGTAGCTACCTACGTTGGAGAAACATTTATTTTTTCATTTTGTCAGCAAGGAGGTACAACAAGTATCGACACTCAAATTGAAATTTATAATAATTTAGGCACTCCAATTGCTGGAGCATACAATGATGATTTCTGTGGACTTGGTTCAGAATTAACATTTACTGCTCCATCAGCCGGGACATTTCGTATTGCGATTTATCAGTTTAATTGTTCATCAAATTCAGTTGCCGCAGGCACTTTGGCATATCGCAGGTTACCTATACCTACTTCATCCGACTGTTTAGGAGGATTACCATTGTGTAATTTAAGTAATCCACATCCATCCATAAATCCAAGTACGGGAAATTATTACGATATCATAGATTTTAATGCTTTCTTTGGAACTGCTGTTAATGCTAATAACTGCCCCAATTGTTTAGTTACCGGTGAAGATTATGGTATGTGGTACACATTTACTGCTCAAACTACTGGAAATGTTACATTTACAATTTCACCAGTAGGTTCCGACGACTACGATTTTGCTGTTTGGAGATTGACTGGTGGAGCCACTTGTAACAATTTGACCAACTGGAGTTCATATCCCCCTGTAAGATGTAATTATTGTGGAACTACTGGCAATACTGGTGTAAGTGGAGCAGGTAATACGTGTGAGGGACCAAATTCATGCAGTACGTGGAATTCAACTTTAGCCGTGACGGCCGGTCAAACTTATGTTGTGTTAGTTAACAATTTTTCATTAACCACAAATGGTTATACTATTAGTTTCGGCGGTACAGCATCAATTGTTGATAACACGGGTCCATCGATGACAAGTATTGTATATCCTCCTATTTGTGGATCATCAAATATCACAGTTCAGTTTTCTGAAAGAATTTGGTGTACAGGAACTCAAACCTCAGATTTTGTATTGACAGGACCAGGTGGCACCTATAGTATAATTGATGTATTTAGTTCAGTGTGTGAAGCTGGTGTTGGAGGTACTTATGGTGGAACTTTTTATGATGATTTATGGACATTAACCTTAGCAGATGAACTTTCTCAAAATGGTAGCTATCAATTATGTGTATTACCAAATTCAGTCCAAGATATATGTAACAACAATTCTGGAGGTAATTGTCTTAACTTTTCAATTAGCGGGATAACTGCAACAACGGCACCCACTCATGTCGCATGCAATGGTGGTAATACTGGTAGTATTTTCGTCAATAATATTTCTGGAGGGACTGCCCCCTATTCTTATACGGTAAATGGTGGTGCTACTACACCCATTGTTGGGACAAGTTTTACCCTTTCTAGTTTAACTGCGGGCAGTTATTTAATTAGAATTACGGATGCTATAGGGGTTTGCGAATATATCGAGACAGTT
Organism: Bacteroidota bacterium; assembly: GCA_029558535.1. GTDB lineage: Bacteria > Bacteroidota > Bacteroidia > Bacteroidales > ML635J-15 > Bact-19. The sequence goes on along the minus strand of JAKQEK010000338.1, from coordinate 46,964 downwards.
GTTATCAATCAACCTACTGTAGTTGGGTTTAATACAAATGTAACACATCCAACTTGTGGAGGAGGGGGGAATAATGGTGCAGTATTGGTTACCGGAACTGGTGGACAGTCTCCATATGACATAACACTTGGAGCTGCGACTCAAAATGATGTAGCCTCATACAATTTTACAGGTCTTTCTGGAGGTACATATAACATTACTGTTTCAGATGCATATAATTGTACGGCAACAGGTTCAGCAATATTAAATGCTGCTGACGTACCGGATCCTTCGTTTACATATAACGGTAACCAGTGCTTTACAGGTCACTCATTTAATTTTACACATACAGGTACTCCACTACCTGGAGAAACATACTTATGGACATTTTCCGGAGGCACACCTGCAACTTCAACAGATCATAATCCTACAGGGGTTACTTGGGGTAGCTCTGGATCTTATAGTGTTACTTTACAAATAACAGCTGGCTCTTGTGTAAATTCCTCAAGTCAAACTATTGTAATTTATCCTAATCCAACACCGACGATAACTCCAATTCCTGAAAACTGTGGTCTTTGTGATGGTTCTGCTTCTACGACTATTGCATATTCATCATATTCATGGTCAAATGGAGGTTCTTCGCAGACAATTAGCACCTTGTGTTCAGGCGGATATTCTGTTACTGTTACAGATGCTAACTCATGTACAGGGACTGCAAGTACAGTAATTACAGGTGCAGGCAATATTCCTACTGCTAATGTATTGGTGACTAATCCTTCTTGTGCAGGAGACTGCAATGGACAAGCAACTGTTAACGCAGTAGGTTGTGTCACATATAGTTATAATTATTCTGCCGGATCAACTCCAAATAATCAGACTACTGGTGGATTATGTGATGGAAATTACACGGTAACTGTTGCCGATGGCTCAAATGCAGCCTGCTTTACTGTTGAGAGTTTTAGTATTACAGATCCTCCTGCAATGGTTCTGACTATGGGACACCTTGACGCTAACTGTGGTTTATCAAATGGACAAGCCAGCGTAGTTGTTTCTGGACATACTCCTCCTCTCTCATATGAGTGGAGTAATGGACCAACAGGATCTAGTGTTAATAATAATGTACCTGCAGGTACCTATACTGTAACTGTGACAGATGGAAATTCTTGTACTGCAGTAAATAGTGTTGTTGTCAACGATACCGGAGTACCTTTTACAACATCAACTGCTGTTAATAATAATGTTGATTGTAATGGCAATTGTAATGGTTCAGCTACGGTCACTCCTATTGGTGCCGGTCCATTCTCATATCAATGGGATAACGGACAGCTAATAGCTACTGCAACAGGTCTATGTGCAGGAAATCATACTGTTACTGTTACAGAAGCAGGCTGTTCGGTTATTGATAATATAAATATCTCAGAACCTCCGGTTTTAACTGTTTCTACCATTAATATTATAGATGCACATTGTGGTTTATCAGATGGTGAAATTTCAGCTAGTGCTGCAGGTGGTACAGGCACGTATAATAGTTATAGTTGGAATACAGCACCACCACAAACCGGAGTTACTGCTATAGGAGTTCCCACTGGGACATGGACTGTTACAGTTACTGATTCTAATAACTGTACTGCTTCAGGTAGTGGATTCATTGGTGATGTTGGTGCTATTTCAGTTGTTGTAACCGGCAACAATTTGCTGTGTGCAGGAGTTTCTGACGGTTCTGCTACTGCTACCGTTACAGGTGGAACAGCGAATTACACTTATAATTGGTCAAATAGTTTTAATGAAACAACTCCATCAACAACAAGTAATGTAAGTGGATTAAGCGCCGGCGCTATTACTGTAGTGGTTACAGACAATTTTGGATGCACTGCAACTCATGGTATTACTTTAACACAGCCATTAGCAATCGCCATAAATTTGGTTAGTACTGTTCCTGTAACATGTAATGGAGACTGTGATGGTGAAGCACAAATAAGCGTAACTAATGGTACCGGGCCATATTCATATGCGTGGTCAAGCGGTTCTAATCCAAATTCAAATTTGAATTTAAATCTGTGTGGTGGTGCTCATTCAGTTGTTGTAACTGATGCAAATTCATGTACTGCCAGTTTGGTTTATAATATTGATGAACCTGCTCAAATGTTGCTAAATATGTCCACCACTCCTGCAAATTGCGGTATGGCAAATGGCACAGCAACAGCAACTCCAGTCGGTGGTACTTCACCATATTTTTGGTCATGGTCGTCTGGAGGCAATACTGCCAGTCAAACAAATACAAATTTAACTTCAGCTGGAAACCCATATCTTGTAACAGTTACAGACGATAATGGTTGTTCACAAACAGGTAGCATAAGTATTACAGATTCACCCGGTCCGACAGCAATAATTTCAGCATTTGAAGATGTAGGTTGTAACGGTGATAATGATGGCTGGGCTACAGTTTCTGTGTCGAGTGGAACACCTCCTTATCAATATACCTGGAGCACTTCACCTACTCAAACTAATCCAACAGCAATTAATTTAGGCCCTGGTAATTATACGGTAACTATTGAAGACAATGTAGGTTGTACGACTACAGGAAATGTAACTATTGGACAACCGGCCGGATTAAGTCTGAATATAGTAGCACCTCCTATTGATTGTTATGGTGGAACTAACGGCAGTGCATTTGCAAATATTTCTGGTGGTATGGCACCATATACCTTTATATGGAATAATCTACAGACAAGTCAAACAGCTACCGGCTTGGGAGCAGGAACATATTCTGTTACAGTAACTGATATCAATTCATGTTCAATAAGTGCAAATACAACAATTGTTGACGGCTTACCTATTAATGTTACAGAATTTATTACTCAGTCTAATTGTAATCAATCTGATGGTTCAATTAATATAACCGTTTCAGGAGGATCTGAACCATACAGCTTTGAATGGAGCAGTTCGCAATTATCTGAAGATATTTTTAATATTCCTGCAGGTCCTTATACTGTTACAATAACTGATAATAAAGGATGTCAAAAAATTGTTGCATATTCTATAAGTGATATCAATGGACCGGTTGCAATAATAGTTGATAGTGATAATCCTACATGTAGTAGTACATGTAACGGAACTGCTACTGTTAGTGTTACAGGTGGAACAGGACTATTCCAATATTCATGGAATTCTGTTCCAATACAAACCAGTTCGACAGCGACAAATCTGTGTGATGGCTCATATAATGTAGTTGTTACAGATTTAAATACAGGTTGTATTGCAACGGCAGGCGTGACAGTTAATGAACCTGATCCACTGGATATGATTTCCAGTGTTACAGATTTAGGATGTAACGGGGTTTGTGACGGTGCTATTAATATTATTGTTTTTGGCGGCACATCGCCTTATACATATTTCTGGGCAGGTCCTGGTGTTAATGCTACTTCTGAAGACCAGTCTGGGCTTTGTGATGGTAATTTCTCTGTAGCAATTTTAGATGCGAATAACTGTTATCTAAGCGAAGACTTCAGCATAGCGGAACCATCGTTTATTACAATAGCAATGGTCAGCTCTGAAACCGATTGTTATTCCGAATGTTCGGGAACAGCTACAGCAGCACCATCTGGTGGAACTCCCACATATACTTATTTATGGCCTAGTACAGGACAAACAACTGCTACTGCGTATGGCTTATGTTCCGGGCTTCAAACCGTTGTGGTAACTGACAATAACGGATGTACTGCTACAAATTCAGTTATGGTTGGGTCACCAACACCGATGCAATTTGGTAACGTAACAGTTAACGATGCATTATGTAGTGGAAGTATCAACGCAAGTATAAGTCTAACGATTGTTGGAGGAACTCCACCTTATGACTATGTTTGGAGTAATGGACAGGTTATTTCCAATCCATTCAATCTTTCGAACGGTCAACATTGTGTTACAGTTTATGATAACAATGGTTGTCAGATTGACACTTGTGTAATGGTTAATCAACCTGCTCCATTGAATGTTGCTCTAAATGCTTCTAACGAGGATTGTTTTGGATCATGTGACGGTTCCATATCAGTATTAGCAACCGGTGGCACTGGTCCATATTCATATTTATGGTCTAATACTGAAGTTTCTCAAACTATTAATAATCTTTGTTCCGGTATTTATAATATTACTGTAACTGATTTTAATGGCTGTCAGGCTTATAATTCAACAAGTATAAGCAGTCCATCTGTTTTGGGAATAAGTGTCCAGAACATTACTCAACCTAATTGTGGCTTTAGTAATGGTTCAATTACTGTTGGAGCAACCGGAGGAGCAGGACCATTTGGTTATTCTTGGTCACCGATATCAGGTAGTTCTAGTACTTTAAACAACATACCTTCAGGTAATTATACAGTAACCATTACTGACAGTCATGGCTGTTCTGTAGCTCAAACAATTAGTTTAAGTGATATTAATGGACCTATTATTACTGATATTATTACAACAAATCCTAATTGCGATGGAGAAGCAACTGGCACAGCAGAGGTTGTATTTACAAGTTCCACAATAAATAACAGTATTTTATGGAATAATGGACAAATAACAGCATTGGCAATTAACCTTAGTGAAGGTGTATACACTGTTACTGTTACTGACAATAATGGTTGCTCTGCAGTTGGTAATGTAGCGATTACAGAACCTTTGCCATTATTTGCAGCAATTGCTTCATATACTAATGTAACTTGTGCAGGATTCTGTAATGGGACTGCAACAGGTATGGCAACCGGAGGTACAGCTCCTTATACATATATTTGGTCTAGTGGATCAGGGTCAATTACCGCGAATAGTTTATGTGCAGGTAATTACGTTTTATCTGTAATAGATGCAAGCGGTTGTGTTGCTACTGCACCTGTTAGTATATCACAACCTACTCCACTTCAGATTACAGGATCCGTTGTTCATACACAATGCTATGCAGGTGATGACGGTATGGTTACAGTTACAGCTAGTGGTGGAACAGGAAATTACTTCTACTCTTGGCCTCAAATACCTGCTAATACTCCTGTTGTTGAGGGACTTACTGCTGCTGCATATACAATAGTTGTCTATGATGCAGCAGATGTTGGTTGTTTTATTTCTCAAACATATATTGTTGGAGAACCTGCACCAATAAACGTTTTCTTTGATACAGAAAATTCTACTTGCGGACTTAACAACGGCGTTGCTTTTGTTGATGCTTTCTACGGCGGTACCGGCAGTTTTACATACAGCTGGAATCCAGGAGAGTTGTCTGGTCCTTATCAGGAAAACCTTATTCCCGGTACATACACCGTTTTAGTTACTGATGGTAATGGCTGTACTGCAACATACAATGTAACTGTTAACTCAACAACCAACTTACAATTAGATAATGTAATATTTAATGGAGTAACGTGTTATGGAGACAATAATGGTTTTGCCCAAATATTTGTTTCCGGTGGAACTGACCCATATGTATATAATTGGAGTCCTAATGTAACTAATCAGTCATCTTCTAACTCACTGTATGCCGGTGTATATAGTGTTGAAATAATTGACCACGACGGTTGTACAGTCCATGCTCAATTCCCTATCAGTTCACCTGAACAAGTAATAGTTTACCCCGGTGAAGATAGAACTTTATGTATAGGACAGCAAGCTATTATTTCGGCTTCTGCAAGTGGGGGTGCCGGAGGATATACATTTAACTGGCAAGGTTTGGGTAATGGTGCTTCTTTCTTAGTTTCTCCTTCCACAACAGTTGATTACATAGTAATTGCTGTTGATGCCCGTGGATGTGCCTCAGAACCGGGAAGTCAGTTAATAGAAGTTTTACCACCATTATCTGTTAGTCTGGTTACCCCTTCTGCAGTTTGTGATGGTCAGGTCGCTAGTCTTGTAGCAAGCGCTACAGGTGGAGATGGAAATTACATTTTTGACTGGGGTAATGGTATGGTCACAACAAGTAATATTTTGCAAATTAGCCCTAGTGTTACAACAGACTACTCTGTTATTGTGAAGGACGGTTGTACAACCCCATGGGACACTGCTACCGTGACAGTTTCAATATCTCCTATGCCTGAAGTTCATATAACAAGAACACCTTACTCGGGATGTGCTCCTGTTTCCGTTCAATTTAACAATAATACAGAGAATTACACATATACTTATTACTGGGACTTTGATGATTCTGATTCAGGAACAAATAATTACTCCGATTTGAAAAAGCCTACTCACGTTTATACTGTTACAGGACAATACAACGTACTAACTGTAGTAACCACACCAATGGGTTGCAAAGATTCTGTAACAACTGTTGTCCGTTTGTTTGACAGTCCTATTGCAGATTTCAATGCTTTCCCATGGTCAACAGGATTGTTTAGTCCGGAAATTGATTTCACAGATGCATCTGTAGGTGATATTGCTGCATGGGAATGGGATTTTGGTGATGGTGGCATATCAGGAGTTCAGAGTCCTACACACGTTTATATGGAACAAGGTGAGTTCCCTGTAACCTTGGTTGTAGTTAATACTCAAAGTTGTTTAGATTCCATTACTAAGAACATTGTAATAATGGAGGATCACAGGATATACTTCCCAACAGCTATTAACTTGAGAAGCCCCGGCAATGATGAGTTTTATCCAATCGGTGTAGGAGTTGATACCGATAATTATCAAATGACTATTTATGACAGATGGGGTGAAATGATATTTACGACTAAAGATTGGAATACTCACTGGAAAGGCAGATATAATAATAAGGGAGATTATGTTCCTCAGGGAGTATATACCTATATTGTTACTTTAAGAGATAAATATGCAAAGGATTACACTTATGCGGGAACTGTAACTGTATTTAAGTAAACACAGATAAACCCATATAGTAAAAGTTGTCTATTATGGCAACTTTTACTATTTTATAGCATTAATATTTATCTGATTTCTAAAATCTTCGCCGCGCATAGCATTTATTAAAACAAGTGATTTGTAATTATATATTTCATCCATATAAACAGGCTTTGCTTCTATCCTGCCCTGTTCTAGTAATCGTCTTCTGCATGTACCGTTAAGTAATGATGAGTCCGGAGTAACCCATTTATAACCATCAAATAAAATCAGATTGCTAAATGAAGTATCTGTAATTTTGTTGTTCTTGACTATAATAATATCATCGCAATCTTCTCTCTTTTCAAGAAGCTTTTCAATTACTGAGCGATTAATATACTTATAATTATACTCTATTGTATCAGATTTGACTAATTTTAATGAATGAATTTCAATCATTTTGTAATCAGAAAAAGACATTTTATAATTTTCTAGATTATACTCAAATTTACATTTAACAACTCCTACGCTATTTTTTTCAGGCACAATTATAATGTTTCTAAGAATATGTTTATTATCGATACTGTATTTACAATTTATGGTTTCATCAACACGTTTTTGATGATATTCAAGATTTTGGATTACTCCATCCACTATTTTTATTGTTTCAAAAAACAGGTACATAAATTTTTTTTATCATTTCATTATACTCTTCTTCAGGACAACTTAAAGCAGTTATACCGCCTCCACTTTTATAATAAAGACAACCATCAATATTTTCTATAAATCTAATTGAGACTGCCACATCTGTAGTATTACCGTCAAAATATCCAAAGACACCTGTATAAAAGCCTCTTTTGTAATCTTCTGCTTCGAGTATTGTCTGCACTGTTTTTTCTTTTGGCGCTCCAGTAACAGAACCTGCCGGTAATAATTTGCAAATAATTTCACCAAGACTTGAATTATAATCCCCGGTAAGCTTACCTGTAATTACAGAACTCATTTGCAATAAATTACATTTGTTAGTACTTAGATAATCCAGATATCGGAATTTTTCTACACAAACATCATTTGATACCATATTGAGATCATTTCTTAACAAGTCAACAATTGTATTGTGTTCAAATAGTTCTTTTTGATTATTCAAAAGTATTTCTTCAGCATCAGGAACCGAAGCATCTATTGTGCCTTTCATTGGTCTGGTTTCTATGATTCCCGAATGAATTTTAACAAATCTTTCAGGAGAGAACACAACGAATCTGTCTTTAAACAAGAGTTTAAACTTTGCATGTGATAGTCTGAAGAAATCTTCAAGGTTATAATTTGTTTTGAGAGGTGTTTGAAAAGTCAAATTAATAAGATAAGTATCGCCTCTTTGCAAAGCATCTTGACAACGATTAAAGCCTTTCAAATATGATTCATACTCAACTGGAGAAAAATCAAATTTCTTCTCACTTGCACTTTGATTTGTTTTACAGTTTGGATAATTTGTTACACCTTCAAAATCGAAATAAACGCCATTTAGTGCAGCATCTTCCGGTGAAAAAGTATAATACTCTGAACAATCAAAGTTTATAATAAATAAAAATTCATTGCCAATTTTAGCAAGTTCTGACAACTTTTTACTTATTTCGCTTATTAAATTCATTGTCAATGCTTAAGATTTTTTTACTTGATAATCACGATAGCTTTACTTATAATCTTGCTGCAATGTTTGATATTTATTCAAATGTCAAAGTCTCCGTATTCAAACCTGAAAATACAAATATCAATAAAATTTCGGAATATGATAAAATTATTTTTTCCCCGGGTCCTGGATTACCATCTGAACATCCCTTAATTCGTACAATAATAGACAAATATAAAAACTCCAAAAACATACTTGGAATTTGCCTTGGTCACCAAGCTATAGGTGAATATTTTGGCTGCAAATTAAAAAATTACGATTTAGTAAACCATGGGATGATAAAAAAACTCAGTATTATTCAGCCCGAGTCTCCAATCTTTAAAAATGTTCCTGACAATTCTGAAATCGGAGTCTATCACTCTTGGTATATTGAAAACGATAATATTCCGGAACAAATCAGAGTAACAGGTTTAAATGAAGATGGAATAATTATGGCAATGGAGCATAAAACATATAAAATTCAATCATTGCAATTTCACCCTGAATCTTTTATTACAAAATTTGGCAAACAAATGATTGAAAACTGGTTGTTAATATAACACAGAATATTAAAAAAATTCTATTTAAGAAACTCTAGTATTTCGTTGGCAACATCATGCTTAAAGCCTTCTAATTCTGATATTTTTGACAATATAAGCTCATTACATTTTAGCTTATTTTCATTAGAAATATTGTAAGCATTTTGTTCGATAATTGTTAAAACTTCAACAGCGGAGTAAGTATTTGAACTAAAAAATACTTTTACAAAAGGTAATAAATCTGTGAATTTAATAGTTGACTGCCAAAAAGCAGATAGTAATTTGCTTAATTTATCATTATTTGCATACAATTCTATATTCTTCACAAATATATCAGCAGTTTTATTATTTTTTAAATCACAAATCAAAGAATAGATTGCGTCTCTGATTGATTCTGATTCAGTCGTAAAATAGATTTCAAGCAAGGGTTTAACGATAAACTCCCCACCCTTTTTTCTCATTATTTTTATACTGTTCAAAACTGTTTTCTCATCTTTACTAAAAAGCTGTGATAATATTTCTTTTTGTTCTTGTGTAAGATTGTGTTCCATTCCTTTCATCGTATTTCAATATATTTATTTCTTCATTGCTTCTTTTTTAAGAGTCTCCGGCATTTTTTCAATTGCATAACGCAGAGATGTTCTAGGCATAATCGCTCTATTCTTTAACACATATTCATAAACTTGCTGTTGATAATACTGGCTAGCAGATTTAAGCATCCATCCGTAACCTTTCTGAACCATATCGTCTTTATCTAAAAGTAAAATATCCGCTATTTCAAAAATATCATTCAGAAATTTACCTTTTCTGGCAGGAATGATAAGAGAAACTGCTGCTGCTCTTCTTAACCAACGATTATCGGATTTTGCCCATATTTTCATTCTATTTACAGTATTCGGATACATTTGAACAAATTCTCCAACTGTGTGATTGCAAAAGCTATCGCAAGAAGCCCAGTTGTTTACATATAAAGCTATCCATCTTTCAAAAACTTCAATATCTTCCTCTGCAAATTTTTTCCGGCAGTTATATGACCAATCGCTTGCAACAAAACCAGATTCAATATATCCTAGTTGCCATAAAGAATCACAAATATCGAAAATTTCTTTTTTAGGCAAAATGCTTATCTCTCTATAGACATTTTTACTAATCATCTGGACATCTTTAGCCTTAACGCCAAATAGATTAATTTCTTCTTTAAAATATCTTTCCCCGGCGAGGCGATTTTGTTCAGTTGATACGCTTTTTAACTGACTTAGAATAGTGCTGATAATTTGATTTTTCATTAATATTTTTTTTACAAAATTAGCTTTTAAATTATTTATGGAATAATAAATAACAAGTTTTTAAGTTAACTATATGTTTATTAAGAGAAACATTTATATTTTTGTACCAGAAACCCTAAATTTAAAATTATGAAACATGTAACGATTTTTTTCATGGCTATTATTGCCTTCTCTCAATTGTATTCTCAATCTGCGTTAACTTCGAAAGCAAATATTGATGAAGTTACAGTTTATTTATATGGAGCTGAGGTTAAAGCTAAATCATCTATAAATTTGCCAAAAGGTCGTGGGATATACGAAATACATAACATTAGTTCACAAGCGATTAACAATTCAGTTCAGATATCAAATAATCAGAATATCGAAATTCTTTCTGTAAGTGTTATTGATTACAGTGAAGATGTTGAGAAGACATTTCCGGAAATTAAGAGAATGAATGATTCTGTTAAAATCATTTCCAACAAAATAACCGCATTAAACAATGAAAAATCTTCTTTTGAGGCCGAAAAAGATCATCTCGTAAAGAATCTCTATATTGGAGGGACTAATGTAGGAGTTAACATTACTGATATGAAAGCTGCTTCGACATACTATCGTGAAAGAACATTAGCTATTAAACAGGAAATAACAAAAATAGATGCCTTAATTAGTTTGGAAAACGAAAAATTGAATAATATATATTTAAGAAAAAGTAAGATATTGGTTGAAAATAACATGAATTATAAAAAGGTAATTATTGAATATGAAACAGAAGTTGCAATAAATGCAAATTTCGCAATCACTTATATAGCCGGAAAATGTGGTTGGGCACCATCATATGATTTAAAAGCTAAAGAAATTGGAGAGCCTGTAATTATGAAATATAAAGCTAAAGTATTTAATAATACCGGCATTGCATGGACATCTGTAAAAATGAAATTATCTACTGGAGATCCACTTCAAGGAGCTTCTGCACCAACAATTTCGACATGGGATTTGAATTATAATTCACCCGGACAATCAAAAGGAGGCTATTATGATAATGCAATTAAAAATGAGTACAGACAGTTTGAAGCAGAACAATATGTTGTAATGGACGAAAAAGTAAGCTATAATACAGTTGCAGTATCTGAAATAAGCGTTGAATTTGAGATAGCAAAAAAATACAACATTCCAGCAGATGGGAAACCATATACCATTGATGTAACAGAATATACTCTTAATGCTGATTTTAGTTATTATGCAATTCCAAAATTTGAGTCAAATGTTTATTTAATTGGCAAAATCACAGGTTGGGAATCTCTCAATCTTATTGATGGAGATATGAATGTTTATTTTGGTGAAACTTACCTTGGGGTATCACAACTTAATACGAGTTCTCTAAATGACACTTTAGAGTTATCATTTGGCCGAGATAAACAGATTTCTATTAAGCGTAACAGAATTGAAGAGTTTTCAAAGAAAAGTCTGTTAGGCAACAGCCGAAAAGAATCTTATCAATACGATATTCTTGTTAAGAACAACAGAAAAGTTGATATTACAATTAGCATAGTTGATCAGGTGCCAATTTCCAGAGAGAGTGAAATAGAAGTCTCAGTTGGCGAATTGTCCGGAGCTGATTATAATCCTGTTACAGGTAAAGCAACATGGACGACTACTCTAAAACCATCTGAATCTAAAAAATACACATTTGGGTATAGTATAAAATATCCAAAGAATCAAACTGTAAATACTAAACAATATAGGTCGCTAAGCTGTCCACAGTTTTAAATTTTGTAGAATTATTTTTCTTAAACCACAAGATAAAATTCTTGTGGTTTTTTTATGGATTTTGCTCCATCAGGCTGTTTCCCGACATTTCATCAGCGGGTATTTTAAATATTGGGGCATCAGAATTCCATTCTATTCCATTTCTTAATGGTAATTTCAATCTTTTAAGATTGTGATATCTGTCACCTTCAAAGCACAATTCTCTTCTACGCTCGTTCCTTACACTATCCAACAAATCATTCAGGGCAACCGTCTCTGGAGTGTAATTATCTCCAAAAGCTCTCATTCTTAAAGCATTATAACTTTCGAATGCATCAATAGCATTTCCATTACCACCCGGGATAAGGTTTGCCTCTGCCCTAATCAGATGCATTTCAGCTAACCTTAAATATACTCTGTTAAGTGGTTGAGATACTCCATCCAATAAGCTTTCATCGTATTTTTTCACATAATAAACTACAAAATATTTAGTTATAAGATTTCGCCTCAAATCACTAGCACTATACATATTATACAATGTAGAATTTGTCTGGAATAGTGGATTTTTTGCTCTGGAATACGCATCAATAAGACTATTGCTATTATCTGTAACAATATTAACAATCTGGAAAATCACTTCTGGATTGGATACATTACCAGATAAATTAAAAACTTCTGAGACATCTTCAGATAGTTTATAATACGTACTTTCAATTACTTCATCAGCATATTGAGCAGCATTTATATAATCTCCCGAGAAAAAACAAACTCTTGCTAACATAGCAGTTGAAGCCATTGCAGAGGCTGTTGAAACAGCAGATAATACTCCGGCAGATTCCAATAATAATTTTGATTCAGTCAAATCTGCAATAATATTTGCATAGACAATTTCAACTGATTCGCGTGGTGCATCTAAACTATCGGGCAAAAAAGACGGTAAAAGTCTATAAGGAACTCCCAACTGTGTATTATTTCCTCTATTATCAACATCATAAGGTTTTGCAAAAAATCTAACCAACTCAAAATGTGCAACTGCTCTAATAAAAAGAGCTTCTCCTTTTAATTTATCTTTATACAAATCAAAATCGCTATCATCAATCAAATTATTATCTATAGCGTAAATAACATTATTAGCTCTATTTATTGCCGAATAAGCAGCACTCCAGAATGAAGCTATTTCTGTAATTTGAGGCGAAGTTGTCATCGAATAAATCTCATACTTGCCAAAACGATTAAGTTTTTGCTCATTCCCAATAATTGCATCATCAGCAAGCAATTCTGCATACAAAACAGGATTTCCACCTAACAAAGAGCCTGACTGAAGACCATCATAAGCTCCATTTAAAACAAGCTGAAGATCTCTTGTACTAGTAATGGCATAATCGTTTGGGATTCTGTCGTTCAAATCTATTTCAAGCAGTTTTTCACATGAAGTAAATACTGTAATAAGCAAAATACCAATTGCTATAATTGTAAACTTTATATTTTTCTTTTCCATAATACTTAACATTTAAAATGAAATTTGTATTCCTCCGATTATAGTTCTGGCTTGAGGTGTGGCAAAAGATGGTGCAGCAAACGAAACATTTGTATCAGGATCGGAAGCAGATGTATTACGGGCAACTTCCGGATCCCATCCTTTATATCGTGTTAGTGTCCATAAATTGTTTCCTGACACATAAATTCTCATACTGCCAAGCCTCAGTTTATCGCAGATTTTCTTATTAAAACTATAACCAAAAGACAAGTTTTTTAATCTAAGGAAAGAAGCATCATATAAAAACCTGGTCGAGTTTACGTACGTGGAATATTCATTTAAGCCGGGAACCTCCGAAGAAGGATCTGATTCGGAATATGCATCCAGTATTTCGGGACGTTGAGCTATTGAAGTATAGTCACCAATCATACGTTTTGCCTGATCATCATAAATAGTATTCCCGTATTGATAAACAAAGAGAAAATTCAGATCAAAACCTTTATAATTGAATGTATTTGTAATTCCACCAACAATTTTTGGAAATGGACTACCAAAAGCCTTTCTATTATCACCATAAAAATCTCCGGTTGGATTTGCATAAGTCATCAAATTTCCGTTTATATCATAATAGAGTTCTGTTCCAGCTTTTACAACTGATGTTTTCTGATTACCATCGCCATCAAGAACAGCAGTTCCGTCAGTATTCCACAAAGCTATTTCGCCATCTTCCTGCTGTACTCCTGCCCACTCGACCAAATATGCAATACCAACGGGATATCCTAATATTACCCTTGCATCACCACCAGATTTGTTATCAAAAGCATCAGGAGGTAAACCTCCAACATCTGTCACAACATTTTGATTGTATGCGATATTAAAATTGGTTGTCCATTTGAAATTACCCTGAAAATTATGAGAAGTCAGGTCAAACTCAACTCCATTGTTTGTAAGAGCACCGATATTTTGCCAAATTTTTGAATAACCCGATGAAGACGGTAAAGTTACTTGTAATAGTAAATCTGAACTTTGTTTATTGTAATAAGTGATACTTCCACTCAAACGGTTATCGAAAAAGCCATAATCAATATTGACATCCAGCATTATTGATTTTTCCCAACTTAAAGAAGGATTAAGCAAAGTAGAGGGAACAATTGCAGAAGCCCCATTATATCCACCGACAGCAGAATAAAATCCAAGATGAGCATAATCGTCAATATTAGCATTTCCTGTTAATCCATAACTAGCCCGAAGTTTTAAGAAACTGATATTTTCAACACTTTTCATAAACGATTCATCGCTTATAATCCAACCGGCAGACACAGCAGGAAAAGTTCCGTAACGATTGTTCTCACCAAATCGCGATGATCCGTCTGTTCTGATGCTAAATCCTGCAAGATATCTGTTACTAATTTTGTAATTCACTCTAAAAAAGTAAGAATCGAAAGCAAAAGCTGTTGAATATGAATATCCTGACATATTTGAAGGATCGGCAGATCCGGGACTTGTAAGATTATCATTTGGAAAATCCCATCCATTCAGTCCTACTCCGCTGGTAGATGATCGTTGATATGAATGTCCCAGAGTAAAATCAGCTTCTTGTTTTGTTCCTAATTTCTGATTATAAGTGAAATAATTATTGGTTGTATAATTGAAAACATTTGTACGACGATCCCATGCAGAAGAAACAGAACCTGTATCCTGAATATTTCTAAATCTAAATTCATCTTCTCCGAGATTCATAAAATCAACTCCAAATTCAGATCTGAAAGATAAATTATCTAAAATATCATAATTCAAATAAACTCCTGAAATTGATCTAAAAGTATTAGCGGAAAAATGCCAATTTTCAAGTTGCCATAAAGGGTTAGAATATGGGTCATAGTACGAACCATCGCTATTATATACCGGCAAATAAGGAAGTTTTTGTTGTGCAAGCCCCAATCCACCCGAATCGCCGGTTGGAACTCTCTTATTATTACTGTAAGACACAGACATATTTGTACCAATACTCAATTTGTCGGTTGCTTTATTCTCAACATTAATTCTACCGCTTAAACGATCATAAGAATTGCCAAGAACAAACCCTTCTTCATCGCGATATGTCATAGCAGTATAAAAAATAGTCTTATCGTTACCTCCCTGAGCCGAAACACTTACTTCCTGAACAAAGCCTTGCCTTAACACCAAATCAATCCAATCTGTACCTCCAAGAGCAGCAATACTGTCTGCCATAGCTCTTGTTATAGGAATTCCTGTAGCCGGATTATAAATTACAGTTTCTTTTGATTCAGGATCGAGTCCTTTACGTACACGAGCAAAATCTCTCAAAGCCAGATGGTCTTCTGCTGAAATAAGTTCAATTCTGTTAGCAGCTTCAACAAAACCTGCATAATAATTCACATTAAATTTTGTTTTACCGGCACTGCCCTTTTTTGTTGTAATTAAGACAACCCCATTTGCTCCACGTGAACCATATATTGAGGCAGCAGCAGCATCTTTGAGGATTTGAATTGATTCAATATCATTTGGATTTAAATCTGCCAGAGCATTAAATCCCGATCCTGTATTATTTGCAGAGAAATCTCCATTGGTAACAGGAATACCGTCAATAACATAAAGAGGTTGTGAACCGGCAGAAATTGAGTTTGTTCCTCTGACTTTTACATTAATTGAAGATCCTGCCATACCATTTGATGTTGTAACCTGAACACCTGCAGCACGCCCCTGCATAGAAGATTCCAAACTTGGCAAAACAGCGTCTCCCAGGTCATCTGACGAAATTGATGTGATTGCACCGGTAACATCTCTTTTTTGTCTTCGACCATATCCAATGACAACAACATCTTCGAGAACTACTGCATCTTCAAGTAACACTATATCAATAATGACAGTTTTCCCTGATTCAATGTTGACAGTTTTTTCCTGAGTTGTCATACCTATAAACGAGAATTCTACAGTTTGTTGTCCGACAGGAGCATTTTGAATAGTGTAATTTCCGTCAAAATCAGTTATTACACCTATAGATGTTCCTTTTACAACTACGTTGGTCCCGTATAGCCCTTCACCGCTAATATCTGTTACACGACCGCTAATAATGCCGGTTTGTCCGAACAGACTAGTTGAAACCAACAAAATAATGGCAAAAACCAGTAATTCTTTGAATATTTTCATGTCTTAACAATATTTTGAATTGTAAATATATTAAAAATTGAGAATATAAGATTGCTCTAATTTCTAAATCATAAATATTCCGGAATATTTTCTAATTAATTACTGAGAATAATTTATATCTACTTCACGATTAGTTTTAAATTTCCTCTGTCTGTTTCGGTTTCATAATGTAATATGTAATTACCTGTTTTAATATCCTTTAGCTGAATACAGATTTTGTCAGAACTTGTAAAATAATCGCTAATAATCAGTTTGCCCGCAATATCAAAAATTTTAATAGAAATGTTTTCATAGCACTTATCGAAAATAAGATTAACATTTTCTTTTGCAGGATTAGGAATTATATATGCATTGCTATTTTTTATTTTATTAGTTTCAACATCAACATAATATGGAGTGATAATAACATGGTCAACAAATGGAGGTGTTGCTGTAACACTAATTTGCGGATTCGAATAATTAAAAATTCCGCTTGTAAATTCTTCATACAAATTATTTTCATCAATTCTGTATATTGTATATAAATAATCAACTTCGAGAGTTAAATCATCAAAACTGATATTATATCCTTGTGATACAGAAGAGTTATCAGTTACAATAATGTGAATAAGAGTATCAGAGTTTGTTGCAATTATTGATTTTCCGAGAGTATCTCCCCCATGTGCAAATACTCTGTCTCCATTTTTATACAGATCATAAAATGTTTTATATGCGAAACCTGAATATCTTAAATCTCCGTTTTCCTCAATTAAACCAAACCAATAATTACGAAATGAATAGCGAAAAAACATCGAGATATCTGTTTCCTGCATATAAGTAAGAACTGAAACGACCTGAGCAGCATTTTGAGCATCATCCAGACTATAAGGGTCATAACCGGCAGGATTAAAATGTCCTGTATTCCATTCCGTATTTATTAATTCGACATCGTAAAGTCCGAAAGAATTAAGTTTTCTTCTTAAGTATTCGTTTGTCAGTTTAAACTGATACGGATTTGGCAAATAATACAAATGGTATGAAAAGAAATCCAAAGGTAAATCATAAGTGACGACTGAATCTAAAAACTCATTAATAAAGGACTGATCCCAGACATTTGCCAAAGCAGGACCACCAACTTTAAGCTCGGGATTATATGATTTAATTGCATTTGCCGCACATCTGTACATTTCGATATAATCCTGAACCGTTCCTTTCCAAAATTCAGGTAAATCAGGTTCATTCCATATTTCGAAATAATCAAGATTATAATGGTATCCGTTATTCCAACCATCATTATAATGTTTAATTATCTGAACACAAACATCCGCCCACTTTTGAGGGTCTTCCGGAGGCATACTGCAAATTGGATCGTAACTGTAACTTTGTCCTAAGCGATAAAAAATCTTACCTCCGGCATTATAAATATTTTGAGCCATAGAATCGGAAATATGGAAATAATAAGAAGCCGGATCAAAAGGGTCGTAAGACTGATCTTCAAGTCCAACAATTGCACCATGGTCAAAAGCTATTGCGAAATCGTGTGTACGGATATAGTTAATTCCCAAATCTGCAAAGCTTTGAAGAAATATCGGATAGTCAGTATTTCCCGGATCTATACCATTAGACTGAAATAGATTTTTTAACGGATTAGCATTTTCATGTATTTTAACAGAATAATTATTATAATCGGTATTTGTCTCCTCATAAATACCAACATCGTCAATCCATATAGTCCCCTGTCCATTAAAAACAAATAAAAACACAAGATAGTCAGAATCCTCATGTACACTTACTCTCCCAAAATTAGTCTCCCAGCCATCAGTAACTCCTGCAGGAGTTAGATAAAGACTAAAAACATTTGTAAAATCTATTTTTGTAAACTGAACAAAAGGGAACAAACATTCACGCACATCTTGAGTTTTGACCGAATACTCTATTCTATATTTTTTATTTATATCAGCAACAATAAACTGACCAAATGAGGCAGTATCTCCTTCAGCTAAAGTAATCCTCAGGCTTTTTGCACCTGAATTAAAATCTGTATTATCAATAAAAAACGCCTGATAATCTGTGGTACTGTCTTTGATCCAACCAGTCTGTTCATTTTCAAACCCACCATTTAGTAAGAGGTTTTGTGAAAACACACTAAATGATATGAAACAACTTAATATTAGCAATATATTCCGCATAGCACAATTGTTTAGTAGTTCAAAATTACAAAATTTTCATTTCACCAAAAATTATATTGTAAAAAGTTGCAAAATAAACAATCTTTGTAATTGACTAATGTTAAGAATTTTGTAATTTGTCCTGACCTCGACACTGGGACACCCAATTAATTCGCCACAATAATTTTTAAAGCAAACCTCTTATTATTTATATATCTTTTCATTTTTGTCATTGCCACAAAAATGAAACAAAAAAGGCTAGGAAAAACAATGCTCCCATCGCTCTCTGTCCAAGCTTAAGAACAGTATAGCCACCTGGAAAAATCAAAGCCCCAACTCTACAGGCCACTCTATGCTTTAATTTTAAACGACACCGATTGTAAATTTGTAATATGTCTATAACTTTTGATTATTAAACGAAAAGTGTTTTTGCATGAAATAACTATAAACAATTATAATTGCAGTCGTAAGTATTTTAGAGAATGTCGGCCAAAAATTGCACAATTCAACAAAAAACTTCAAAAGGAAGTAATTTAATATTATTGAACCTACGACAGTTAATCCATAACGAAATAGTTGTTTTCGTCCACGTAGAGTTGATTGGGTAAAAGTTACATATTTTGCCAGCATAAATCCGGTTACAAAAGTAATAGGAAAAACAAATACAAAAGCAGCTATATGTGGAGATATTGTAATCAGCGATAAATCCAAATTTTGCTTTTGAAAAATATAATTATAAAAAATAAAATAAAGAAAAATATCAAAAGCAGTGTTTAAACCACCTGTAAATCCATATCTAAAAGTTACCTGTGGAATAAAGCGACTAAAGGGTTTATAAAACCAATCAGCTGTTTTGATAATTGTTTTTCGTCCTATGCTTAGGATGTTTTGCATAAAAATTTCAGTAAAGATATAAATTTTCCTAATTATCAGAATTGAATTATAATTTTCTAATCAACATTAAGCCATCTCTTAAAGGAATAATTAGTTTTTCAACATGTGCATCCATTTTTATCATCTCATTAAATTCAATTACTCCTTTAGTCATAAAATCATTCGACTCAACATCTCTGAATATTTTATTGTCCCAAAGCACATTATCAACGAGAATCAAGCCTCCTGAAATAACATAAGGAAAAACCATTTGATAATAATCAATATACTGACGTTTATCACCATCAATAAACACAAAATCAAATTGTTCGTTTAATTTTGGAATAAGTTCGAGTGCATCTCCAACAATTGGATTTATCTTGTTTTCGAGTTTTGCCAGATGAAAATACTTTGAATTGAGCCATTGAATCTCATCATTTATTTCAATTGTAGTGATTTTTCCTTTTTCGGGTAATGCACGAGCCATACAAATAGTCGAATAACCGGAAAAAGTACCGATTTCCAATATATTTTCCGCCTTACTTAATTTTACAAGCAAAGATAAAAGTTGTCCCTGATGATTTCCACAAATCATTCTGGGATGTATCTGAGTTAAAGCAGTTTCGCGGGTAAGCTCTTTTAAAAGATTGTCTTCAGGTTGACCAAATCCTTCAATGTACGCATTTCGAATTTCACTGATCTCCATTTTAATAATAAATTAAAGATGAGAATTTATCCCGATTAAACAATTCGTTTGCCACTTCCGATATTTGAGATGCTGTAACAGATTCAATTTCTTTTATTGTTTCTTTAAGTGTCTCAATCTGATTGTAAATCAAATAAGTTTTACCCATTGAAAGCAACATACTTGAGTTTATTTCGCTCCCAATTGCAATTTGACCTATTAGCTGTTTTTTTGTTTTTGACAACTGTACCGGTCCCATTTTCTTTGATTTGAGCAGTTCCAGTTCTTTAAAGACCAAATCATTTGCAAGTTCAATATTTTCTTTATCGCAGCCAAAATATATATTAAAATTGCCAGTATCTTCATAAGGAGTGTAATTTGCTTCAATATTATATGATATCCCTCTTTTTTCGCGTAAGCTCATATTCAATCTGGAATTCATTGCAGGACCCGCAAGTAAATTTGTTATGAGAAACAAGGGCAATCGCTTAATATCATTGAAAGGATATGCATAAGTACCGGTAATAACATGTGCCTGATGTGTATTTTTCTTTAAACTTTTATTAACTGCAATATTATCAGAGAAGCTAATTCTCTTAAAGTTTCTATAATTTGCTGGATTTGTGCCAAAATATTTCTCGCAATATTTGATCAACCTTTCAAATTTTATTTTTCCAATTGAGCAGATAACCATTTGATCGGTGTTATATTTTTCAGAGATAAAGTTCTTAATATTTAAATCAGTGTATTTTTCGAGTAGTTTTTTAGTACCCAGAATATTTCTACCTAGAGGATGTTTCGGATAAATAAGGTCCTCAAAATCATCGAAGATACTTTCAGCAGGAGAATCCTTGTATGAATTTATTTCATCAATGATTACTTCTCTTTCTTTTTCGATTTCTCTGGGAGGAAAAACTGAATTAAAAATCACATCGTTTATCAGTTCAATAGCTCTCTCATAAAACTCGTTAAGAAAACTGGCGGAAATACATGTTTCCTCTTTTGTTGTCCATGCGTCCATTTCGCCACCAACGTCATCCATCCTGCTTAGGACATGAAAAGCCCTTCTTCTTTTTGTACCTTTAAACAACATGTGTTCAGTCAAATGAGCGATTCCGTGCTCGTTCTCAGCTTCGTCACGAGTACCGGTATTTATTATAATACCACAATGTGCAACATCAGAATCAACACTCTTATGAATGATTCTTATTCCGTTATTCAATAAATATGTGTTGTACACAATTAAATTTTTTGCAAATATAGAAAATTCGGCTTTAATGAATTTAGGTGCTAATAAATTCAAATCAATAAAAAACGCAATTATTATCTATTTTCATCCTTGTTTATATTAGGATTCTGTTGATTGTCACATACTTATAGAGAATAAATTTATTGAGTAAGAAAAATATTTTAGATTTCTTTGGATAATTGAAAATTTACTTTATTTTTGCAGTCCCGAAAAGGTACCATAGCTCAGTCGGTAGAGCACAGGACTGAAAATCCTGGTGTCCCTAGTTCGACCCTAGGTGGTACCACTGCCCCGATGAAAGTCGGGGCATTTTTTTTCATAGAATTTTGTAATGTGGTTTTGGCGGAAAATTTGGCTGATTTTGTTAACCAGTATGATAAATGTAAATCTATGGCTAAAACAAATTTTAAGTTTAACGGATAATTGCGATAAATAATAAAAAATGCAGTAAAACTTACTGCATTAACTATGAAAACAACTTTAACTTTAAAAAGAAAATGATAACAAAAATACGATGCTGACTATAAAAAGACTAAGTCCTAAACTTATCAGCAGTGTTCTATATTTCGATTTTGCGTCTAACATAACAATGTTTGGAAAGCAAATATAATATCTGATTTATCGAAAAGCAAATAATTTTTAAAATTGATTATTTCCAATTAGTAATAAAAAAGCCAATTTAAACATTTGATTATCAATTATTTAAATAAATTATTTTAATAATAATTACTTTTTCTTAAATAAAAATATTATACATAGTATTATTATTTTCATACCAAAACATTTCCAGTCATTTCAATAGGCGGATTAATGCCAATAATTTTTAGAATTGTAGGAGCAATATCTGCTAGAATTCCATTCGCAACAGATTTATATTCAGTATTTATCAAAATACATGGAACAGGGTTCAGGGAATGTGCAGTATTTGGTGTATTATCAATATTTAGAGCATAATCGGCGTTACCATGATCTGCAATAATCATTACTGTGTAGTCGTTTTTAACTGCAGCATCTACAACCTCTCCAACACATTTGTCAACAGTTTCGACAGCTTTTTTAATTGCCTGATATACTCCTGTATGTCCAACCATATCACCATTAGCAAAATTTACGACTATAAGATCATGAATATTTTTGTCAATTTCATTAATAAGAGCATCTTTTACCAGAGGAGCACTCATTTCAGGTTGAAGATCATAAGTAGCAACTTTCGGAGAAGGTATTAAAACCCTACTTTCATTCTCAAAGATATCTTCTCGACCGCCACTAAAAAAGAAAGTAACATGAGCATATTTCTCTGTTTCTGCAATACGCAGTTGTTTCAATCCATTTCTCGACACAATCTCTCCTATAGTATTATTGAGATTATCTTTATCGTAAATAATATGAATATTTTTAAATGATTCGTCATACCGAGTCATAGTATAATATTGCAGAGGAATGGTATGCATTTCAAATTCCGGCATATCTTTTTGAGTCAATACTGTTGTGATCTGGCGTAATCTATCCGTCCTGAAATTAAAACAAATTACAACATCTTTATCTTTAATTGTAGTCAATGGATTCCCCACAGAATCTACCATTATAATAGGTTTGATAAATTCATCGGTAACATCATTATCATAGGATTTTTGCATTGATTCAACAATATTAGTTGATTTTTCTCCAATGCCATTTACCATAAGGTCATAGCCAACTTTCACTCTCTCCCATCTCTTATCTCTATCCATAGTATAATAACGACCAACAAGACTGGCAAGTTTTACTTCAGAATTCTGCAATGCTATTGTTAAATCTTTGATAAAGCCTATTCCGCTTTTCGGGTCAGTATCTCTGCCATCAGTTAATGCATGGATAAAAGTTTTCTTTACTCCCATTCTATCAGAAAGTTTAACCAAAGCTGTCAAATGCTCGTATGTCGAGTGTACTCCACCGTCAGAAACCAGACCTAGCAAATGAACCTGTTTGTCGTTTTCCAACGCATATTTAAAAGCTTCAACAAGGACTTCATTATTAAAGAAATTCCCGAATTCAATTTCTTTGTTAATTCTAACCAAATCCTGATAGACAATTCTTCCGGCACCAATATTCAAATGGCCGACTTCTGAATTACCCATCTGTCCTTCCGGCAGTCCCACATTTTCTCCACAAGCCAGAAGTTCAGAATTTGGACATTCCTTTAAAAACCTGTCGTAATTCGGAGTATATGCCTCGTGAATAATATCGGCTTTACTTCCATCTCCTTTACCCCAACCATCGAGTATCATCAGAAGAGTTTTTTTTGTTGCTTTCATTTAATCGAATTATTATTATCTCAACAAACAACTATAAGTTTTGTTTATTACTATCACAAAAGTATCTTATTTTTCAGATTTGACAAACTGACAATAAAACAATTATTATAGGTAATTATTTTCCTGCCTTTTTATAATAACTGGTAATCGGTAAAATTCAGTAATCGGTAGAATTCTGTAATCGGTAATCTGTTTAAATTATGTACTTGAATAGTTATCAATATGCTACTACACTGATAATTCACTTACAGCCAGTAAAATATTCTCGTTTGTTGCCGGTAGTTTAAGATTAGGCTCTATTTTGTTTTCTTTTATTGCTGCAATAGCATCTTTTATCGCAAACCATACTGACAATCCGAGTACAAATGGAGGTTCACCAACAGCTTTGCTTTTTCGTATTGTATTTGGATTTGGATAGCCTTTCAACAATTCAACTCTGAAATCCTGTGGTATATCCTGAATTGAAGGGATTTTATATGTGTCGGGAGAATGATTTAACAGATTACCATTTTTGTCGTATTTCATTTCTTCGGCTGTAACCCAACCCATTCCCTGAACAAAAGCACCTTCAATCTGACCGATATCAATATTAGGGATAATTGACTCTCCTACATCGTGCAATATATCAGAACGCAGGACTTGAACACCTCCAGTCAGAATGTCCACTAAAACTTCAGAAACAGCCATTCCAAAAGCATAATAATGAAATGGATTTCCCTTACCGGCTGCTCTGTCAAAATAGATATCGGGAGTCCGATAAAAACCTGTTGCACTAAGACTTATCTGATTTATATAAGCTTTGGATATCAACTCCTCAAATGATATTTTTAATTCAGGATTTTTCTTATCAAAAACATAATCGTTTTCAAAGACAATTGTATTTTTCTTTACGATCTTTCCATAAATGTTGCTTAATTGTTCTGCAGCAAATTCAATCAGTCTTGCTTTTAACTTTTCAATTGCATTTTTTACAGCCATTCCGTTAAGGTCAGTTCCTGACGAAGCTGCTGTAGCCGATGTGTTTGGAACTTTGGATGTGTTTGTGGCGTTTACTTTTATGCTTTTGATATCTACCCCGAATTCTGCTGCTGCAATTTTACGGATTTTTGTATATAACCCCTGCCCCATCTCAGTTCCACCATGATTTACCAGAATAGTCCCATCACTGTAAATGTTCACTAAAGCACCAGCCTGATTTAAAAAAGCTGTAGTAAATGAAATCCCAAATTTCACAGGCGTCATAGCTAAACCTTTTTTTGAGAATTCATTTTTCTTATTAAAAATGTTTACTTCTTTTCTACGACTTTTGTATGATGAAGATTTCATCAGTTTTTCAAACAAAACATAAAGGCGGTTATTCTCTACTTTTGCTCCATACGGTGCAGTATTATTCTCTTTTATACCATAAAAATTTCTATATTGAATTTCAGCACTGTCTTTGTTAAGACAACGTGCAATAATATCAATTATATTTTCGATGCAGAAAATTCCCTGTGGAGCTCCAAATCCACGAAAAGCAACATTCGAAGGCAAATTGGTCTTCATTGGTTTAGCAACAATACGAATATTAGGAATAAAGTATGAATTTTCGGCATGTAGCATACCTCTCTCCAATATTGCCATAGTCAAATCTGTTGCATATCCTCCATTTGCATAATGTTGAATATCAGCTGCAAGTATTTTACCTTCAGCATCGAAGCCAACTTTATATTTATATAAATAAGGATGTCTCTTTCCGGTAATTTTCTGATCTTCATCGCGTGACAATCTTAGTTTAACAGGTCTTCCTGTCTTAGTAGCCAGTAATGAAGCCCATGCAGCCAGGTGATTTGCCTGAGTCTCTTTTCCACCAAAAGCCCCTCCCATTCTTCTGCATTCCACTTCGACATCATTTTTACCTATACCTAAAACCTCTGCAATAATTGCCTGAGTTTCAGAGGGATGCTGCGTAGAACTGTATGCTTTTAATTCTTTACCTTCACCCGGAACCGCCAAGCATATCTGTGTCTCAAGATACCAGTGCTCCTGACCGCCTGATTCAAACTCACCACTGATAATATGAGCAGACTGCTTAAATCCTTTGTTAATATCTCCATTTTCTATTTTTCGTTCAGGTTGAAGAAGCGAATTTTTAGCAATTGCATCCTGAATAGATAAATTAGGTTCAAGTAATTCATATTCTACTTTTATATTCTTTTTTGCTTCATCAGCCACTTCCTGATTTTCTGCTGCAATTAAAAACATTGCCTGTCCCACACATTGAACTTCATTTTCTGCTAAAACCGGTTCGTCCTGAATTACAGGTCCCATCTGATTGTGTCCCGGAATATCTTTAAAAGATAAAACAGCATGCACACCTTTAACAGATTTAGCAGCTTCAAGATCGAAAGATTTTATTTTAGCATGAGCATGAGGACTTACATAAACGAAACCGTGCAAAAGACGATCCGGCATTTGCATATCGTCAATATAGATTGCTTCTCCGGTTACATGGAACTTTCCTGATTCGTGATTTATATTTGTCATTGGTAACTTTTTAATGCTTATAAACTTGGTTTGTTTCAACCCAGAACTTCATCAAAAGATTTGCTGCCATTATTTCTCTTACTTTAAACCCTGCGCGTGCATCAGAAATTGGTTTGTAATCTTCTGTTATGTATTTCATGGCTATTTCTATATTTTTTCTGTTCCAGGTCTTGCCTTTCAGTATTTCTTCAGTTTTAACCGCTCTTTTTGTAAAAGCAGACATTCCGCCATAAAATATGGCAATATCTTCTACCTTATTTTCATTGAGTTTTAAAGAAAAACAAGCGCTTACAGTTGAAATGTCAAGGTCCTTACGTTTACTTACTTTATAAGATTTTATTAAAATATCACTTTTCGGTATCGGGACAATAATTTCGGTAATAATCTCACTAGGTTTGCATTGTGTTTGCCTGTAACCAGTAATAAATTCGCGAAGTTTAATTGTGCGTTTTGTTTCTACACTTTCCAATACTACTTCTGCATCATAAGCCATTAAAACCGGGATACTATCTCCTATTGGAGAAGCAGAACCAATATTTCCGCCAAGACAAGCTCTATTACGAATTTGTCTGGAACCAAAAATATTAAGTATATTATTCAATGCCGGGAAAACAGATTTTGAAGAATTTCTCAAATCTTCCAGTGAATAATTACTGCCAATAAATGCTTTATCCTTGTTAATATTAAAACAATCCAATTCCCTGATATGTGACAGATCGATTATTTCCGGTAAAAATTCATGTCTCTTTGTTACTCTTAAAGCTATATCCGTTGATCCGGCAATTAATAATGCGTTGGGAAATTGTTTTCTCAAAGATAATGCTTCTTTCTTGGTAAAAGGAATGAAATATTTTTGTTTCTCGGTAATTATCTCAATTGTGTCTTTGGTATTGATTTTTTTAAGCAAAGAGGCAATAATATCTTCACATTTACAAAAATGATCCTCATGTCTATTTTTAATTGAAGATTCAGCAGCTTCAATAATAGGTCTATAGCCTGTGCAACGGCACAAATTTCCGGAAAGGGCGTTTGTAATTTCTTCTTTGTCAGGTTTTTCTTCTTGTTTATAAAGAGCAAATATTGACATTACAAATCCCGGAGTGCAAAAACCACATTGTGAACCGTCATAATCGTGCATAGCTTGTTGAACAGGATGCAAATTTTCAGAATTTCCCAAATTCTCTGCAGTAATTATCTGTTTTCCGTGTACAGCAGGCAAAAATATCAAGCAAGAATCGTAGGCACGATACTGAATTTTATCGTTTTTCAACTCTCCCATAACAACAGTACATGCTCCACAATCGCCCTCAGCACATCCTTCTTTAACACTCTTATGTCCGGGGAGATCACGTAAATACTGAAGTAATGTTGTAGTTGGTTTATATTTCGAATCAGCAAAATTCAAATTCACTGTTTTTCCATCAAGAACAAAAGAAACATGATTGGGGTTATTCATCATTTTGAATTTTGGTTTTTAATGTCAATAATCTTTGCTAATATACTGATTGCAATTTCTTCGGGAGTTTCGCATTTAATAGGAATGCCTATTGGCATGTCAATAAGTTTAATTATTTCTTCCGAAAGGACTTTTTCTTCAAGCAAAGTTTTTGTGGCTTGAGCCACCTTAATTTTACTACCAATCATACCAAGATATGCATGAGGTTTAGTACAGACTTTACTCAGCACTTCATAATCGTTTTTGTGCTGGTGAGTAACAACAACGATGTACGTATTATCAGAAAAATCGTAATTATTTATAAAATCGTTATACCCTATATTTACGGTTTTAATAGAACCTGCCTGATAAGAGTTAAATATCCCATCTCTGTCATCAATTACTGTTACAGCAAACCCAACAGAAGAAGCAAATGATGATAAAGCTTTCCCGATATGACCACCGCCGAATATCAGAAGTTCGGGCATTACAGCAAGAGCTTCAATAAAGACTTTCATAGAGCCACCACACTCCATTTCATAATCTTGTTTGAGATTGCACTTTAGTAATTCAGATTTATTAGTTTTTAAAACCTTTAAAGCAGTTTCAATAACTTCTTTTTCGACGCTGCCTCCGCCTATTGTACCGGAAATTGTTCCGTCCGGGAAAACCAACATTCGCGAGTTAGCTTTGCGGGGTGTAGAACCACCTGTTTCAACAATAGTACATAACGCAGCTGGTTTGTTTTGTTTAATCAATTCAGAGGCTTGAACAAGTATATCGGTCATAGACTTAATAGTTTTTTGTATATCATGCAAAACAAAATTAAAAAATATAATTGATTTTTGAATTATTCTACGGCGGTTTTGTCACAGATTTTGCAAAAATGGCAAAATCTCCGCCAAAACCACAAATCTATTTAGTCTTTAATACCCAGCCGCATATATACATCAAAACAGCAGCAATATATTAAGGGTAATTTGTTTGAGAAAAAAAATACAATAAATTTATCGTAATTATTTAGCTGGTTCAAAAACCTGAGCCCGGAGGGCTCAATGTCAGTAACCCCGACTTTTAAGTCGGGGGTTCACAAACTTAAACAATAGCTTTTGGAATTGTATTTGTCAAATTATGGCCTTATAGGGAGGCTACAAATACTATAACAAAAGCGATTAATAGATGCCAGCTAAATAATTATAATTTATCAATAATTTAACTGTAAGCCTGGCTATGAATAAAATACTTTTGAATTGTAACAATAATGAAATACGTTTGTTATAATAATTAATTAAACTATATGTCAAACTATTCCTTGTTCTGCTCTCTCCATTCACTTAAGCTTAATTCAGAATCTGTCAAGACATCATAATACTTAATCTCCAATGTTTTTGGATTAACATGAAAGTCAAAATGAGTTACTAAACTCATTCCATTGTCCTCCCCTGCTTTTATCAGGTAATAACTTCCTGTTTCTTTTGGACTTGCAGCAATCCAAATTTTGAGGTGACGTTCACCATTAGTTTCCTTAACAATATAATCAGCTCTGTCCTTTACCTCTGGTAATTCAAGAATTTTATCAATTATTTGATCCTCAATACTTGATATATCAACATTTTCATTCTGTACCGAATCAACTGTTTCTATATTTTGCTCTTTTTCTGACTTTACTGATTTGTCTTTCCCTCCATTACAGGAAATTACCAATACAAAAATGACGCTTGTTATTAATATTGTCGCATTTGATTTCATGTTATTTTGTTTTAGACACAACAAATATAATCAATTTTACAGTTACCGTAACATATTACTACTTAACCTATCACTTTAATTTTTTTCCACTTTCCGCTTTTAAATCTAAAATATAAAACAAAACTAAACAACAGAAAAGCAATAACAAGTAAAAACCAGCTCCATTCTACAGACATATTGAAAAACTTTAACGAACAATATATAATTGGTACAAACATCCAATGAGCCGTTACCGAGGCTATCATAGTAAAAAATGTATCACCGGCACCTCTTAAAGCTCCGACTAAAGCTACCATTACAGCTTCAACCAAAACATATATTGAGGCTATTCTGATCATGTTTGAAGCAACAGGAACTGCAGACTCAAACACATGTGAATGACCTACCGGTTCGAATACCCTTACAAGGACTTCAGGAATAGTAATGAATAAGGCAAGTATTACAATAGAATAGAAGACACCTATTTTTATACCACTTACCGCTGCTCTGTGAGCTACTTGAGGCCTCCCTGCTCCCATATATCTTCCAACGAGACTAGTAACTGCAATTTCAACTCCAAGTAACGGAATGAATGAAACAAGATCCCAGTTAAACATTATAGTTGATGCTGTAGCTGCAATATTTCCCTGAGAATGGAATATTGATATCATTGTCGAAAAAGCGAAAAAATTAAGGAAAAGTTCCAGACCTGCCGGATATCCAAAACGAAAAAGCTTTTTCATGATTGAAAAGTCAAGCCTGAATGACTGCATAACTGAAAATTCTTTTTTAATCGTTTTATGAAAAAATGCATAAAAAAGCATAATAACAGCTCCTGCAGACCCTGAGATACTTGCGATGGCAGCACCTTTTATTCCCATTGCCTCAAAACCAAACTTTCCAAAAATCAGTACATAATCAAGTATGACATTTAACAACATCGCTACTATTGTTGCTCTCATCACGATTTTTGTCTTCCCGATTCCTGAGAAAAAACAGCTCAAACTATGTCTTAAAATTGCAAAGACACCTCCAAACACCATTATATTAAAGTATTCTGTCTGATATTGTAACTGAACTTCAGGAATTTTTAAATATACAAAATATTGAGCTATCAATGGCTTAAGTAAAATAATAACAGGCCATGCAATAACACTTATAATTATTGCCTGAAATGTTGTTTTTGATGAATTATGCTTTTCTCCTGCTCCAAAATACTGAGCTACCAATGCAGTAGAATAACCAAGCAAACCTATAAAGAAAAATGTAAGAACCTGAAAGCCTACTCCTCCTCCCATAACTGCATTCATTTGTTCCGAACCTACTTTAGCCATGAACAACCTGTCGGTAAAGGTCATTACGCCATCAGCTGCAGTAGATATAACCATTGGTATTGCTAACACAAGCAATTCGTTAATTCCACCTGATTTTTTCGATCCCGCAAAATATGTTCTGAAAATCCTCATTCCTGAAAATAAAAATGCAAAAGTACATTATTTACCGTAGATTCAACTGATAAATGCAACATCAAAATTATAAAAATGTTAAATTTGAAAATCAAAGATAGCTATTATCCTATGTGTAGATGCTATTTTCTTGTGAGTTTGATGATACAATTCTCATCTTCTAGTTTTATTTCGGTTTTACTGATAATTTCTATTTTCAAAACCTGATCAACCGAACCTTTTATCAATAATTCTTTACCGTCTTCAGAAAGTAAAAATCTTTCTTTTTGAAGCAATTCATCTTTAGAGTTATATAGCAACAATTCATTTTCACTTGTAAACTCATAATAACTGAAGTCTGATAATGCCAAACCAACAAACAAAATTTCGTCGACATTCTCTTTCATCTCTATATCTTCAATAGACCATTTTCCATAAATCTCTTTTTCGGATTGACAACTATTAAATAAAACCACAACAAAGATAACTGCTGCAAACAAATTTAGATTTTTCATAATTTTATATTAACTGAAAATTAAAACGAATAGTATTATACTATAGTATGTCATTTAGATAATTTGTACAACTTTTTCGTGATACATCATTTGACGCATCTAACTGAATATGCCCTATCAGCAGGTTTTATTTTGATATACTCTATTGTACCTTTTGATTTATTAAAATACGCCACAGTAACTTTTTTCTTTTTCACCGGTACATTAATCCAATAACCAGCTTCGTTTCCCTTTTTTAAGAACAAACCATCAGCCGTCCTGTACCCGGCATACTGAACATTAAATCCTGTCGAACCATTAGTATTTAAAGCATTAAAAGTACCGGGACTTTTTTTACCTCCGGCAGATTCGACTAAACTTTCAAAATCTGCCATCGTAGGCAATCTCCAACCAGCAGGGCAAGCATTTTTGCTACCTTCAAAACAATACAATCTGCCGTTTTTATCACATTCTTTCGAAGATCCTTCATAACACCAGCTACCGGAAGTTGAGGCATAATTAAGATTCTGACTGAACCATGTTTTGCCGTTTATAAACACAGTTTTATAATCATTGCCATCTCTATTGTCATCATACCTTCCTACAGTCTGTGAAAATAAAAATGAAGCATTTGAAGTAATAATTATAATTAGAATTGTTAAAAAATATTTTTTCATTTTTTTAAGAATTAAAATTTCAATGCAAGTTAATAAATTTTAATGTAAAAATCAAATTAAACTTACATTTTATAGCAGCCAACGAATTACTTCTTTTTCCAATCAAATTGTTGAATAAAAATGTAATCCATTTTTTTTACTTTTTGAGGGATTTCGTAAACAGCAAAATAACCAAATTCTGGATTTAAAATATTTTTTCTGTGTCCCCGGCTGCTTATTCCATTATCTATCAACAAATCAATAACAGCAAACCTTACATCGCTGTGCCCATATTGAACATTTTCTGCACATACGCAATCAGAATGTACCAACTTTTTAACTTTAATAATGTAATCTCCGTGAATTTTGCAGGCTTCATACAATTCTGGAGAAAACACCAATGGTTCCAGAGGCTTCATTTTTTTTAACACTTTCTTTAATTCTCTGGCTGTAGCTTTTTCTCCGGCATCTGAATTATTGTATTCAAGAAATGAATCAATATACTGCAAATATTGTTGAGGATTTGTTCGACAAAGATTTATTTCATCCAGTACTTGCTGCTCTCTCTCTGTAATTTGCGACATACCAATTAACGATAATAAGACAAATATTAAAAGCAATACATTTTTCATAGTTAATTTTAGAATAAAACGTTTTACTTTATCTAAATATTATTAAGAATTTCATCTAAAACATTTTGATAAACAGACACTGCATTTTCACTAAAACAAACAAAAATTACGGTCTTAGGATTAGAGTTTTGTTTTAGGAACGAAAAAGTTTCTATATAGGCAATTTTAGCCGCATCGATTAAAGGATATCCATAAACTCCTGTGCTTATTGCCGGAAAAGCTATTGTTCTAAGATTGTATAAATTAGCTATATTTAAAGAATTTCTGTAACAATCAGCAAGTAGTTTCGGTTCATTTTTGTTTCCGCCATACCAAACAGGACCAACGGTATGAATTACGTATTTTGAGGGCAGATTATAACCTTTGGTTATTTTAGCTTCACCTGTATTACATCCGTTTAAAGTTCTGCATTCATCCAACAATTCAAATCCGGCCGCCCTATGAATCGCACCATCCACTCCTCCTCCGCCTAACAATGTTCTATTTGCAGCGTTTACTATCGCATCTATTGACAAAGTAGTGATATCTGCCCTAATAATTTGAATTCGGTTTTTCATTCTTTTTTTTTGGTTATAACAAAAATATGAAATCTTTTGTCAACCTATTTTAATATTGGCAGATTTTGTTTTGGATTAATTTTTGTATTTTTGAGCCAACATTTAAACTAATAATTATGAAAAACAGTATTAAATTGATATTACTAGCTGCAATAATTTTTGCAGGTGTTTCATTAAAAGCCCAAAAAGAGGTTGGTATTTGGAAAACTATTGATGATGAAACAAATAAGCCAAAATCTTACGTTGAATTATACATTAAAAATGGAAAACTATATGGTAAGGTCATCGAGATTCTTGATAAGACAGAAGAAAATCCATTATGTACTGCCTGTGAGGGAACTTTGCATAATCAACCTATTATTGGAATGCAGATAGTTAATGGCTTAACAAAAAGAACAAATGACTGGTATCTTAAAAAAGGGATTTTAGATCCCAATAACGGAAAGGTTTATGACTGTAGAATGTGGCTGTCTGAAGATGGAAAGACTCTTAATGTCAGAGGATATCTTGGACCTTTTTACAGAACTCAAACCTGGCACAGAATAGAAAATAATTAGATACTGTTTACTCGATTATTTTTATTTCCTCTATTATACAACCACTTCTGATTTTATCTATAACGTCGAGTCCATCAACTACTTTCCCAAAGCAAGTATGGTTTCTATCTAAATGTGCAGTATTTGTACGACTATGACAGATAAAAAATTGTGAGCCTCCCGTATCTCTTCCTGCGTGAGCCATTGACAACACGCCTCTATCATGATATTGATTATTGCCTTTTAATTCACACTTTATAGTATAACCCGGACCTCCTGTACCTACTCGTGGATTGCCTATTTCTTTCGAATAAGGACAGCCACCCTGCACTACAAAATCAGGTATTACCCTATGAAATCTAAGATCATTATAAAAACCAGATTCTGCAAGTTTAATAAAATTTTCAACTGTTATAGGAGCATCTTCATGATAAAATTCAACAGTCATATCTCCAACCTCAGTCATAATAATTGCTTTTTTCATATTTTATTGTTTATGTCTTACTGCAAGTGATAAATAAGCTATTGGGCATCTCCGGTTTTATACCAGTCACCAAATTTAAAGTTACAATTTGAATACGATTGATCTATTCTAATATAAGTACTCTTAAGTTTGTTATTAATCCATTTTTCAATTACTTTCTGACTTTCAACCTGTAAGGCGTACTGTTGTAGTTCCTGATAATCATCCTTTAAATTAGCAACATGATTTTCAACCTTTAAATCAAGGCGTATGATTTTCATTTCTTTTCTACCTTTGTTATTTGTAGCTAAAAAAGGTTTGGAAATTTCTCCTGGCTTAAGCCCTGACAATGCTTTACGAGTATATGGATCTACGAAATCATCACTTAATTTTGTATTTCCATAATACGGGTTCATTACTTTTCCATTATTAAATTTAGTGTCCGAATCACTATAACTTTTAACAGCATCATTAAAACTTATGGAATCACTAGTTATAAGATTATACACTTCCTCAGCACGTTTTTCAGCAATTTGAATTTGTTCTACACTAACAACAGGATTAAGTAATATATGCCTAAAGTTCATCATATTACCCTTCTTCTCTATTAGCTGAATAATGTGAAATCCGTACTCTGTTTCAACAACTCTGGAAACTTCTTCGGGAGATGTAAGATTAAAAGCAACAGAAGCAAATTCCGGCACAAGATCATTCCTGCTCACAAATCCAAGTTCGCCACCTTTATTTGCAGAACCGGGGTCTTCTGAATACAATATTGCCAAAGTCGCAAAACTCTCTCCATTTAATATTCTTTCGCGTATTCCATTAAGTTTCTCTATTGCAGCATTTCTCTCAGCTTCTCCAATTTCCGGAGATATCACTATTTCCGATAATTCATAATAAGCTTCAACCATTGGTAAGCTATCAGCCGGAATTGATTCAAAATATGCTTTTATTTCAGATGGAGTTACTTTAACATTTTGTGTCAGATTTGATTGTACTCGTTGAGTAAGAATTTGTTCTTTTATTATTCCTCTAAAATCATTTTTTATCTCTTTTATTGTTTTCCCATAATATTCCTCAAGTTTTTTTTCTGATCCAAGCTGATTGACATATACATTTATTCTTCTATCCAATTCTGTCTCAACCTCTTTTTCTGTAACAACAATACTATCTTCTAATGCTTGAAGATACAAGAGCTTTTGAAACATTAACTCTTCAAGAACATCACATTTTAAATCAGACTCTTCAGAATAATAACCTTGTGATATTAACTGTATATACTGATTCTCAATATCTGATTTTAAAATTATCTCATTCCCTACTACGGCAACAACCTGATCAATCACTTCCTGTGATAACATCATCAATGATGTTAAAGTAAGTGTTATTAATATTAGAGTTTTTTTCACAATTATTTTATTATTAGTTTGCCTTCTTTTTTAGCATTTTCAATTAGATCATTCTTAACTTGAACTATTTTTTTTTCTTTTCTATTGTTAATTATAATCTGAGTTATCTGAGGTGTAATTAATTCAAGTGGCATATAATCGCCTTTTTTTCGATAATCATCAATTTTAACAATGTATCTTAAATCTCCATTTATATAAATCAAATCATTCTTATTACCAAGATCATATTCAGAAAATTCATCGGTGTAATTTATTATGTCTAAAAAATTTCTTATTTCTGTCCATTCTTTAATAAAATAAACCTTTCTGCCTGTTCCAATACAATAATCCTTAAGGAATTTCTCATCCTCAAGTCCGTTATTATGAATTTTCTCCCATTCGTCAGAATGTTGTATGACCTTTGCATCCATAGTAAGATAATGAGCTTTTACAAAAGATGTTTCCAAAACGTAATCGCTAAGATGTTTATTGTAGTATTCATTTATTTCTTCGAGACTTACTTCAGTATTGACTTCCGAATAAATTAAGTTTTCCTTATAATAATGAATATACAACTGCCTTCTGTATTCATTTATTTTCTGCACAATTATAGCAGTATCAGTTAGTTTGTTTTTTGCATCTGCATACAGCAATCTTTCAGAAACCCAACTATAAATATAATCATTTACAAAAGCCGCGCTATCTTCAGATATACAATTTCGAGGAATTAGCTTTAATACATCCTGCAAATACAGTGTTTCCCCATTTAAGCTCACCAAAACATCTTTTTCTATTTCAGCAACTTTTTTAGGTCCACAAGAGAAAAAAAACGATATTGAGAGAAAAGCAATTAATACTTTTGTCAAAAATCCTGAAAAGTATTTGTTCATGTATTTATTAATTTTTTGAAATACTTCTTAGAACATCATCATGAACAACAACTTTATATTTAGAATGTAACTCTTTAAGCCATTCTTTTTCAAGGAAATTCTGATAATCTGCAGTAATTATCCCTTTGGCTTCATTCAACGATTTCACCTCAGGACCACGTACATTTATTACTGTAACAGTATTTTTATCAGTATTGGTTATTACTTTTTTATAACCTGCTGTCTCGGGAATATTGTGTTCTTTAATAAGTTTATCAACCATAGGTTTAACTCCTTTTTCACATAACTCAGTCTGGTCAAGTACAACAGCAACTGAATCCTTCTTGTTTATTTTAGCAAAAACTTTTTCTTGTGGTACATTTTTCATAAAACTCTTATTCACTGAACTGCATACCTTTGCATCTTTACATTTATATGTTTTAACTTCATATCTGGTTGACCACATATAATTGTTTTTATTATTTTCGTAGAAATTATTTAAGCCTACAGTATCAGTTATTGCCTTTGACCATACGGTTTTATCGGTAAGTTCAAATAGAAGGATGCCATCATGATATTCTTTAATAAGATACTTGAAAGCCGGATATTTATCTTCTAATATTTCTTCCTCATACATAATTATCATTTTATTGATAAAGCTCTTATATGAATTATCAACGAAAATAATCACATTTTGAGGAGTTTGCTTACGATTAAACTTCATAAGATAATCAGCAAAATCTTTTTGAGTATATAATCTATCATTAAAACTAAGCAAAGGCTTTGACAAATCAATATTCTCATCAATAGACCATGAGCCTGCGAAAATTGAATCGGTCACAATTTTATAAAAGTATGCAGCATTTTTTTCATACGTTTTAACATCATACTCTTTAATTAAAGTTTGAATAACAGATTCGCGGCTTTTAGAAGTTCTGGCAGTATTTGAAATTTTTGATTTAATCTCTGACTTCAACTCATCAAACGATTTTATTGGTTCTATTTCGAGGAGCTTAATAATATGATATCCATAACTTGTCTTTAAAATAGGTGAAATATCTCCGGGATTGTCAAGAGCAAAAACAGCATCTTCGAATTCCTTAATCATTTTGCCTCCAACAGTTACCCAACCAATCTGTCCACCATTTTCTGCCGACCTGCGGTCCTCACTGTATTCATCTGCTAAGGCTTCAAAATCTTCACCTGCCAACAATCTAACATGTAATTCTTCCATTGTCTCTTTTGCAGTAACATCCAAATTATTTCCAGCATCCTTCGGAACAAGTTTCATTATATGTGCAACTTTATATTTTCCTTTTGATGGTCTCTTATCATTAACTTTAAGTATGTGATATCCGAATCGTGTTCTAAAAGGTTTGGAATATTGTCCAACCGGAGTATTATACATTTCTGTTTCAAATTCATACACCAATCCAAAAACAGTTCTCCATCCCAAATTTCCATCATTCATCACAACAGATTCGTCTTGCGAGTACTCTTTTGCAAGTTTTACAAAATCTCCACCTTTTTGTAATTTCTTATAAACCTCATTAATTTTATTCCATGCTTTCAATGTATCCTCAGGACTAGCATTTTCATCCAATTTTATAAGAATATGAGAAACATTTACATCAAATTTCATTCTCTCATAAGCTTCCAGGACAAGCTCTTCCTCCACTTTTTTATCAGTAAGATAAGGTTGTGCAAGTTGAGATCTATAACCGGACAATTCCTGAATAAATGACGGCATAGTATCTAAGCCAAGCATCTGAGCTTCATGAACCTTAAGTCTGAAATTGACAAAAAGGTCCATATATTCATTCATCGCAGCATAATTCAATGCATTTGCATCAGTGTTATTTTTAGTATAAATATGCAAAAACTCATCTGCAGTAATTTTTTCATTATCAATTTCTAAAAGTATTCTTTCCTGAGAAAAAACTGGAAATGCAAAGCATATTGCAAAAAATAAAACCATTAACTTCTTCATACACATATTATTTTAAGTTAGTAAATAATAATTAATCAAATCTTGAATAATTTGGAGCTTCGCGTGTAATAGTAACATCGTGAGGATGATTTTCGACTACTCCGCTCGAAGTAATTCTCACAAATTTCGAATTTTCATGTAAAATATCAATATTTTCAGCACCGCAATAACCCATTCCTGCTTTAAGTCCACCAACAAGTTGGTAAATTACCTCATTAAGTGTGCCTTTGTAAGGAACGCGACCAGATATACCTTCAGGTACAAGCTTTTTAATATCGTCTTCCATATCTTGGAAATAGCGATCTTTCGAACCCATTTGCATAGCTTCAACAGAACCCATACCTCGATATGATTTAAATTTTCTGCCGTTAAATATTATCGTTTCACCCGGAGCTTCTTCGGTACCTGCAAATAAACCGCCGGCCATAATGGAATGTGCCCCTGCAGCAATTGCTTTAACAATATCACCTGAATATCTAATACCGCCATCAGCAATTAAAGGAATTCCTGTTCCTTTAAGTGCTCCGGCAACATTCATAATTGCTGATAATTGGGGAACACCTACTCCTGCCACAACACGTGTTGTACAAATGGAGCCGGGACCTATTCCAACTTTAACGGCATCTGCTCCATTGTCTGCAAGCATTTTGGCTGCATCAGCAGTTGCGATATTTCCAATAATAATATCAATATTTGCGAATTTTTTACGGGCTTCTTTTAAAACTGTATTTACATTTTTGGTATGTCCGTGAGCTGTATCTATGACAATGGCATCAACACCTGCCTCGACTAAAGCCTCCATTCGTTTCATACTATCACCTGAAATACCAACAGCTGCTGCAACTCTAAGTCTGCCATGAGAATCTTTACAAGAGTGTGGCGCGTCCGATGCTTTTGTAATATCCTTATATGTAATTAAACCAACCAGTTTGCCTGATCTGTCAACTACCGGCAATTTTTCGATGCGATATTTCATAAATATGCCCTTAGCATCATCAAGTTCAATTCCTTGCTCAGTTGTTATTAGGTTTTCCGAAGTCATTATTTCCTTTATTGGAAGGCTCATATCACTCTGAAAACGCATATCTCTGCTCGTAACAATTCCTTTTAATTTATTATCTGCATCAACGACAGGAATCCCACCAATATTGTAATCAGACATTATTTTTTTTGCATCTCCTACTCTTTCGTTTATATTAATCGTTACAGGATTTAATATCATGGCATTTTCAGCTCTTTTTACCTGATATACGTGTTTTGCCTGATCTGCAACTGACATATTCTTGTGAATGACGCCTATTCCTCCTTCACGTGCCATGGCAATTGCCATCTTACTATCAGTAACCGTATCCATTGCAGCGGAAACAATTGGAGTATTAATTATAATATTTCTTGAAAATCTCGATGTTATATTTACTTTATTGGGCAATATTTCCGAATAAGCCGGAATTAATAAAACATCATCAAATGTAAGCCCTTCGAGTACTATTTTAGTTTCATTTTTCATTGTAGATCCCTTTGAAATAAAATTTTACGAAAATACAACTTTTTACAAGTTTGTCAAAGACTTTTGTTAAATTTGTATGAAAAACAAAATATGAACGTTATATTTTGAGTTTTGACTTATAGTGATAAGTAAAAATATCTAGATTTTTAGTTTTGAGCAGATATAGAGAAATATTACAACAATACTGGGGGTATAATAGAT
Source organism: Bacteroidota bacterium (assembly GCA_029558535.1). Taxonomy (GTDB): domain Bacteria; phylum Bacteroidota; class Bacteroidia; order Bacteroidales; family ML635J-15; genus Bact-19. Next base: position 6,639 of record JAKQEK010000338.1, on the reverse strand, counting down.
TCCGAGAACTACAGGAAGAAATTGTAGAATCTGTAGCGTCAGGTAAAGACACTTTAGGACTTATGCCTACAGGTGGTGGTAAATCTATCACATTTCAGGTTTATAGTCTTGCCAATCCAGGGGTTTGTTTGGTAATAACACCCTTAATTGCTTTAATGAAAGATCAGGTTGAAAATCTTCAGAAAAGACATATAAAAGCTGCTGCAATTTATTCGGGAATGACAAAGACCGAGATAGAAATAGCATTAAATAATGTCTGTAACGGTGATTATAAATTTTTATATTTATCGCCGGAAAGATTGAAAAATTTCTATTTCAGAGAAAGATTGAAATCTATGACTGTAAATTTGATTACAGTTGACGAGGCTCATTGTATTTCACAATGGGGATACGATTTCAGACCATCATATCTTGAGATTAAAGAAATTCGGGAACATTTGCCCGATGTTCCTGTTTTGGCATTAACAGCAACCGCTACCCCAAAGGTAGTTGATGATATTCAGGAAAAATTACAGTTTAAAGAAAAAAATGTTCTTCAGAAAAGTTTCGAACGAAAAAATCTTGTGTATTATGTTATAAATACAGAAGATAAAGTCAAACAACTATTTAAACTGATTACAAAAATTGATGGCAGCGCAGTTATTTATGTCAGGAACAGACGAAAGACTAAAGAATATGCACTATTATTACAAAAATACAGAATATCGGCCGATTATTACCATGCCGGATTAGATGCTACAAGCAGAGCCGAAAAGCAAAATGCCTGGCAAAAAGGCACAATCCGGATAATGGTTTGCACAAATGCTTTCGGAATGGGTATAGATAAACCGGACGTAAGACTTGTTGTGCATCTTGATTTGCCTGACTCTCTCGAAGCATATTTTCAGGAAGCAGGTCGTGCCGGCAGAGATGGTAAAAAAGCCTGGGCATTTCTGGTGATAAATACTGCAGATAAAGCGCAAATCAAAAAAAATATTACAACTGCTTTCCCTGAATTAAAAAAAGTGATTGAAGTTTATAATGCTATATGTAATTACCTTCAGATACCTTATGGAGCTGCAAAAGATTCTGAGTTCCCTTTTGATATTTTTGATTTTGCGAAAAAATTCAAAATTGACGTTCTTACTACATTTAATTCGTTAAAAATACTTGAATCAACAGGATTGATATCATATTCAGAAGATGCTAATTCAACTTCCAGAATAATATTTATTGTCAACAGAGAAGACTTGTATCGTTTTCAAATTGAAAATGCAAAACTCGACAACTTTATAAAGATGCTGTTAAGAACATATACAGGGCTTTTTAACGATTACATTAATATCAGCGAAGAATATCTGGCAAAAAAAGCCGGAGTTTCGGTCGAAACTATAATTAATCTCTTGAAAATACTTCAACAGTATAAAATCATTCAATATATTCCACGAATAAACAAACCCCTGCTTCATTTCATATGCGAAAGACTAGAAGACAAAAGTATCTTATTCGACAAAAAAGATCTGGAAGCACAGAAGCAAAGAACTCTTGAAAGGTTGGAATCTATGCTGTTATATGCTGAAAGTCAAAACAAATGCCGTAGTCAGCAACTACTTGCATATTTCGGCGAAACCAACGTGGAGCGTTGTGGCAGTTGCGATGTATGCAGCCGAAGAAATGAACTTAACTTAAGCAAATACGAATTTGATATTATTTTGTCACAAATTAAAAATATTCTTAATTTAGAGCCTTGTTTACTTAATGAATTAATAGACAAAATAGATAGTGACGAATCCAGAATAATTAAAGTAATTCAATGGCTTTTTGAAAACAAAAAAATCAGATATGATGATGAACAAAAACTACAATGGATTAAAGAATAATCCTTTTAAATTAATCGTGTTATTAATGATTAGTAGCACCGCTTATTTTACATTTTCATGTGCTTCAAGCGAAATTGCCGATTCAAAAGACGTAAATCAAGCTAAAATTTATCAGAGTTATACTGTACATTTTGATGCTGAATCTCCAGATTCCTATAATGTTACAGCTCAATTCAGATTTGGTGGAAACAAAGGTACTACGCTAAGACTTTCCGCTCCAAGTAAAGTAACTGTAAATGACAGCGAAATGGAAGAGAAATCTGATTCTTTCAGCGGTTGTTATTATCAAACCAATTTAAAAGGACTTGGTGAATTCAACTTTAAATTTATTGATACTGAAAATAAAGAATTTCTTAACAGTGTAATATTAAATCCTGTTACAGCAAAAGTTGTCGAATTAATTGATGCGGATATAAAAAATTCTATTTATTGGGAAGGACTACCATTAGCTGCACATGAAACAGTTTGTCTGACAATTTGTGATAATGAAGGTAATTGTGCAACAGGAACAACAGATATTGTAGGTGCTGATTATGTGGTTATCAGTCCTTCCGATATGGATAATCTTGTCTCCGGCAAAGGAAATTATTATTTAACAAGAACTTATTCAAATTCAATTAAAAACGCAGCAGATGAAGGCGGGAACATTTATACTGATTACAAATCGGTTGCAGTTCCTGTAAAAATAATAAAAAAGCCTTCTCAGGATACAGCAAATAAATAGTTTTAAAATGAAAAAAAATAAACTTTCGGTTTTTATTATTCTGATAATTTTGTCACAATTTTTGGTCTTTTGCGGCAAAACCGATACAGACATTCAATGGGAAGAGGACATTATTGGGTATTGGATACCAATCGGCAACGATAATCTTCCTGTAGATAATATGCCAACATATAAGTTTAATCTTAACAGCCGTGGAGCTTCTCATTATGCCCCTTCAGGAGATGTTGACAGCTTTGGTTGGGAAATAAAACGTGCTCAACTAAAGATATATTACGATGTGGCTCCATCATATTATATTGCTTATGATAAATATAACAGTCGCAGTTTGTTTAAAATTACGGATTTAAATGACACTTCAGTTTCAGTTATTCAGTTTTACAGTGCCGGATACCAGAAAGAATACTATATGCGTAAATCTGTTTTAAACGAAGAAGAGGAGGAGTTTTAGATTCTTTGTCTTAATTATAAATACTTTTACTGCTTTCTATAGTTTATTTTCTAAAACCATTTACCAGTAGGTTATGTGTGAAATATTAAAGTAAATGATTTCTCAGCCATACCGAACAAGGTGAGAAATCTTACATTTTTAAATTTGTTCTCTGATTGTAATTATTTAGCAGATTCAATATTCTTAAACAATAGCTTTTGGAATTGTATTTGTCAAATTATGGCCTTATAGGTAGGCTACAAATACTATAACAAAAGCGATAAATAGGTGTCAGCTTAATAATTACAACTAATTTATAAATACTTTTACTGACTTTTGCGAACTTCCTAGAGTTAATCTGATTATATACATTCCGGGCATAAATCCGGATTTATCTATTTGTATAATACTTTCATTGTTTTCAATAAAATCTGATTTTTGTAAAACAAGTTTACCTGTACAATCAAATATTTCAATTTTTAACTGTCCTATTATATCTGAAATTAGGCTTAAAAATAAATTTGAACCATTCTGCCAAGCGGTAAGTGTTAGTTCATTTTTAGACACTATTTTTACTGCAACAATATTCGAATAGGAATACACTCCGTCAAAATCAGTTTGTTTCAATCTGTAATATGATATGCCTGAATATGGATTAACATCAGTAAGAGAATAATTGATTACCTGATTACTGTTTCCGGCACCAGATATAATCTCAACAATTTCAAAATCCTGAGCATTAGTGCTTCTCTCAACAGTAAAATAATCGTTATTAATTTCCGAGGCAGTAGTCCATTCTGTAATAACATAATCATTTTTAACATTTGCATCGAATGATAATAATTCTATCGGTAAAGGATTATTGCCGTCTTTGGCATTAGCCAGAGTAAAAATCCCCATATCTGTGAAGTTGACAGAAGTAGTAATTTCCCCTTCAGTAGATGCTGAACCACTTCCTCCCAAATCAATCCAGTTGCCTGCACCATCATCTTTCACCACTCGTAAATTTGAAGGATCATCCACAACATCTTCTCCATTATAAAACAAAGTTACAGAAGCTGTGTTTACATTTGAAGCTCCACCGTTGGAAATAATCCATTGGTCAACTTCAGAAACTTTATCAATAGTACCCGGCAAATCAAATCCCAAATCGTCTGCACCGGAATAAATAAAATCAGCTGTATATTCTGTTGCTGTCGTATTTGTTTGTCTTATTGTCAGATCTGTACGATGCATTTTGTTTCCTTGTCCTATTGGAAAAATTTTTGTGACTGCTGATGCCGAAACATTATAAGTATTTATCATTGGTCCTTTTACAAAACTTTCATCAGGACTCGCACTTATCGAAACACTGGCATTTGTCCCTAACGCTAAAATATTAGTAGCATCAGTAACAATATGCCCTTCCTGAAGATTTAATGTCCCGGCAATGTTTACCCTGGCGTTCAAGGTCAATGCTTCGTCCGGAAATGTATTGTCTATTGTAAAATTATAGAATCCTGTCCCGTCAGCATCGCCTGTATTGTAAATTGTTTGAGCAGAAGTACCATCAAATGTAACCGTTCTGGTACCTTCAGTAAACGGATCAGCAGCATTACTGCTATTATTCCAGTTTCCTGCGATATTAATATCATAAGTGCCAACACTAAACACGGCATTATCGGAAATTGACAAATCACCTTCGATATCAATATTTGCGGACAAAGTTTTTGTGTTAGATGTTGCAAAATTGAGGTTAAAATATTTACCAGAAACTGTATTAAACACAGTTTGAGCTCCAGCCCTATTATATGAAATAGTATTTCCTGTGGCAGTAGCATCTAATGAAAATACAGTAATTGTCTGACCCGAATAATTTAAAGTACTGTTTTCTGCCTGTATCCACGTTGCCCCTCCCAAAGCACCCACTGAAGTACTTGTTATCGCTACTGTGGCATTATTCGTTAATTCAATTCCCGATGCCAAATATACTGCACCTGTAAACATAAATGAAGTACTACCTCTTAATTCCTGATTATTTACATCAAAAGTAATCGCTCCAGCAGTAAAAGAATCCCCATTATTTTCTATTCCATTTTGAAATACAAGATTTGCAGGAGTAATGATTGTTGTCGAAACCCAGGTTCCATAATTTTCTAATACTCCGGCAAAAGTTCTGATTCCAATATTATTGTTTAAGGTCAATGACCTGCCACTTTCTATTGTGGTTGTTCCATTTACTGTTAACCATACCCTGCCAATAATTCCATCTCCGTTTATGACATCAAAATCCCCGAGAATATTAACAATACCATCTGCTCCACCATTTATTACTCCACCAATTAATTCAACGTATTGTAAGTTTGTTGTTCCCGTTGTATTTGCATCTGCAAATGTACCATAAATTATAGTAGTGTCACTTACCGTAAAATTATAGCTTGTAGGATTGAATGAAACTCCCGCGTTTATAATAAAATCATCATTAACTGTTGCTTCTGCATTTAAAGTTTTTGCTCCCCCGGAGGATAAAATCAAATTATCGTAAATTGCTCCTTTTACAGCCTGCGCACCATTTAAATCATAATACACAGTATTAGGCGAAGCATCAGCTGACAGAACTCCTGTTGCCATTGGAGCCGCAGCATTACCATAGTACAAAATAGTGTTTATATCATTTTCCCATGTTGATGCAGCATTGTCACCGGTTAATGCTCCCGTCATTGTAATGCCATTCGAAATTTTGTTGGTAACTGTAATTGCCCCAGCTATTGTTACTGCGGAGGAAAAACTCAATTCAGTATCTCCTGATATTTCCTGATTATTTGTACTAAAAGTGCAGGCTCCGGCAGTAAATGAATCTCCATTGTTTTCAATCCCATTTTGCAGCACTAAATTTGCTGCAGTTGTAATTATAGTTGAAACCCATGTGCCATTATTTTCTATTGCTCCAAAAGTCTTAACTCCAGTATTACTATTTAAGGTCAAGGTTCTGCCACTCCCTATAGTCGTTATTCCTGATACTGTTAATGCCACCTGACCGATAGTTCCGTCTCCGTTTGTTATGTCCAAATCCCCAAGAATATTAACGATACCGGTTCGTCCACCATTTATGGTTCCAGCATTTAATTCGGTGTACTGTAAGTTTGTTGTACCGGCTGCTGTTCCATCAGCAAAAGTTCCATAAATTAAAGTTGTGTCACTAACAGTAAAATCATTGCCTGCGGGATTAAATGAAACTCCAGAATTAATAATAAAATCATCATTTACTGTTGTAACAACAGTCAAAGTTTTAGTTCCTCCAGAGGATAAAATCAAATTGTCGTAAGTTGCTCCTTTCACAGCCTGCGCACCATTTAAATCATAATACACAATATTAGGCGAAGCATCAACTGACAAAACTCCTGTTGCCATTGGTACAGTAGCATTTCTATAGTACAAAACAGAATTTATATCATTTTCCCATGTTGATGCGGCATTGTTACCGTTTAATACTCCTGTTATTGTAATTCCATTCGAAATTTTATTAGCAACTGTAATTGCCCCAGCTATTGTTACTGCAGAGGAAAAACTCAATTCAGTATCTCCTGATATTTCCTGATTATTTGTACTAAAAGTGCAGGCTCCGGCAGTAAATGAATCTCCATTGTTTT
>JAKQEK010000337.1 GCA_029558535.1 Bacteroidota bacterium | reverse complement strand
AGTTTTTTCAGACAAATCAAATAGGCTTAAAGCAGAATTGTTTGATATAAAAGGACAGTTGCTGTTCGAAACAAATTCAACAACAAACGAAGGATTAAATACTTACGATTTTTTCAATGGATATTCCGGCTTGGGTATTTTGAAAATCACAACCCTGACTGAGGTATATTCTATAAAAATCGTAGGAGATGGAGATTTCGGGACAAGGTTGATTAATAGAGAATCACAAGAAAATAACGTTTTAAGCTCATCTAAAAGTGTTAAATCAGAGTTTACCTACAATATTGGAGACACAATTAAGATAACTGCAAAAAAAATAAATTATCATTCAAACGCTATTGTTATAAAACCGGAGAATGATGAAAATTACAAAATTTATATCAGTTGTCCGTGTTCAGGAATACCAACTATAACTGATTATGACGGAAATATTTACAACACTGTTCAAATTGGTAACCAATGCTGGATGAAAGAAAATATGAATACAACACATTATGCAAATGGAACTGAAATACCTGACGGTACTGGTATTCGTAACGGAACTAGTAAATCTTTTTATACAAATTACTACTTTAATTATAACGATAATCCTGAAAATGCAATAAAATGCGGCAAATTATACACCTGGGCGGCAGCAATAAATGGATATGTTACTGATAATGACGAGTTATTATACGGGGTGAGAAAAGGAATTTGCCCTGATGGCTGGCATGTGCCAAGTGACGAAGAATGGCTCGAGCTAGAGATGTATGTAGATGATTCAATTACAATAGGGATTCCTTTCACATGGGGTTTTCGAGGTTTTGATGCGGGTATAAAATTAAAATCTACTCTTGCATGGCAAAATTCTATAAATACAGATATGTTTGGATTTTGTGCAATACCTTGTGGTAAAAAGGAATATTCATTTTTAAGTCATACTTATGATTTCTCAAGTTTTGCAGAACTATCTTTTTTTTGGACAGCATCTGTTTATGCTGGGAATGGTATTGCCAGAAGGTTATTATATGATTCTAAGCAAATCTCTCGAGAGAATCAAATGGCATCTAGTGGTTACTCTGTAAGGTGTATAAAAGATTAAGAAGGCAACTTAATAGAAGTTCAACAGTGATTTTTTCAACTAATGTTTTGTTTGAGTTTTTACTTTCTTTACGTTCTAAAAGAATGCCCTCATCTGAACACCTCCGGTATGGATTATTTTTGTATCGGCAGATTTTCTTGCGTTATAGGTTAAATTAAGTTGCAAGCCGTTTGATAATTGTCTTTGAAAACTAACCGACCATGTTAGATTCATGCCCGGCATTAAACCTTCCAGCATCTCATAAGCAAGCGAGCCGTTTGTGGCAGCATTATAGTTATAATAAATATAATTAAATGTGGCATTCAGCGAGCCTTTTTTTACAGAGCTTAATCTGTAATCAAATCCCACATCGTTAATCAGTAGTTTTTCTCCTCCCGAAGTATTTTCCTTTATCCGAAAATTATATTTTACTGAAATCCGGTTATTCATGTCGGGTTGATAGTTTATCTGTAATTCGTTGCTTTTGTTGTTTATCAAATAGTTTTTATTATTAAAAAACTGCGAATCATAATATTTTGTCCCCAAAGCTGATTTGTTTACAATTCCTGCTTTTGGGTTTATATTATATCTTATTTGTAAAGTATGTGACAAAAGTTTTCGGGTATCAAATCCGTTAACGAGCATTATTTTGTTGTTATTTACCTGCAAAATATAATCAAACCCTATTTTCGGATTGCCTCTGTTAAAAGAAAAACTGTTTCTGAATGATGAGGTCATACTCACCAAATTCACATCATCAATATTTTTAGCAAACGGGTTTGCGTATTCTGCAAAAATTGGTGAGGTGTTTTTCTGAGAAATCATATAAGCAAATTGATCTGAAAATCTGCTGATTACTTTTCGCATTCCCGTTTTGTTCCTCCATAAAACTTCAGGATTTATATTTATACTTTGATTTATTTGATTAGAATAAGTTTTAATATAATCGGCAGTTGGATTTATTACCCTTATAAAATTTGCCTGATCAATAAAATGGGCAATTTCAAACTCATCTAATTCCTGAATCCCGTTTGCATTATAATCAGACCAGGTGTACACTCCCTGTCCTGCAGCAACTTCAATATAAGAGTATTCGGTTTTTCTTTCCAGTCCCGATCCTATTTCATAAAAATTTGATGAAGAAATTGCTCCTTTTAATAGCCTGAAACTATACTCTGCACGCCCTGTCAAATTGTTCTCTGCCTGACCTGAATATAAACTTGTATCGTTTACTTCGAGTAGTCTGTAAGTAAAAACAGTATTTAATCTGTGTGCAGGATTCTTGTTAATTCCGCCTCCTACAGTAATATCCTGAGAAGTTGTTGATTTAATAAGTAAATCGTTTTTTGGCAACAAATCTTCTCGAAATTTGTAATTCATTATAAAATTGGTTTTCAGACTATCCGGAGTTTTAACAAAAGCTTCATAAGAATTAAACCTATAACTTGTTGCTATTATACTATCTGTAGGTATAGATTTCCATAAATTATTTTCCGAATCCTCTCCAACTCCAATATTTAAATATTTAAAGTTTCTTGACAACTTTAAACTATGTCTTAAAAACCTTGTATTATAAAGCGGATCATTCGAATTAAGTAAAGAGCCATTAAAAGATGCTTGCCATTTATTAAATTTCAATCCGGCATTTATCGAATTATTTAAACCAGAGTATTCTAGTCCTCTATCCAGATATGAGCTATTAAATGCCACCTTGCCATTCTTTTTTGTTGTATATATTAAGCCTCCATTAATACTGTTTTCGTTATTAACCGAATAATATGAATTTAAATTCCAATCTCTGGTAAATTCGGTTGCCCGGAAATTTTCTATCCCTCTGAAATTTTTATGTAAATAAGAATAATCAACAACTGCCTTAAAATGCGAATTCTCGTTTTTGAAAATTGTTTGTTCAACTCCGGTTTTCGCTGCCACGCCAATATCATTATTTGAGTCAAGTTTAGAGAATGTATTAATGTCGTTATTACTACAGGCAAGCTCAAAATTTACAACAGTGTTTTCAAAAACCTGTGATTCGCTACCAATTACCAACATTTGCGATTTTTCTGGAGTAACTATTTGTTGATACGGGATATAATCTCCCTGCATAACTCCATTTATGGGAGCCACCCATTCATAAACTCTTCCATTTGCCGAAGTAACACCCTTTTTATAATAACCTTTATTTGGGCCAACATAAGAAAAGTTCACCTTGTACAATGCGTTTTCGGGATTTGTACTATAAACAAAAATAGAATCAAAATATTCTGCACCGACAATGGTGTCTGTTAACATATATCTTATTTCTCCACTCGAAAAACCAATTGAATCATAACCCGGAATTAAAGCAAGTTCTTTATTATCACCTATTTCACTCAATAATTTTTTATCTTCAGCGCTTAATTCTTGATCATAGGGTTGGTTTTTATTATCGCTTTCATCATAAATATTTATCCAAACTTTGGACTTATCAAAACTAATAAGCCCTGAGCCGGTTACTAGAAATCTAGTATAATTCCTATCAGAATACTCAAATTCTACGATTATTCTCTTGTCCTTATTAATTGGTTGTTTTGCAGTAAAAACAAGCTCCCCTAGATTATAATCAATAACATAATCCAAATCGGCTCCCCTCATCAATAGAATACCATCAACATAAACTTTTTCTGTCCCTGCAAGAACAACAATATATAATTCATTATTTGCCCCCGTTAATTTATATGGCCCTTGATTTCCTTCGGTTCCTTTTATTTCTTGTCTCCGATATTTGCCTTTTGCTACGGCTCCGCTTATTTTTGTTTCTACTGTATAGTCCTTACCGGATTTGGTTATATTTTTACAGTTTATCCCAAAATCCGCCCCCTGAGCTTTTTTATAATAATTAAGGAAATATCCATGAGGTTTTTTTAACTCAAAGTCTCCGGCAGTTAAAAATATTCTGTCATTAAATAACTTAATAAAAACCTTATCAAATTCCTGCAATTGTTGCGAATTGCCATCCGGTTGTATGGGAATATTATTATCGCTTATTGCCGCCAAAATAAACAAATCGTCGTTTAGCTTACCATCTAACTGCAGGTTTAATCCTGAATTAACAATAACATCCTGATTATTTCCAAAACTAACCCCTCTTGAAATGCTTCCTTTTCTCGACAAAGATGTCTGATTATATGCCGACTTGTAATCTTCGCGACTAAAAATAAATTCATATTCATTCTCTTCCTTATTGTCACCTGCCAGGAAATCCGATTTGTTAAAAAGACTTACCGGCGTAAAAAAGTTTATCGGAAATACTTTGTATTGTATCATTATTGATTTCTGCTCCGGTCTTTTATCAAAAATAATCAGTGAGTTTTCAAAATCAAAATGATACTTAAAATCTTTAAGAGTGTCTCCATCTGCAGAAAAGAATAATAAACTCTCTGTAGCAACACTTAATGAATCTAAAAATATTGTATCGCTGGTTATTTGAAAAGATTTTTGCTTTAGATTAATTAATGTCTGTGAGAGTATGACAGAGGCAGTAACTATAAAAAGCAATATTAATAGGACTCTTTTCAATATTCAAATTTACTACAAAAATAATTATTGATAAATATAATACCGAAATCAATTACAAATACAATCTTATTAACGTAAAAAGTTTCTGATTATGTTACTAATATTGTTTTTTACAAGAGCTTTTTTAAGTCCCCGGCAAATTTTTGTGAAAACAATTTCGAACCCTGCTTATTTAAATGTGTTGAATTATAAAAGTAGTCTCTGTTTTTTCCAATACTATCTTCGGTGTAATCGAGAAATGTCAAACCTCTGCTTGCTGCAATTCTATACCATAAACCTAAAACATCCTCCCTGTTTACAATAAAAGTTCTGCCTTCGATATATTCAGGAGAGTATACTAAAATCACTTTAATATTATTCTCTTTACATTCTTTTACAAATTTCATAAATAAACATAACAATTTATAGTCTATTTTAATCTTTAGGTTTCCTTTTGTCTTTATTGCTTGTAGCAAATCCTGACTCCATTCGCGTTCAATTCCCATAAAACCTTTTATCCGGGCAGGTGGTTCATTTTCAAGTCCAATTGCTAAAATTGCAGCTCTCGCCATTTCCCAGGTTTGTCCGAGATATCTCTTCAATGGAATAAAAAAATCAGCTTTTTCAAATATTTTAAATAATTCTCTTGATTCAAAATAATCTTTATTAAATAACATGTATGGTAAAGCCTGTTCATGATTATAAAACCCCTCCTCCTCTTCAAATGTGAAAATATCTCCCGAGACAATAATAATTTCAGGTCTTTTGTTATATTTAAAATATTCTTTATGCCTAAAATATTGTAAACTGAAATTCAATCCGTCAATTCCGAAATTATAAGCAGACAATCCTAAGCTGTCCTTTAAAATCTCCGGGTCAATATGTGTCCATGCTCGTGACGAACCGTAAATTGCTATGTCTGCATTAATTTTTCCGGCATAGATATCATTCCAAACTAAATATTCTCCATCAACATGAACAACCGATTTTTTAAGAGAATTGCTAATTAAATAATCTAGAGGGTACAACAATATGAGTATTGGCAACAAAAACAATAATATTTTTTTAAAAAACTCCCTCATCCTTAAAACTGAAAATAAATAAAATTCTGTTGCATTCCGCCAAAAACAAAAATCATTATAACAATTAGGTAAAAAACCATCCACTTTAAAAATCTACTCTTATAAATACTTAAGCACTCAATTGCGTATTTGTTCCTACGACCAATCCATTCAATATAAATAAAAATAATTATTAGTACAATGGTTGTTATTACTTTAAAAGGGTTATCAATTTTAGTATAAACAAAAACTGTTTCCGAAAAAATTGTTGAAATATACTGAACTGCATGATTTATACTTTCGGCTCTAAAAAATATCCATGCGAAAAGAGTTAATAGAAATGTAAAAATCATCATTCCTAACTCTTTTAAAGAAATCCCCTTTTTATGCTCTGCAACAATGTCAATGTTTTTTCTGTTTTTATTTAGTAATAATAAAGGAATAAAATAAACAGCATTCAATAATCCCCAGATAACAAAAGTCCAGTTTGCACCATGCCAAAAACCACTTAAAACAAATACAATAATAACATTCCTTATGTTTACTATTTTCGATTTGCGGCTACCTCCCAATGGGATATACACATAATCCCTAAACCATGAGGTTAAAGAAATGTGCCATCGTCTCCAGAATTCAGCAATATCTCGTGAAAAGTAAGGAAAAGCAAAATTCTGTTTTAAATTAAACCCAAATAGTTTTGCTGTGCCTATTGCTATATCGGAATAACCCGAAAAATCCCCATAAATTTGAAATGCGAAGAAAAACACACCAAGAATTAATGTCCCTCCTGATAGGCTTTCGGAATTATTAAAAACAAAGTTTGCATATTCGGCACATCTGTCAGCAATAACCATTTTTTTGAAAAACCCCCATAGCATTTGTTTTAATCCGTCAACTGCCAAATTATAATCAAATTTGCGTTTCGTGAAAAACTGTGGTAAAAAATTACTTGCTCGTTCAATAGGTCCAGCTACTAATTGCGGAAAGAATGATACAAAAGCTGCAAAAGAAATTAAATCTTTCGTTGGACTGATTTTTTTCCGATAAATGTCTATTGTATAACTCAATGTCTGAAAGGTATAGAAACTTATACCAACAGGTAAAATTACATAAAGTGAAGATGTCCCAATTTCTCTCCCAAAGACTCTAAATGTATCTGCAAAACTATCAACAAAGAAATTATAGTATTTAAAAAACCCTAAAAGACCTAAATTTACAACTAAACTGACAATTAGGAGTATTTTTCTTCTGATTTTATTATCGCTTTTGTTTAAATTAATCCCAACAAGGTAATCAACTAGTGTGCTAAACGCAATTAATGATAAAAACCGATAGTCCCACCAGCCATAAAACAAATAACTCGAAATTACAATAAAAGCGTTTTGCCATTTTAAATTCTTGTAAAATACAAACCAATAAATCAAGAAGAAACAAGGTAAGAATATAGCGAAATCAAAAGAATTAAAAAGCATCCCGATTTATTTGTGTTTTAATACGACTTAAAAAACATGTCGTAAATATACAATTTAAAGCATTTAATACAAGTGAAAAATTTATTTCAAATATCATTTTTTTCTGATAAAAATATTTTTACATTTGCTCAATTAATAAATTTAAAACATACGATTATGTACAAAGATTATCAACAGTTTTTACAGAAAGAAATTTCCGATATTAGAGAAGCCGGTTTATACAAAAACGAAAGAGTTATTGTATCGCCACAGGGTGCTGAAATTGAGGTAAGCACTGGTAAAAAAGTATTAAACTTTTGTGCTAACAATTATTTGGGACTGTCTAACAATCCACAATTGATTGCAGCCGCAAAAGAAGCATTAGAAACTCATGGATACGGCATGTCATCGGTGCGTTTTATTTGTGGTACCGGAGATTTACATAAGAAACTCGAAGGAAAAATTGCTGAATTCTTTGGAACAGAAGATACTATTTTATATGCTGCATGTTTTGATGCAAATGGCGGTGTTTTTGAACCATTACTTAACGAACAGGATGCTATTATTTCTGACTCATTAAATCATGCTTCAATTATTGACGGGGTCAGATTATGTAAAGCTCAACGTTTTAGATATGAAAATGCAAATATGGAAGATCTCGAAAAACAATTAAAAGAGGCTCAAAATTGCAGATTCAAACTAATCGTAACTGACGGAGTTTTTTCGATGGATGGAAATGTTGCTCCACTTGACAAAATAGTTGCTTTAGCAAACAAATACAATGCAATGGTAATGGTTGACGAATCACACTCTGCCGGTGTTGTTGGCCATACAGGACGTGGCGTTACCGAACATTTCAACCTTAAAGGTCAGGTCGAAATAATTACCGGTACATTAGGAAAAGCTTTTGGTGGTGCTATTGGTGGTTTCACAACAGGTAAAAAAGAAATCATTGAAATGTTGCGTCAAAGATCAAGACCATATTTGTTTTCAAATTCAATACCTCCACTAGTAGCTGCTGCCGGAATAAAAATGGTTGAAATGATGAGTTCTACCAATGAACTTCAGGATAAATTACACAGAAACACAGCCTACTTCATGGAAAAAATGAGTAAACTTGGTTTTGATATTAAACCAACTGCTTCTGCAATTTGTGCTGTTATGCTTTATGATGCAAAACTTGCACAAGATTTTGCAACAAAACTCCTTGATGAAGGTATTTATGTGATTGGTTTCTACTATCCTGTTGTTCCTAAGGGACTTGCACGTATCAGAGTTCAACTTTCTGCTGCTCACGAAATAGAACATCTTGATAAAGCCGTTGCTGCTTTTGGTAAAATTGGTAAAGAATTAGGTGTATTAAAATAAAACTTCAAGTTATTAACAAAAAAGAAGCCGGGTTAACCGGCTTTTTTTATTCATCATCACTATCTTCGTCGTCATCTATTGGCTCATCATAATCATCCTTAAAGTCATCTTCCTCTTCAATTGTTTCATTCATATAATCAAGTTCAGCATATTTGTCTGCAAATTCTTCTTTAACTGATTCTTTTAAAATGCCCTCATCATCATAATCATCATCAGCAAAAATGATATCCTTTGCTTCTTGTGATGTCATACGTACTAAATAGTATTTTTCGTCTGTTTCGAATGGCAAAGCACTTACCCATTTCCCTTCTTTATTTGTAAATTGTATTAAATGTTGGCTAAATCCATTTGGATATGACAACTTAATTTGTTCTTGTATGTCCTTCCCTAACTTCTCAAAATCTTGTATTACTCTCGGCTTATTTGCATCCATTTTCAATTCAGTATATTGATGAAACAATTAATAAATTTTCACGCTGTAAATGTGTAAAAAAATTTAATTCCACAAAAATTTTTTTATTTTTTTTTTAAAAGTATTTATAAACTATTTTTCTCCCCAAACAATTCTGGACTTTTTTTAAATTTTTGTATCTTTACCCGATGGCATAAATATTGTTTTACCTGTTCAAATTTAATTATATGAGAAAATTTTTACTCATCCCGGTTTTATTGTTTTTTTTAAATTCAGCCTACACACAAATAGACACCGCAGAATTTGAAAGATTTAAAAATGAATATGACGAATATATTAAAAAAGAAAATGACTCCTTTGAAAAATATAAAGAAGAACGGGATAAAGAATTTGAAGAATTCTTAAAAAAAGATTGGGAAAATTTTCAACTATTTGCCGCAGGTAAACCAATTCAATTGCCGGGACCTGAAAAAATTCCGGTCTATGATAAAAAACAAGAAATAAAGGTTGAAACAAAAATGCCTGCATTTCAGATTGTGGAAATTCCTCAAAACATTATCCCTGAAACAAAAACGAAATATCGTCCAATCCCTGCAATCGAAACGGCATCTGCTAATCAAAATTTAACCCGGGCTTCAATTAATTACTTTGGTGTTGAAAGTGACTTTAATTATAATAAAGATATTTCGGCTTGCATAATTTCAAGCATAAACGAACCTCATATTGCTTATTACTGGTCAGAAATGATAAAAACAGATTATTATAATCTAATAGAACAGTTATTGGATTTTAAAAACAGCCAAAATCTTAATGATTTTGCTTTTTTAAAACTAACTGAAAAAGTTTCTGAATCAATACATCCTTTATCTAGCAACAATGCCAAATTGCTAACATGGTTTTTGCTTTTAAAATCAGGGTATAAGGCCAAAATCGGATACTCAGGAAATGACATCTACTTACTTGTACCTGTAGTAAATACTATTTATTCGTATTCATATTTTGTTTTTGAAAACATGAAATACTACATTTTTGAGAAAGATAAAAATATTGGAAGTATTTATACATATAAACATGACTATCCAGAAGCTAACAGGATTATGAATTTTAACCTTTATAAAACACCTTCACTTGGATCTGAAAAGCTTTCGAGAGAATTAAATTTTAATTATGAGGATAAGGAATACAAATTTAACATTGATTATAGCAAAAACCTTATCGACTTTTATGACATTTATCCACAAGGTGAAATACAAATATTTTTTAATGCAGGAATATCACACAATGCAAAAGAATCTCTAGACAGAAATCTTGATTCCTTATTGTCCACAATGGACGAAATGGAGTCGGCAAATTTTCTTCTGAATTTCACACAGAAAGCTTTTGATTATAAAACTGATCATGAGCAATTTGGATATGAAAAATTCTTTTTCCCCGAAGAAATTTTCCATTATGCTTATGCAGATTGCGAAGACCGTTCTGTTTTTTACTCATTCTTAATCAGTGAATATCTAAGGTTGCCCGTTGCTGGATTAAATTATCCCGGACATATTGCAACAGCAGTAAAATTTAGCGAAAATGCAAACGGATATTATTTTATTATTGATAATGAAAAATATGTAATCTGTGATCCCACATATATAAATGCTCCGGTAGGTGCCTGTATGCCCGAATTTATAAACTCAGATGTAAATATAATCCGTTTAAAAAACACACAGGTTACATACAGCATCGAAGATAAAATTTGGGAGAAAATGAATGCTAAAGGTTTTCAAAAAACAAATTATGACAACAACATTGTAAAAGTAGCTGAAAACTCCTGGTATATGACCGGTCTTGTTGACAGTATTGTCAAACCGGGAGAAATAGAAATTCCTAAAAGTACTAATCTTGAAATTCTCTTTATTGCTCATGTAGATAATGATGCAAATATATTGTCGTATGAAGTAATATCCGGTGATGGCCTATTAATGCCGATAGGAATTGCTTATTCAGATAATAAAATATACTTGTCTGGTTATTACAGCAAAACATTAAACTTAGAAGACCAGTCTATTACATCAGATTATGACAGAGAACTATTTATGGCTGCCTATGATTTAGACATTAAAAACATATGGTTAAGAAGCAGCGGTATTTCTCAGGAAGAAGAAACTGCCAATATCTTTTTCGCAGCAAATTTTGACAAACAAGGGAATTTCCTCTATGAAGAATATATAAGCGAACAGAGCTTTGAACTACAAAAACCGATTGATGTTAACTCTACTGACAAAATTGTTATTTACGGAAAATATGAGCCGAAAAACCCTCTGCTTATTGAAACTCAAATATATGACAAACACGAATCTTATGATTTCGCAAAAGCATTAAACGAACTGACTCTGAAATTTATTTCTGAAAAATATAACAGGCATGCTGCCGGATTATTCGCATTATTGACTATTTTAAACAATGGAAATATTACTATAAAGAATAGCGAATTGTTATCTTCTATTATTGCTATTAATCCTGAATTTCAAAATCTCTATCCGCGGTTATATAAAGATGTAAGAGATATTAATAAAATTAAAAGCAAAAATGGAGTAATTACAGTAAAAGTTGCTGCTCTCGATAATTTTTCTTTTGCAGGAATAATTATAGAAGATAATTCGCAATTTTGCATAAGCACTAATAAAAAGGGAGATGTGCAAATTCAAATACTTTCAGGGTTTTATTTTAAACCTTTTATGAAAAAATATAAAGTAAATTACTTTAAAATATCAAAGAAAAGTGGTGAAATACTAATTGATTATGATTATGATAATGACCAAAAAGTAATAAATATTAAGAAAGATTTATTAAAATAATATATATTTGAAACAAATTTAAATTACCTGGATTATGAAAAAGATTATTACCATTAGCGCAATATTACTAAGCTTAGTTTTAGTTTTTGGAAGTTGTGCTTCAAAAAGATACACGAAAAAGGGGCTAAAATTAGAGGCACTAGGACAGTATTCCGATGCTGCAGACATGTTCTATCATGCAGTAGTGATTAAAAAAACAAATATTGAAGCAGTTGCAGGACTTAAGAGAACCGGACAAATGACTTTAAGTAAAAAGCTATCCGATTTCAATCAGGCATATAATAAAGAAAACGATAAGGAGGCTGTCTATTTTTATCAGGATGCGAAGAATTATTATAATAAAATTGCTGCCGTGGGAGTTGAGCTGAACTTTCCATCATTCTATGAAGAATATTATGATGAAGTAAAAGACAATTACCTTGAAGACAGATATTATGAAGGATCTAATTTGCTTGATCAGGAAAAGTTCTCTGATGCAGAAACTGTTTTTCGTGAAATTGTTAAATTACAGGAAAACTATAAAGACGCCAAAGACAAACTCATTACTGCAGTTAACGAGCCCAAATATCGTGAAGGACTTCGATTAATGGATAGCGAACAATTTCGTAAAGCATATTATGTTTTCGATGATATTATTAAAAATGCAGGAGCATATAAAAGTTCTTATGATCTGAAAACAGAATGTCTAACTAAAGGTACAATAACTATTTCTGTTGCTGAAATTAAAAATTATTCCGGAACCTCAGACATACAATCAATTTTGGGTAGTAAAATAATTAGTAGCATCCAAGCTTCTAACAATCCATTCATTAAACTCATTGATAATCAAAAAGGTTCGTTTGTTAAAGGCAACGAATCTTCACAGACAAAGCCTAATGCAATTTTATATTGTGAAATAACAAAATTTACCTATAATGCCGGTGAAAATAAACAAATTGAAAAAAGAGGTTATTTAAGAAAAAAAGTTAAAGTTTTGAATCGTGAAACCGGAGAATATGAAACAAAAACCGAATATGAAAAAGTTACATATTATGAATATCAAATGACCCGCACAATTGATATGACAGTGACATATAAACTTGTTAATGGAAAAACCAACGAAATCTATAAAACAAATTCAAAAACTGTTCAAACCAGAGATGATATACATTATGCAAAGTTTTCTGGAGATGTAACTAATCTTGTTCCCGGTTACTGGAAAGATAAAAAGACTTCAAGTCCTGAAGATTATATAAATGATAATCAAAATGCTTTGAATGAACTAAATGCTTTATTAAATGGAAGATCCCAGATAAAAGATTATAATACTTTGTCAGGAGAAGCTACTGATGCTGAAGCCTCTGTAATTTCAAAAGCAGTAATAGATTTTGTAAATGAAAACTAAAAAACATATGAAGAAAATACAGATTTTGATTCTTCTGCAATTGCTTGTAATTGTTTCTTCATGCCAGATTGGAAAAAAAACAACTTATGAGAAGAAACCTATGCCGGAGTGGGTTTCGACAAAACCGCAAAGCTCTATGTACTATGTGGGGATTAGTTCTGCACCCAAAAAAGGATTTCTTCCGGGAGATTATATGGCAAATGCTCAGCAAAAAGCATTAGGAGATTTATCGGCAGGTATATCTGTCAACATTGAGAGCACATCCGTATTATCAATAATAGAACATAACTACAATATAAATGAAAATTTTTCCAGCGAAATTACAGCTTCAACAAATCAACAACTCGAAGGATATGAACTTGTAGATACCTGGGAGGATGATAATTTTTACTGGGTATATTATCGTTTGTCAAAATCTCACTATCAAGCACTTAAAGAAGAGAAAAAACAACAGACAATATTAGACGCTAAAAATAAATATTATCAGGCCACAGAATTGCTTGGCAGACAATTACATTATAATGCTTTTCAGTTTTATGTCGAAGCCCTTACTGCTTTAAAACCTTATCTTGGAGAAAGTACTCTTACAGACATCAATGGCGAAGAAAAAGATCTTGGAAATGTTGTTTTTACATCAATTGCTGATTTTGTAAACAATCTTAAAATTGTTTTTGATTCCGAAGAAATTTCGGCAAAAAAGGGTGTTGAATTGGAACATGGCACCTTCAGTTTCAGGATTGTTGACGAAAACAACAATCCTGTATCGAGCATCCCTGTCAAAATAAGTTTTACTGGAACAGGACTAATTCGAAATTCAGAAGTTTCTAGTAATGATGGCAGAATTTTTTGCTCTTTAAAGAAAATAAAATCTTCGCCAAATATTGAAACTATTTCAGTAAGTATTGATATGGTTAGTTTTTCGAGAGCTGCTAAAGATCCAATGATTAGAAGCCTGATAAAAAGCATCCCTGCTTCGGAAACAAAAATAAGAGTAAATGTTGAAAAGCCATATCTTGCAGTTTATTCAGAAGAAAAGTCTTTAGGAAAAATTCGTGAAGACAGCAGTAGATTAAAAACAACTTTCGAAGGTTTGCTAAGCAGTGAATTTATAATTAATGATATTAACCAACCGGATTTCATTCTTAATATCACCAGCAACACTATCGAAAACGGAAAATACTACGACGAATATCAGGTTACAATAAGTTATACTTTTGACCTTGTTGACAATAAAGGTAATGTTATTTATCGTAAAACTTCGAGCAGTGAATATACCGGAAAAGACTTAAAAGCAGCCGATAATAAAGCTTATATTGAAGTTTCAAAGTCAATTGAAAGAATAATTATAAGAGAGCTGATTAGCGCCGTAAATAAATAATATATGTCAGTTTTAATGAATTTTGCCATGTTCCCAACAGATAAAGGGAGCAGCGTCAGTGAATTTGTGAGTCGAGTTGTAAAAATGATCTCCGAATCTGGTTTCGATTATAAACTTACCTCAATGGGAACAATCGTAGAAACCGAAACCCTGTCTCAGGCTCTCGAAATAGTTGATAAATCATATTCACTGCTCGAAAATGATTCACAAAGAGTTTATTCAACAGTAAGTTTTGATATTCAAACAAACAAACCTCTGGGAAGAATAACAGGTAAGATAAAGTCGGTTGAAGATAAGATCTTTAAAAACAAAAGTTGATACACTAATCTGTTATATTTAAAAACAACATTGAAACTATCCGCCTTTCTAATATTTGTTCTCTTATCAATTACCTATTGTTTTGGGCAGAATTCCTCAAAAATAGACAGTTTATTTGATTTAAGTAAAGAGTGTGGCGATTACGAAAAATATTACTCCATTCAAAATGAACTAGGCAATTATTATGTAGAAATTGGATTATACTCAAAAGGCTTGGAAATTTATTTTATGCTTTTAAAAAAAGCGGAACTTCAAAAAGACTCTGCTTCAATTGCTCTTTTATATAACAATATTGCAACTGTTTATCGCGAAACCGGCAAAAATGACCTGGTATTAAAATATGCAAGTAAGGCGGTTGATTTAAGTAAATATGTCCCGGATTTCTCTCATCGTGCTGATATTCACAACACTCTTGCAAACTACTATTACGAAAATTACATTGACTCATTGGCAATTGTACATTTTAATATATCTCACGACTATCGTTTAAAAGCTGGTGTTAAAAAAGATATCGCAGTTTCATATAAAAATCTTGCAGGAGTAAATTACGAAATGGGAAATAAAAAACTTGCAATTCAATATGTTCATACTTCCTTAACAATCCGAAAAGAAATTGATGACAGACAGGGATTAATTTCTTCTTATTTGTGCTTGGGAGAAATTTACTATTTTGAACAGATATTGGATAGTTCGCTGTATTATTTCAATAAATGTATCTTCCTGGTGGATTCAACAACATCCCCTTTTATCATAAAAAAAATCTACGATGGGATTTCTCTGGTGTATTCTGAACTTGGTGATTTTAAAAACGCTTACAAATATCTTAAACAGTTAATTGAAATCAACGATAGTATTTTTAACATTGAAAACAACAGACAAATCACCGAGTTTAATGAAATCTATAATACAGAAAAAAAAGAAAGATATCTTTTATATAAAAGTTATGAGCTTAAACAACAAAAGGATAAGAATTTAATAAATATAATAATTTTTTCTTCAGTAGGAGTTTTACTAATACTATTATTTATTATAATTTTTCTAAAAATCCGTCACAAGCAAAAATCACTTTTAGAAAAAGAAAAGATAATTCAAGATAAATTAAGATTTAAAGCAGCTATTGAATCAGAAGAAAAGGAACGTATAAGAATAGCCAAAGAATTACACGATGGCTTAGGCCAATTACTTTCTACGGCAAAACTTAACCTTTCCGGTCTTGATGGATCTATAGATAAGGAAGATGAAAAATTACTAACAAACTCCATTACCATTCTTGACGATGCTGTAAATGAAGTCCGGACAATTTCTCATAATCTAATGCCAACAGCATTAATAAATTACGATTTAATCAGAGCAATTGACAGTCTTTGCGAAAAAATAAATAATTCGGCTCAAATTAATATTGAATTTAATCATTCGGTATTTAATCATTCTTTAAACAAAGAAACCGAAATTACTCTTTACAGAATAATTCAGGAAATAGTAAACAATATGATTAAACATTCCGGGACAAATAAAATAGACATTTCATTAGGTTCGGATAATAATAGCATTAATCTAACTATTCAGGACTTTGGAAAAGGTTTCGATACCGATATAATAAAAGAAGATAAGGGCATTGGTTGGCAAAACATTTTTTCTCGTGTGTCAATGCTTAACGGCAATATTGACATTATTTCGAAAAAGGAAAAAGGAACTAAAATAACTGTTACATTTAATTTTTAATATATGGATTCTATTAAAAAGATTCTTATTGTTGATGACCATCAAATGTTTATTGACGGATTGAAATCAATTCTCTTAAAACAGAAAGATTTTAACGTATGTGCCGAAGCTTTGGATGGAGAATCTGCATTGGCAATTATCCGTAATAGTAAACCCGATATAGTAATAACCGATATAAGTATGCCCGGGATGTCGGGAATTGATCTCACACGCATTATTAAATCAGAATCTCCCGAAATAAAAGTGATAGTTGTAAGTATGCACAATGATTCAAATGTAATTTCGGATATCTTAATGGCAGAAGCCGAAGGTTATATTTTAAAGAATACAGGAAAAAATGAATTAATTGAAGCCCTAACAAAGGTCTCAAACAACGGAACTTATTACAGCAATGCTGTTATTTCAACAATGATTAAACACGTAAAAAAAGATAAAGAAATTCATGAGGAGGTAAAAATCCTTACAGAAAGAGAGTTTGAAGTTTTGAAGTTAATTGCCGAAGAATACTCAAGTGAACAAATTGCCGATAAACTGTTTATCAGTAAAAGAACCGTTGATTCACACAGGGCAAATATTTTATCAAAATTAAACATAAAAACTCTTGCCGGTCTTATCAAATACGCTATCCACAACAATATTATAGTTTAAAACACTTCCTGTTTTGTTTTAGATATAGGTACAAGTACCGATAAAAATTCCATATACCTACCTATTGTAACGCCTTGTAGCATGGAATAACTTTGTTTTAATTAAAATTCAAAGTTGTATGAAACTATTAAGTAACAGAGAAAAAGAAATACTGAATCTTATTATATCGGGAAACAGCACGTCAAAAATCTCAGACTTACTTTGTATAAGTAAAAGAACTGTAGATGCTCATCGCCGCAACATTATCAGCAAAACAGGAGAACGATCTCAGATTGGTTTCTACAAATATGCAATAGCAAACAATTTAATAAACTCTGAAACAAATATTAATAATTAAAATTTAACAGTATGAAAAAGCAACTTTTTATGATTTCGGTATGTGCTCTGTTTACAATAAATATGACAGCACAAAAAGCCTTGCCATTTACGGCAAAAACGGCAGATAAAAGTAAAATTAAAATCAGCCAAGACTTTCCTACAGAGGGGAGAAACTCAAAAAATGGAGCAGGCTATTCGGCTAATGTGGAACTCCTTAATCCAAAACCAAAAAAAATAGCTTTGGTAAGTTTCTACCTATACGACCCTGCAATGGGGAAATCATCAGGAGGAGCATATGCCGGTACTGCTTCAACATCATGCTGGAGAACTCCGGACTCAAAAGGACAAGAACATATTAATGGTTTTTACAACGAAAGCATTGAGGCTATGAAAGCAGAATTTCAAAAATACGGAATGGAATTACTTACACCCGAAGAATTTTTGGATACAGATGAAAAGGCAGATTTTTATTATGGGTTTAATCAGGAAACTGCAAAAAAGGAAAAAAATGATGTTACTGTACGTAAAGCTGCCGGAACAACAATAACTTCAGTAGCCGAATCGTCTGTTTCAACATTAAAAATTTCTCCTGCCGGAAAAGGATTTAGAGCTTTTTTTGTTGCAAATGAAAACATGAATGAATCAGCAACATTACTTTTTAAATCAGCCGGAATTATGGGGGCAAACAGAAAAATGACATCAAGCCTTGGTTACGAACTTTGCGTTGGGCTTGAGGTGGATGCAGTAATTGTTTGTTATATTGTAACCCGTAAATTAAAAATGTATAAAGACAACTACGCAGTAAATGCAGTAAGTATGTATATGTTTGGTCCAAACCCAATTGCAAATAATGAAGATGATAAAAATCGTGGCCAGTTTTACTGTGCTACTAGATTTTTCACAAAGCCTTTGCTCTTCGAAAGTGACAAGACCAAACAAGTTAGTTATGACAATATGGACAATGTTTTTACAGTACTTTCGGAAGGGATTTGCAATTGGGTAATAAATAAGAAAAAATGAAATACAAAAACCTCAATAAATCATGAATAGCAATTGCCGGATCTGTTTTCAATTTCAGATTCGGTAATTTGTTTTATAATACTAAAAAAGATTGTTTAAATCCCTTATATTACGAAATAATTCTATACATTAGCATTATTATAAATATGATTGTTTTCATATTTGAGGACTATTTAACATTGAAATTTTACTTTTTATAAATTATGAGAACTTTACTTGGGATTTTTAATTTTTTAATTATTTGTACAGTAACATTAAATTCACAAATATTAAATGGTGAATTTTATGTCCCACCATATCCTGTACCTGAATTATATTATGGGGACGAGGCTCCTGAACTTCCAGATCAGGTCTTAAATTACAAACTGCCATATTTCCCGGAGACATTTTATTTTCAAGGTCACATTCCAAGTTGTGGACAAGCCTCTGCAATTTATTATTGTTTGACCTATGAATATAATCGTTTAAAAAATACACCTGCAGATTTTTCGAGCACTTTTGCCCCATTATACACATACTTTTTCTTAAATTATGGAGATAACGATTATGGGGCAAGCTCCTTCGATTCGTGGAACATTGTTAAAAATCAAGGTAATCCATTTTTAAATGATTGTCCTGAATATTGTTACTTAAATAATAACGATCTGATGGAAAGACTACCCATATGGATGAGTGGTTATGATAAGTATTACCGTGCAATGCAAAACAAAATATCAGGATATTATAGTCTGGATGTCAGTACAGATGAGGGTCTTAGATTATTACAACACTACCTCAATGATCACTTAAGACAGGAATCAAGTGGAGGAACTGCTATAATATATGGGTATACGGGAAATATATCATGTAGTATTGATTCTGTTCTCAATCCTGACTCATTCACTTATACTGTATATGATCTGTATAATTCAGCAACTCACAGCATGGCAATTGTTGGTTATTATGTAAACCAGCGCATTGACTTTAATGAGGATGGATATATTTCTGATTCTCTGGATACAAATGGCGACAGTTTAATTGACTTTAGGGATAATGAAAAAGTACTTTGGGTTCTGGCAAATTCTTATGATACGATTCCCAATCTGTATTTATTTAAATATTGTCTTTTAGCCGAGTGTTTTAACGGAAAGGTTTTTTTGCCTGTCCCGGACACATCATATAAACCAAGCCTGACAACAAAAATTAGACTTACACATCCATTAAGAGGTTTTATTAAAATTTCAGTTGGAATTTCATCAAATTTAAATTCCGAAATTCCTGAACATATCATTGATTTCCCTGTTTTTAACTTTCAGGGAGGACCTTTACCTATGCAGGGAGATGATACTGTAGCAAATCCTGAGGCTATAGAATTTGGTCTTGACATTAGCCCTATCTTGCAATATATTGAAAATGACGAAATTGCAAAACTGTTCCTGATTGTTGACAATGCTTCATTTATTGATGGTGTCCTTACTTATTTTTCAATTATCAGATATGATTCTGGCAATCCTGTTGAATTTGCTGCAACGATTAATGATACTTTATTACCAAAAAAATCCTGCACGAAATTTTCTGTAAATGTACCACTTGTGTCAAATTTTGACGAAAGTAAACTGCGAATAGATTCTGACAATCTCTACATTATTACAGACACAAGCAATAACAATATTTTTATTAGCGCAATTGGAGGTACTCCACCATATAGCTTTTATAAATACCGGGAAGACGAATATTCTCAACAGCTTTGTTCATACCCATATGAAATAGATCCATACACCAATACGTCCATTTTTTATGATTCACTGGTTATCGCGAATACTGCGATTCCTTTTGCCGGAGAAACATTCGATACTGTTATTTTTGGTAAAAAAGGAAATATACTTTTTAGAACAGAAGAACCGCCAAATTCTAAAAAGTATCCTTATCAGTATTACCCTCACATACCTTTATATGATATGGAAATTAGAAATTTCTATCCCGATCAGCTTAATTTCTCAAGGCGCTATGGATATGATGATACTTGTTCGTATTTTTATCATTATGGATACGCAAAAAACAAAACAGTTATTAATAATAATGGCATAATCCAATTAGGGTATACAACTACTTCTGCTGACTGGCATCATTCTTCTTATGTGAGAACTAGATCTAAAACTTATTATTCAAATCTTTTACCTTATTCTTATCAAAGCGAATACAAATCAGCTATATTTTATCCGGTTCCTGACACAAGTGGTATTTCAGTAAGTCGTGAAGGGGAAATAAGTTTAAATAGCAATATTCCGTCTGGAGTCTATAAAACGTATGTTTTAGTTATTGATTCGGTGGGAGATAAAGCAACAAAACTCATTAATATTGAAGTGTCAAACAGTGCTATTCTTAACCATTTGCCCATATTAACATCTGTTTTTCCTAATCCTGCAAAGAATGAATTATTTATTGAATTTGAAAACAATAAAATCGAAAATGTAACTATTGATATTGTTAATTCGATTGGGGAAAAAGTTTATTCTGGAAATTTCGTTTCGAATATTGGTCAAAACACATTAAAAATTCCTTTGAAGAGTAATAATTTTGGTTGTGGGTATTACATTGGAAAACTAAAAACCGGAAATGAAATTAATCTATTCAAATTTGTTATTATTGAGTAAATATTCAGATAGAAAGAACATTTTCTAATTTACCTGTTCGCTATGTTCTCAATTACAGTTTCGGTAATTTGTTTTATAAACTTAAATCTCTTTTCGCAAACAGTTTAACTCCTAAAAAGTATAAGGCAAATGATGATATAAACATTATCAGAAAACTAAAGAAATAATTACCTCCCGAAATAATTGCATCCGAATCAAGTAATGACACAATTGTAAAGTTCTTTAAAAAGTTTAAAGAGGGATCAACATTTTTTAAAATATTTACAATAATGAAAAACAGTGGTAGTCCGGCACCCAAAGCAAGAGCGTTTTTAGTTTCATTAAAAACACATGATGAAAAAAAACTAATTCCGCTAAACATTCCAAACAGAAGAAACATACCAATATTTAGCAAAATAAATGCTTTAATGTCTAAAAGTCCGGGGAAAGATATTTCTGAAACCACTATTCCCACTATTGTTAAAATCATCAATAATAAAAATACTCCTGTGATGAAGAAAAATCCCTGAAAGCCGGCAATTTTTGTTCTTGTGTGCGGAGTGGAAAGCAAATATCCCATTGTTCCCTTATTTACATGCTCTACAATCATACGATTACCAACAATTATGACATAGATTATCAGTACAAAATAAATAAGCATACCATAAAAATAAGATGTTATTAGACGAATTAAAGACGCGTTTTTCTCAATATCAAAACCAAATGCCGTTAACAAATCTGAAGACATTTTAAATTTTGCCAAAGCAATTAATTCCTCCAGCCCATTAGGGTCATACATGTTTATAATAACACTTAGGTACAAAACCATAACACCGAGAATTACTGAAAATATTCCATAATTCTGTTTTATGTTAAACAATAAAAGCGATTTCAGTTTCATTAGTTATTTCCTCCATAATATTGCATAAATAAATGTTCAAGTGTATAAGTCTCCGATTGTATATCAATAACATTAAATAACTGCAGCTCCTGAATCAAATCATTAAAATTTTCAACAGACTTTACTTCTACTGATGAAAATGCCGATGGTGTTATTTCAAACTTTGTGGTTTTTACAAATCTTAAGGCTTCATTTTCTGCAGCAAAAACAAGAGTATAATTCTTTTTCTTCTTACTTAAGAGTGTGTGGATATCTTCAATGCATACCATCTTTCCCGTCCGAATAATCCCTATGGTGTCACAATTTCTTTCAACTTCCTCAAAGTTGTGACTCGACATCAAAATTGTTTTACCCATTTTCTTCTGTTCAGTAATCATATTATCAAATTCTACTCGCATAAGCGGGTCCAATCCGCTGGTAGGTTCGTCAAGTATTAAAATTTCAGGATCGCTCATGAATGCTGTAACAATAGCAACCTTTTGTTTCATTCCTTTAGACATTTTGCGAATCTTGGTTATGGCATCTAACTCAAAGCGTTCGATTAATTTACTACATAGGCTCATGTCAGTTTTATGTCGTAGTCTTGCGATAAATTTAATAAACTCGAAACCTGTCATCGAATCGAATAAAGCCGGTTCGCCGGGTAAATATCCAACATTTTTCATTATTTCAGCGGTCTGTTTACGACAGTCCAGTCCATTTATCGAACAATTACCGATGTCAGCATTTAAGAATCCCATTAAATGTCTGATTGTAGTAGTTTTTCCTGCTCCATTTGGCCCAAGAAAACCAAAAACTTCTCCTTCTTTAATCGTAAAGCTAATATCAAAAACGCCCTTATTACGACCAAAGTCTTTTGTTAAATTACGAATTTCTATCATATTTTGGAAATTAACCGCCTAAAGGTAAATAGAAATTTTTATTCTTAATAATATTTCTGTTAAAATCGTTATACTATTTCTTAATTAAAAATTTAACTTTGCTAGATTAACAAAATTACAGTACTGATGAAGTTTGTTCTCATCATATTTTTTCTCTCGGTTACTCTTGTTATTACAGCTCAGGATTATCCCCTTACCGGGCATTTTCAAAATCTGAACGAAAAAGACATTTATTTCAACGGAAACAATACCCTTTTAAGACCTGCAACCGGTGTGGAAAACGATATTTACGACAGCTTAATCTTTTCAACCACACACAGCGCGCGCAGAACCTGGTTTGGACGTAAGCTTCTTGATGAGCATTTTATTGTTGGCGAAGACGAAAGATTTAAAATAATTGTTGATCCTGCGGTGGACTTAAGACTAAACAGAGATGCTCTTCATGATTTAGGGTATTTAAATAGCCGGGGAATAATGGTTTCGGGGAATCTTGATTCAAAAATATATTTTAATACTTCCTTTTCCGAAAATCAGGGTGTAATGCCTTTTCAAATATGGGACTATTATCTTAACTATGGTGTAATCCCGGGATTTGGCAGGGTAAAATCTTTAAGCGAATATCCACTAACCGGATACAATGAATATGACTTTGCTGCCGCTTGTGGTAGTTTTGCTGTCAAAGTCACCAAAAGCCTGAATTTTACAATTGGTTACGACAAGCTGTTTATTGGTGATGGTTACCGTTCATTAATACTGTCGGATTATTCTGCTCCGATGATGTATTTTAAAATAAACGCAAAAATTGGCAAGTTTGAATACAACAATATTTTTACAAAAGCCCTTAATCCCAATTATAACAATATTTCTAATCTACCGGAGTTAACAAGTGTCAACAGTCGTTATCCGGCAAAATTTATTTCTTACAATACTCTGACATACAAATACAAAAACTGGCAGTTTTCGTTAATCGAAGCACTGGTTATGTCTGAAGAGCTCCCAAACTGGCAAATAATTATGAATACTGCAACACCTTTTATAAGAGGAGCTTATAACGGTTTTATGAAAAATCCCGGCAACGACCTGGCAGGATTTAACATTACAAAGTCATTTACGAAAGCAGGTGTTTTATATTCACAGATTTTTATTGACAGGCTATTTGGCAGCGACCGTCAGGACTGGGCTTTACAATTGGGATACAAAGATTTTGATTTTTTTAACATGAAGAATCTTTTCTTTATGCTCGAATATAATATGGCATCAGAAAAGGCATATACTTTTTTTGACAATAAATTGCATTACTCACATTATAACCAACCATTGGCTCACCCTGCAGGCAATAAATTTAACGAAATAATTGTGATGTGTGCATATTCTGTCAAACGCTTTGAATTTGTTGCTAAAATGAACTTTTTAAAAGTTGGTATTAAAAATATTTTTGACATTTATCAGCCGGAACAAAACTATGACAATTATTACCAAACAGCAACGGCTCCATATATTGTAAATAGTGATTTTCAAATAATTTATAATCTAAATCGGGCAAATAAATTGCAAATATTTTTAAGTTTAAGTCCACGCATTGATTTTGTTTTGAACAGTGATATTACATTTATTCAGGCAGGATTAAGAACGGCTTTCAGAAGTAATTATTACGATTTTTAATGAAACGGATATTTATACATATTATATTTCTAATAATTGTTGCGACAACATTTGCTCAAAATATTCCTGTTCGGGATCCATTTTTCATTCGAGATATAGAAAAATCATCATTATTAAACGACACAATCAAACACTCGTCAATAAAACCATATTACTTTTCGGATGTAAAAAATATTTGTGCCGACTCGCTGCAATACGACAAAGGTTTTCTTTATTATTCCTGGAAAAGCAAACCCGGAAAAAAGCCTTCTTCTTTCTACGCTTTACCGGTATATGAAGTTTTTAACTGGTTTGATCTAAGCAAAAATATCCTTTATGGTTTAAATATCCATCTTATCGGGTTATTTGATTATTCAATTGGCGATAAATTCGGAGTTAGCTATCAGTTGACAGGCTGGTTATTGCAAAATACTCCCGACTATATGTTTGCAAAAAAGTATTATCAGTGGATATATAACGGATTGGGAAATAGTTTTCGCGACAGGGGCGAATTAATAATTGAAAATGATATAAGAATATCATATACTCCATATAGCTTTTTACGTCTGGAGCTTGCAAACAGTAAAAATTCGTACGGAGATGGTTATCGTTCATTCCTTTTATCGGATTTTGCATCAAATTATCCTTATTTTAAACTTGAAACGAACTTTTTATCTCTAAAGTACTCTTGTGTCTGGGCTGTTCATAATTCCTATTTGTTTGAAATGGACACAATTTATGGCGGAGGATATTTCAATAATTACAACAAATTCAATGTATTTCACTATCTCGACTGGAAAATTGGCAAAAGATTAAATCTGGGAGTATTCGAATCAGTAATAACCGGAAATAACAATTTTTTCACTTTTGAATACCTTAATCCGATAATATTTTTCCGTCCTGTAGAATTTTCACTTGGGTCAGAAGATAATGCTCTTATGGGGGCCAATGTTAAGTTTACAATAAATGACAGAAATGCTTTGTACGGGCAATTCATTATTGATGATATAATTGTAGGTCAGCTTATTAACGACATTAAGCACACACTAAATCCTGATTATGTGGGACAATATGGCTGGTTTGCCAATAAATGGGCTGCACAAGTGGGAATGAAATCTTATGACATTTTTAAAATTAAAAATCTGGATATTTTCACTGAATTTAATATTGCCCGTCCATATACTTATTCGCATGTTCGTCCGGAACAAAACTATTCACACAAATGGCAACCATTGGCACATCCACTTGGAGCAAATTTTATCGAGTCTGTTTCAGGATTAAGCTATTTAGGTAAAAGAATCCTTTTTGATGCAAAAATAATGTATGCATTTGTAGGAGCAGACACTACAGGAACACATTTCGGACAGAATATTTTTAATCCAACAATGGATGGGAATCAGGGATATTCATATATTGTTAATTCTTATGGTAACACTGTCCTGCAAGGAGTTAAGACAAATATGATTACAGCAAGAATTGATTTTGGGTACATTCTAAAAGAAAACAAAAATTTATCTTTAAATGTCGGAGTTTTGTTTCGAAAAATTTGTCCGGAAATAGGCGAAACGACACAACAAACATATTTATACTTTGGCGTTAAATCTAATTTTGTAAAAAGGGAAATGATATATTAAACCTCACCTAATTCGATATTTTTATATTTTCAGATTTACTCATCAAATTTTTCACTCTGTCAAACACAGGTGGGTGTGAATATGTGAGAAAAACGACCAAAGGATGAGGTGTAAGATTTCCCATATTGTGAGAAGTCAATTTTTTGAGGGCTGATATCAGGTCTGATGCCAGTCCATGTTTTGCTGCAAAATTATCTGCCTGATATTCGGCTTTGCGGCTGAATATTGTTGAAACAATTCCTAAAACAGATGACAATGGACTATAAATAATCCCGAAAGCTATTAATGCAATATGAAAACTCGCCACCTCAACACCTAATGCCTGTGAAAGCATATCACTTCCTGCAAAAAGACCAAAGATAAAAAGTGTAATTCCGGTTTCAATTATTGATGCAAACATAGATTTATAAATATGCCGATGTTTGTAATGACCAATTTCGTGTGCTAAAACAGCAACAATTTCTTCTATCGTCATTTCTTTTATCAGGGTGTCATACAATACAATTCTTTTCTTTGGTCCCATACCGCTGAAATATGCATTTGCCTTGGTTGAACGTTTTGAGCCGTCAATAACATAGATTTTCGAAATATTGAATCCTGCCGTTTCTCCAAATTGCATGATCGCCGTTTTAAGGTCGCCATCATCCAGTGGAGTTTGTTTGTTAAATAACGGAACAATTAAAACTGAATAAAACATATTCATAAATAATGAAAATGCAATTACAACAATCCAGGCATATAACCAGAAAAACTGTGGGTCGAGATTATAAATCCAGACTATCAGAGAAAGTAGCCCCCCTCCTATTATTCCACCTAGTAGCCAACCTTTAATTTTATCTAGAATAAAAGTTCTGTATGTAGTTTTATTAAATCCATATTTGTTTTCAATAACAAAAGTGTCGTAAACAGCGAAAGGAGTACTTAGGATATCTGCAGCAAACATCAACACTGCGAAAAAAATTAAAGGTTTAAGAATAAAATGTTCTGTTATCTCCCCGACAACACTGTCAACAAACGCAAAACCTCCAAAAATTAACATTGAACAAATTAAAATGAAACTAAATGTTGCTGTTAAAATTCCAAAACGATAGTTCTCAATTTTATATTCCTGTTGCTTTCGGTATTTTTGATGATCATATATATCTTTTAAAATCTCCGGAACAGGTTTATTAAACCATGACGCATTTAAATAACCAAAAATTTGTTCGGTAAAAAACCCGAAAACTACAATTGCAATAATTATTACATATAGTATCTCTGATGTCATAATAATTAAGCCCTCCAATTTTTTGGATTGTTGCGAATATATTCTTTTATTTCGTAATAGCGTTCAACTGTGCGAATAATTTCGTCCCAAAAATCTACTTTCCAGTTTTTCTTACCGGGGGTATTTCTTGCTTCATTAATTTTTCGTGATGAAAATGTTTTAAACGCTCTTACAAATTCAGATATTCCATGTTTTTTAAAACCATCAATATTTTTTACAATCATTATCATATGAACATGATTCGGCATAATACAAAACTCATCGAGAATTAAGTTTTCATAATGATTTGGTAAATCATACCAACAATCCTGAACAATTAAACCATACTCATTTAACTTCATTTCGCCTTCTATTACTTTACCAAAAATATGTTCTCCATTTTTTTCTAAAATAGTAATGTAGTACAGCCCATCCGACTTATAGTCGTATCCTTGTAGTCTGTTTCTTGTACTCTTAAAGTATCTCTGCATACTTTATAGTTTTTATATAATCGGTGCTAAGTAAGGAAGGGTTTGAAACCCTTCCTTACTTACCCGATATGTTTTCATTTCATTAGTTCGTACAACTCGTATGTGTTTAAGATCTGGATGTTCTTGGCATCAGCCCGGATAATTTTATCATTATGCAATTCCCGAATAGCACGTGCAAGTGAGGGTCTTGTTACTCCAAACAATTCGGCAAGTTTGTTTTGCGAAAGTTGCAATGTTATATAATTGGTATTATTGTTTTTGGCAAGATTAAGTATATAATATGCGAACTTACCTTTAATGCTGTGAAAGGACAAAAATTTAAGTTTCTGTGATAAAAATTGAGCCCTGCCCGAAACATTGTTCATGAAGTTTATCAACAACTTGTCGCTACGCTGCATCATCTTAACAAATTCAAATTTGGGAATCTTAAGAATCTTTGTGTTGGTTTGAGAGACAATGTTAACAGGATAATTATTGTTAATACCGAAGATAAATGCCGGTGCAAGAGGTTTGGGACTTTCAATCTCCTCAATAACAATAGTTTTTCCCGAAATATCTACCATTTCTCCTCTGGCAATTCCTTCTAATAATATTATTAAATGCTCAACTTTTTCGTCCTGATATGCAATTATTTCATTTATTTCATACTCTTTCATCTGATAAAATATCTTATCAAATATTCTTTGTATCTCTTCTGCCTCAATATCTTTGAATAACGGACAGTTGATGAGGATATCATTCATAATTAAGTATTTGAGTACCAGTTTGTAAGTATTTTCAATTTTGTAACATATGTTACACGTGTGAATATAATCTCACCGTATTTTTGTGTCAAAGTTAGTAATAAAATTAAAAATTATGATACGAGAAATTGTAAAAATAGACGAAGAATTATGTGACGGATGCGGTCTATGTGTACCAAATTGTCACGAAGGTGCATTGCAGATTATTGATGGTAAAGCCAGATTAGTCAGTGACTTAATGTGTGACGGACTTGGTGCCTGTCTGGGGCATTGTCCACAGGGGGCAATAAGCATCGAAAAAAGAGAAGCTACTCCCTACGATGAGGTTGAAGTAATAAAAGACATGATTCCTAAGGGGAAAAATGTTATGATTGCTCACTTAAAGCATTTGAGCGATCACAACGAACATGATTTTTTCAGACAGGCTATCGAATATCTCGAAGCAAACCGAAGTAACTTGCCCTGGGATTTAACAGAAGTAAAAAGCGAAGTCCACAAATCCCGTATGTCAAAATCTTCTATATGTGGCTGTCCCGGATCAGCAGAAAAGACCTTTAATATTACCTCTCAGACGGCGAATACGTCTGATGTACCATCATCTCTTACACACTGGCCTGTTCAAATGCACTTAATTAATCCGGCAGCAAATCATTTTAAAGGATCTGACCTTGTTTTAGCCGCCGATTGTGTTGCTTTTAGCATGGGTAATTTTCATTCGAAACTGCTAAAAGATAAAACATTGGCAATATTATGCCCAAAATTGGATAATAATACAGATATTTATGTTGAAAAAATTGTATCTTTGATAGATGATGCACAAGTAAATACAATTACAGTTGTAATGATGGAGGTGCCATGTTGCGGGGGCTTACTTAGATTTGTCAAAGAGGCTCAGGGTATTGCCAAACGAAAAGTGCCTGTAAAAGCAATAATAGTTTCGGTTTCTGGAGAAATCTTGAAAGAAGAGTGGGTATAAATGAAGAAGTGCCTAAAGTGCCTAAAGTGCCTAAAGTGTCTAGAGTGTCTAAAGTATTTAAATATATAATAATATAATATAAAATAGGAGGAAAAATTATGTCAATGTTTTGTTATCAATGTCAGGAAGCGGCTAAAGGAACAGGCTGCACAATCAAGGGTGTTTGCGGAAAAACCGATGAGGTTGCAAACATCCAGGATTTGTTAATCTATGTTACCAAGGGGGTTTCAATCTTTGCAAAATTAGCACGTGAAAAAGGCGTAGAAAATGAAAAAGTAAATCATTTTGTTTTTGATGCATTATTTGTGACTATAACAAATGCAAATTTCGATTATGATGCAATTGTTGCAAAAGTAAGAAGCGGATTAAAATTGCGAGAAGAAATTAAAAATCAGTTTTTAAATGCAGGAGGTGTTCTCCCCGAAAAACTTCATGGGTGTGCAACCTGGTATAGTGATTCATTAGAAGAGTTTGAAAGAAAAGCTAAAGTAATTGGGGTCCTTTCAATTGAAAATGAAGATATCCGTTCGCTTAAAAGTCTGATAACTATTGGGTTAAAGGGTATGGCTGCCTATGCAGAGCATGCTTTTAATTTAGGTTATTCAAATAATGAAATTTTTGCATTCATGCAAAGCGCACTTGTAGCAACGACTGAAGAAAAATCGGTTGACGAACTCGTTGCATTGGTTCTCGAATGCGGAAAATTCGGTGTAGATGTTATGGCATTACTTGACAAGGCAAATACCGAATCATACGGAAACCCTGAAATTACAGAAGTCAATATCGGAGTTCGCAACAATCCGGCAATTCTTATTAGCGGTCACGATTTAAAAGATCTTGAAGAGCTTTTGGAACAAACAAAAGGTACCGGAGTAGATGTATATACGCATAGCGAAATGCTTCCGGGACATTATTATCCTGCGTTTAAAAAATATGAAAATTTTGTTGGCAATTATGGTAATGCATGGTGGAAACAACGCGATGAGTTTGAAACCTTCAACGGACCTGTTCTATTCACGACAAACTGTATCGTTCCACCTTTAGATAAAGCAACTTATACCGATCGTATATATACAACCGGAGCCTCCGGATTAGCCGGAGCAAAACATATTCCAGCACGTAAAGATGGAAAAGCAAAAGACTTCTCTGAAATAATTGCACACGCAAAAAGATGTAAAGCTCCAACAGAAATTGAAACAGGTAAAATAACTGGTGGGTTTGCACACAATCAGGTAATTGCATTGGCTGATAAAATCGTTGAGGCTGTAAAATCAGGTGCTATCCGCAAATTTTTTGTTATGGCAGGGTGCGATGGCAGAATGAAATCAAGGGAATATTATACAGAGTTTGCCTCAAAATTGCCTAAGGATACCGTTATTCTTACAGCCGGTTGTGCAAAATATCGTTACAACAAACTCGAATTGGGAGATATTAACGGAATTCCCAGAGTTCTTGATGCAGGTCAATGCAACGACTCATATTCATTAGCTGTAATTGCTCTTACCTTAAAGGACGTTTTCAAATTAGACAGTGTTAATGAGCTTCCGATAGCCTATAATATCGCCTGGTATGAGCAGAAGGCTGTAATCGTATTATTGGCTTTGCTCTATTTGGGTGTGAAAAACATTCACTTGGGACCAACATTACCGGCATTCCTCTCTCCTACCGTAGCAAAAGTTCTTGTAGATAATTTCGGTATTTCCGGAATTGGAACAGTAGATGATGATATGAAACTTTTTTTGAACTAAATTGTTATAATAGTAATAGAAGTCCTGTTTAATAAATTCAGGACTTCTTTAATTAAAAACTAAAAGATATGGAAAATAGTGAAAAAATTATTTGCAATTGCATGGACGTTTCAGAAAAAGAAATTATTGATGCAATAAAAAATCATGGATGTGATACAGTTGAAAAAGTAGGCGACAAAACCGGTGCCGGTACAGGCTGTGGCGGCTGTGTTGAGGAAATTGAAATATTAATTGAACAAAATAAAAAATAAAAATATGGAACAAAATAATTTTCCTAAATCGAAAGCACTGCAACCCGAAACTCAGATTGAATACCAAAACGGGTCAATTGTAAGTAAAACAATTGTAAAAAAAGAAAAAGGCAATATAACCTTATTTGCTTTCGATAAAAATCAGGCATTAAGTGAGCATACTGCTCCTTTTGATGCACTTATTAGCGTAATTGACGGCAAAGCAGAGGTTATAATCGGGGGTAATCCAAATGTTGTGGAAGCAGGTCAGATGATTCTTATGCCTGCAAATATTCCTCATGCAGTAAATGCAATTGAGAAGTTTAAGATGATGCTGGTAATGGTTAAAGAATAGTTTATCGAATATTAACTGATCAGCTCAAGTACTTCGAAAAAAAATTCAGCACTAATAAAGACTATCATTTTGAATTTGAAACAAAAAACTGTTTAAAATTTTAGGCTAAAAGTTTATAAAACAGATTGATTGACAGAGTAGGTTTTTAGTTAGCAAATCTTTTGATTTTTTTTCACAGAATTAGAAATTAAAAGTAATTTTGCACTATGAAAACCGGTGTTTCTTCTATATTGTTTTTTTTAATGGTTTGTATAACTCTTATGTTTGTGGGAGTTTCGTGCAATCAATTTGAGGTTAATTACCATGAATTAAAAGCTCTGGAAGGCAAATGGAAGGTTACGAAACATCGTTACTGTTTTTATTTGGGACAAGCTGGCGAATTGATTTGTGATACCACACTAACCAATACCGGCATATTTGAGTTTCATCAAACTGACGATTCTGGCGGGACATTTACCTTTACTTCAACAGTGGAAAGAATTCCTGTAACTGGGAATTATTCTATTGTTTCATATTCAGGAATATATACTCTAACCGACCTTCAAACTTCTGTAGATATAACTTTATACCCAGAAGGTGGAGGTATGCCCTTAAAGGATGTTCAGGTTGTAGATTTTGGTAAAAAAGAACAAGTGTGGTATGCAGACTACTCATTAAATTTTGAATCTGGAGCTAACGAAACATTATATCTTGAAAAAACAAAATAGAAATATTATCACGGGCACTCTGATTTTGTTCAGCTTAATATTGCTTGGAAGTAGCTGTGTTAAAGAAAATTACAAGGGTAAAAATTACTTTGCAATAAATTGGAAAATTGTTGAGGCAGTTGGAGTACCTGAGATAGGACTCTTGGCTCAATCTCCCGGATATATTCATTTTAATCAGGATGGCACGGGACATTTGTATTTTGAATTTGAAAATGACACCTTGGATACTGATTTTGTATATGTTATTGAATATTTTGCAAGCCCATGGCCACAAGATGATCATCCCGAAGAAACCGGAGAAAGCAACGGCCCTAACCGTATTACTCTATATAATTGCACTTTAGGAAATAAGATGATGTATCAATATGGCACGATTAATTTCTCGATCGAATACATAAAAAAGAAAAAAGAAATGACTTTACTGTACGATGAAATGTTTAATTGTACGACCCCTTTTAGTCATTACGACGGATCAATGGTTTATTTAAGATGTGAAGCTGAATAAATCAATAAATAATCCTATAATTTTTTAGTTTAAAAACCTTATTCTTGTTATATATACAATTGAGAAGTTTAAGATAATGCTGGTAATAGTCGAAGAAAGAACTTGCCGAATATTATTTTTTTATTCAACATCGTTGCTCCAAAATAATATTTTTGATAATGTTACTGTCGAAGAATTGTTTTCATAAAAATCTATTCTACAACTGCCATTTGCATTAAAAGATATTTCTAAATCATTCAATCCAATCTTAGAGGATTCAAAAACCTGGCTATTAGTTTCTTCATCATAAGAATAAGATAACATTCCTCTTTCATTTTCAATATTTAAAAACCAACTCCCATATCTTGCTGATGAGGTTACTGTATCATTATTTGTCAGGTTGGTAATTATAACCTTTAGTTCTGCATCTTCCTCCAAATCTGCACATAAACTGTAGTAAGGTATAGGACCATAGTAGGTTCCGGATACTACTTGTGCGCTATCCTGCATACTAAGTATGTTATCTCCAAACTGTCCTGTTGCAGGATAAGTAATTTCATCATTAATCACAACCTCTTTTTTACATGAATTTCCTGCTAAAACTAACAGGCAAATAAAAATCATTAAAATATATTTCATAGTTATGAAGTTTTAAGGTTATTCTTCTGTTATCGACTATTATATTTTAAATTTATTCCTCAATATATCCTAATAAGCAAAATTAAACAATTTATTTATAACTTCGAGCAATTCATCCGGATTATCTATCAACGCATCCGGTTTTTGTTTTTCTAGGACTGAATGCGAATTGAATCCCCAGCTGACAGCAATAATCGGGACTTTTATTCTCTTAAGGGCTTCAATATCGCGGGTTTCGTCACCCACATAAACAACCTGATTTCGCTTTATTTTATATTTGCGCAATAACCTTAAAATTACTTTATCCTTTCCAAAAATATTTTTCCCTGAATGAACGAAATTGAAAACATCTTCAATTTCGTTGTGTTTTAAAAAAATATTTATGTTCTCTACCGTATTTGAACTCATAACACCAATTTTGTATCCTGCCTTTTTAATTTGTCGCAAAGCCTCTACTATCCCTTTGATTGGATTTACGTGTTGAATTTCATGTTTAAGTTCGGCTTTAATCCTTATTGCGAGTACCGGAAGTATTAAAACGGGTATATTACATTCTTTAAGAAATTCGTGGGTTTTCATCGAACGGAATTTTTCTTTATCCTCAAAACTGACAGGCTTACAATTAAAGTCGGATGCAATTTTATTGTACATTATAGCTATAGTTTCCAAAGTATCAGCTATAGTGCCGTCAAAATCGAAAATAATAGTATGATATGGTTTATCCATTTTTCATTTCTTTCTAGCCACTACTATCATTTCTTCGCCAAAATTCAGTAAGCTTAAAGTGTTGTAAATGATGTCATGAGCCAGTAACCCTAACCAAACAACGAATTTTGGTAATTTTGTAACTCTATTGAAAAAGTTCTGCCTTTCTGAATTAGTAATCGTTGATTTTTTGTCAGACGATGCTTTTTTTCTTTTTATCCAAGGTAAAA
This sequence comes from Bacteroidota bacterium, assembly GCA_029558535.1. Taxonomy (GTDB): domain Bacteria; phylum Bacteroidota; class Bacteroidia; order Bacteroidales; family ML635J-15; genus Bact-19. Next base: position 70,375 of record JAKQEK010000337.1, on the reverse strand, counting down.
CTGTAAACATCAGGAACAATTTTAACTCATAAGAAGACTTATATTTAACAACTTCGAAACCCTTTGCTTCAAGAAGTGTTTTTATGCTCTTTTTAGAGAAATAATTAATATGTTCTATTGACATCATACTCCATTTCTCTTTTTGTTTGCGGGCTACTTTCGAATCTATCTGAGGTACTTGTAACACAAGATATCCTCCGGGTTTTAAAATGTCCCAAACCTTTTCAATTGCTTTATCGGGTTCGTTAATGTGTTCCAAAACATCCCACATTGTTGCAACATCCCAATTGTTCGCAGGCAAGTCGAGATTAAAGAAATTATCGTGTACAACATCGAGTTTTAAATCTGTTGTCGCATAATGATGCATAAGTTCACTTATTTCTACTCCGCTTGCATCATATCCCATCAGTTTTGCAGTATAAAGAAAGTGACCCCAACCTACCCCAATATCATAAAGCTTTCCTGATTTGACATATTTTTTAATCAGTTTTAATCTTAATCTATGACGTCTGATTTTGATATAATTATTACCTCTTCTTACAGATTCCAGTACCTCCTCATCACGATAATTTTCATAGGCAATTTGCTGTCTGTAAAATTGTGGAATGAAATTAAAGCCGCACTCTTTGCATTCTGTAATCAAAAAATCATGCCGTTCAAATTTGACAAAAAAATCCTCCGCGGCAGAATTTCCGCATACTTCACACCTTATATTATTTTTGTAATCCATATTTTTAACAAATTTAATATAAATGTCCTTTATGCAAAAGCTTTTTTGTATTGTAATAAAAAGAGGCTGTTATGCTAACAACCTCTCTTATTCAATCAATCATTTAAAGGATGCAAAACCGGGTTCTGAGAAAACCCGAAAATTTTTATCCACACTTTGAATAACCGCAATCAGAACAGATAACACACCCATCCTGATAAACCAAGGTGTCTTCTTGTCCGCACCCCGGACATTTTACGCCCTTCTTAGATGCTTTTGTGCCATTTGGAATATATTTTTTAAGTGCTCTCTCAACACCATTTTTCCATGTATTGATATTATCACTATCTAATTCCAATGAAGATACTAATTCTACAGCTTTATCAATAGCCATTCCATGGCGAAGAACACCTGAAATTAATTTTGCATAATTCCAGTATGTTTTATCGAATTGATGTGATAGTCCTTGGAATGTGGTTGCATAACCATACTTGTTGGTATATTGAAAATCGTATCTTGAGGTTCCGTCTTCGAAACGTTCTTTGATAATTCTTCCCGTTTCTATTGTATTAGGAATATTTAAAGCGTCTTCTTCAACTCTTCCGGTAAATATTTCATAAGGAACACCATTCATCAAGCCTACAAATGCAATCCATCTTTCTTTATTATTTTGAAATCTTACAATATCAGCTTCTAGAACTTTCGGGCGTTTTAATTCAAGTACTCTATTTTTATCTCCATCTCTACTGCTGTTAGAAATGAGTACACCATCTCTTGACCCTTCGCGATAAACGGTAATTCCTTTACAGCCACTTTTCCATGCTTCAAGATAACAATCTGCCACAGTTTCTTCCGAAGCATTTTCCGGCATATTAATAGTAACGCTTATACTATGGTCAACCCACTTTTGTATTGCACCCTGCATTTTAACTTTACTCAGATAATCTATATCTTCGGCAGTTGCTTTGAAATAAGGAGATTTATCAACGAGCTCATTAATTTGTTCTGCACTCATTTGTTTCACTTCCTCAACATTGTATTTATTCACTTGTAGCCATACAAGGAATTTATGATGAAATACATTATATTCTTCCCATTTATCTCCCTGCTCATCAACAAAATCTATTCTTGCTTCGGGATCATTTGGGTTTACCTTACGTCTGCGTGTATAAAACGGGCGAAAAACGGGTTCAATACCTGAAGTTGTCTGAGTCATAAGGCTTGTCGTGCCGGTAGGAGCTATAGTTAGGAGTGAAATGTTTCTTCTTCCCCATGTTTCCATTTCCTTGATTAATTCGGGATCGGCTTCACGTAACCGATTTATAAACGGATTATTTTTCTCTCTCTGGAAATCGAAAAGATAAAAGAATCCACGTTCTTTTGCAAGGGTTACAGAAGATCTATATGCTTCTATTGCAAGAGTTTTTTGAACTTCGACAGCAAAATCAATAGCATCTTCAGAGCCATATTTTAAATTTAACCCTGCCAACATATCACCTTCAGCAGTTATTCCAACACCGGTTCTTCTTCCTTCTTCTGCTTTCTTTCTTATATTTTCCCACAATTTCTTTTCAACTCTTTTAATCTCAATATCTTCAGGATCATTGGTTATTTTTGCGATAATTGAATCTATTTTTTCTAGTTCAAGATCAATAATATCATCCATTATTCTTTGAGCATAATGAACATGTTGAATAAATTTATCAAAGTTGAATTTTGTCTCCGGAGTAAATGGATTATCAACATAAGAATATAAATTTAATGCAAGCAATCTACATGAATCATATGGACAAAGCGGAATTTCCCCACATGGATTAGTAGAAACGGTCTTATATCCTAAATCTGCATAACAATCGGCAACAGATTCGTTTATAATTGTATCCCAAAACAATATTCCCGGTTCTGCTGATTTCCAGGCATTATGAATTATTTTCTTCCAAATTTTCTGAGGATCCACTTCTTTAATAAATTTTGGTGCTTTATCATCAATAGGATATTGTTGAATAAATTTGTCTTTACTAATAAGGGCATTCATAAACTCATCTGTGATCTTTACAGATACATTTGCTCCTGTAACTTTACCTTCTGTGAGTTTAGCATCAATAAAATCTTCGCAATCGGGGTGTTTAATGGAAACGCTCAACATTAAGGCTCCGCGTCTGCCGTCCTGAGCAACTTCGCGGGTGGTATTTGAATATCTTTCCATAAATGGAACAATACCAGTAGATGTTAATGCAGAGTTCTTAACAGGCGATCCTTTTGGACGAAGATGAGACAAGTCGTGACCAACTCCACCTCGTCTTTTCATTAATTGAACCTGCTCCTGGTCAATTTTAAGAATTCCCCCATAGGAGTCTGTCAGTTTGTCGTGACCAATAACAAAGCAATTAGATAATGAAACTATCTGCATATCATTACCGATTCCTGACATTGGTCCTCCTTGTGGAACAATATATTTAAAATCTTTAAGCAAATCATAAATCAATACTTCCGGCATCGGATTTTCATATTTTTGCTCAATCCTGAAAATTTCTTTCGCCAGTCTTCTGTGCATATCATCAGGGGTCAGCTCATATAAATTGCCGTCAGAATCCTTAAGGGCATATTTATTTATCCATACCCTTGCTGCCAATTGGTCTCCTTTAAAGTATTCCTGACTTGCCAACAATGCTTCGGCATCATTAAATACTTTTTTCTTAACATCTGTTTTAAATTCCTGTTCTTTCATCTTTTCGTTCTGATACATATCAAAAAATATTTTTATTTTAACCTAATTCTCTTTTTCTGTCCAATTTTATCTGAATTTCCTCAACCTTTCGGATATGAGGAATTTTGGCAACCACTAAATTATATCATTTGTATCAAAAATATTTAATAGGTTATTAACAATAAAATAATAATAATTAAACATTAAATATAAATTACGGAATATCAGACACTTACTTAATTGCAAGAAAAATTGTGAAAAAATATATTAACCATATAAATGCTTAATTTTTAAGCTTTTCAGAATTTAAAATGATTTTTTTTAACAAACAAATGTTTATTTATAATAATCAAATGCAAACATTACGGCATATCATTGAATATCAGTTTGTTAACATATAATTACTAAAGAAGATTGAACTCTAAGAAATTAACAATTTGACTAACTTATGAAGGGCATTTATCATGAATTTTTATTCAGAATTTGCATTTTTTCGTAAATTCTCGAAGTTGCCCCGAATGATTTTGTAATATATTGTTCTGTTTGATTCTTTATTTTTATGCATAATTCTTTATTACAAAACAGATTATTTGTTATAGATTTAAATTTTTCGTAATCCCTTATTTCGAAGGCAGAATTCTCATTAATTAAATCTTTGGCTTCCTTAAATTTTTTGTAGTTCGGTCCAAACAAAACCGGAATATTATATACTACTGCTTCTAAAACATTATGTATCCCTTTGCCAAAGCCACCTCCAATATATGCAAGAGTTCCAAATCTGTACAATTTTGACAATATTCCGATTGAATCAATTATAACTACCTTAACTTCCGGATCAATTGAATTGGTGCATGAAAGTCTTACAGATTGAACATAAAGCTGTTTCTCAATTTTTTGTAAGTGCCTTTCACCAATTTCATGTGGAGCAATGATAAGTTTATATTTATCGTTGAATTCGTTTATAAATCGGCATAATATTGCTTCGTCTTCTTCCCATGTGCTTCCACAAACGATAACATTGTGAGAAGCCGAAAATTCTCCCAAAATATCATTAGAATATTCCTCTTTGGCAACACTAACAACTCTGTCTATCCGGGTGTCTCCACATACGGTTGTATTTGTTATCCCATGCTTCTGCAATAATTCTTCAGAGTTGTTGTCCTGTAAAAATAAATGCGTGAAAAATTTTAATGCCTGTTTGTAAAACTTGCCATACCATTTAAAAAATATCTGAGTTTTGCGAAAAATTCCCGAAATAAGATAAACCGGTATTTCATTCGTGTGCAGATTTTTTAAGAAATGGTACCAAATTTCGTATTTAACAAACACGGCATATTCCGGATTGACGATATTAATAAAGTCTTTTGCATTTGACTTAGAATCAAAGGGCAAATAACATACAATATCGGCGTATTTGTAGTTTTTCCTGATTTCGTATCCGCTAGGGCTAAAAAAAGTTAAAACAATGTTTGTTTGGGGGCTGTTCTCTTTAATTTTTTCAATCAAGGGTCTTCCTTGTTCAAATTCTCCCAAAGATGCACAATGTATCCAAATATAAACTTTATCCTTCTCTATTTTTGTTTTCAATTCACTTCGCCAGTTTTTACGTCCCAAAATCATCAGCTTTGCTTTGGGGTTGAAAAACGCAGCTATTCTTATCGAAAAAAAATAGAACTGTGTAATTAAATTATAAAACAACAGCATTTTAGTAATAATAATATTTGTTCGGAGCTTTACGATACAAAGGCAAAATCCAGCCTATGCGAATTCCACTTAAATAATCTTTTCTTTCTGTATCGTCTCTTTGCATAGTATCAAAATTATAATCTCTGCGGCATTTTGTCCATGCCTGATAAAATTCTATCCCAAAATAGAAATTTATCAATCCTTTATTGTCTAAATACTGATAACCAATAAATTCACGTAGGCATAATCCATTTGAGAGGCGGTCATAACCTTTTTTATAGTCCCCTAAAATTGGTGGTGTATTATTATCCTTATTCTCAATCCTGATTTGATGTTGCAGTAGTCCCGCTCCAACATTTACAATAATTCCGGAATTTTTATTTGGCCCCCAAACGGGTATTAGTTTACCAATTTTTGCTCCTCCGTAAAAACCTCTTTCGGACAATAAAAACGTACCATATTCTCCATATTTATTAATAATATAGCCCGATTCTGTCATCAATCCTGTCAGCATACTTGTACTATCCTTGATATTTCCTCCGAAAATATAATTGAACTCCACTCCCAAAGTCCAATTTGATTTGAATTTATTCTCGAAACCTATTCCAATTGTTGATGACAAACCAAATCTGTCTGCCATATCTCCTGATGGCATATGAAAAGAGTAATTTACCTCACACTTTAACAAATTTATCGAACTGTCTTTAATTTGTGCTTTAATGAAAGCAAAAAAGAATACTAAAAATAAACCGGTTAACAGTATTTTTTTCATAACACAAAACTAATAAAATACTTAATACATTTACAAACAGTAAAAGCCTAAAAAAATTGTCTTATCTGACAACTAATAATTTATGCCAATCATTGAGTCCATTTTATGCTTTAATCAATTATATTTGTACAAACAAATAAATGATAAAAAATGAGCGACGACAATAAAATTATTTTCTCGATGGTAAATGTGGGAAAGAAAATTCCACCACAAAAACAAATACTAAAAAATATATACTTATCGTTTTTTTACGGAGCTAAAATTGGAATAATTGGTTTAAATGGCTCAGGAAAGTCCACTTTACTTAAAATAATTGCGGGTTTAGATAAAGGTTTTGAAGGGGAGGTAGTATTTTCTCCCGGATACAGCGTTGGGTATTTACCACAAGAGCCTGAGTTAGACAATTCAAAAACGGTCAAAGAAATTGTAGAAGAGGGTGTACACGAAACAATTAAACTGGTAAAAGAATACGAAGCTGTTAACGAAAAGTTTGCCGAACCGATGTCGGATGATGAAATGACCGCATTAATTAACAGACAGGGTGAACTTACTGAGTTATTAGATAATATTGGAGCCTGGGATATTGACAGTAAACTTGAAAGAGCCATGGATGCTTTACGTTGTCCGGACGGAAGTGAATCTGTTCAACATTTGTCGGGAGGAGAACGAAGAAGAGTAGCATTATGCAGATTATTACTTAGTGAGCCGGATATCTTATTACTTGACGAGCCTACCAACCACCTTGATGCAGAATCAATACAATGGCTCGAACAACATTTGCAACAATATAAAGGTACTGTAATCGCAGTAACTCACGATAGGTATTTTCTTGACAATGTTGCCGGTTGGATTTTGGAGCTAGACAGAGGAGAGGGCATTCCTTGGAAAGGAAATTATTCATCATGGCTTGAGCAAAAAACAAACAGATTAGCACAAGAAGAAAAAACAGAATCGAAACGCAGAAAAACCCTGGAAAGAGAGTTGGAATGGGTTAGAATGAGTCCAAAAGCCAGACAGGCAAAATCAAAAGCAAGACTTGCTGCTTACGATAAGATGTTAAACGAGGACAGTAAACAGAAAGAAGAAAAGCTTGAAATATATATACCTAACGGTCCCAGGCTCGGCGACAAGGTTGTTGTAGCAAAAAATATAAGCAAATCTTTCGACAATAAGATTCTATTCGAAAATTTCAGTTTTTCTTTACCTCCAGCCGGAATTGTAGGAATTATTGGACCAAACGGTGCAGGTAAAACTACTCTTTTCCGCATGATAATGGGTTTAACGAAATCGGATAGTGGCGAATTTGAAATTGGAGAAACAGTAAAAATTGGATATGTAGATCAGTCTCATACCGACATAGATCCGGAAAAAACAGTTTTTCAGGTAATCTCGGGTGGAACAGAATTTTTACAAATTGGTGGAAAAATGATGAATTCTCGAGCTTACGTAGGCAGGTTTAATTTTAGTGGAGCTGATCAGGAAAAAAAATGTAAAATCCTTTCCGGCGGAGAAAGGAATAGGCTGCATCTGGCATTAACATTAAAATCTGAATCAAATGTTCTACTCTTAGATGAACCGACCAATGACATTGATGTTAATACGCTGAGAGCCTTGGAAGAAGGTTTGGAAAATTTTGCCGGCTGTGCGGTTATAATTACTCACGACAGATGGTTTCTCGATAGGATAGCAACACATATTATCTCATTTGAAGGAGACTCTCAGGTTGTTTTCTTCGAGGGTTCTTATTCAGATTATGAAGAAAACAAAAAGAAAAGAATGGGAGATGTCGGTCCCCACAGAATAAAATATAGAAAACTATTATAACATTGAATATCAACAAGTTATTATCGCTTCTTTCAATACTAATTGTTGTAAATTACACATTTGCAATTTCAGATCCTTCTGTTTTATTTAAAAAATTGCAAAATTGTCCCGATTCTTTAAAATCCGAAATATATTGCGATTTGGCTTATTATTATCTCGATTCTACCGGAAACAAATCAATTATTTTTTCGGATAAAGCTCTGGAATACGCAACAAAATTTAATAATACAAATGATGTGGCATATGCTTATATAATGAAAGGTTCTTCATATCTTGCAAAAAGTATGTATTCTGAAGCATTAACTGCCTTCAACAATGCTTATTCTATATCTGAAAAATCAAAGAATTATTATCAATTACACACTATTTGTAATAATCTGGGCATAGTTTACAAATACACAAAAGAATATGATTTAGCATTAAAATACTATTCTATTGCTTTAAACCATGCTCAAAAATCAGGCGATCTTCAAAGCATAGTTCAATCTCTGACAAATATTGGAAATTTGTACACTATCCGTGAAGATTATGAAAAAGGTTTGAACTACTATTTCTCGGCTATAAATGAATGTTCCACTAATGACACTTTCTTGTCAGATATTCCCTCTATTTATAATAATATTGGCTATGTTTATTATATTCAGAACGATATTGAATCTTCTAAATCGGCTTATTTCCAAGCTCTTGAAGGATTTGATAGTTTAAAAAACAATTTTGGAAAAGCTATATTGTATAATAATCTTGCAGAACTTGAAATACTTTCACACAATTATGTCTTAGCTGAAAAGTACATTTCCTATGCCGACAGTTTACATCAATTAATGGATTATAACGATTCCAGAAAAAATTTATATTTCACGACTTATGAGCTTTATTCCCAGCAGTCTGATTATCAAAGAGCTCTCCAATACTATATAAAATATAACAATCTTAAAGATAGTATTTACAATATTGAACTGGCGCAACAAATCCAGGAAATAAAAACTAAATATCAAGTTGATAAACTAAATACTGAATCTAAAATTAAAGATGAAAGAATCAGACAAAAGAATACTTTAAACATTTTACTACTTACAGTAATATTAATCATATCCCTTTTGATCATATTTCTTTTTAAATTAGTTTTTCAAAAGCAAAAATTAAACAAACTTCTCAACAAATCTAATATTTCTCTTAAACAAAAAGATGCGGATATTGAATTTAACTTACAATATGCCAGGGAAATACAATTATCATGTATGTTCAATATTCAAAACGAACTCAATTATGACTATTTCATTTTGGATTTGCCCAAATTTACTGTTGGCGGCGATTTTTATTTAATCCGTCAAAAAGCTGAACACTCTGTCATTACGGTCGCCGACAGCACCGGACATGGAATATCGGGGGGTTTCCTTTCGGTATTGGGAATCCAATTGCTCGATTCTCTCTTATTTAAAGTTAATTCTTTATCTGAACTACTTAACCATTTAAATAACAGTTTCTATCGATTTCTTAACACAAGTAATACTTTAAAGAGTGATTCTCTTTGCTTAAGTATAGTTAAAATCGTTGATAATACAGTAAATTACGCCGGTTCTAAACACAAAATATATAAATATGATATAGCCGAAAATTCTATTATAGAATTTAAAACGACTAATTATTTGATAGGAAGTGAATCTGATTTTCAATTTACAGAAGATAATTTCATATGTAATCAGGGAGATTGGATATTTTTATTCAGCGATGGTTATGCAGATCAATTTGATAAGAGTAAAAATAAACTTAAATATAAGCATTTTAAGGATATCTTATCTGAATGTGTTGACAAGTCAACATCTGAGATGAAACAAGTCTTATTAAAAAAGCATCAGGAATGGAAGGGAGAGTGTGAACAAACTGATGATATACTAATTATTGGTATTAAATTTTAACTAATTTTGTAAAAATTATACGATTTATGACAGAAAAATACGACATTATAGTAGTTGGGGCAGGTCATGCGGGATGCGAAGCTGCGGCAGCAGCAGCAAATTTAGGAAGTCGTACTTTACTGATTACCCTTGACATGAATAAAATTGCTCAAATGTCTTGTAATCCTTCAATGGGAGGGGTTGCAAAGGGGCAGATAGTCAAAGAAATTGATGCTTTGGGTGGTTATTCGGGTATAATTACTGATAGGTCAATGATTCAATTCAGAATGCTGAATATGTCTAAAGGTCCTGCAATGTGGAGCCCGAGAGCACAGTGTGACAGAGCAGTATTTAGTGCTGAATGGAGAAAAACTCTAGAATCGTTGCCAAATCTTGATTTTTGGCAAGATTCAGTCAACGCTATTTGTGTCGAAAATAATAAAGTTACCGGAGTAATAACAGAGTTGGGGGTTACAATCAAAGCCAAATCAGTAATTTTAACAACAGGTACTTTTTTAAACGGCCTGATGCATATTGGTCATACTCAGCTTCAGGGGGGGAGAATGTCGGAAGCTGCGGTTTACGGCTTAACTGAAAATCTTGCACAATTTGGTTTTACTTATGACAGGATGAAAACAGGAACGCCAGTAAGAATTGACGGCAGAACTGTATATTTTTCGAAGTTACAAAAACAAGACGGAGACGAATTAATAATGCCATTTTCATTCCTTCATAATTACAATCAAACATTTCTCAAACAAAGAAGTTGCTATATTGCCTATACTGATGAAGAGGTTCACCAATCATTGCGTACAGGATTAGAAGATTCTCCATTATATGATGGTACAATTAAGAGTATTGGTCCTCGATATTGTCCGAGTATAGAAACCAAACTTGTCACATTTCCCGACAAAGATCGTCATCAATTATTTTTAGAGCCTGAAGGAGAATCAACTATAGAATATTATTTAAACGGATTTTCTTCTTCTCTTCCCTGGAAAGTTCAATTTGATTCTCTAAGAAAAATAGAAGGGTTTGAAAATGTGAAAATATTTAGACCCGGTTATGCAATTGAGTACGACTTTTTCCATCCAACACAATTAAACTCGACATTAGAAACCAAATTAGTAGAAAACCTTTATTTTGCGGGTCAGATAAATGGCACTACCGGTTATGAAGAAGCTGCTGCGCAAGGTCTTATGGCTGCAATAAATGCCCATTTAAAGAATAACGATAAACCCGAATTCTTATTAACTCGTGACCAGGCTTATATTGGTGTATTAATTGACGATCTTGTAACCAAAGGGGTTGATGAACCTTACAGGATGTTTACATCCAGAGCTGAATTCAGGATTTTACTACGCCAGGATAATGCAGACGTTAGGTTAACAGAACTTGGTTGTAATATCGGACTTGCTTCGAAAGAAAGATTAAAAATTCTTGAAAACAAATTGCAGCATCGAGATGAGTTAATCAGCTTATTTAACAAACAAAGCTGTCCTCCCGACAAAATAAATCCCATCCTCCAAAAATTACAAAGTGCCGAATTAAAACAAAGTGTTAAATTATCTTCTATTATATTACGTCCTCAGGTTAAGGTAAACGATTTGATAGACATTTTTCCAAAACTCTCTAAACTAATTTCGAGTTATGGTGATAAAGCTCAAGAAATAATTGATGCTGCCGAGATTTTACTTAAATATTCCGGTTATATTGAAAGAGAAAAATTGATTGCCGATAAACTTAAGAGACTTGAAAATATTATTATACGTGACAAAATAAATTATAATGAGTTAAAATCTTTATCTACTGAAGCAAGACAGAAGTTAATTAAAATAAATCCTAAAACAATTGGTCAAGCATCAAGAATTAGTGGCGTGTCACCGTCAGATATCAGTGTATTACTGGTTTTCTTAGGAAGATAGTTGCCGTTCCACGTGGAACAAACAAGTTTTACAATAACTAAAAAATTATAATTATGAAAAAGTTTGAAGGAAATTACGTTGACATTTTTAATAGGAAAATATTTAAAGCCGAAGTAATTGTTGAAGATGGCAGGATTATAGAAATTAATCCTAACGACAATAAAAGTGATTTGTATATTTTACCAGGTTTAATTGATTCTCATGTCCATATAGAAAGCACAATGCTTATACCAAGCGAATTTTCTAAACTAGCTGTTAAGAACGGAACGGTTGCTGTTGTCTCTGATCCACACGAAATCGCTAATGTGTTAGGAAAAGATGGAGTAGAGTTTATGATTTCAAATTCAAAACAAACGCCATTAAAAATATTTTTCAGCGTTCCATCTTGTGTGCCTGCTACAGGATTTGAAACATCCGGAGCAAAATTAGATGCCAATGATATTAATTATTTATTTGAAAAACACAAACTACTTGTTCTAGGCGAAATGATGAATTATCCTGGCGTAATTTTCAACGACCCTGATGTACATTCAAAACTTGATGTGGCAAAAAAGCATAATGCCATTATTGATGGACATATCCCGGGAATTTCGGGCGAACAACTAGAAAAATATGTTTCAGCCGGAATCTCAACCGACCATGAATGCTTTACAATTGATGAAGCAATAGAAAAAATTAATTTAGGAATGAAAATTCTTATACGAGAAGGCTCTGCTGCTAAAAATTTTAATGAATTATACCCTCTAATTTCCAAATTCAATAATTTCGTAATGCTGTGCACAGATGATTCTCATCCTGATGACCTTATAAAATACGGTCATATAAACAAAATATTGAAAATGGGAATAAAATTAAATATTGACATTTTTGACCTTCTAAATGCAGCATGTATTAATCCTGTTCAACATTATAAATTACCTGTTGGACTTTTAAGGAAAAATGATCCTGCCGATTTTATAATCGTAAATAATCTCCAAGACTTCGAAATTTTGGAAACCGTCATTAATGGAAATACTGTCTATTCTCATAACCGAATTTTATTTACTACTGAAAAAGAAAAATCTATTAATAATTTTAATGCACAAAAAATAAAACCTGATAATATTCAAATTTCACCAGCTTCGTCAAAAATGAAAGTTATTGAGGTTATTGATAAAGAATTGGTCACCAATTCATTTATCATAAAACCAAAAGTCGATAACGATAATGTCATTTCTGATATTGAAAATGATATCTTAAAAATTGTTGTTTATAACAGATATTCTAACATATCCGTACCTCAAGTTGCTTTTATTAATGGTTTTGGTTTAAAGTCCGGAGCAATTGCTACATCAATCGCACATGATAGCCATAATATAATTTCATTGGGTTGTAGTGACGAAGAAATTTGTAATGCAATCAATGAAATAATTATACACAAAGGTGGTCTGTGTTATGTCAAAAATAATGATTACTACACGCTTCCCCTTGAGTTCGCCGGACTTATGACACAAGAACCGGCAGAACACGTTGCTAATGTTTACGAAAAGCTAAACAACATAATAAAATCAAACGGATCAGTACTTACAGCACCATTTATGACACTATCATTTATGGCTTTGTTGGTTATTCCAAATTTAAAAATTGGAGATAAGGGTTTATTTGATGTTAGTTCATTTAATTTTACAAATCTATTTGAATAATGTTTCATGTGGAACAATATATAAATCTTTAATTTTCAACTCATTAGCATTTCAAAATGATAGCATTAATACAAAGGGTGAGCGAATCAACTGTAAAAGTTGACAATCAAATTATTTCAACAATTAACAAAGGTATATTAATTTTACTTGGAATAACGCATAACGATTCATATGACGATGTTTCATGGCTTTGCAACAAGATAATAAACTTAAGAATTTTTGATGATAATGACGGAGTTATGAATAAGAGTTGCCTTGAAATGAATTTTGATATTTTAACAATTAGTCAATTCACTTTACATGCCAGAACAAAAAAGGGAAATCGCCCCTCTTATATTGATGCTGCAAAGCCCGAACAGGCAATTCCATTATATAATAGTTTTATTAAAGAGCTTGACAATCTGATGAACAAAAAAACATACTCGGGAATTTTTGGTGCAGATATGAAAGTCTCTCTTTGCAACGATGGTCCGGTAACTATTATAATTGATTCAAAAAACAAACAATAACTTTATTGAATACGTTTCTTATTAATTTATATAATAAAGAGTATATTTGTCTTATAATTTTCAAAATATGACCATAAAAGATGCACAATCAACTGTAGATCAATGGATTTACCAATACGGCGTAAGATACTTTGACATAAAAACCAATATGATTGTTTTAACAGAAGAAGTAGGAGAGTTGGCAAAAGTCATAGCCCGTCAATATGGTGAACAATCGGTAAAAGAAGGTGATGTATTAAATCTTTCGGAAGAGCTTGCTGATGTTTTATGGGTATTGTTATGTATAGCAAATCAAACCGGTACAGATCTTACAGATGCGTTACGACAGAACATCGTTAAAAAAACCAACCGTGATAATAAAAGACATTTAAACAATAATAAACTACAATAAATATGAAAAAATTTACTTTTGAATCATTTCCTTCAAGTGACTTAATAAAGAGCGAAATCGAATCTTATAAATTACAAATCCCACAAAATAAAACTAAAGAGATTTTATTATCACTCTTAAATTTTATAGATTTAACCAGCCTTAATACTACAGACGGAATAAACAAAATCAAAAATATGACTGAAAAGGTCAATGATTTTCCGAATCACTTTCCTCATTACAAAAATGTTGCAGCAATCTGTGTTTTTCCGATATTCGTACAAACTGTAAAAGAAAGTCTTACGGCAAAAGATGTAAATATTGCTGCTGTTGGAGCGTCTTTTCCTTCTTCGCAGACATTTCTATCTGTAAAAGCTGCCGAATGTGAATTAATAGTTCATAAAGGAGCAGATGAAGTTGATATTGTAATTTCTGTTGGATCGTTTTTAGAAAACAATTTTCAAATTGTTGCCAATGAAATAGAAATTATCAAACATGCAATGGGAGACGCACACTTAAAAGTTATTTTAGAGACAGGAGAGTTGCTCAACACAGACAATATTTTTAAAGCCAGTATAATTTCTATGGAATCAGGAGCAGATTTTATTAAGACTTCTACTGGTAAATCTTCTGTTTCTGCAACCCCCGAAGCTGTTTATACGATGTGCTATGCAATTAAGAAGTATTATGAAAAAACAGGTCGAAAAGTGGGTATAAAACCCTCAGGCGGCATGTCAACAAGCGAAGATGCTTTGATATATTATTTAATTGTAAAAAATGTTTTAGGAGAGGAATGGCTCACCAATAAAATGTTCCGATTAGGTGCTTCGAGACTTGCAAACAGCATTCTTACCGATTTGAATATTCTGGATGGCAAAAATGAAGAGATAAAATATTTTTAATTATTTGTTTCGGTTAATGATATAATCAACTAATTCTATTAAAGCTTGTCTTGCAATAGTTTTGGGCAATTTATCCAGCTGTTCAAGAGCATCGTTTTTCATTTTTAGTAAAGTCTTTTCACTCTCAATTATTCCACCTTTTTCAATGACTTTAGTTACAACATCTTTTTCACAATCTCTATTATGTCCTGCATTTTTCCAACACTCTTCTATAGATTCTCGCTCTATTCCAGACATATTTTCCCAAGCCAATATAAAAGGTAATGTAATTTTTCCTTCTCGTATATCTACTCCTGTCTCTTTACCGGTTTCGCCGTTACCAATATAATCCAAAATATCGTCTTTTATCTGAAATATTATTCCCAAAATATCCCCGAGTCTCTCAACGGTTTCAACTTCTTCTTTGCTTGCACCGGAAGATATCGCACCCGATTTACAACCTACAGATATTAAAGATGCTGTTTTGTTTTTAATAATTTCGTAATACTTTTCATAATTAACCTCAAATTTTGATGAATTATTCATTTGCTGTAATTCGCCAACACTAAGGTTCATTATAACCGGTGTAATAATTTTAAACAGCTCGTATTCATTATAATCTATAGCTACTTTCATTGCTCTCGCAAACAAATAATCACCCACTAAAACAGCAGTCTTATCATCCCATTTATGATTGACAGTTTGCTTTCCTCTTCTTAGTACTGCATTGTCAACAACATCATCGTGTAGTAGTGTTGCAGTATGCATCAACTCTAAAACCAGTGCTGCATTATGGGTTGATTGCTGAGGTTCTCCAAATAATCTACTTGTTAAATATACTAAAGCAGGTCTTATTCGTTTACCTTTTGATTCAAAAACATAATTTAGAACCTCGTTTAAAAAATCACTATCAGAATTTGCAACTTCCTTTAACGATTTTTCAAGATTTTCAAGATCATTACTTATATGTTTGGTTATTGAATTAAATTGTACCATTTATGTAAAAATTACAAAATTACAATTTTGTTTTCTTAATTAGTTCTTTTAAGCAGTTTATTAGCTAACATTTTAAACTAAACAAATATTTTCCTAACTTTGTTACAACAATAAATTGTTTTATGACTAAAGTAAGGTTAACCAAAATATTTGAGTTTGAGGCAGCCCATGCTCTTCATGATTATGATGGTCTTTGCCGCAATATACATGGGCACTCATATAAATTATATGTTACTATAATAGGCCAGACAATAAACGACCCGAAATCACCAAAATATGGTATGGTAATGGATTTTGGCGATCTTAAACAATTAATTAAACCTAATATTGTTGACGAATACGACCATAGCATTCTTTTAAGTTCAAAAGAGAATTTAGAATATATTAAATCTGAAAATCAACTTTTTAAAAGAATTCACATTTTAGAATTTCAGCCTACAGCAGAAAATATGGTTTTACACTTTGCAAAAATTATTAAATCATTGTTACCTGCAGGAGTTGAGCTACATTCAATAAAATTGTACGAAACAGCAACTTCGTTTGCGGAATGGTATGCTGAAGATCAATAAATAAAAATGTTTATGACCACATCTCATTCTTTTACACCAATGAAAAACGGGTTTGGAAAAGCACTAGCCGAACTTGGAGAAAAAAATAAAGACATTGTTTGCCTTGGAACAGACATAACAAACTCTGTCGGAATGAACTTTTTCAAAGAACGTTTTCCAGATCGCTTTTTTTCGATTGGTATAGCCGAACAAAACACCGCTAGTGTTGCTGCCGGATTGGCTTTATCGGGAAAAATTCCCGTATTTTCTACCTATGCTGTATTTTCTGCAATGCGAACTGCAGACCAAATCAGGGTTTCGATATGTTATAACAATCTTCATGTCATCATAGGTGGTGCTCATGCGGGTGTTTCGGTTGGTCCAGATGGCGCTACTCATCAGGCACTGGAAGATATTGCGGTAATGCGTGCCTTACCAAATATGACAATATTCAGTCCTTGTGACGAAAACCAGACAAAGCTTGCCACAATTTCTGCAATTAAACAAATTGACGGACCTTGTTATATAAGATATGGGAGAGAACCGGTGGTTAATTTTACAGAGCCTAATGACAGTTTTATTCCGGGTAAAGCGAAAATACTCAGGAAAGGCAATGATTTGACAATAATTGCAAGCGGTTCAATGGTTTGGACTGCTCTGGAAGTATCAAAATTGTTAGAAACCATAAATATTTCTACTCAGGTAATAAATATACATACAATTAAGCCTTTAGATAATGATGCAATTATTAAGTCAGCGCAAAAGACAAAAAGAGTTGTAACATTGGAAGAACATCAAATATATGGTGGACTTGGAAGTAGTGTTGCCGAAGTACTTTCTCAATTTTGTCCCGTAAAAATGAAAATTATTGGTATGCCCGATTGTTTTGGTGAATCTGGAAAACCCGAAGAATTAATTAAAAAATACGGCTTGGATACCAAAAGTATATATGACAAAATCATTCATTTCATCAATAACTAAATGCAATACATTTTAATTAATATTTTAATTTTGTTCAGTATCTGTTCTTGTTCGGAAATCTCGAAAAAAGACGAAGCCCAAAATAATAAAAACCCAAATATTAGTGCCTCTGACACGATAACCCAAGATACAGTATTACCCAATTATCCCGACATATCTAAAGAATATCTTTTGGGTAAAATAAATCCCGAAAATGATTCGATGTTTGTAGAAATTCCTTCGAAATACTGTATAATGCGAAAAGAGTATATTCATAAAGATGTACTTGAGCCTTTTATTATGATGTACGAAGCTGCGGAGAAAGATGGAATTCGTTTGGGTATTGTTTCGGCACATAGAACATTTGAAACACAAAAATGGCTGTGGAATCAACGTTATTACAACTCTTCAAATCCTGCAGGTGTTGCAAAAGTTGTTCTCAATTATCTGGCAATGCCGGGCACTTCGCGACATCACTGGGGAACAGAAGTTGATTTAATGAGTACAAAATTGAATTTCTACGAAACTTCTCAAGGAGAATCATCTTATCAGTGGTTGATAGACCATGCTGCTGAATTTGGTTTTTATCAAGTATATAATGCGGGAAGACTTTATGGTTACAACGAAGAAAAATGGCATTGGTCTTACATGCCAGTCGCCAAAGAATTCTTAAAACAATACGGAGAAAAAATTACTTATGAAGACATCTCAGGTTTTAATGGCTGCGAAACTGCAAAGGAGCTCATGATTATCGAAAACTACGTATTTGGCATTGATACTCTTCTGTTGAAATAAATATTTATATTTGTCGGACAATAATTCTTTTAGTCTAATTTGTTTTATGATTTTAATGTATCATAATATTGCTGAAAATGCCGGTTTTAATACGGTTTCTTACGCCGAATTTCAACAGCAGATGGAATACATTAAAAATTCGAATAAGTACCAAATATTAAGTCTTGATGATTATGTAAATAACATTATAGCCCCTAAATATTCAAATCCATTATGCATTAGTTTTGATGATGCTTATATTAGTTTTACGAAATTTGTACTTCCTTTGATTAAATCGTTGAAATTGCCTGTTTCGTTGTTTATTCCAACAGCTTTTGCGGGAAAATCAAATATCTGGGATACCGTAAATGGATATCCCGAAATAAAGATACTGGATTGGAAGGAGATTAAAGAATTATGTGCCGAAACGCTTGTAGAGATAGGTTCGCACGGTGTAAATCACAATTCTCATGCAAGATTGAATAAGGAACAGGATTTTGAAGAGATTTCAAATTCTAAAAAAATTATCAAAGAACAAATAGGAGTGGAGATAAAGTTTTATTCTTTTCCGTTTGGTCAAGAAAAAGACATTAATAAATATTCCGTCGAAAATCTTAAAAAATGTGGGTATAAAGCAGCCTTAACAACATCCTGGGCAAGAAAAAATTCGCCAAAAGATATATTTTGTCTTAAGAGAATTGAGGTTTCACCAAAAGATGATTTACATTCTTTTATTGTAAAAACCGAGTCTGCTTTGGATACCAAATATTATAAGCAAAAATTAAAAAATATATTGTATAAGACAAATATTCTGAAATGAAAAAGAATGGTGTAAAAGAATATTACGAATCCGAAGCGGTTGTGTACAATCAGGAATTTTATGAATCTGATTCAAAATACCCTACACTTCGGTACAGACAGAATTATATTCTTAAAATGATTAAAAAACTTAATCTTTCAGATAATTCAAAAATTCTTGATGCGGGTTGTGGTCCTGGTGATCTTTTGTTGTCTCTGGAACAAAATTTTGAATCAATGACCGGAATTGACATTGCAGAAGAAATGGTATCCATTGCAAATAAGAAATTAGAGACACGTAAAAACAAAAATATTACTTTTAAATGTGGCGACATAGAGAATCTTGAGTTTGCGAATTCAGAATTTGATTTAATTATTTGTTCCGGAGTAGTTGAATATTTAAAAGATGATATTGTATGGATGAATGAAATAAAAAGAGTTTTGAAACCCGATGGATATTTAATTGTAAATGTTACCAATAAGTATTCTGTCAGAAAATGGACATCAGGATTTGTGGAAAAACTCAAGTCGTTTAAACCTTTCTTAAATTTTATGAATTTTATAAAAATGAAGGTTTTACGTAAGGGCAAAATTCATTATTTTCCATTTAAACCACGCTTACATTCACCATCAAAATTTGATAAATATTTAATTAAAAATGGTTTTAAAAAAATAACTCACAATTACTTCGATTTTGCAATACTTCCGTCTCCTTTTGATACATTATTGGGATTTGTCACTACACCTGTAAAAAAATCTCTCGAAAGGTATTCTGAACGTAATATGAAGCTTAATGGTACGGGATATATTGTTTGTGTTAAAAGATTGGACGGTGTGCCGAGAGAAAAGTAATTAGTTTTATCATTCTCCGATTTTACCAACTAATAAGATTATCTTTGTTCTTAAATAATATTACAGATCAAATTATCAAATCATGAAAGAAAGAAAAGATTTAAAATTAGCAGTATTGATAGACGCGGATAATATTCCATATTCAAATATATCGGGGATGATAGATGAAATTACCAAGCTTGGAATCCCGACCATAAAGCGTATTTACGGAGATTGGACAAAACCGACAGTATCGGGATGGAAACCTGCATTACTTGAGCATGCTATCACACCAGTTCAGCAATACAGTTATACACAAGGCAAAAATGCTACCGATTCGGCTATGATTATTGACGCTATGGATATTTTACACAGCGAAAAAGTTGATGGCTTTTGTCTTGTTTCCAGCGACAGCGATTTTACCCGTCTTGCAACACGTTTACGCGAATCGGGTATGCTTGTAATCGGAATAGGAGAGAAGAAGACTCCAAACCCATTTATTGTTGCCTGCGACAAGTTTATTTATATTGAAATTATCAGTAATACAGGCACTTCGGTTAAAGTAAACACTGCCGAAACAAAATCTGCGAACATTAAACCAAATCAATACGAAAAAATAAATTCAAGTTTAATTGAACTGCTTAAGAAAAGCGTTGAAGATCTTGCCGATGAAAGCGGTTGGGTTTTTATGGCAGAAATCGGGGCTCTTATTATTAAGAAAAAACCTGATTTTGATCCAAGAAATTATGGGTTTTCAAAACTTACTCCTTTATTCAAATCCTTGAAAAAGCACTTCATTATAGACGAAAGAGAAGTTGAAAATACTCATATCAAACATATTTTTGTTAAAATAAAATAAGCTTTTTATATTTATCTTCGCCTGTAACACGGTTTTGTCATGAAGTTTGGAGTTACCCTACCCACAAACCAGCAATCCAAACTTCCCGCCAAAACCCAAATACACCACAAAATTAAAATCATAATATTTCGCAAACAAAATGATAAATCTATTCTATAATTGAAATAATATGTATTTTAGACATAAATTTTAAAATCTTTACTATGAAAAAGCCAATATTTATTCTAAGCATTCTGATAATTATATCCATTATTTCGTGTAAAACAACATCCGTTTATATTGATGTATTAAAACCTGCAGAAATAAGTATTCCGGGAAAACACGAAAAGATTGTTGTAATTAACAGAAGTCTCCCTGGTAAAGGAGAAAAAGGCGGTAATTTTTTTGAAGGATTATTTACCGGTGAGGGCATACATCAGGATAGAAACGCTTCTGATAATTGTATTAACAATTTTACAATTACTGTTAATGAAGCACCAAAATATTTATGTGAAAATGGAAATATTTTCGACATAAGAGGAACCGGTACCAAAGAATGGCCCTTGCCACTCGACTGGGATACTGTTGCTAAAATTACGAATTACTACAATTCAGATTTGTTGATTGTGCTAGAAACATTTGATTCCGACACCAGATATTTCTCTAGAGTTGAAACTCAAACAAAGACTGTTGATGGTCAAAAAATTCAAGTCAACAAATATACCGAAGGTCTGGAAGTATTTATTGATGCCGGTTGGAGAATTTACGACCCTGTCAAAAAATCGGTTTTAGATCAAAATACTTTCAGAGATGCAAAAATATGAGAATATACTGATGAAAATCAAACACATGCTAAAAACAGAATTCCTTCAAAACGAGATGCTGTAATACAGGCCGGGGCATTTGCAGGGTTTATGTATGCAAAACGAATTTCTCCTGTTTGGGTAACCGAATCAAGAACGGTTTTTCGCACACGCAACGAACAAATGAAGCAAGCAATCGAATATGTTCGTAAAAACAACTGGAAAGATGCTTACCAAATATGGTCAGAATTGAAAACTTCTGATGATTATAAGCTTGCTGCTTATGCTCTCCACAATTTAGCATTATATCACGAATTTAATGACAATATCGATATGGCTCTAAAATATGCTTATGAGGCTTACGAAAAGTACAACAACGACCATACGGCAAGATATATCAATATTCTAACCGCCAGACAAGCCGAAATTAATAGATTGAATGAACAAATGAAATAATTGCTTTGAGAGTATTAAGTTTTTAATTTCCGCAAATTTTTTTACTTATTAAAATTTTTATCCATTGGCTTTGCGGTGTTTTAAGATTGTGCGTAAGTATAAGTTCTAAACTTCCCTATAAGTGTCGGGATACGCCCGTTTAATTGCTTGACGAATACCAACTCGAATATCATCACCACCCTTAAAACCCAGTTCAGAATAATTCAGCTCTATTTTGTACTGCTTGCAATCGGCATACAAATCTTTGGATAAAATATCTATCATTATTTTGGCAAGATGCAATCCGCTTTGTTTGCCATGAAGTTTATCGCCAAGAACCATAAATAAGCCGCCAATATAAGCAATTGAAATCGGTAATTTACGAAATTTACGCGGGAATCCTGCCAAACTCATCATGTAAGTAATCATTTCGTTGTACTTTATATTCTCGCTTGCAGGAAGATATTTCGTTCCGTTTTTGCCATTAAATGCAGCCGCAACAATACACTCTGCAACTCCGCTTACATGTACTGCGGTGGTTCCTCCGTCCGGAAAATAAATAGCTGGCATTTTTCGAAATCTCTCAACAAAAACATTTTTCCAGATTGGTTCTCTTTCTGGCATTTGCCCAAAAATGTATGGTAACTCGATAATCATTACATCAAAAATCCCGTCTTCGCCCAAACTTAAGATTCTATCAGACTGCTCTTTTCTCGCCCTTATATATGGATGATTTTTCGACAGTCTGCCATTTTCGAGGCGGTCGAAATGTACAAAATACGAATTCATTAGAATACAGCGTTTTAAACCTGCTCTTTTTGCTGCCACACAAATCTTTTCGCATTGTACAACCAGATATTTGTAAAAATAATTATAGGCAGGAGCCTTAGGAGTAACGCGATCATCAGGACCTAAAGCATACACAAAAGTATCGTAACCTTTGTTTTCTAATAATTCAAAAACCTCATCGCGGCTCATCTCAAACAAATTTCCGTATGCAAGATTTATGTTTTTGGGAAACCATTCTTTTTCGTTAATATTTTCGTCCAGACTTATTGTTGAGACTTTTGCTCCCATCTCAACAAATTTAAGCGCAGAATAATATCCCAAAAAGCCTGTCCCTCCTGCAATAAAAACATTTTTTACTTGATGATTCATTGCTTTTAATTATTAAAAAATCTATCCATCATTTTTTTATCCGATTTGTGAAATGCTTCGTAAGGCTCGGATTGTTTACGCAAATGATTTTTGATTAGCTTGCGAAAATTTTTGGTTACTTGTTTTTGTATTTTGGAAACCTTCTTTCTTTCGTTGTTGTAATGATCATTTAAACTATCATTCCTGAATTTTAAAATATCCTCCAAAACCTGCCCGTCTTGATAATATCCGCAGTGAAAATTCTTTTCGGCAAAGCTTTTATCCGGAAAATCGGCTTTACCCATACCAAAAATATCGAAAGATTCTGCTAAAAAATCAGAATAAAGAGTGCGACAACATTCACCACCTCCCAGGTTAAATATTTTTTTCGACAACTCACTTTTGTTTTCCATTGCCTTTATAAATGCGCGTCCTGTGTCGCGGGGACTACAAATTTCCATTGCAGTATTTAGCGGCATATGAAACATCAATTTCGACACTTTATGACCTCCCATTATTGCCGTAAGTCGAAAAATAGACCAGTCCAATTTGGAATTTTTAATAATCTCCTCGGCAGCAATTTTCGTGATGGCATATTCGTCACCCTCACTGGCTTTTATCTCATCTCCAACGTTAATATAAGGATTTACAAGTCGGTCGCCATAAACAGAAATTGAGGAGCTGTAAATAAAAAATGCATTCGGCGAATATGCTTCAAGATTCTCAATCAGGTTTTTCGTACCTATGGTGTTGATTTTATGGGCTAATTCCGGAAAATCATCTGCAACCGGAGGGATAAGAGCTGCAATATGAATTACAAAATCTTTATCCTTACAAACTGCTGCTAAATCATCCTTGTTGGTGATATCTCCGTAAACAATTTCAATTTTATCCTTATATTTTTTAAATTTTTTGCGTGATTTTTTATTTTTCAAATCAAAAACAGTAGTTTGATATTGATTAGACAATTTATACAATTGCCTTAAAACCTCGAATCCAACCGTTCCCGAAGCACCTGTTAATAAAACCTTTTTCAATTCTGCCATCTATATCTAAATGAAAACAGTAATATTATTTAATTGCAATGTTTTTTACTTCAACAAATTTACAAAAAATGATGAATGCAAGGTATAAAATCAAATGAAATGTAAATTTTACTTTCACTGTACTTCCTTAAAATTTCATCATTTTTATACATAATTTGCTACATATTGTGTAGCCGGATTTTAGGACGGGTCAGGCTAAAGGTTGAGATTTTAAGAATACTTATATACTCCTAAACGTTGCATTTACTAATTGAACTTACGATTGATTATACTTTTCTCCATTATATTTAATTTACTTTTATTACTAATTAGTGAGCAGAAGGGTAGCTATTAATTGTTGTTTGTACAAAATGTCTTGTATCTCTATTATCCGTATTTCTATCTTTGCTTTTCAAAATTGTCAATTATTGTCAAATCAATTAAAATACCCAATCCTATTCCGATTATATACATAATTATATCCCAGGGGTCGAAAGTTCTGCCAAGAAATTCAATTTCATAAAATTGTAATATTTCTACTATTGTTCCAAAAGCAAACGTGGTAATTGAACCTATGATCCGGGCTTTATTAATTGATAAATTCTTCCTTAGTGCTATTTGTATCAATAAATACAGGTTCATAGGCAGCAGGATATCAATTAAATAACCACGAATAAAATTCTTAAAAATTCCTTGATAATCAGGGCCAATAATGAAATGTAACAGTCCAACGAATATAGAAATTGAAACAATTATATAAGTGCTTTTCTTATTCTTCATTCTGTCATTAATGCTCGTTAAATTTCTCCTTAATCAATAATTATATCATACTTTCCTAAAAGTCCCGAAATTCCATTAATAGAAAATTTTGCTTTCTTTATTCGATTAATTTCCGGGTCGATTGTAAAATTATTTGAAGTGCGAAAATCTGCTTTTTCAATGACAGTATTGTCAAAAGTTGCTCTTGTCAGATCGCAATTATCAAATATAGAATCCGTTAAGTCACATTCTGTAAAATCAACTTCCTGCAATTTTGTATTCCTGAAAGTTGTTTTTTTGATTTTTGTTTTATAAAACGTCGAATGATTTAAGATACAATTTTCAAAACTGAAGGAAAGCCCAAACTCGTTACAATTATAAAAATGTAATCCTAACATTTTGCAATCCCGAAATTTTATATCTCGAAATGCGGTTTTTTTTAGTTTAACCAAACTTAAATTGCATCCTGAAAACTCACAATCCGTGAACTTGCAATCAGACATATCTACATTTGAAAAGTCACAATTGATGAAACTGCAATAATCATATTCCTCTTTTACAAGCGGATTGTTTTTGAAATCATATTTGTCAAATTTCTTTTCTTCTATGTATGCTTCTTTCATATTCGTTTATTGTCTGTTGTGCAGTCCTTAACGGTTGATGGTATGGTGTCGTGCGGGAGTTCGAAGCGATTTCCTATCAGTTTACACCGGCTTATTTTACTAGCTGCAAACGCTCGCAAACCGCTGAAACCCGCATGCACTATACCATGTGTTAGGCACAGTTTTTTTTTAAAATAATTCTAAAGACAATTGTCCACCACGTTTTAGTCTCCATTTATTATTACCAAATTCCTCAGCAATTGTCTCAAGAATCTTTAATATTGTCTGATTCTCTGGTGTCACACCATTTCTAAGTAATGGCATTATATCTAAGATTATATCATCAGTCGTAGGATGTTCTCTATCAAACTCTTTGCGTTTCATGTAAGAAAGTAAAAAGTATTTGATTCTCATATCTAAAGGAATCTTTGTCTTAAATTTTTGATTTTGTCTTATATAAAATTTCTTGGTTTGTGAATTGTAATCAAACTCATTCATTAATATTGGTGTCAAATCTTTATATTCTCTACTGAGTACATCAAGGAAACCAAATTCCAAGCCTTTTATAATTAACTCGTCATTTATCTGTTCAAGGTCAGCTCCTTCATTTTTTGCTATAACACTTTCGATAGTCTCAATAACCAAATCGTAAATCTCATTTCCTAATTTAAATTTTTGAATAGCCTTTGGAGTCTCTTTTTTTATAAAATTAATTATCAATTGACCGGATAAAACAGAAAAAGGATTTTGTCGTTTTTTAAAACTAGTTTGGCCGTTATCTTGCTTTACAGCTCCAGCATATTCAAAACCGCATTTCTCAGCAGTATCAACTATTATATGCCAGTAATGTGGGTCTTTATGAGCAAAAACAAATGACATCCATCTGTCAAACTTTAAAACCCTATACATTTCTTTTATTGATTCAGCTAATAGGTTACTATACTCATCTTTTGTTTTTTCAAGTCTACCACCCTCGATAGCTTCTTCTTTGCGGTCTTGTTCGCTAACTTCCAAATCTAACCACGCATTCCACATTACTGACAAATCTAAGTATGGGATTTTGTCACCATATGGCGGGTCAGTATATATATAGTCAACGGTTTCTGAATCTATTTGACTTAAATCAGTTGCCGTGCCTTTAATGATTTTTGCATTATTAATAGTATTTTGATTAATGAAGGGAGCAATCTCCTTTTTAGCATTTACAACCTTTTTGAATTTTGTACTAAATGAACCCCAAACATCCAAATCAACTTCTTCTTTTGCAATCCTATAACGATAATATCGAAAAGCTGCACTATCACCAGCATTTTCACCCCTTGAACTTGATGGATGATAAGTTCTATTAATTTTTGTAATTGTACTTGAAAACGCAAGCAGCAAGGATTTTTTAATCTCTAAATTTTTAACTGTCAAAATCAAGTGCTTAAGGTAGGATAATTGTGCAATTTGTTTGTCTGTAAACAAATCTTCTACAGATTCAACATCCGCACCTTTCATTCCAATCTCAATTGTAGGATATTTGAATTTTGTTTTAGCTTCTTTTATTTGTTCTACAGTATTAGGACATTTTTTTTTGAATTGCTCTTCTATCCTCTTAAACTCTATTTGTAATTCGTCTATTTTTACAGGAGCTATCAAACTATTAACCATAAAAGGAGAAAGAGGATTTAAATCAATATGTATCGCCTTTCTTCCAAGTATTAGTGCTTCTATTGTAGTTACTCCAGTTCCACCAAAGGGGTCTAAAACAGTATCGTTAGGTTTGGTAAAGTGTTTTATATAATGTTGCAAAATATCCCAACTTTGCCTTGTAAAATAACCATGAACACCAAAATGTCTATTGGTGGCTTGTTTATGAGGCTTAATTGGTTTTGGAAGTTTTAAATTACTATATGAAAAATCATCTTTCTTTTCATATTTTTTTTCTGGTTCCTTTAATATTTGTTTTTCTACAAATTTATCAGGGCTTAATAATTTTTGAATCTCATCCCAATGCTTATCAATCTCTGAAAGTTGAAAAAACAATAAAGGTTCCGATTTTTCCTTAGAGAAAGCTGCAAATTCTTTACCATTACATAAAGCAAAAATATCAGCTTTTATATCAGGATGAATTGCATAAGAATAAACCTGTTCTACATTTTCACCAGTTGTTATATTTTCATCAGGAGCTTTTGCATCAAGAACCCACGAATATTTGCCATCTATCTCGAAAAGATAATCTGGAACAATATTTATTTGTCGCTTTTTCGAACCAATTTTCACAAAAGGATGAGAAAGAGTCTTACTATAAATAATCCTATTATGACCATAAGATTTATAACCCAGTTGTTTTAAAATGGGATTTATTAATTCTTCTCTAACAGCATCTTCCTTAAATTCCCCTGAATTAAGTATCTGAAAATCGAAATCGCTATAAAAGTTTTGTACAATCATTAATTTTTATTTAAAATGGCAAGATACAAATTAATATTTCTATCTACCTGCAAATTATCTGGTTGGCGGTTTTTTAAAATTGTGCCTAACGGTCTCGGCTATGCGTAGTGCGGGATTTCAAGGCACTTCACTGTCCGCCTACCGAAAAGTTTGTTAAATGTAATTGCTTTCATATCAGCACTTTACCCCGCATTATGTATAGCCAATGTTGTGTGCAGGCTTTTTTTATTCTTTGTCCTTGTTATGTCCATGAATTGGATTTGAACAATTGCCTTTATGAGCCATAAAACCATAACCTGAATTTGCGTCTGCTTCGTTTTTATATATCAGGTACTCGCAACTATCATAGGTTATCACTTCAATTTTGTCTGTCGGAATTGCCTTTATTTTCTCGTCTGTGTTAGACGGGTTTTCATTTTTACTTGGTTCTTTATCAGTCGTTGTTTGACAAGAAAGAAGAACCAAAGTCAATAACGCTATTAGAAACTTACTTTTCATTTCGTTTTTGTTTTAAGAATGCCTGTAAGTCATTGTTTGAGCCATACAGCACTAAAATATCTGTTTCATCAAGTTGCTGGTCAGGTGTTGCAATGCCTTCAACGTTGACTTCAGTTCGACTTTTACCAAGTAAGCTTTTTACTTCCGACTTTTTCATTATGGTCAATACGAGGAGATTGAATTGTCTTCTGAAACCAACTTCTCTGATAGTTTTTCCAACATACTCTTCGGGCACATTTGCTTCTATGATACTGAAATCATCACTTAGTTCGAAAGAGTCAACTACGTTGTTAAGGCACAACTTTTTTGCCCAACGTTCGGCTGTTTCTTCGTCGGGGTTAACTATTTCGTCAACTCCAATGGCTTCTAAAACTTTTTCATGGAGTGGATTGATTGCTCTGCTTATCAGTCGTTTTACTTGCATGTTTTTAAATAATGCAGTTGTCATGATATTTGCTCCCTGGTCTTCACCAATTGCGACAATCACAACGTCTGTGTCGTCAAGTGGCAGACCCGAAACGGTAAACTCTTCTGTGGCATCCATTTGAATGGTATGCGAAATTTTCTCTTTGTATAAATCAACCTTTTCCATTCTGGTGTCAATACCGATAACTTCATTTCCCTGAGCAGTCAGCTTTTGTGATAACGAAGCACCAAAATTTCCAAGGCCTACGATTATGTATTTCATATTCTCAATTTTTTAGTTAATCGTTATTTCTTCAGTCGGATAACGATAGTTTTTATGCTTAATCTTTTTGAAAACGGCAATTATTATGGTAAGCATACTTACTCTACCTACAAACATGATTGCGATAATTATCATTTTACTCATGTTTGAAAGGTCTGCCGTTATTCCCAAACTTAGTCCAACGGTGCTGTAAGCAGAAAAGCACTCAAATGCAATGTCCATAAGGTTTTTGTCATTGTCGAAAACGGAAATCAGCATTATTCCTGAACCAATGACGATTAACGAGAGAGAGATTATCGCAAATGAACGTCTGACTGTAATATCCGCTATTTCTCTTCGGAAAATTTCAATTCTTGTTTTCCCCTTTGCTAAACTCAAAATGTTAAGGGTCGCAATGGCAAAGGTGCTTGTCTTAATACCACCACCTGTAGAAGCTGGTGAAGCACCAATCCACATGAGAAGAAAAACCATCATGGTAGTTGGAAATAGCATTGAAGCGGTATCAATCGTATTAAATCCTGCTGTTCTTGGAGTAGTTGCGCCAAACAGAGCAGTTACAATCTTTCCAAAACCACTATGTTCGGCAAGGGTGTTATTGTATTCCAATGCGAAAAATGCAATGAATGCAATTGTCGAAATGGAAAGCGTTGTTACAAGGGTAATTCTACTGTTAATATTTAGAACCCATGGGCGATAGCCAACTTTGTTTTTACCGAAAGAGAATAATTTTCTCAAACGGTATTTAATGTAGTTGATAATATTCGAGACTATTGGAAATCCCAAACCACCTAAAACAAACGATAAGATTACCGTTAGTTGAAGGAAGTAGTTGTATTTAAAACCATCTTCATATAGGCTGTTCGATAACGTTGAAAATCCTGCATTGCAAAAAGCGGAAATGGAGTGAAAGACCGAAAAGAAAATCTGCTCGTATTGAGATTGGAAGTTCTCGGCATCAAGGCTGGAATAAATCAGAAGTCCTGAAACCAACTCAATCGTAAAAGTGATTAGTATAATGTATTTCAGAGTTGAAAAAACTTCACCGAGTTTTTTGGAACTGGTCATGTCGCTCAATGCAAGTTGGTTTTCATAAGTTGCACCACCTTTGAAAAAGTAGCTGAAATAACTGGCAAAAGTCAGAATGCCCAAGCCACCAACTTGTATGAGACCCATAATGATAATTTGTCCAAACTCTGTGAAGTAACTGCCTGTGTCCACTACAATCAAACCCGTTACACATACGGCACTTGTGGAAGTAAAAAGCGCATCAATGAATGAAATACCTTCGTGTGTTGCATTCGGGAGCATTAGAAGAAATGAACCAATGAAAATTATAACGAGAAAACTTGCAACAAAGAGTTGAGCAGGGTTCAGAAGCGTTCGTTTGTAGTTGAACTTGATTTCAGAGAATTCCCGAATGAAAGTGAACAGTACCGCAATTCTCACCCAAATGGGGTTTTCAAGAAGTAGGTCTGTCTCGAATGGTACACCTACAAACAGATACATGTAGAATATCCATAAAGTGAAACAGACAGACAAAAAGTCGAAGACAAAAACCTTTCTTTTTATTAGTCTGAAGTTTTCGAAGTATCGGGCGAATGTCGAGACGATACCAACTCCAAGAACCACAAAATAAAACCCGTCTAATAGTTGTTGAGAGAAGTCAGATTGTGAAAATCCGAAGTCAGAAATAAAGGCGATTATTCCAAGTATGCTTGTCCAAAGGGCAATTCTATATAGCAGTTTCAAATCCAATTTCATTCTCCAAATGTCTCCATTCTATTCTGGTTGTTAAATGTTTGCACGGTCGTTTTTTTAGCTTGCACACAACGTTTGGCGGTATGGTTAGTTGCCGATTTCGAAGCACTTTCCTGTCAAGTTACAACTACTTTTGATACGAGCTGTGCCGCTCGAATACGCACTGCACCGGCAATTAACTATACCGCGTGTTGGCAACTGGTGTTCATTCATATCTATCTGTTTGTCATTTATTTAGCTTTATTTTCTTCTCATTGTCAAGCTGTACCAACCTATCCACGAAGCACAAATTTATTTTGTTTTTTTGAGCGTGGGCAATCCTAAAACCGGCCTGAAAGGCGGTTACTCGGGCTGTAGAGGCGGAAGCTCTTTTGCAAGCCTTTGGTTTGAGCGTTGGCTCGTGTGGGCTTGCAAATGTGCTTACGACTGTGTGCTGGCTCTTATACAGCTTTTGCCAAATCATTAATCAATATTTTAAACATTTGTCCAGCCAAAAATGCTTTGAACTCTGGATTATCATTGTATTCCTTAAATACTTCAAAATTGGTATCAATATGGTTTATCATTTTCTCTTTTAGAATATCAGTAAATGTAATTTGAGCATTTTGAATGTCATTTTTATTTAATGAAGCATTGATATTGTCCATTGCTGCTTGGTCGTCTTTTACGTCCTGCATAAGGTCAGCAGTCATTTTACGAACCTTGTCTTCGTTAGTGAATGTTGTCCCGAAACGGTCGTTGAAAGCTTTTACAATATTTGAAAGCAATTCCAATTCAGGTTCTGCAACACCACCACTCATTTCTGATGCTGGCATCAATTCGTCTCCTTGTTGCAGGGTAATTCTAAATTCGCCCTGTTTTTGCAGTCTGTAACTATCTAAGTCAATAGTATCTAAAACGCCTTGTGCAAGGTCTTCGCCTTGTTCTCGCTGTATTTTGTTTTGTAAATGATTCAGAAAAATGTAAAGCCGTTCCAAATAAGGATTGGTAAATGGAACTATTTGAGCCAAGAAAACATACAAGCGAACATAAGATTTACATTTTGCTCTGAAATCTTCCTGTGATTTTTCGTCCAGTGTTGTTCTAAAAACATTGGCTGCTGCATCTAAAATGATGTGTAATTGGTCAACGGGAACATTCTGAACAATTTTGTCTGAAAACTCTTGAACTTGTGAATTGGTATAAACCTGATAATTATCCAAGGCATTTTGAAGGTCAAACAATTTTGTCGGGTCTGTTGCTTCACCTAAAATGGTTGTTTCGTAATATGGCTCAAAAGCGGCTTTGATTTCATCGGTTGAGTTTACAAAATCCATAACAAAAGTGTCTTCCTTGCCTGAAGCTGTCCTGTTTAAGCGTGAAAGTGTTTGCACAGCACCTACGCCCCCTAATTTTTTATCCACATACATTGTATGCAACAGCGGTTGGTCAAATCCAGTTTGGTATTTATTGGCAACTATTAAAAACCGATTATTGGCTTTCTTAAATTCATCAGGAATAGCAGCACTCAAAAAACCGTTTAGTGATGATTCTGTTTCTCCATCAATTTCGCCCGAAAATGCAATTATTGCTTTAAATGGAATACTGTTTTCTTTTAAGTATTTATCAAAGGCCTTTTTATATTTCACCGCATTTCTACGGCTACTGGTAACAACCATTGCCTTAGCAAGTCCTTTGATTTTCTTTTTGGCAACTACTGCTGACATAAAATGCTCCACCATTACAGCCGTTTTTCGGGCAAT
This sequence comes from Bacteroidota bacterium, assembly GCA_029558535.1. GTDB lineage: Bacteria > Bacteroidota > Bacteroidia > Bacteroidales > ML635J-15 > Bact-19. The sequence continues at coordinate 37,787 of JAKQEK010000337.1, read as the reverse complement.
GTTAAGTTCGTGGCTTTCTACATAGATTCTAAGTTTCGTTTGTGCTCTTTTTTTATCAAAGAGTGGGTCATCTTCTATTTTTTTGAGTAAAGCAAAATGACTGTTATAGGTTGTATAGTTGAGCAACACATCTTCAATAAAATGTTCCTGAATGGCTTGCTTCATTGAATATAGATGGAACGCACAAAATTTTTCTTTTTCACCATCTTTAAATTTCACGCCAAACAATTCAAGCGTTTTGGGTTTTGGTGTAGCTGTAAAGGCAAAGTAACTTGCGTTGGTCAGCATTTTACGTCCTTTAATGATTTCTACAATTTCATCTTCTCCTGTCCATTCTTCTTCATTCTCATCATCATCATTATTCGACAATGTTACATTCATTTTCCCTGCGGTGTTTCCGCTTTGGCTGCTATGAGCTTCGTCAATAATGATGGCAAATTTGTTTCCTGGCAGTTCGCCAATCTCATTGACGATATAAGGAAACTTCTGAATGGTAGTGATGATGATTTTCTTTCCTTCTTCCAATGCTTCTTTCAGGTGTTTGGAACCTTTGTCTATGTGTTCTACCAAGCCCGAAACCTGCTCAAATTGTTTGATGTTGCGTTGTATCTGCGAATCCAATACAATGCGGTCGGTTACTACAATTACAGAATCAAAAACGGCTTTGGTATTGGTTTTATCAAATAAGCCAACCAACTGATGTGCCAGCCAACTGATGGAATTACTCTTGCCCGAACCTGCCGAATGTTGAATTAAATAACGTTTTCCTGCTCCGTTGTCTTTTGCATCTGTCAATAGGTTTCGCACCGAATTCAACTGGTGGTAACGTGGAAAAATCATTTTCTTAACTTTCTCCTTCTTGATTTTTCCATCCGGCAATATCTTTTCCGATTCTTCCTCAATCAATTGAACATAGTTTTGAATAATGTTGGTGATACTTTCTTTTGTCAAAATCTCTTTCCAAAGATAATCGGTCTTAATACCAAACAAATTGGGAGGATTGCCCGCACCATTATTGTTGCCTTTGTTGAAAGGTAGGAAAAAAGAGTTATCGCCTTTCAAATGTGTACACATCCACACTTGCTCGGTGTCCACTGCAAAATGCACTAAACAACGGGCAAGGCGAAATAATTCTTCCTTTGGGTCACGGGTGGTTTTGTATTGCTTTATGGCATCTTTTACATTCTGCTTGGTGAGTTCGTTTTTCAACTCAAATGTGATAACTGGTAAACCGTTGATAAAAACCATCAAATCCAGCGACTTTTCATTTTGATTGCTGAAATGCACCTGCCGAGTTACTGAAAAAATATTCTTTTTGTAAAGTTCTGCATCTTGGGTATTTAGGTTGGAAACAGGTTTATCGTAAAACAATTTCAGTTTTATACCTGTATTGCCATCGGTTATTTCAGTTCGCAATAAGTTTATAATGCCACCCAAACACTTTTCGTTTACAACGGTTTCGTCTTTTATTTTGCGGTTGACAATGTATAAAATGCGTTGCCTAAAATTGCTGCCGTGACTTTGTTTCAGTTTGGCAACTTCTTTGGGTTGGGTTTCTTCCAGAAATTGGAACAGTAATTCTTCATCAACACACTCGGTACGGTTGTATTGCTCGAAGTGGCGTTCTTCAAAACCATTTACCAAGCACAAATGCTGTGTAATGAGCGCTTCTAATCCTTTTTCTGATGTATCGCTAAATGTCGCCATTATTCATCGTTTTTATAAAGTATTCTTCAAATAGAGTTGTCATTTCATTTCTATGTTGTTCGCACAAAGCCCAATTCCATTTTTGATTTTCGAATATTAAAGCAGATTTCAATGAATCTAATCTCTTCTTTTCAAAAAATGATGTGCGCTTTTCCGCAAAACTTTTATTGGAATACTCAGAGTTCATACCAACTGCCAATAAAACCAAATTACCAAAATCATCGAGACGTTTCTTTTTTTCATCATCTGAAAGAGTTTCGTTCTCGTCCCAAAGTGTGTTTTCGTCATAATCCCTTCTGTTTTGTGGCGAAATATGCTCAACAGAATTTTTCTTCGTCATTCGGTAATTTTTCCAGTCATCGCCTTGTTGACTTGCTTTTAAATACCAAAGTAAAAAATCTGTTTTGTAAAACCAGTAACTCCAAAAAGCAGTACCGCTTGGTCTGCTTAGTGCCTTAATATTGGGGTTAAAATTATTTAATTTATTATCAAGCAAATTCCAGCTCCTTAAACTCAAATCTTCTGAAAGTTGAGAGCAAAACATTAGGTTATCGAGTTTTAAAAGGTACTTGTATAGATTTTCCGTATTATCTTCTTGTAAAGTTTTGTTTAAAAACGGAGTCAGCCAGTATAAAGTGGTTATCTGTTGCGAGTGATAAAGCATACTTTGCAAAAGAGCAAAACCTTCATTGCTTAATGGCTCTTTTCGTTGCAGTACCTTTTTGTTTTGATATAATCTTTTTATCAGGTGAATTTCCTGATTTGCTTCTTTTTCAATCCACTTAATAACGTGTTTGTCGAAATTTATTCGAAGTTTCAGGAGTAATTCAATAAATGCTTTTACTTTGGTTTCGTTGAGATAATAGGGATAAAAATAGTTTTCAAATGTTTCAATCAATTTTTTTTCGTTGACCTCTGCAACTTTTTCGGTAGTAAAACCTTCGTATTTGTTTTTAAAAATAAAAATTCTTAAAGCATGTTGCAGAAACATTGGAAAACTAATGATACTTCTCACTTTGCCAGAATCGTAGTCGTACTCTTCATTTTCTTCTTTTAAATCATATTTATCCCACCCAAGTATTTCGGTTAAATGTTTGTCTTCATAATCTGATGTTGATTTGGCAATCCGATTCATAATATCTGAGGGCAAACCAATTTCTACATCTTCGTCTGTTTCTTTTTGAGTTATATCACCCCACTTGAAGCCACAAACGTCTTTTATATTCTTTTCAATATAGTTGTCCATAATGGAACAAGCTTCCCATATCTGTGCGTATTTTCTTTTTTCATCATCGGGTATGTATTGAATAAGTTTCGATTTAATTATTTCGTGGTGTTGAAGTTGAACGCCCCTGTTGTTTAGTACCTCAAAAAGTCGGTTCTCGTCAATTCCTGCAGGCATTACGGTTTCAATAAAAGCAACTCTCTCAAAAAGAAATTTTGTTAGCTTTTGCTTAAATTCATTGATGTTTCCTCTTTCATCGGCATTTAAAAATGTTTGTATAGTTTTTTGTGCCTGTGTGATTCCTTCAAGTTGTAATTTTTCTTCTTTTGATAGTTGAGAATAATTATCGGGATTGGTAAAATATTGATTGGCAAAATCTCTGATGGCAAATGAAAGCCGTTTTACATACGACTTATTAATTGTTGCATAGGCAAATGCTTCCAACTCATTTTTCAACTCGTAACTTAGTAACCAAAGAGTGGTAAACCGTTGCTGCCCGTCTATTAAGTCGTATTTACTTTGATTGCTAATAATCATAGTACCACCCAAGAAATAGTAATTATCGGGTGTTTTGGTGGCTCGTTCCAAATCTTCGAGCAAAGTAGTAACCTGGTCTTCGCCCCATACATACAATCGTTGGTAAAGCGGAATGGAATAAAAGCGTTCGTTTTCAACTACATTTTTCAATGTAATTAAATCCGATTTTATTGATAGATTGCGTGTAACTATTAAATCTTCAATCATAGTTTTATCCACTCTTTTAATGCTTTTAAACTTGTTTGGTCTTCTTTTTCGTAATATTTAAGCAAGGCTCTTTTGTAGTTACTTCTTACAGCATAAAGTATTTGTCCATTTTCTTTTACAAGTGGAATGGTTTCGTCTCTGAATACCGTATCGTTGGTGTTTTCCATTATAAAATCAAACACTTGTTCGGGAATAAAAGCCTGCGAAATAATATCGAGTAAATTTTGCTTTTTATCTCTTAAAATTCGGATGGCAGTTTTATCATAAATACTGCTCAATTCAACTCGATACACGCCAATAAAATAATCGAGATGTTTGGAAAAATTGTCAATGTGTTTCGATTCAAACTTGTCATAATACAAAACCATGCACAAGCGATAGAGCGATTTCAGATACTCTGACATTCCACTATGGCTGTAAACGGATTTATAAAATTCCTTGAACTTAAACAATTCGCTGTCTTTCGAATGTTCGGTATGAAACAGAAAATGATACATAGCTGCATATCTTTCGGAATAAAGAAAAAAACCAATTCCTTTTTCTATGGGTTGACGCAAGGCAAAAGGATAATTGATGGCGTGCGATTTTAATGCTATGGGCGAAGTGTCGAGCAAAATGCCGTCATTCTCATCGTATCGAATGGCGTGTGCTATTTTGTTTTTTACCGTTGGGAAAATCTGAACCTGATTTTTAGTTTCAGGGTCACGGGTTTTCTTTTGAAACTCTTGCAATACATCTTCTTGCGATTCGTACCAAACATTGCTGCCTTTCCACGAGCGACCACGCCAAACTACCTGATTAAACAGATAGTTTAAAAACTGATTGGTATTATTGGCATCCCATTGCTTTGCAAAAGCTATCTGTTTTCCCTCTTCTTCTCTGAGTTCACGCAGGTGAAACGATTTCAGATAATCGGCTGCTCCCAATTTTACGCCACGGTTGTTTTGCGTTTCGAAAAACGAAAAGGCATCGTCCTGCCGATTGGTTACTATTACCGAAAAAGCTAAATCGGAAACAACTGTGTTCCAATTATTTTGCAACCAATCGGTTTTATAGTCATTCACAAAGTTTTTTACTTCTACAATGTTCTTCTTTGAAATGGGCGAATTGAAAAAGAACTGAATTTTATCGGTATGTGTTGACAAAATGCTTTGACCTTTGTTGGCAATTTTGTCTAAAATAAGCAGTGAAGTAAGCCGCTGTTGACCGTCAATAATTTCGTAGCCACCATTTTGACAAAAAAACAAAATGCTTCCCATGTAGTAAGGCTGTCCGCTATTGTGTTCGATGTGATATTGCAAATCGTTAATAAGGGTTTCTACCTTATCGGCATTCCACACATATGGACGTTGATAGTCGGGTATTTTTATAGAATAGCCACCCTCGAAAGCAAATATGCTCTTAAACAAGGCGGTTCCGGCTACTATTTTGTTTTTATCCACTGCTGCCATACCCTTATAATTTCATTTTTCCCATTACTGCTTCCGATACCATAGCTTCTCTGTATTCTTTTATCAACTCTATTTCTCTTTCGGCTTTGCTGATGGCAATGTCAAGATTTTGGGTTTCGGCTTTTATATGTTCCACAATTTGTTTTTGTTCTTCTATTGTTGGCGGATAAGGCAAAATCACATCACGGAGTTTTGAGCCATAAGTATGCACAATGATTTCTCCTTTTGATGAAATGGCTTTTTGGTATTTGGCGATTGAACTATTTTGAGAATAGCTTATAAAGTAGCTATCAAAAATGTCTTGCTTAAAAATAATTACATCACCGCCAGCATAAGCAGGTTCATCGCTGTTGAATACAACACACTTGCCAATATCTTCTTTTGTTTCTCCTGAACCTGTAAAAAGTAAATCGCCTTTTTTAAGCTCAACAGAATTTGCTGCTGTTTCCTTTGTAATACGATTTATAATATTTTCGGCAACTATATCATATTTGGTATAAAGGTCTCCGTATAGAATTGCAGGAACTCCTCCATCTGTATAGATTAATTCTGAACGTGAAATGTTTCCGCCTTTTGAAAATCTACCGATTGTTCCCAACCTTCTCACTTCCCAATGTTCAGGAATTTTGCCCAACACCGTTTCCTTCATCTTCACGCCATCATCAATGCCTTTTGTTACGGCATTGCTAATAATGCTTTGCCTTTGTTCTTTCAGCAATTCAATAAAGCGTTGCTTGGTTTGGATGAAATGGGTGATTTTGACGGATTGGGCGTCAAGGTAATTGGCAATTACTTTCTGTTCGTTAAGTGGCGGAATGGGAAATTTTATACTTCCTTGAGCCGACTTATTAAGAATAGAAACAACTGATTTTGTTGAAATACGCCAATGTTCCTTTTCTGATGAAAATATTAAATATTTCCCAAATCTTGGCAATACGATTTCCTGATTGAAAATCACAGAATTTATTTGCTGATTGGTGGTTAAATCAATTCCTGCCACACCAATTTTCCCTATTGTTCCTATACAACATACTAAAACAGAATCCTTGGGTATTAATCTTGCACCTTTTAATCCATCTTTTGATATTTTTTCTTTGGAATCAATTAATGGTTCAAAATCATTTAGATTATCGGGTTTAATCCAAGGAATTCCTTTCTCAGAGTAGTTGGAATTATCAATTTTAGGTGGAGTTGTTCCAGTTTCTATTTTTGAAAATTGTTTCAATCTTCTGACTTCCCAATGATTTGGAATTTCAGGAATCCATTCTACGCCTGTTTTCTTATATTTCACTTCTGTTGCAATCATCCCGCAATTTCTTTTAACAGGTTTTCGGTTTCTTGTTCAATGGCAAACAGGTCGGCAGCTATGTCGGCTTTGTTGCGTGGCGGTGTGTATTGGTAAAAATATTTGTTGAAGTTTATCTCGTAACCAATTTTGGTTTCGTCTGTATTCCACCAGGCATCATCGGCAAAGGGTATTACTTCCCGTTCAAAAAAGGTTTGTATGTCTTCTTTCAGCGGTATGTTTTCGTAATCTTTCAAGGCAGGGTCGCTTACATATTCTATCGTGCCGTCTTTGTGTTTCTTTTTTATCACGGCTGCTGCTTTGGGGTCTGTCCAGCTTACAGCACTCAGCAAATCTTTTTTGTCTTTGGCTGCCAGTTTTATGCTGTGCTTTTTCAATTCCTTATCCAGCTTTTCTTCAAACACATTAAAGTCGTCAAAAAGTTTTTCGCCAAAGGTTTCAGCCAATTTTTTGGCGTGGTTCATCAAGTCAAGGTCACGTTGCCAAATAGCCGTATCGCAAAGCTGTTTTACAATTTTCTGTTTCTTCTTGGGCAATGATGCAAGGGTGATTTCAGCTTCTCCGTCTTCGGTTTCTTCTTCGTCATTGTCTTGCATAAAGTAGTTGAGTAGCCATTGTTCCAGTTTGTCGGTGGCTTTTTTGTCATACACTTCGTTGCCAAATTCTTTGTAGAGTTCTTCACGCAAAGCAGCGTTGTTGCTCACGAAGCGAAGTGAAGCCACTCGTTTGGCGGTAAACTGCACCATCAGGCGTAATGGGCGGTGCACAATAATTTGAGCATAACCAAACTCATTATTGTCAAACAATTTGCTGAACTCAGTTTCTTTAAAATCCTGATACAGTTTGGTAATATCGTTGATGTTGCTTGGTACCAACTCGTTGCGTTTGCTTCCCAATGATTTTTTCATCTTGCCATAAAACTGCTCGCCATTTGCATTGATGAGTTGCACTTTGCCTTTTCTGTTTTTCGGCTTGCGGTTGGTAATGATGAAAATATAAGTGGGAATACCTGTGTTGTAAAAAATATCGTTGGGCAACGCAATGATGGCTTCCAACATATCGCTTTCTAAAATGTGTTTGCGGATTTCGCTTTCGCCTTGTCCTGCATCGCCTGTAAACAAAGCCGAACCATTGTGAACAGAAGCAATGCGGCTGCCTTGCTCGGTGTCTTTCATCTTGCTAAGCATATGCAACACAAACATCAACTGACCGTCATTTACACGGGTAACGGCAGGTTCTGCCACATACAGCTTTTTAATTTGAAAACGTGGGTCAATGATTTTGCCTTTGTCGCCAACGCTCAATGCTTTTTTATCATCAGCCCAACTTGTTCCATAAGGCGGATTGGTAAGCATAAAATCAAAACGAAGTTCTTTTGGAAAACCGTATTGGCTCAAAGTGCTACCATACACAATTTTTTCAGGGTCTTCGCCTTTCAACAGCATATCTGATTTTGAAATGGCGTAAATGGTAGGCGTGTTTTCCTGCCCGTAAACATGAACCGTGGCTTTCGATTTTATTTCACCGTCTTCATCGGTAATGTATTTCTTCGATTCGGTAAGCATTGCACCCGAACCAGCACAAGGGTCGTAAATCAAAAATGTTCCGTTCTGTATTTGCTCTTTGACAGGCAAAAACAAAACGTGTGTCATCAGTTCAATAATTTCACGAGGTGTAAAATGTCGTCCTGCTTCGGCATTGGTGGCTTCATTAAACCTGCGGAGCAAATCTTCAAACACATAACCCATTGCCAAAGGCGGCAAACTTTGTGGTCGCAAGTCAATTTTAGGCGAAACAAATTTTTCAATAGTAGAAAACAGTTTCCCTGCTTCGTCCAATGTTTCTAATTCATTGCGAAACTTAAACTTTGTAATAATGTCTTGCACATTATATGAAAAGCCATTCAAGTAATTTTCAAAATTGCTGCGAAGATTTTTAGGGTCGTCCAACAACTTTTTCAAGGTGTAAGGCGAAGTATTATAAAATGCGTGTCCACTACCGTTTTGTTTGCTAGTTAGCAAAGCTGTCAGGTCGTTCAGTTTGTCTTTATATTTTTCGTGTGTTTCTAAAACCTTGTCTTTGGTTGGCTCCAACACGGCATCCAAACGCCTGATAACTGTCATTGGAAGGATAACATCTTTGTATTTGCTTGGCTCGTAGGTATTAATCAATATCTGGTCAGCTACCGAGTAGATAAAGTTGATAAGCGGTTGAAGCGATTGTGTGTTTATACTCATTTATTAAATATCTTTTTTAGTTAGTCATTTTATTAATGCTCAAAAGTAACAATTTAGCAGGGTGCATAAGCAAAATTTCATATGTGCTTACGACTGTGTGTTGATTTATTGTAATTTAAACCTCTTTCTTTATTTTTTTAATCAGAGCATCAAAAGTAATTTGAACCCAGTCCTTTTTCCATTCCGTCCTAAATGCAATATCGTTTGAATCTGGTTTGTCGATTAAATCTTTTATTCTGACAATTGTTGGAATTGGTATACTATCACCAATAATTAATGCTTCTTGTCTTTCTAAAACGGGAAGCGTATCTGTTATTGCGCTGATACTGTCAGGCATTAGTCTTTTTACATATTGTTGGTCTGATGGATTTGTCAATCTCATCGCTACAAAATTATTGCACTGAGAAAAGATTGTTTCGGAAATTTCAGATGGTCGCTGACTTACAATCATTAGCGATAAACCATATTTTCTGCCCTCCTTTGCAATTCGTTCAATTGATTTTTTAACAGAATGGTATTTTGCCCCTTCGCTTTGTGGGATGTAATTATGTGCTTCTTCCAACACTAAAAGAAAAGGTGCTTCTTTTGATGATTCCTTAACTGATTTATAATAAAAACAAAAATCAAATACTAACCTGCTGATAAGTGAAACAACGATACTTAAAACTTCAAAGGGAATTCCACTTAAATCAATAATGGTAATGTTTTCATTTTCAGTATCAGTGTAACCAATAAATTGTTTCAAAATTGTTGGAAAGTCATCAGTTTTAAATTCAGTTGTGGCTGTTTTCTTAGGTTTTAAAAGGAATGCTAATCTATCATCATTTATTTTTGATTCAAGTCGCATTACAAATCTGTCAAACTCGCCATTGAAAGGACCATTTGATGCTTTTGTTGCGGCTGCTTGAGATGAAACAACAAATGTTCTTACTTGGTCGAAATAATAATCATCCCTATCATCAACCAATGTTCCATTAGAAAGTTTAGGTCTAGAATTTTCGCCATCAATTTTACCTACAACTTCATTATTAAGGTTGTTTATGTAGTTATGAACTTCTTTTAAGCTAAAATATAAAGGAGAATCATAAGAAGGATTAACAACGCTAGGATTGTGTTTTTTCTTGTTCTGAATTACTGCATACCTAAATTGGGAAATCTGATTATGAGAATTATTCTCATTACTCTCTATAAACATTTCTTCAAGTTCTTCCGAATTCATTAACCAATAAGGAAGAACAAGATTATTTACATCAATTTTTTTTGACTTGGGAAATGCTGTTTTATACTCTCCATGTAAATCAAAAAGCAAAATATGTGTGTTATTTAAAACACCACGTTGAGTTTGGTCAAATGTTGGGGCAATTCCTTCTTGTAGAATTTTGGCAACAGTACCGGATTTTCCGGAACCAGTAGAACCCACAACGGCAATGTGTTTACTAAAGAATTTATCTCCATCAACTGCAATTTCAATGCTTGGTTTTTGTGCTAAGGTCGAAAAGCAAAATTGTTTCTCAACACCAATTGAACTGTATATTTGATTTAATAGCGTATCATCTGCAATTTCAACATTACTTGGTGGGATTGCAATCTGCTGTCCTCCTCGCCTAAAATTTCCTTCACCATCTAAAAATCCAATTGGTTGCGCATCCAAAATAAAAGTTGGTGTAGTAACGGCTGTTTCGCCTCCCTGATTAGTTTCTTTTATTTTAAAACTTTGCACCAATGCAATGATTGATGTATTTGAGTCATCCGATATCTTCAAATAGCTACCAATAGTAAAGTCGCTTGCATCCTGTTTAAATTGCTCTGCATTAAGAACTTCAATCTGAATTAAACTTGGAGCAACTGTTAATATTCTGAATATGTCTGAACTTGCCGTTGTCATTGGTTATGGATTTAAAAGTTTATGAACATCTTTTAGGTCGTTACAATATTTGATGTCAAATAATTGACCGTTTGAAAATCTATTATTGATATTCTCGTTGGAAAAAATTAGGAATGAACTTGGTGAATTAATTTGAGAAATATTTTGAATAAAGGTTTCTTTTGATACTATTTTCAATAAATATGATGCTTTAATAATTTTCGTGCCGTTTCCCGACTTATTGATAATCGGTTCTTTATTAAAAAGATGAGTTGAAAATATAATTTCTTCACACCCATCATTAAATATTATTTCGTTTTCAATCAATGCTCTTTTTAATGCAAGAAGAGTTGACTTTTCACAATCAAGAATGAAAGTAAGTGGTTTTGAGTCTCGCAATGATGAATTTAGCTTGAAATACTTTCCAACTAGACTTTCTAAAAAAGAAAATAATGGTAATTCAGAATTATCAGCCTCCAGGATGTTTTTTCCAATAAGGATATATTTAACTCTTGAGGGTTCAAGTGTTCGAGTTGATTTTAAATTTTGTGCAATTAACCTGAAATACTCCTTTTTTGAACGAAGCCTAATAAACCATTCATTGAATAGCCTTTTACTACAATCAATGTTATGAATAAATTCAGTTTTTGAAATTTCTCGCTGTGATATATTTCTCTGAATAGCCTTGTCAATAACAATTCTTAATGCATTATTGTAATATAATGTGTCGGCTTCAAATGCAGAACAGTTGAATTTAGTTCTAAGTTTTTCAATTACTATTTGTTGTTGAGCGAAAAATTCTAATCCAAAAGTGAATTTGAATTGTAGCAAAAAGGCATCTAATGTTGCGTTACTAATGCCTTTTTCAACTTCGTAATGTTTTTCAACTTTTTTCTCGGAGTAGGTTAAAATCTCCTTCACTTTTGGCAAGTCAATTATTGGCTCATTTCCGGGTGTTTCATTCTCAAAGTGAGCATACAAGTTGTATTTGAAATTGTTCGGTGTATTTGGATTAATAAAATGGTCAAGCATTAAAATGATTGGCTCTCGTACAGCAGAATTAATAAATCGTGGTTTTGTTAAATATTTGCATTGAACTGTAGTTTCATCTGTTGCAGTTTTAATGTCTATATCTTCGACTCCTTCAACAATTACTGAATCAGAATCATTTTGTAACTCCAACAATTTTAATATTGTCGTGTCAAATTGATAGTAATATCCTTTTATTGTTGCAAACGCCTCTCTTGTTGCCATTAGTATTAATTTTAAGCTGTCATGAATGTCCGTTTATGTGTCGGCAAAATTGCACTCTTTGCCAAAGCGTTGGCTTCAGCGTTGGCTTGTGGGGCTTTGGCGATGTGTGCAATGTGGGTGGGGTTTCCTTCTTCTTTTTTGTGGGTGGGAAGAAAAAAACAAAATAAATTTCCATCATGTCTGCACTGTCCTGTCATAAAGCTAAATCCTTTCATTCGTTATTAGTTATCACTATCATATCTGTCTGGTCGTCTGTCTTTTTACACTTGTTGCCAACTCGTTTATAACCTTACCAAAGGTACGCTTATTCGCCCATATTTGCTGTATATACTTACCTTTTGACATTTTTTAGCTGATTTATATTTGTAAAAATAATTATTATTTATATAATTGTAAAATATAATTGTTTTTTATTGTAGTATTTGCCTGAGAGTTTAAAATCCTACAGTTAATTAAATAAAGCAACTTCGTTAACATTTTAACCTAATTTCTGTTTATAATGAAAACTTAGATAACTATTTAGATGGTTCGAAACTCTGAGCCCGAAGGACTCAATATTAGTAAGCCCGACTTAAAAGTCGGGTGTTCAAAACAAACAATACCTTTTGGCATTTGTATTTGTTAAATCAGAGAAGTGTTGGGAGGGTACAAATACAATGACAAAAGGTAAAATTAGATGCCGGCTAAATAATTACTAATTTAAATTTAATATTATGTACTTACAATTATGAAAACCACAGCATTTTTAATAATATTTATAACATCGTTTTCATTCATTAAATGCCAGACAGATATGGAAAAAGATTTCAATAAATTGACAAAAGAAGAAGAATATGTGATTTTACATAAAGGAACCGAACCTCCTTTTAGCGGCGAATACGATAAGTTTTATGAAGACGGGACTTATGTCTGCAAAAGATGCGATTCTCCGCTTTATTATTCTTCCAGCAAGTTTAATTCGGGCTGCGGATGGCCTGCTTTTGATTCGGAAATCGAGGGAGCGGTTAAGCACATCCCTGATAAAGACGGAATAAGGACAGAAATTGTATGTGCTAACTGTGGTGCTCATCTCGGACATGTTTTTGAGGGCGAAGGCTTTACCGAAACCAATACCCGGCATTGCGTCAATTCAATTTCTATGAAGTTTATCCCAAAAGATAAAATAACAGAATCTTCACAAAATTACGAAACTGCTATTTTTGCAGCCGGATGTTTCTGGGGAGTAGAACATCATTTAAAACTTGCAAAAGGTGTCGTTTCAACAGAAGTGGGTTATACCGGCGGAAAAACAAAAAATCCCACCTACAAAGATGTTTGCTATATGGATACAGAACATGCAGAAGCTGTGAAAGTGGTTTTCGATACAACTCTTACCGATTTTGAGACTTTGGCTAAACTGTTTTTCGAAATTCATGACCCCGGACAGTTAAACAGACAAGGTCCTGATGTTGGAACTCAATATCGCTCCGAAATCTTTTATACGTCACCGGAACAGGCCGAAATAGCTCAAAATCTTGTCGGAATATTGCAAAATAAAGGCTATAAAGTTGTAACCAAAATTAGTCCTGCCGTAGAATTTTACCCCGCCGAAGATTATCATCAGGATTATTACGAAAAAACAAATTCAAACCCATATTGCCATTTCTATCAAAAGAAGTTTTAGTAAATCGGGCTGCCTTTAACTCAACAATTCAACTTCTTTAAAATTGTAAGAACGGATTTTTGAATTTTGATCACAAATAATGAGATGACCATTTTCATTTACGTCTTTTATATAGCCAGAGAATGATTCGTCTTTGTCTTTGAATTTTGATAATAAACCAAATCTGTAAAGCTTTTTGCTATAATATTTTATAACGGTAGAAAAGCTTTTTGCTTTAAATTGCTCTATTTTATCAACTAAAATCTGAGCTATAAGTTTCACTTCTTCATCAATGTCATAATTTGCGTCCTTAATCTGTTTAAGAGAAATGGGATTTTCTAATTCCTGTGGGAATTCGGTCTGATTCAAATTCAATCCTACACCAATAACAGAAGATTTTATAAGATTGCCGTAAATATTGTTTTCGATTAGTATTCCGGCTATTTTTCTATTTTGACAATAGATGTCGTTAGGCCATTTAATTTTGACTTCTATACCCTTTAAAAGAAGAAATTCGCATATTGCCAATGACACAATCATATTTAACTTAAAATGTTCTTCTGCTTTTATTTCGTAAAAAACAACCAACGAAAAAAGTAAATTTTTATCAGCCTGCGAATGCCAAGTATTTTTACCCAGACCTTTTCCTGAATTTTGATGAAGTGTATAAATGAGCGTGGAAGAATTTACTTTATTGTCTGCAATAAGCCCTGCAGCATATTTATTTGTAGAATCAGTTTCGATTAATTTTATTATATCTAAAATACTTTGTTTCGATTTTTTTGAAGTCATTATATATATTAATGTAAAATGCCACTAAGGTACGAACACACAAAGATAGAATATTTTCCGGGTGTTCGGGTACCTTAGCGGCAAATATAAATTTTATTCAAAAATATAAACCAAACCCATTTTTAAACCACCATACAACGGATTTGTTTTAAAGTTTACCCTTTCAGAATCAGAAATATAACTAGGATCTTCTTTAACAAGACCTAAACCATTTACTCCCTGAATATCAGTAAGAATGTAGTTAAATCTCAAGCCAAAATTCAATTTTAATACATCTTCAATCAGATTGAAATTAGCACCAAAGCCCATACAAACACCAACACCCATTCCGTTAAATTCAGCTTTAACTCCTTTGTTTAACTCGTTGGTAAAAGGATAAACTTTATCATTATACCAACCAAAATTACTGGTTGCATCAAAAGTGCGAGTATAAGTTGCTTTATTTATCAACTGAAATAAAGGACCAAATTCAAAATATGAATTTTTACCGAATTTCATTAAAATCGGAATATCAGTAGTTTTTAAAACAGTTGAAGCGTTGTAATTATTTCTTTCGTCTGATAAAACATATTTAATGCTACCGGAATATTTTTGTTCAATTTTGTTTGAATTAAAGTTAATCTCCAGACCAAACTCATCAGAAAAATAATAACCTGCTATCAAACCAAAATAATTTCCAAACGAAGCAGCCACATCCATTTCGGCACCTTCGTCAAATACTTGCTTATTCATTAACCAAGTAGAATTATAAGCAAAATGACCACCTACAGTCAACTGTGCAAAGCTGATAGTTGAAACAGCTGCAAAAACAAAAATCAAAACTATCTTTTTCATTTTTAAAAATTTTAAATTAATAAATCATCCGAACTCTAATATTTTTCAAAATTCAAAACTATAAAAAATTTCAACAAAATCAGCCTGAGCTAAATTTACTTTTAAATTAATTCCGATTACAGATTTTAAATTTTCTGTGTCAATTATTCTGTATCTTAAACCTAACTTATTGCTGTTTATTGACTTAAGAATATCTTTAGCACCAAATTTATCTCCATAAATTGTTACAAAATACCTGTAAAACGGTTTATAAATATCCAGACCTAATTCTGTGTATAAACCAAATTTTCCAAACATAAATTCATGAGCTCCAAAAATCGTAAATACAGAACTTTTCATAAATGGATTTTCAATGTTTAATTCCTGATCAATAATAAATTTTCTAAAACTGCCATAGTTTAAAAAGTTAAACCCTATGCTGAATTTATGTATTAAATTTGTTTGTTTTGTTAATCCAAAACCCAGGTCATAAATTCTGTATTTAGGTCCGTTTACAGGTTTTGTTGATGAACCATATTCATGCATTCCAACTGCAATAAAAGCAAAGTAATTCCAATCAGAATTTATTAAATCTTTTTCATTATTATCCAATATTTTATTTTCGCCTATCCTATATTTATAATAAATATTAGCAGCAGGTAAATTCATTCCAATATTTGGCAATTTATAATGTCCGTTAGAAAAATGTAAAGCTCCTACAGACAAACCAATAAAATTATTTTTTCTGAATTCATAATTAATACCTGCTTCAATATTTGCAATAGCAGTCAGATGAGAACCTACAAGCATATTTGTGTTATTATCGGTAACATTATAAATATTTGTATGATAAGCAATACTTAAACCTGTTTTAATATCAAAATTCAGCTTATTATTTATTGGTTTAGTAAATAAAAATTGAGGATTAATACTAAAAAAATATCCATATTCCTTATTCCCCGGATATCCTGCAAATACAGAAATATAAAACGCAGGATAATTATAATATTTATGCCATTGTTTTTCGCCGTTGAGTTTTTCACCTATTGAAATTTCAGCAACATAACCGGGTTTTATGGGAGGTAATTTACTATAATTTGGAGCAACAAAGCAAGTATAAACAGATCCACGATATTCTTTAATATTTTGAGAAACTAATATAAAACCAGATAATAGAAATAATATTAAACTGATGATTTTCATTATAAACCAAGTTTTTCACTTATCTCCAACATTCGTTTTATTGACTTTTCCGCTTTTACTCTGATGTTTTCTTCAACCGTAATTTCAGGTAATTCGTATTTTAAGCAGTTATATAATTTTTCAATTGTATTTAACTTCATAAAATTACAATCATTACATCCGCAAGTTGAGTCCAAACCGGGAGCCGGTATAAATATTTTATCGGGACTGGCTTTTTTCATTTGATGTAAAATACCCGATTCGGTTGCTACAATATACTTTTTTGAATTATCTTTTTGTGTAAATTTAAGCAAACTTGCAGTACTTCCAATATGTTCCGAAACAATAAGAACAGGTTTTTCACATTCAGGATGAGCAATAATTTTTGCATCAGGATTTTCTTTTTTCAATCGAAGTATAGCCTCTAAATTAAATTGCTTATGAACATGACAGGCACCATCCCATAAAAGCATTTTCCGTCCTGTAATACTATTTATATAATTACCTAAATTTTTATCAGGTCCAAAAATTATTTTTTCGTCTAAAGGTAAACTTTCTACTATTTCTTTAGCGTTCGATGAAGTAACAATAATATCTGTTAATGCTTTAATTTCAGCAGTAGTATTTACATAAGAAATTACAGTATGCCCCGGATTATCATCTATAAACTTTTTAAAATCTTTTGCATTGCACGAATCGGCAAGTGAACAACCGGCTTTTAAATCAGGAATAATAACTTTTTTCTGCGGTGACAATATTTTTGCAGTTTCGGCCATAAAATGCACACCTAAAAATACAATTATATCAGCATTTGTCTTTGCAGCTTGTTGCGACAATTGTAAACTGTCACCAACAAAATCCGAAATATCCTGCAAATTATCCTCAATATAAAAATGACCCAATATTACAGCATTTTTTTCTTTTTTTAATTTGCTTATTTCTTCCGCTAAATTTATATTTTTGGGCAGCGGAATTTTTAAAAATCCAAAATTTTCTAAATCACTTTTATTCATAATCATATTAATTTTATAAATTAATTTAATAAAAATATGATGATTATTATTGTTTGTTAATTATGTTGAAATATTTATTAAAATTTAATATTTAGCTATTGCAAAGATGATTTATTATCTTTTATAAACAATGAGATTTTTAAACTTTATTTGATTTTCAGTATTTTAAATTTTTAATTAACAACTGTTAGTATTAATTAGTAACCATTAAAAATAGCAAAAGTTTAATCATTAGAGTTAATAATTATGTTAGTTAAAAAATTGAAAATACTTAATTATTAATTTGCAAAATAGAAAGTATTTTATAATCCGGATTTACTTAGAAAATCCAAATTAATTTTTTTAATATTTTTCGACAAATATTAACTTTTTATATAAAAACTGTTAATAATTTACCATATTGTGAATCAACGATTTAGCATTTTTGTATAAAATTAAAGCCTTAATTTTCAATAAATTAACAGGTAAAAATTAATTGTTGAAAAAATATCGGGAAAAGAAAAAAAATATAGTAAGGATGTAATGCTTATTGATAAATTGAAGTCAAAATATAACTAAATCAGTACTTTTCAGCTAGCAATATAATTGAAAGTTATTATTTTGACTCAAAATGATTTATGTATAATGAAACAATTGGACAAAAAGAACGAAATAATTAAAGCAGGTAAAAAATAATTATATTTGTGATAAATAAAAGAAACATGAAATATCTTTCATTTATATTTTATCTTTTTATTTTACTTCCGGCTTCAGCTCAGCAAATTCTCACAAGCATAAGTACTAATGATGATAGTGAAATAAAAAACTATATACAAAAAATAGGCGACTTGTCTATAGAAATGGTTTATGTACAAGACGGTACTTATACCATGGGTAGCCCATCAAACGAAGTTGAAAGAGAAATTAACGAAATACAACATCAAGTAACGTTGAGTGATTACTATATAAGCAAATATGAAATCACATTTGAACTATATGATTATTTTTGCACAACTACCTGTAGAAGAGAACCATATGATGAAGGCTGGGGTAGGGATAGATTGCCTGTTATAAACGTTTCCTGGTATGATGCAACAGCCTTTTGTGAGTGGTTGAGCGAACAAACAGGTAAAACCTACCGTTTACCCACTGAGGCAGAATGGGAATATGCGGCTAAAGGCGGTGTTTCAGATACAATCAACAACTGCAGGTACTTTAATTATAGTGGAAGCAACAATGTTGATGAAGTAGCATGGTACACAAGTAATAGTGATGACAAAACCTGTCTAATTGGAATGAAAAAACCAAACGAGTTAGGTTTATACGATATGAGCGGTAATGTATGGGAGTGGTGTAGCGACAGGTATGAAGACTATTCAACAGCAATACAAACAGATCCTACTGGTGCAACATCGGGGTTTTACCGCATTTGTCGTGGAGGTAGTTGGAATAGTAATTCAAAGTATTGTCGTTCGGCTTTTCGTAGTGTCAATAGCCAGGACGATTGTTTCAATAATTTAGGCTTTCGTATTGTTTTCGTAGAGTAGTACGGGTGTTTTTCTCGACGGTAATTTTGCAGATAAAGCCATTGTTATTTCATATTCTCACTAATTCCATTTTTTTTTATCTTTGCACTCCAGCGCGAGTTACTCGCGTTGGA
Organism: Bacteroidota bacterium; assembly: GCA_029558535.1. Classification (GTDB taxonomy): domain Bacteria; phylum Bacteroidota; class Bacteroidia; order Bacteroidales; family ML635J-15; genus Bact-19. The sequence continues at coordinate 18,918 of JAKQEK010000337.1, read as the reverse complement.
GTATTTGTATTCAATGTTGTTTTGTAATTATTTAGGTGGCATCTATTATTCGCTTTTGTAATAGTATTTGTACCCTGCCAATACTCCTATAAATTGACAAATACATATTCCAAAAGCTATTGTTCCAGTTTGTTAAACCCCGACTTACAAGTCGGGGTTACTGACATTGAGCCCTTCGGGCTCAGAGTTATAAATCACCTAAATAATTATGTTAAAAAAAGATTTCGAACGAACGTGAGAAATGACCAGGGCGTATAGGTGTAATAGTCGGCGACAAGAACAAAGCAGGCATAAAACTGAAGTTTCAGTCGCCGACTGTTCTTACTATTTAAAAGAGTCATTTTGAACTCTGACGCAGGAGGAGTGAGAAATCTGTTATAAATACTCATCTTCCAATCTAATTATAATTTCGCTTAGTGTTTTATATATATCTTTTTAATTTTTCTCTATCTTTACCACCGCAAACAAAATTTGAAACAAAAAAAATGAAAAAAACTATTTTTATAACAGGTGGTGCAGGTTTTATTGGTTCACATGTCGTACGTTTATTTGTTAAAAAATATGCTGATTATCGTATAATAAATATTGACAAATTAACTTATGCGGGAAATCTGGCCAACTTGAAAGATATTGAAAAAGCTCCAAATTATATTTTCGAAAAAGCCGATATTGTCAATGTAGAACAAATTAAAAATTTGTTTGTAAAATACAATCCCGATGGTGTAATTCATCTTGCTGCCGAATCACATGTTGACAGAAGTATTTCAAATCCTACAGAGTTTATTTTCACAAACATTGTTGGAACCGTAAATTTATTAAACGCGGCTCGTTCCTGCTGGAAAGATAATTACGAAGGCAAACGTTTTTATCATATTTCGACCGATGAGGTTTATGGTTCTCTTGGTGAAGAAGGTTTTTTTACTGAAAACACCGCTTATGATCCACGTTCTCCATATTCAGCCTCAAAAGCCAGTTCCGATCATCTGGTGCGTGCATATAATCATACTTTTGGCTTGCCTGCAGTAATATCGAATTGTTCAAATAATTACGGACCTAATCATTTTCCCGAAAAACTTATTCCGCTTGCAATTAACAATATTAAAAACATGAAATCAATTCCTATTTATGGCAAAGGTGAAAATGTTCGCGATTGGCTTTATGTTATTGACCATGCCAGAGCAATTGATGTTATTTTTCATAATGGCCGCGATGGCGAAACATACAATATAGGCGGAAATAATGAATGGACTAATATTGATCTGATAAGGAAACTCTGCGAAGTAATGGATAACAAACTAAATCGAGAACCGGGCACTTCGGCATCCCTTATAACTTTTGTTCAGGACAGGGCCGGACACGATTTGCGATATGCGATAGATAGTACAAAACTAATGAAAGAACTAGGTTGGAAACCATCTCTGCAGTTCGAAGAAGGCTTGGAAAAAACTGTTGATTGGTATCTCAACAATGTAGAATGGCTTAATAATATTGTTTCAGGTGACTATAAGAAGTATTATGAGGGTATGTATGGAGATAAAGCAAAATAACAATATTCAAAAACCAATAATCAATAGTAAAATTTGCAATTCCGAAAAAACCAGCATGCCGGACATTGAAATTTTGAATTCATAACAATTATTTTAAACATTCAGACTAGTTTATTAGTCCGTAGGACTAAACATTGTTAAACCCGACCAAACGACAGCCATGTGTGAGGGGCAAAGGCAGTGCAGGTCGGAGTGATGAACAATGAGGAATGTGGTTTTGGCGTGCATTTTTGAATAGGGGGCTGAGGGATTAGCATTTCGGCTGATTCTCTCGAAGTCCCCGACTCAAAAATCATGACAAAACCTGCTCACTGGAAATTGCAAATTATCAAGTCTGTAAATATGCATTTTTGTTTTTTCAATATCCGAAACAAACAAAAATGTACTTAATTTGTAATTTGGATTTTGTAATTTATTATTATTATGACCGTACAAATCTTTAAATCTCTTCCTTTTGCTGTTACGGCATGTGAACAAGAGGGTATTATTATTTACATGAACGAAAAGTGAGTGAAAATAATTTAAATTTTAACGGCGATACAAAAAATATTATAAATATCTACCATTAGTAATGAAAAATATCTTACATTTGTAATGGTAAAAGATAAATTATGATAACACAACAAATATTTTCAACGGTAATTGATAGTCAGCAACTTAGTTATACCTCAAAAAACACAGGTATCGAACGCGAATTGTTGCATCAGATTCCACAATCAAGTGGATTTGCAAACATTATTACCGGAATACGAAGATGTGGTAAAAGTACGCTTCAATTACAAATAAAAACACAATTTTTCCCTGACGAAGGTTTGTTTCTAAATTTTGAAGATCCACGTTTGTCAGGTATAGTTACCAATGATTTAGAGCGTTTATATGCTGAGATTATTGCTCGTAATACTAAGGTCTTGTTTTTTGATGAAATACAAATTGTAGAAGCATGGGAAATTTTTGTGAATCAATTACTTCGAGAAGACTTTTTGGTTTACATTACAGGTTCAAATGCCTCGTTGTTAAGTAAAGAATTGGGTACTCATCTAACAGGCAGGCATTTTTCGACGGAGCTATTTCCGTTTTCTTATACAGAGTTTTTACAATTTAAAAAATTGAAAGCAAACGAAAACACTTTTAAAGAATATGCTCAAAAAGGTGGTATGCCTGATTATTTGCGCACCGATTATAATAAATATTTAAACGATTTATTAGACGATATTCTAATAAGAGATATTGCTATAAGATACAATATTCGTGATGTAAATTCATTGCGGCAATTGACAGTTTATTTATTGTCGAACATTGGTAATTTAGCTTCAGCAAATAAGTTAAAAGGAATGTTTGGTATAAAATCAAGTACTACCATTTTAGATTATTTTTCATATCTAAAAGATGCTTATCTGATAGAATTTATACCCTTGTATGATTTTTCGCTAAAAAAACAATTAAGAAATCCACAAAAAATTTACGCATTAGATTTAGGAATTTATCATCAGAATAAAATAGTTTTTTCACCTAATTATGGGCATATCTTAGAAAATATAGTTTATTTGCACTTAAGAAGATTGGGGAAAGAAATTTTCTATTATCAAGGTAAAGGGGAATGTGATTTTTTGATTACAGACAAAGGGATTCCAAGTGAATTATACCAAGTATGTAACGAAATTACCAGTTTAAATATAAATCGGGAAGTGAACGGTTTATTTGAAGCGATGGAGTTCTTTAAAAAGGAAGAAGCTCATATTATTACACAAAATCAATCAGATACTTTTAGAAAAGAAAATTTAGTAATAAAAGCCATACCCGCATGGCAATGGATAAATAAATAAAATATGACCGAACAAATCTTTAAATCTCTTCCTTTTGCTGTTACGGCATGTGACCAAGACGGTATTATTATTTACATGAACGAAAAATCAATAGCAACTTTTGTGAAAAACGAAAGTGAATCTCTGATTGGCAAATCACTTTTTGAATGTCACGGTGAGAAATCGGCAGAAAAAATCAGAGAATTACTTAAAACTGGCAGCACAAATGCTTATACCATAGAAAAGAACGGACAAAAAAAGATGATTTATCAGTGTCCCTGGTACAAATCAGGAGCAATTGCAGGATTGGTAGAAATATCAATTGTAATTCCGTTCGAAATGGAGCATTTTATAAGGTAATAGTAAGTGGTGCAAAAAAATACACACCTTTCTTTGACATAATAAATTTTATTTTATTTTTGTATTGAGTTTTTGAAAAAATAGTATCAACCAAAAATTTTTACAAAATGAGAAAATTATACACATTTATTTTAATGATTACGGTGTCAGCAATTGGTATTGCTCAAACCTATGTTACAGACAGATTTAGCATTGATAATTCCCGGTTTGATATTTATCAAAATATCGAAGCAGATTCTCACATCAATGGGAATAGTTTAAAAGGTACCGGTATTGATAATGCTGTTGAATTCAACGATTGGTCAGAAATGTTGATTGTTCTTGTACCCGATTTAGCTCCTAACGGATGGATAATGCAAACGGGAAATCCTGCGGCTCATCAAAGTACAGATGCTTACATTGGCACTTATGCTATGCACATTGAAACAGGAGTTATCGGCGAATCATTGTCTGCAGGATTTGCTATTCCAGGCAAACTAAGTTTTAGTTTTACAACATTCTCAGTTGTTTCTACTCAAGGAGAGGCTTACACCGAACGTCCTATTTCAATGAGTTTTGCATTGAAAGGTACACTTTTAAACAATGATACGGCAGTCGTGGTATTTCAATCAACAAAAGATGGAGCACTTGTTGGAGCCGGAGGGTATCTTTTAGGTCCGGAGGATATGTCAAATGATGAATACAATGTTTATGAAGCTTCTATTTCATATCAGAACGCATTAACCCCGGACACTGTTATGATTATTGCCACCAGTGGCGCAGTTGGAGTTTTTTCCGATGGAGACATTGGCACTTTAACAGAAGGAAGTTTCATAATGTTGGACAATATTATTCTTAATTTTGAATCAACTAATATTGTTACCGGAGAAAAAGGAAGTTTAGAAATATTTCCTAATCCCGCAAACGAAACAATTACAATTTCCGGAATCGGCTTATTTGATGTAACAATCTTTAACAGTATTGGCGAAATTGTTTACAATAATAGAAATATTGACCAAAACATTTCAGTTGATATAAGAAATTTTGCTCCCGGTAATTACATTGTAAATACAGGAGATGAACAAATTAAATTTACGATTATAAAATAAATAAATTATAGAATAATAAATAAAATGCTCGGTTAAAAGCCGAGCATTTTTATTTTCTTTTTGTTATTTGGAAATTTATTAAAAATTCCTACCCAAGAAATATGTTCCTGTTATATTAAAAACCGAATTTTTCATTGAAACACTTTCGGAAGTTGAAACATCAACAAAACCTAAAGAATAATTTGCTTTAACCTGGAATTGTTTAAATTCAACCCCTCCACCAAAAGTTAAACCTGAATCAAATCTTTTATAATAACCGGTTTCAGAATCAAATTCTACCTCATGCTCGAAAGTTTCATCCATCATATCCGAATGATACACAGATTTGCCCACAAGCGCGACACAGGTATAAGGCCCTACATTGCCAAAGACACTTACATTGCCAATAGGTACTTTATATCCCAGTGTGATAGGAATATCAATACATCCCATGTTTAATTTAGAAGTACCAAATTCATCAACAACCTTATTGCCTTTTTGAAAAAAAGTAACTGCAGCTCCTACATATAAAAAACTCATTATTTCGAGTTCGGCAGCAGCCCCAATCTGGTAACCCAATTTGAAACTTTGTTTAACCGTGCCATCCCAATCATTTTTCTCGATGTAACTAGTCTGGCTGAATCCAATCTGTGGACCAAAATACAAACCCTGTGCATTAAGTGTTGTTAAAATTAACAAGAGCCCGGTAACTAATAATATTTTTTTCATAATTAACATATTTTTTTTAATTTAGCCGTAATTTTGTAATCAAATTTAGTCAATTAGTATTGATTTATTATACAAAAAGCAAAAATATAGAAAATTAACCTGATTAACAAACTACTATGAGAAAAATATTATTTATAGCAATTTTGTGTATTCCTGCCGGTGTTTTTGCACAGCAGATTATTAGAGGCTATTCCGCTTCGTTTTCGTACGGTCTGATTGCGAAGGGTGGAGATATGACCATACATTATGATAATGCTAATTACAATGCTACAGCACGTAAAACAGATGGTGGTGCAATTGGTCTGGGGTTTCCATTTGATTGGGGATATAAACGCAACAGACTTGTAATAACTCCGGGACTTGATTTTTTAATGTCAAATTATGAACTTGATCTTGAACCGGACATTCCATATTTTGGTACTGATAGTGACAGCCTAAAACTTTCTTCATTCATGGTAATACCAAATGTGGGAATTATGTACAAATATCATTTTTACGTTAAATCGCTTCATTTTGCTGTTGGTTTAGGGGCAAATTTTAACCTCCCAATATCAAATAGCATTACCTTAAAAACAAAAGACAAAACAGAATTGATTGAATATAGCGAAAATCCTCCTTTAGATTCTTACGAAAACTATATGATATTTAATTCACAGTCAGCTTTTTTAAATATGGCAGAACTGGGTTTTCATATAAATCCTAAAATAGGATTTGATATTTATGTAACAAAATATCTGGTTACAAATATCACTGTTCATTTTTCGCCATTGACATCATTTTCGAGCGAACCAATAATAAGAGGATATGCAGGGTTTGGTGCAAGTTATCTTATGCCGCTTGGCAAAGAAGATGACTCAAGGTTGTTACAATATTATAAACAATAGTTAATTAAGGATAATAACATATTATAAATATGAAAAAGATAATAATAATTACAGCAATTTTTCTAACAGGACTTTCCGGTATAATTGCCCAAAATGTTGTTCCGGTTGTACAGGCAGGACATTCAGGTAGTATTCTGTTTGTAGAGTGGGATCCCTCAAGTCGTTATATCGCGAGTATTGATACTAATAATGAGTTGGTAATTAATGATCTTATATCTGGCAAAATGTTTTACCGAATAAAGGTGCCGGGAGACGATCTTGTTACTGCTCTAAATTTTGAAAATGAAAATAGTCTTGTATTGGCAACATCTACTCAGGTTTATAAATTTAATTTGAAAAGTCTTCAACTTGAAAATTATTCAGGTAATGTAAATAAGAAAAAAATGAGTGAAGATTTAAAGATTTATGGAGCCGTTCTTAAAAAAGGCAGTAAATCACTGTTTAATCGCGATGCATTTACCTGGTTTACTTATGCCGCAAATTCAAATGACAATAAATACGTTCTTGCAGGAGACGAAAAAGGTAATTTGTATTATTGTAGCGCAAATTTAAATACTAAGAAATTTGAAAACACCCATTTTTTGGGAATAAATGACATAGATTTTTCAGCAGATGGAAAATTTGTGGCGGTAGCTTCTGCTGACAGGTCAATTTCGGTTTGGAGACTTCCCGAATTTAAATTTGAAAAACGCATAATTCCTCGCAGCTTTAATGTTTCGGCTATTGACTCTCATCCTACTGATAGTCTGGTTGCTTTTGGTGACGAGTTGGGATTTGTTTATTTACTTAAATTCGAAAACGATAAAGTAACTTGTGAGGGAATAAACGGTCATAATGGAAAAATAAATGATATTTGCTTTTCCCCAAACCCATATATTGTTGCTACTGCAGGAAGTGATAACCGCGCAGCAGTAGTTGATTTCGAAAATAAAAAAGTTTTGCAATATTTTACCTTACACCCAAGAGCATCAAAAGCAAAACAAACATTTAATATAAAAAGTATTCAGGAAAAAGTTACAAACGAAGAAAAAGGCAAACTATGGTTTGACGAAAACGTTTATTCTGTTGCAATAAGTCCCGACGGTAAAAGCATTGCTTATTCGGGTGGAAAATGGGGGCTGACAAATCCCGTTTTGAAAGTATCCTCAATATCGAATTTAAAGATAGACGAATCAAAAGAAAACAGGAAACCCAAAAAAGCAGATCTTGGACTTATGTCAAAAGATAATCAGCATATTTTTAATCAATTATACTTTGCAAGCGATAAAGAATTTTATGGTTTTGGAGAAGAAGACAGAGATAAGGGAGTTAGATTTAATACTACAATCACAGGATATTCCGAAAAAGATAAAACAACTATAGAATCAGTTTACAGAAATCAAAAGCCTCAAAACACACTTGTATTACAGGCGATTTATCCAAAAAATGCAGAATCGGAATATTTAATAAAAATTGATCCATTAACAAAGGATGTTTATACGTGTAGAGGATTCGAAATTGAAAGGCAAACAGGAGGTAAAACAATAAAATTCTCCGGTCATAGGGGTTATATCAATGATTTCGAAATTGTTAAAGGCAAAAACTATTTGATTAGTTCGGCCGAGGATGCCTCAATGAATATTTGGAATTTAAATACTGGCGAAAAATTATTAAGTATTTATGTAGTTGACATGGGAAAATTGGTATTTATTACTCCCGATAATTATTATATGGCAACAGGAGATGCCCTAACCGGCTTGGGCTTTAATTTTGACGGTAAGGTTTTTCCGGCCGAGCAATTTGATTTAAAATATAACAGACCTGATTATATTTTAGAGTCTTTCGGATATTTTAATGAAGACATGATTGAACTTTATCATAAGGCTTATTTGAAAAGAATTTCAAAACTTGGCTTTACCGAAGAAATGCTTAATGGAAAAATCAATTTACCCGAAATAGAAATTACAAATTTTAATAATATTCAGTTAAAAACCACCGAATCGGAGGTTTTGGTACAACTCAAAATGAAAGATGAAAACTATAATTTGGACAGAATAAATGTTTATGTAAATGATGTGCCATTGTATGGAACAAGAGGCTTGTCGGTAAAGGACAAATCCGTTAAATCACTTCTTAAAGATATTACTATACCATTGTCTGATGGGAAAAACATTATTTATATTTCTTGTTTAAACGAAAAAGGTATAGAATCATTAAAAGAAGAATTGGAAATTACTTATGATAAAACAAATAAGAAAAAGCCTGATTTGTACCTCATTTCTTTGGCAGTTACAGATTATGAACAGTCTCAATATAATTTGAGATATACAATAAATGATGGATTGGGATTTATAAAATTATTTTCCGAAAACAGTAAGAATTTTAATAAGGTACATATACACCAGTTTCATAATCAAGAATGTACAAGAGAAAATGTTCTTGCAGTAAAAGATGAATTAATGAAATCGGGTGTTGATGATTATGTATATATACATATTGCAGGACATGGTTTGCTTGATGATAATCTCGATTTTTATTTTGCTACTGCCAATATTGATTTTTCAAATCCATCAAAAAACGGATTAAAATATGATGAAATTGAAGATTTGCTCGATGGCATACCTGCACGTAATAAAATGCTATTAATGGACGCTTGCCATTCAGGAGAAGTTGATAAAGATGACGATTTTGCGGTAAATACCGTTGACGATGATGATAATACTCGGGGAGTTACAATGTTTGCAACAAAAAATGAAAATAAGCCAAAAACAGGATTGCAAAATTCCTACGAGTTGATGAAGCTTTTATTTGCCGATCTTAAAAAAGGAACAGGAGCGGTTGTTATTTCAGCGGCGTCGGGTGGTGGATATGCTCTGGAAAATGAAGACATTGAAAACGGAATTTTCACATACTGTTTGATACAGGCAGTTGGTAAAAATAAAGCAGACGCCGATGGCAACAAACAAATTTCGGTTTCTGAATTGAGAAACTATATTTTTGACGGAGTCAAAAGATTGAGTAATGGGAAACAGCAACCCACTTCTCGTAAGGAAAATTTAATGAATGATTTTATTGTGAAATAAGATAATTAAGTTCTTATCTTATTTAAATATTATATATTAACTAAAAATTGAAATATGAAAAAGGTATTATTTACGCTAGTTGTATTGTTTATTGCGATTACAATTAAGGCACAATTTCCTTCTAGTGTTAAAAAAATTGATATTCAACCAAACAGTAGAATTACTGTTGTGGGTAATTTATCAAAAGGAGTTAAAATTGATGATTTAAGCTGGGCATATCAAAGTTCAGTTGCTTGTTTTCCTGTTACGCAGAAACTTAAATTCAACGGGAATCATGTTCTATATTCGACGGTTATTCCTCCTAGATCTGAATTATACATAAAGGTAATTCCCGATGATCCGCAATCGGATTTTAGTATTTATGCTTATCAGATAGGTACAGATAATTATTCGGTAGTTCCAAATTTATCATCATGTGTAACATGCGAAGCAGAATACAAATGGGATTATCCAAAAGTTGGTCAAACTCAGGATCATACGAGAGAAATATCTTTAAATGCAATTGATAACCCTTATAATGTTGTAATCGGAGTAGTTGGTGCAAATAAATTAAAAAAAGGGTCTTATAAACTTGAATTAAGATTAGTAGGGGGAGAAGAAAGAATTGTAAAACCTATGCCAAACGTTAAGGTCAACGAAATTGAGTGCAAAGCTAACAATACCGTATCTTATGATGGAAGCCTCAAAAATGGAGTGCAAATGAACGATTTATCGTGGGCAAACACTAGTTCAAACGCATGCTGGCCGGCAACGCAAAACACCAAATTTTCCGGTAACCATGTTTTGTACAAAACTGTTATTCCGCCAAGATCAGAAATGTATATTAAAGTGATACCAAAAGATAAGAATGCAAACTTCAGCATTTATGCATATCAGGTAGGTGTTAATAATAATTCAGTTGTTCCAAATCTTTCGTCATGTATTGCTTGCGAAGCAGAGCACAAATGGGATTATCCCAAAACCGGGCAGACACAAGATCACACTAGAGAGGTATATCTTAATGCGACTACCGAATCATATAATGTATTTATTGGTGTAGTGGGAGCGGACGGATTATCTACAGGAGATTATACTCTTGAAATTAAATTAGTTGGAGGGGAGAAAGAACAAGTTTTAGATCAGGCAGAGGTTAAGGTAAACAATATTGAGTGTAAAGCCAACAATACAGTATCTTATAAAGGTAATCTGAAAAATGGTGTAAAAATACACGATCTTTCTTGGGCATCAACAAGCTCAAACGCATGTTGGCCGGCAACACAAAATACGAAATTTACCGGAAATCATGTTTTATACAAAACGGTCATTCCACCGAGAGCAGAAATGTATGTAAAAGTTATACCGGCAGATAAAAATGCAAATTTCAGTATTTATGCATATCAGGTTGGAGTTAACAATAATTCGGTTGTTCCTAATTTGGCATCATGTGTAACTTGTGAGGCAGAACATAAATGGGATTACCCAAAAGTTGGTAAGACACAGGATCACACAAGAGAAGTTTATCTTAATTCAATTGACGGGTCGTATAATATTTATATTGGCGTAGTTGGAGCAGAGGGGTTAACAACAGGAGATTATACGATTGAGATTAAACTTGTTGGTGGCGAAGAATCTACTGCCATTCAGGAAGGAGTGACGGTTAAATCTGTTGTGGCTCCAAAGGATAAGACAACTGAAATCAAGGGTAATTTGTCAGAAGGAGTAAAAATTCATGATCTTTCGTGGGCATCAACTAGTTCAAATGCATGTTGGCCGGCAACACAAAACACAAAATTTACCGGAAATCATGTGTTATATTCAGCCGAATTACCGGCTTATTCAGATATGACAATAACAGTTATACCAGATAATAAAAATGCTGATTTTAGTATATATGCATATCAGGTAGGAGTTAACAATAATTCTGTTGTTCCCGATTTGCCCTCGTGTGTGACGTGCGAAGCAGAACATAAATGGGACTATCCTAAGGTTGGAAAAACTCAGGATCACACTAGAACTATTTCAGGATTTACCGCCTTAAACAGTCCATATAAAGTTGTTATAGGAGTTGTTGGAGCTAACGGTTTGACAGAAGGTGCTTATACCCTGAAGATTGATGTAAAATCGAGATAAGAATTTATTAAAGAACTCAGAAATATATTTTATAATTATTTAGGTTAACAAGATGGAACAATAGCTTTTGGCATATGTATTTGTCAAATTAGGATAGTGGGAAGATACAAATACTATGACAAAAGCTAATATTAGATACCAGCTAAATAAGTATTAATTATTTATCATTAAAAAGATAAATAAACCCTAGTCTTAATTGTGTGTAATAAAAACTAATATTATCATTTTCTGTGTTATTATTAAAAGAATTCTTTTTATAAAAACGACTTAAAGATCTGTAAACACCTAAAGATAGAACAAACTTATCGTTGATTGCATATTCGCCACCAATATTTATACCGGCATCAAAGTTATTGATATTGCTTTTATTGTTATAGGAACTATCAACATCAGGCAATAATCCTCCTTCTCCGATTTTAACGTTAATTTCTACAAAATCAGATTTATAAGCGTTATATGAACCGTATATACCGGCACTGGCATTAAACTTTTCAGAAAGCTGAAAGCAAAAAGGTGTTTCAAAAAATATCCCAATAAGCCTTATTTTTCCGGAAATATTTGCTGTGTAATAAGTCGGAATATTTGCAGGAACATTTAATACTGTGGTCAGAACCGTGGTATCTTTTGTTTGGCTTGCATAATAATTAAACCAGCGATAATCTGCGGATATTTGAGGCGAAAAAGACAGTCTTTCGGTTATTTGTATTTTGTTCCCAAACATAATAAATGCACCTGGATATATTTTTGCCAAAGAATTCTCTGTCATTTCTGTTGGTATAGCGCCGCCAAAATTTGTTCCCATTCCTGCAAAAAATTGACAAAATACAGTTTGTGGCAGGGATATAAGAAGTGCAAAATATAGAGTTATCAGAGCTTTATTCATAATAAAGGCTTAGACCATCAATATATAGCGTTGACCCGGCATGTCCTTTCATCTCCTTTCCTGAAACACTTGAAAGCAAAATAAGGTGAATGCTATCAGGATTTTCTTCTTTTATATAGTCAATATTAACAGAAAAAGATGTGTAAGTGTTAATAATTCCGCAATATACATATTCTCCTTTTGCAACAGTATCTCTTCTAGACAAAGTTGAGTTATATTTAGTGAGTGCCAGAAAAATCACCAAAGTATCGTTATCAGCTGGGAAATATTTTAGATATCCTTTGAGTTGTGACGGCTTTTTAGTGAAAGGTTTTCCGATTATGAGGTTTTCGCCAATAGGTAAATCAGGATTAAAATATCCGGATACCATAATTCCCGGAACAGTTAAATCTTCGCCCCACCACTTGGTTTCTAGTTTTAAGGCATAATTACCCGAATGAGAATCGGTGGTTTTTGTTGCCGTAATTGGGCCTCCTATAACTGATAAATAATTTAATCCGTCCCACCAATCACCCGAAGGAGTTTCAAAACTAACTTCTCCTTGAGTTTGTGTTATCCATGATTCAAAATCACCTCCTGCTAAAGCTTCCGTTATTGTATTATCAGGAGGATCTTCAGGATCTTTATCACATGCAATGAAACTAATTGCTGCTAAAATAGATAATGTAATTATTAAAAAATATTTCATTGTTTAATAAATTTTTGTGTATGTAAAATCCCGTTAAATTCTACAGAGATAAGATATGTTCCGTTAGTAAATTCAGATACATTTATTGGTTCAGTATATATATTCTCTGAAATCTTCTTTCCCACTAAATCGTAAATGTAGTATTTACAATTATTAAAACAATTATTTAAAAATATGTAATTATTAGTCGGAGAAGGATAAATATTAAAATCAGATATATTATTAGTAATAATTCCGGTATTATAATCAAGTTCAATTTTATCGATATATAATACACTTTCTGCTACCGGATTATCAGGATTTGAAGACACTGACATAATATTTAAAATTTCAGGGTTGAAATCATTTCTATATTCAATATCCACAATTAACTGACTGTAAGTGTTTTGAGTTTCGTGAGTTTCGAACAAAGCCGTTGCTACCGTGTCGGGGATTTCGCTTCCATCATTTCTTAACATCCACAACCCAATCCTCATCATATCATTTCCAACAGGAATATATTTATACCAAAGTTTTAATTTGTCAGGCTTTAAATTAAAATCAATTCCACCTGTAATGCTAGTTTCTTGTGTCCAGATATCAATTGTGAAATCTCCCAGAGTAATAAACCCGGGTGCAACAAAAGTCATGATTGTTTTAGATGTTAATTTTGCCGCATAATTACCATCGTACGAATCGGTCGTTTTTTCGGTTGTTATTTTATATATCGGAAAAACGTTGGTTGTAGGATTTGCCGTATTCCATGAAACAGGATCCTCATGTCCTGCCGAAGCTGTGTACCAGTCCTCAAAACTGTAATTGGGAATAGTCTGTGAATATCCCCAAAAACACACACACAACAATATTGAAAAACATACTGTTTTAATCATCGATTTGTTTTTTCAAATAATAAGCAAATAACAAGTAATAGTTAAAAATGTTTATAAATAAAGACTTAATTATCTTAAATTTTTAAACCCATTTTCTATTTCAAAACTTATTCTATCAAACACCTCATTGAAAGTACCAAGTCCGGAAATTTTAACCACCCCATGCAATTCATTATACTTTTCAATTACAGGTACTGTTTTAATTTCATGATCTTGAAGTCTTTGAACAATTTTAGCAGTACTTGAATCGTAGGGCATGCAATCTTTTGTTTTACTTCTTTCGTCGAGGCGACGAATTAATTCAAGCATTGGCACTTCAATTTCTATAATTTTTGATAAAGAAGAACCATGTTTTTTTAATAATCCGTCTAAGATATAAGATTGTACTAAAGTACGTGGAAATCCTTTAAAAATAAACCCTTTAACACCTTTCGAGTTTTCGAGTTTTTGTTCTATTAATTTAACAACAATTTCGTCCGGAATTAGCTGTCCGTTATTATATAAATCTTGAACTTGTTTTCCTATTTTGGTTTGTTTTGCAATTTCATCACCAAGCATTGGTCCGGTTGCAACATATTCTAAATCATATTTTTTCGAAATAGCCTTACCCTGAGAACCGCGTCCTGAACCCGGATATCCGAACAACACTATATTAAGTAGGCGTTTGCTAAGTTCTTTTTTGATTATCTCGTTAATTCTTGACCTAACTTTTTCTATGCTGTCTGTTCCGTTTATATCAAAATAAACCCCTTTATCTTTGTAAAAGTTAAGAACAGGTAAAGTTTTTTGGTTGTATTCTTTTAACCTGTTACGAATAACTGTTTCATTATCATCTGAACGTCCCGAGGACTCCCCTCTTTTTAGTAAACGTCTTACACTTTCTTCTTCGGGCACCTCAAGGCTGATAAGGCAATTTAATGAGGTGTTGAGCTTTATCATTAAACCCTCAAGAATATATGCCTGAATATAAGTTCGGGGAAAACCGTCAAATAAAAATCCGTTTACATTTGGGTTGTCAGTTATCGTTTTTTCAATTATCTGAACAATAATTTCATCCGATACTAACCCTCCCGAAGCAATAATGCTTTGGGCTTCTTTTCCGAGTTTTGATTGTTCTTTGATTTCTTTACGCAGTAAGTCTCCTGTTGAAATGTAAAACAGATTGTATTCTTTGGTAAGGAATTCAGACTGTGTTCCTTTACCTGCTCCCGGAGGTCCAAATAATGCTATATTTAACATGTTTGATGAGTATTAATTTATTATGCAAAATACAAAAAAAAATTAAATTATTATTTCTTGAACGGAAAATATTTTTTAAAGAGTAATTTGGATATTAAGGTCTTGCAGTGGAGTGAAAATTAGGTTTTGGCGGGAAGTTTGGTGCGAAGGTTATTGTTGGCCGTTTCCAAACTTCATGACAAAACCGCAGTAGAATTAATACGCTCTTTCGTTTTTGTTTTCATAAAAATTTATAAATGAAGTATTTACGACTTTATTTCCACCCGGAGTCGGATAAATTCCTGTAAAATACCAATCTCCGTGATTATTTGGACATGCTTTATGTAAATTTTCAACACTTTGGAATATTACAGCAACTTCGGCATTAATGCATTTATTCTTAATAATTATTGCAATTTCTTCGGAAATTTGCTCTGGAGTAAATTCCTTGTAAATATTACTTACATAATTTACAATATCTTCTTTTGGAAGATTTTGTTGTGATTTGCATTGTTTATATGTATCGTCAATTATTTTTTGCTTATTATTTTTCTTAAGCAAATCAATAGCAGCTTGGAAAGCAACGAAGTCACCAATTTTTGCCATATCAATACCATAACAATCGGGATATCTTATCTGAGGTGCTGACGAAACTATGACTATTTTTTTAGGATGAAGCCTGTCTAATATTTTTAAAATGCTTTGTCTAAGTGTTGTCCCGCGTACTATACTATCATCAATAATAACTAAATTGTCTGTATTTTTTGTAATAGTTCCATACGTAATATCATAAACATGTTCTACCAATTCATTTCTATCCTCATCTTGAGTTATGAAAGTGCGCATTTTAGCATCTTTTACAGCAATCTTTTCAACTCTAGGTCTTAATTCGAGTAGCGTTTTTAATTCTGCATCAGACAATTTACCGGACTTATTTTTAATTTCATTTTGTTTGTATTCATTCAGGTATGTTTCCAATCCTTTAAGCATTCCATAAAATGCAGTTTCTGCAGTATTTGGAATGAACGAAAATACCGAATGTTCGAAATCATAATTAATTTCTTTCAAAATTTCCGGAACCAATAATTCGCCTAAATTTTTTCTTTCGTTATAAATATCAAAGTCTGTTCCTCGCGAAAAATAAATTCTTTCAAAACTACAGGGTGACTTTTTTTCCGGCAATCTTATCATTTGATGAATTATTTCACCGTTTTTTCTAACGATAATTGCTGCTCCGGGTTCAACCTCTTTTACGTCTTCGGTAAAAACATTTAAGGCAGTTTGAATTACTGGTCTTTCGGAAGTAGCAACAAAAATTTCGTCGTCACTATAATAATATGCAGGTCTTATTCCCCACGGATCACGCACAATAAAACTGTCTCCGTGACCAATAACTCCCCCCATTACATATCCACCATCCCAATTTTGGGTTGATTCACGTAAAACTTTTGCAAGGTCAATATTCTTTTCTATTAGCCCACTGATTTCTTTATTTTTGTGACCTTTATTTTTGTATTCCCTGAAAAGTTTTTGGTTTTCTTCTTCTATAAATAAGCCTATCAATTCAAGAGCGGTAACAGTATCTGAATATTCTTTTGGATGCTGTCCAAATTCAATAAGATATTTAAAAAGTTCGTCAACGTTGGTTAAATTAAAATTTCCGGCCAGTGCAAGGGTTTTGGTCCTCCAGTTACTAGTTCTTAATACCGGATGAACCAATTCTACATTGTTTTTGCCAAAAGTACCGTATCTCAAATGACCTAAATATAGCTCTGAAGCAAAATCGAGATTATTTTTTGCCCATTCAGAATCGGAAAGCTTATCAGGATTCTTTTTTAAGTTGAGATCTATACTACTATATATTTCGTTAAAACAATCAATAATTGGTGTAGATGAAACAGATCTTTTTCGACTCATATATTTAACCCCAGGCTCCATATCTATTTTTAATCCTAAAACTCCCGCACCGTCCTGACCACGATTGTGCTGTTTTTCCATTAACAAATACAGCTTATTGATTCCGTATCGCCAAGTACCGTACTTTTCCTGATAATAAGATAATGGTTTTAATAATCGGAGAATTGCTATTCCGCATTCGTGTTTTATCTGGTCGCTCATATTAAAGGTCTAATAATAAGATAGTTGCAAGTCTAATGACTAGTCGTACAAATCTATATTTTTTTAAGGACACTTGAAAACTATTTTTTTGAAAAAAACTAACAAAAATTAAGCATCTGTTATCAATACTGTTATTATAGTGTTTATAAATATTTAGGAAGAAAGATATTATGAGTATATTTACTATTTTCGTGTTTTACAATATCAAAAATATTTATGTGTGGTATTTACATTCATATCCCATTTTGTAAAAGCAAGTGTAGCTATTGTGATTTTTATTCTGTTGCTAATACTTTAGCAATTAATGATTTTGTTGAAGCATTATTAAAGGAAATAGAAATTAAAAAAAATGACTTCGAAAGAAAAACAGTCAAGACAATATATTTTGGAGGAGGTACTCCATCAAGATTATCTGTTTTAGAAATTAACAGAATTTTAGATTGTGTGTACAAAAATTATAGAATATCAAATGATGCAGAAGTTACATTTGAAGCTAATCCTGAAGATTTAAACGTGAATTATTTGTTAGGACTTAGAAATTGTAAAATCAACAGATTAAGTATTGGTTTACAAAGCTTGGATGACAATGTTTTGAAACTGATGAGAAGAAGACATAATGCAGGGGAAGGCCTTAATGCTGTTAATTTAGCCAATAAATATGGTTTTGAAAATATTAGTGTGGATTTTATTTATGGGATTGATGGAATATCATTAGGGGGCATCCAAGAGCAATTAGAGACAATAGTAAAACTTCCGGTAAAACATATTTCTGCTTATCATCTTGGAATAGAAAAAGGCACTTTAATGTACAGAAGGTTAAAAGAAGGCAAAATGTCAATAATTGATGAGATATTAAGCTTTGAGCAATATAATCTTATTGTAAATTTTACCGCTCAAGCTGGATTTTTACAGTACGAAATTTCAAATTTTGCTAAAGATGGTTTTATGTCCAGACACAATTCTGCATATTGGTCAAGAAAAGAATATTTGGGATTTGGTCCCTCTGCACATTCTTTTCTGGATAATATCAGAACTTTCAATACATCGTCGGTGGCAACTTATTGTAAAAAAATTAAATCAGGAGAAAAGCCTGGCGAATCGGAGATTTTATCTAAATCGGACGATATCAATGAAAACATAATGCTTGCACTAAGAACAACGAATGGACTTGATATGATAAAGTTTGAAGAAACATTTGGGAGGGCACAAACCGACAGAATTAAATCCGTACTAAAAACAATTAATCAAAAATACTATGTACTTGAGAATGGTTTTCTTAAGTTTACGACAGAAGGGATGTTTGTTTCGGATAGTATTATAAGTAGTTTGTTTGTTTAAATTCCGATTGAGAAGTGAAATATCAGAAATTATTCCTTTGATAATATTTTTTCATCAACAAACCAATCACTCCTGACTTGTTCGAATTAGTGCGACAAATTAGGGTCGCTCCAGACTTGACCCAATTAGTGCGCTAATTTTTTTAAAATCAGAATTGTTAAGCGACAAAACAGTATTCAATGCTCCGCGGGATGGCCTGGCAAAACGGCGGGCAGCTCAAGCGGTGAGAGCGAAACAATTAGAA
>JAKQEK010000484.1 GCA_029558535.1 Bacteroidota bacterium | reverse complement strand
CATCCATCAATCCCTATTCTCATACCGTATTGAATATTTTCAATTTTTTTCTGACTCATTACAGATTTAACGCAGTCAAGAATATATTCATGGCAGTTATAAGCTGGAATTATTATTGCACAAGTTTTCATATTTCTTTTTGCAATCCTACCTTATTTATTGCGTTTTCCCAACCAGAGCAATCAAATTTCGTATTCCATCTTCTTCCGGGTTTATTATCTTTTTCATTATACAATATTCCATATTTTATATTTATGCCATTCGTTAAATTTTTTATATATTCAATTTGAACATTTGCCCCTTTATCTACAACGAAAAAAAATTTTAATTCATATTTTGTCGATTTCATAGTTTTCATAAACTTTAATAGACCGTTTAAAAAATCTTTTCTGTCTTGCATAATATTTTCTTTTTTGAATCCGTAGTATATTCTCCACGCTGAAGTAAAAATCTTTTCTTTGTCTGAAAAAATATAATCTAAAAATAATGGAATTGATTCTATATTCAAATTTTCTCTGTAATTTTCGTTATAATAATGAGTAAATTCTATTGGATAATTTACGGAGCACGCCTTGCCTCTATAATTTTTTTTTAATTCGTTCCAACCTTTGAATTTGTTCATTATTATATCGGAAACTACGCCAAGCGAATAATAATTTTCCATTTTAATTTTTTCACTATTGGCCGGATTAAAAATCCACACTGCACTAAATGGACTTTTGCGTATTCCATTATCATAAAATGGATTATATCCGATATAATCCTGCAATCCATGATTCACCGTGCAATCTGTCCCAAGTGATAATATCATTTTTTTAACTCTTGACCTCGTAAAACCATGTATAATCTGAATCGACCGCAACGTTTTTGATTAATTCGTCAACTGCTTTTTTAACATCGGGAAATAAAGGATTATTATAATCATGCCCGCACAACAAACCATTTGTTTTTACTTTAGGCAACCACGCCTTAATATCATTAATTACTCCATCATAGCTATGGTCAGCATCGATAAATATAAAATCGAAAAATTTATTTTTACAATTTTTTGCAACAGTCAGGCTTTTATCTTTAATTATAATTGTGCGCTTGCGATATGGTGCGGTTATTCGTTTGACATAATTATAATTTTTTAAATAATTTTTTTCACAATCTTCACGCATCTGTAGCGATGCGGATTCATCTGATTTTCCAGAATAAACATCATCAGACCATGCATCTATCAAGTATAATGTCAAATCTGGAATGTTTTCCAATAAACGAATTGAAAGTTCACCACGATATACGCCGACTTCAGCACCGACCGGACTATTGACGGTCTTAATACGTTTAATTATATTTTGCCACTTATATGCTGCCATGCTAAAATTTCCATACGCAAATTATTCGTTCTTTTATTATTTTTTTGCTGATTGGTTTTACTCCGCATGTCCATTTACTTATTTTTTGCCATGTTATATTTTTATGACGTGAATCACCATAGTTCCATTGATATGGGAATGATAATATCGCAGCATGACTGATTCTCATAACTTCCTCGAAAGCTAATTGCTGATTGTCTAAATGTTCCCATACTTGCAATGCAACAAAAAGATTGAAAAATTTATCTTTTACATCATACAAAATTTTATTTAAATCATATTCGGGATAATTCAATTTTGTAGATTCACTACTTAATGCAATACCATTCGTTCCAGCTTCGCATATTCTTTTTTCGTCAGGGCATATAGTCCGCATTATACCAATTACATATTCGATATATTTCCATCGATAATTTTTCCCTTCTTTCCAGTAATTACCGGGAAGTTCATCGCATAGCTTCAAATATTTTTCGTGTGTTAAAAACATTATCGATACCGTCCTTTCTTGAATTTCAGCTTGTCCAATTTTCTGCCATCGACATGATTTATCGTCGCAGGATAATTTAATCCACCATAAATACAACTGAAAAATTTATTTTGAGAGTTTAATTCTTCTTCGATTCCCCTCGACGATGGTCTTAATCTTATATGTTGCAAAATAATATCATTATATTTTTTTCTATCAATAATATGTGGATTGTTTGACATGTTATGTGTCATACAATAATGTATATTATCCGTTTTTACTTCTTTCAATGTTCTGTCCCAGCCGGCAATTTGATTTGATCTCTTGTTGAATCTAAAATGGTATAATTTATTTTCAAGCATTAATTGGCAAATATCCTCCAATGAATGTTTTATATTTTCCTTAATAAAAATCCAATCGTGTTCTAACATAAACATGTAATCTGAATCGGATTGTTTAACTGCCTTAATGTATCCATCCGATAATGAATTTGTTCTAACAACTTTTGATTTTGGGAATTTATTTATTATATTATTTTTATATTTTTCACAGACATTC
>JAKQEK010000322.1 GCA_029558535.1 Bacteroidota bacterium | reverse complement strand
AATCTTCGCAATTTCAATTGCTCGATTATACTAAACAAATTTATCATCGGCACTTTACATGTCGGCTCGACACAATTGGCTTCGCCGAGCTACGGTTCTAATTATTTCGCTCTCACCGCTTGAGCTGCCCGCCGTTTTGCCCGGCCATCCCGCGGAGCATTGAATACTGGTTTGTCATTTTACAATTCTGATTTAAAAAAAATTAACGCACTAATTGGGATAAGTCTGGAGCGACCTTAATTTGTCGCACTAATCCGGACAAGTCAGGGGTGAGTTGTAAATTACTTCTCCTGAATTTTCTTAACAATAAAATCCACCTTCTCTTTAATATTTGCTACTTCTTTATGCAATAAATAATTATCATCTTCAACAAATGGCATTTCGGGACTTATATAATTTACAAATTTCCAAATTTCTTTAATATCAGAGGCATCTATTGAGTATGGGTCGTACTCTTTGTTCAGTGAATATACGCCAAGTTTACCCAAAGTCTGTAATTTGTTTTCAATACATTTAAAGACAATCCCTTCGTCCAGGGTTAAAACAATACAGGCATCGCCATCTTTAAGAGAATACCAGTTCTGAATAAACTCACCTGTAACATAAGCCCCGTCAGGGATTGGAAGCATAGAATCTCCACTTATCTGAAAAGTTCTGTATTTTTTATCCCTTGACAAAAATGGCAATTGAAATACCGGCAATACTTTTATATAATCCGGATCTGCAAATCCACGAGTATATCCGGCTTTGGCCTTTATATTTACCAATTCGATATTTTCGTTATTAGTATTATCAACAGTAGATTGTAAAACCCTCAGATTACTCCCCTTTATATATGCATCATTACCCGATTCGATAAGCCTGAGTTGACTTTCCGTCATTTGCAAAAAATTCAGTCGCAACAATGCGTCTATTCCAACAGAATAATAGTCACTCAATTTAATCAGAGTATCAATACCCGGCATTGAAACACCATTTTCATATCCGCTATATGTAGGACGAGGCACTTTTAGAGCAAATGCAACATCATCCTGTGTACGCTTTTTGCGTTTTCGCAATACTTTTAAATTTGAACTGAAATACATAGCTTTTTTTTTGCAAATATAAAAAATGATTTTATTTTAAGCAAATATTTGATTATATTTCAATCTAAACAAATTTATTTTGTAAAACTAGTCTTAGGGAATCAGTTTTCACTGATGTAATCTTTGACAGTTAATAATCTCTCTTTGAAAACAGTAAAAATATCTCAAAAACTAAACTTTAAGTTTAATTTCTTTAGCCTTTTCAGGGACTTCAACATCATGCCAATTACCTTCAAAATCTTGTCTTTGAATTTTCCAGATATTGATTACAATACAATCTCCTTCCATTGCTGCATCCTGAAGAGTAGAAATGTTTATCTGATTACTTTCATAAGCTTCTTTTACTGACACACTTTTGATTTCATCTTCGGCTCTCATCAATACAGCATCAAAAGAAGTAATTCTATACTTCGAGTCCTGAGGAAACAGCTTAGCAAAAGTATCGTCAGCAACTATTTCGACTATCACAGTTGCAATGTTTTCAATGTCATAATCCTGAATTACATTTGTTTCGGCATTAAAAAATCTAACCTGAGGTGCCGGTAAAGTTTTTTCCACTTCAAACTCCTTTGTTCCGCCTTTATCCTTAAAGCTAATAATCATCTTCACGGATTTCCCACCTTCATAAGGAACAAGACTAACACCTGTTTCTTCAATATAAGCATCACCGGCATCTTCGTCGATATAAATCAAAGCTTCAGCAACATCAATACCTTCAACTTCGACAGATATCAAATTTTTACATCCGGGCATAAGCTTGCCATACTCATCAAGAATTGGAGATTCCACCGCAATTTTACTACTGTCAATACCTTCGCTGTTTACCTTCTGTTCTTTATTGCCACAAGAAACCAAACACAAGGTAACCACAAAAATGGCTATAAACACTAATACATTATTTTTCATATTTCTAATTCTAATTTTCGGTGCAAATATAATTTTTTTTAAACTTTGTTCAAATTTTTTAATACAAAGTACAATAAAAACATTAAATTGATAAAATGTCAAATGAGATTTTTGGTTATAGACGATAAAAGTATTTATGCCTGGTTTCTATGATTAAAACCACTGCCTTTTACGAAATAAAATCACACCTAAAAACGATAAGACTAATGAACTGGAAATTATTACTGGCATTGCCCATAAAGATCCTTCCATATAATTTGGAACATTCATTCCAAAAATGCTTGCTATCAATGTTGGAATCATCAATAAAATAGAAATAAGTGTCAATTGTTTCATAACCACATTCAAATTATTAGAAATCACAGAAGCAAAAGCATCCATCATTCCACTTTGAATGTCAGAATAAATCTGTGCCATTTCAAGGGCTTGCTTGTTTTCAATAAATGCATCTTCTAATAAGTCCTCATTTATTTCGGTTGTTATCTTTTTTGAATTTCGCAATTTTGCTAAAACTATTTCATTTGCCTTTATAGAAGTAATAAAATAAACCAAACATTTTTCCATTTTAAGTAATTTGTTCAATTCCTTGTTTTTAATTGATTTTTCAAGGTCTTGTTCTATTAATGAAGTCATTTGATTTATTTGCTTTAAGTGTCGCAAATATATATTGCCCGAACGGAGAAAAAGTCGAAGAATAAAATTAATACTATCTGTTATTTCTTTGTACTGATCTCTAAAGGGAGAGGGTTGTCCTATTGGCAACACTTCATTGTCTTGTAAACATAATGTCAAAGTAAAATCCTTGGTAATAAAAATTCCAAGCGGAATAGTATGAAAAGGGACACCGTTATTTTTTACTTCGACCGGAATTCTAAGAATTATTAAAGTCCATTCATCATCAAACTCAATACGTGGTCTTTCGTCCTGGTCAAGAATGTCATTTATCAAGTCTATTGGCAAACCAAATTCATTATTCAGTTTATTAATTTCGGTCGTTGTAGGATTTGTTATATTAATCCAACAGTTTTTTTGTAGTTCATTAATTTCGGTATAACCACCGAATGTTTTGAAGATTTTAATCATGATGATGTCTCCTTACAATTTTATTCTGTAAGGAAACGCAAAGTCCCTACAGAATCGTTAATAATTTTAATTTACTATGATACGGGCCTTCGTCCATTTTATTTATTTTTAATTTCTGATTGCAAAAGTAATTAAATTTTTACTCTTAGCTATTTTTATTGCAGTTATTTTCCCCTTTGACTAATATTTAAACTAAAAATAGTGATGTACTTTGAATACGCTATTTTAATGTAAAATTAATCATATTTTAAATTGCTTTTGGTTATTTATGATTTCGTGGCTTTTTCTGTTTTTGTTATTTGTTAACACATTTACTTTTATACTTTCTTTCGTACATAATATTTCCTT
>JAKQEK010000321.1 GCA_029558535.1 Bacteroidota bacterium | reverse complement strand
CCGTGCAGCTGCCATGCGCCACTTCCGCCGCCATGCCGATGCTCTCGCCCAGCGTGGGGTGGGGGTGGATGGTCTTGCCGATGTCCACCGCATCGGCGCCCATCTCGATGGCCAGGGCAGCTGTGTTTTTAGTTTCAATTTCGGCGTATTTTTTTTCTGTATTTTTAATGCCCCAACCGATTTTAGCTAAATCTTCGGTTTCAAAATATTTAAGTGTATTTCCGAATATTATGATATTAGGTTGTAAACTTTCAATTTGTTTTAAAAGTTTATCTTTACCTTCATCATATGCTTTTTTAATTTCCCAATCATTAGAGGATGAATCAGCTGGTAATTTGTTAATATTTATATATGCAATTTGCTGAACTACTTCATAAGCTTCTTGATTTGCATAAGGTACATTTTCCCATTCAACAGTTGGATTTAAAATACCATAAGTTGCGTATATCATTTTTCGAAATGTAGGTACAGATAACGCATTTTTTTTATGCCAATCATTACGAAAACCTTCACAGACATCAATTTCTTTTTCTTTGTCTTCTGCTGAAATGTTAGCTTCTTTCAAAATCCACAGAATTTTACACGACGCATTATCGTATTCAATATCATTTATTTTCCCGTCAATTATTTCTTTCATTTAATTTGTTGAATTTACGTTTTCTGCGGTAAAGTGACGCCCAACGGTTTGGGTATTGCCGAAGGCGGGGATTTTTTTGCACAGAACTTCAATAGAAATACCGCAGTTCAAATATTACAGAAAAGTTGATTAGAATTCCTTCAGCCCCGCTTTTGGCAATACCTTGTTAGTGGCAGTGCATTTGATTTAAAGCGTTATAGGCATTATATCCCATTCGCTATTTAACAAACGGTGGATATAACAACGGTCGGCTTGTTTTATCAATTCTTCTTTCTGCTCTTCGGAAAGATTACCTTCAATAATCATTTTAATTTGAATAGTGGTTTTTAGCCCTCCTTCCCCTCTTGCTACTTCTTGCACTAGTTCGGCTGTTACATTCTCTATCTCCCAGTTGTTTTTGCGAGCAATAAAACGGACAGTTCCGACTTTGCACATTGCCAAACCGCTTAAAACAAGTTCTGAGGGTGCTAAACCTAAATCTGTTCCTTTACTTGTGATAGGTTCGTCACCAATAATGGTGTGCTTACCATTAGTGATAATACTTTGGAAGCCTTCTTCAATGTTTTTAATTTTAATTACTGTTGCCATTTTTATATAAATTTAGATTCTAAAAGTTTAATTTTATCAAATATAATAGGAGGATAATATGAATGTGCATCTGCACAAATAGTGCATTTTCCAGTTTTAATATTAATATCGTCATCAAGGTCTTGATAAGGAAAAATATTGAATAATAATTCGTGTTGCAAAAGATTTCTATAAAATAAAATATGTTGTGATTTTGAAGAAATAGTATCAATGCGATTGAATAATTCTTCTGCACTTTTCAAAATACTTAATAATTCTCTTACTCCATCATACATAAGTACATCATCTGTATTATGAATATCTACTTTCATTTGTTCCAAATCATTTAAGAAACATTTTATGGCTCTTTTTCCATACAACAGTTGTTTTCCATTTGCATCAGAAAACTCATAACTGAAATTTTTTATTGTTTCTTGAAAGAAAGAATAAAAAGTCCGTATTTGTTCTGTATTGTGTTGTTGTTCTTCCTTTATATTGTCTTTTTCTATTTGATTTTGCACTATGCCATTTGCTGAAAGTTGAGCTTTTAACGCTAAATATAGAAGTATAGAGCCAATGAGTTGAGAAATAGGATTTGTTATACCGCCAATCGCATCGCCAACAACGCCAAAATTACCAATGCCTGTTTTATTGAGCAATGGAAGTAGTAATGGAAATAAAAATGTTAATAAAATACCAAAAAGCAAGAGCCATTTTGCATTTTTATCAAGACTATTTTTCATTCTTTATTTTTTAAATTGCTTCATTAAAAATTTATGTCTTCGTCCATTATTTCTTTAGTTTATCCTGATAAAGCGATTTTAATTTTGCTAATTTTGGATTTATTACTGCCATACAATAACCAGTTTCGCTATTGCGATTGTAATAGTCTTGGTGATTGGCTTCTGCCTTATGGAAATGTTCAAACATTTTCACTTCTGTTACTATCATATCATCGTAGGCAGATTGAACATCTTCAATGACCTTTAATGCTTGCATTTTTTCATCGTCTGTTCTGTAAAAAATAATGCTACGATATTGTGTTCCTCTATCAGCACCTTGTTTATTTATAGTCGTAGGATTGTGAGTAGTTAAATGGATTTTCACTAAATCTTCAAAGCTAATTTCAGAAGGTAAATAAGTAATTTCAATTACTTCAGCGTGACCAGTAGTTCCAGAACAGACTTCTCTATATGTAGGATTTATAATTTCACCACCACTATAACCACTCTCTACATTTACAACTCCTTTTAATTGCTGAAACATAGCTTCTGTGCACCAAAAACAACCACCACCAAATGTAACTTTTTTCTCATCAGATTTTACTTTTTTCAGAGCAACAGCATTTATGCAAAATCTCAATCCACTTGGCATAGGACCATCTTGAAACACGTGACCTAAATGAGCATCACAAGTGCTACAAGTTGTCTCTATTCGATACATACCAAACGTAACATCTTTGATATAATTGATTGTATTCTCTTTTATCGGCTGTGTAAAACTAGGCCACCCAGTTCCACTTTGAAATTTTTCTTCGCTGTCAAAAAGTACAGTGTTACAACAAACACAGGCATATTTGCCGGGTTCAAACAAATTGCACATTTCGGAGCTATGAGCTCTTTCTGTTCCTTTTTTACGAGTTACGTAAAATTGTTCTTCGGTAAGAAGTGATTTCCATTCCTCTTCCGATTTTTCTATTCTTTGGTCTGGGTTAAGATTGCCATTATTGGCTAATCTTATTACATCTATCCATTTTTGCATATAAAATTTATTTAATTGTTTGTAAAAATTCAATTGCTTTTTCGGTATTCAAATGAAAATCATTGAATACTACTTTTCCTTCTTGGTTTATAAAAATAAACCAAGGAGTTCCTCCTGTTCTATAATGATACATTACTGTTGAAATATTTTGCGTGCTTTCATCTCCTTCATCTTGTCCAAAAGGAATTTCCAACTTATACTGCTTTTGTGTTTCTTTTAGCTTTTCAAAAGTATTTTGATTTTTACCTTCAAACACTGATTGAATAGCAAAGAATTTAATAGCTTGGTTGTTTTTTAATGCAGTGACCATTTGTTGTAACGAAGGCAAGCCTATTTTATGACAGCCAGGACACCAACTTTGAAAACAATACAAAACAATAAACTTTCCTTTAAAATTAGATAATTGTATAGGTTCAGTATCTTTTCCATTTGCATCAATCCATTTAAATTTTTCCAGTTCTGGGGCATCAAATCCCTCTATACCATATTTTTTATTATTCATTTACCATTTTTATTTATAAGTAATTTAAACACAGATTTCGCAAATCTAACATATTCATTTGCTTTTAAGTCAAATACTACCCATTTGTAAATGTTTCCATATGGACACAATGGAGCATTTGTTTCGCTTCCACTACGTAATTCGTATCTATTTGGATCTATATCATATTCTACTTTTCTTATCCTTTTCAATTCAGGTTTCATTGTTCCTTGTTTTGGCTTGGCATTGCCACTAACGT
>JAKQEK010000317.1 GCA_029558535.1 Bacteroidota bacterium | reverse complement strand
AATGCCAATACCTACTCTTGTTTTATTCGGAAATTGTCCCGAGAAAACAAAATTATATTCATCTAATGGAATTTCCCAGTTGACATTTAATGGATTAGTGATAGGTCCATCACACTCATTACCAAGCGTAGTACCAGGTCCGCCACCTGTAAAATTTCTCCAGTGCAAAACTCCGTCATCATCCACAACCACACATCTTGTAAGTGTTTCATCATGAAAATTTACCGGCAAATCCCTTAGTCTTGCATTACCATCAACATCAAGTGTTTGTGTTGGGTCTTCGCCAAGATTATAAAAATCTCCTATTCCCATTCGACCTTCTTCTATGACATCCCCTACGACTACCATACGAGCTACCTCAAGACCTTGCGTGCTACCTGATGTTACTGCAGGATCTCCAGTAGTATTTATAAATCTTAACCTATTGTTTTCATCTATTGAATTTTTACTTCCCCAGTTTATTATGTGGTCTGAAATCCCAATCTCCCTATTAGGAAACCCAAAATACATATTATCATTTTGATCATTAACAACAAGTTCGCCTATATTCATCCATGTTCTATATCCATTACCATTTACATCTATATCCTGACCTATATGTAAAAATGTACGAGGCTCTAATAAAGTTTCCGTTCCTATACCTACACGTGGCACATTTGACGCTGCGTCATGGCTGATTATCATACGCTGATTGTTATTTACTCCCTCGTTGGTAAATATTCTTATAGGGAAATCCTCCTGCTGCCTCAACTCTGCCGTACCATCGGAATTAATGCCTACGAGGAAGCCGTCTGTGGTGGCGGCGCCGGTGAGGTTGTGGGTAAAACCAATCATAGCGTCAGGTGTCGGAAACCCTACAATTAACGGTGTAGTATGTACATGTATCATGTGCTGTGGGTCGGAGAAATTGTTGCCAATACCTACATGTACCTGTCCTAAACCGTCCCGCAATATCATTCGCTGAATAGCGCCTAGATTAAACCTTATTGTACCAAATATCTCCGAGGCTTGTACTACAAAATCATTAGTATTGGCAGGTACAAACAAGCGGGCTTTTTCGGTTGAATTGCCGTAATTATTGCCGGTAAACATTTGCCACATATTGTCTCGGTTGGATGGACCATCGGTACGAAAAACTTGACCGGGTGTAAAAACCCAACTTGGTGGATCATCCAAATAAAAATCATTCACATGCAAAGCTGCTCTCGGAGGATTTGCAATTGTCCATCCATCAACTAAAGAAGATTGCTTGTGACCAATACCTATTGAACGAAAATTATTGTTTAAAGGTCCATATTTTGTAGCTCCAAATCTATTTAAGGGATTACCACCCATATCCCATTGAGAAAAAGCAATACAACTAAATAGCATTGCAATAATAATCAAATTTATTCTTTTCATAATTTCAAGTTTAATTGTTAACACTAAGTTTAATATTAAATTGTTCTTTATCGGCGAACACACCGCTTAAAATATAAATTCCTCCATTCAGTTTTTTATTGACGAACACATAGGCATCATCAGTTTTCCTTAATTTATAATCATTATTTTGAGTCATTTGATTCCCTTTTAAATCGTATAAGTTATAATAAATTATTTCTCGATTATATGTTTTTATTTCTGCTTGTTTGGCAAAGGGATTGGGATATACTTCAAAAGTTTGATTACTTATAACATCATCCACAGAAACTTGATTACAATTGTATGCTGTACTATCTGTATTAAAATATGAACGTACAAAATTAGGAAAGTTCCATGCAGTATTATTTGTAATAGTCAAAGCATTTTCGTTAACCGAACAGCCTATACCTAGCACGTCGGGGTGTTCTATTACTCCTATGTTTTCTCTTAAATCTCCTCCAATAATAATTGTATTTAAAGGTGTCAGATGTAAATCAGGTATTGGAAACGAGTAATTACCTATAAGTGTTTTTGAACCCATAATATAAAACTCTTGCCATTTGCTTATATCATATTGAAAAATTGATGGACCAACATTTAATTCATATTCGTGTATTTCAAAGGTGTATAGCAAATCATTTTGAAATGAAAATTCCTTTCCACACAATGAAGAATCCATAGGTATTGCAATCCTATCTGACAACACACCGGTTTCATTATCGAATTTATATAATTCTAATGTGTCTATCTGTTCATTAAGAGATAACCACATATAAGATTTATTTACTGCTGCATATTTACCATTTGGAGAAAATTTCATTCCCCAGCCTATACAATTTGAAGTATGATATCCGATATTATTTACTACGGGTTCAGCATCCAAGCCATTTTCGGTCAGTTTATATACTAAAAATTCATCTGCATTAAAACGATGAATCATTATCCAAATATCTTTACAATTTGCATGATGAACCGCTGTGAGAATTTCGCTAAATGTGTCATAGGTTGGACTCGGACATATTTCAATATTTTTTTGAGTTACTGCTCCCATTCCTTCATCTAAACTCATATCAATAATATTATATTTGAATCCTAATTGAGTTTCATAAGGTTCTGAGTAGTGTCCAATTGTAAACAAATAATAAATATTATCACTTTCGGGCAAAGGGACGATAATACTATTTTGTCTGCCACTCCAGCCACAGTCTATATCTGTTCCGTTTTGCATTACCTCATGGTTAGCATTATATACTGTCATATTGTTTTCTCCGGGTAGGGTTCCGCCATTTGGTCCTGCATAAAAAAGCAAATTGCCGGCAGTGTCAGAAATGGAACAAGCTCCTTCATCTATATCGACTTGTCCGTCTAAATCTTCCTGTATTGTACCACTGCTAAAGTCTAGTCCTGCATTCCATCCAAAATACCAATGCCATGTGCGTTTTACTTCGGGGTGCTGCTGAGAAAAAGCTACTATACTAAAAGAAACTATTAGCATAAAAAGTAACGTTGTTGTTTTCATAAAAACTATGTTTAAAAGTTCAAAAAATTGTGTAGAAAATCCGTCTTTCTCTAATTCTTCAATTCATTTGCAATATACAAAATTTTTCAACAGGATGGGAAAAAATAAGAATAATTTTTGATCTTGTTTTTTTGAGGTGGGGGAAATCTTGTTTTTTCGGGGGGAGTTATTTGATATTTACTTGTTCGGTATAAAGAGTTCCATTATTGTCAACGAGGATGCGGAAGTAGTTGTCGCCATCTTTTGCTTTGAGGATTATGCCGGAGTTAACTATATTCAAGTTATAAATACATCCAATCGTTGCAACAAAATAATAAATTAGTTATATTTGTAAAGTTCATATAAAATGTAAATACATGAAATTTAATTCTTTCTTTATTCTGCTTTTAATTGCAATATCCACACAGTGTTATTCGCAAACAACTGAATCTCCTTACTATTCATCAGTTATAATCGGTTCGCAACAATGGATGACAAAAAATCTGGATATAAGTAAATTTCGCAACGGAGACATTATTCTCGAGGCAAAAAACCCAACCGAGTGGATAAAATATTACACCGAAGGAAAACCTGCCTGGTGCTATTATAATTATGACAAGAAATACAACGAAAAATATGGCAAATTGTACAACTGGTTTGCAGTTAATGACAGCAGAGGTCTTGCTCCCGAAGGCTGGCGAGTATCAACATACGAAGACTGGAAAGTACT
This sequence comes from Bacteroidota bacterium, assembly GCA_029558535.1. Taxonomy (GTDB): domain Bacteria; phylum Bacteroidota; class Bacteroidia; order Bacteroidales; family ML635J-15; genus Bact-19. The sequence continues at coordinate 118,691 of JAKQEK010000317.1, read as the reverse complement.
TACAGATTTTGCAGGCGGCGAAGATATCGCCTCTCCTAAATTAAGGACAACAATAGGTTGGGAAAATGATGGTAATGGCTCTAACGAATACGGTTTTAATGGTTTGCCCGGTGGTTCGGTAGGTGCTTATGGCATGTTTGGTGATATAGGGAATTGGGGCTCATGGTGGTGCTATAATCCAAATTCGAATCCGGTTTACGGCAAATATCTTAAATACGACAGCGACAGAGTTGAGGATTATGCGAGCTATCTTAAAACTGACGGACTGTCCGTAAGATGTTTGAGAGATACAATTGAAGAATAAAACAATTTCTAAAACTAAACAATTATGAATAAAATTATTTCAATTTTAATTTTTAGCCTAATTACTCAATTTAGTTTCGCTTTTGATTTTGAATTATCAGCAGCTGTTAAAAGACCTTCTTCAAATGAAGTTTTCGTAGGTGGAACTTTTAATACAATTATTGTCTTTGACATAGAGAAAGGTGAAACCGTTAGATACTTTAAAATCGAAAAAGGCATAAAAGACCTGCAATTTGATAAAAAAGGGAAGATTCTTCTGGCAGCATCAACGTCAACAGCTTATTTGATTAATCCTGATGATGGTAATTTAATAACCGCAATTAATGGAAGTGACATTCAACTATTTGCTGAAAGCCCGTATTTCATAGATATGAAAAAGTATGGGGACACAAAAGTTGTTCTCTTTGATACCGATTCCGGAAAAAAACTGAAAGAAATACGAATTGGTTTTCAACCAAAAGTTTGCGGATTTGACAAAGAATTCAAAACACTTTATGTTGTTAGTTCAAAAAACAATATAGGTCCGGAAGAAGAGAGCAAACATCTTCTTAAAATTATAGAAAAATCAACTTTATATAATTGTTATAATCAGGCTTACACATCAAAACAAGCAGATAATTCGGGTGCATATATTTATAAATATGACATAAAAAATGATACTGAAATTTCCAATATTGTTTGTCCTTTCGATTTTACAGGCACATTTGCTTTGTTGATTACTCCAACAGAAAATGATATCTATATTTCGGACTGGGATATGTTAATAAAAATTGATATAAACAATATAACAACTGCGATAGAATGTAATAGGGCTGCATTTGCCTATGCAAATCATACAACGGTCGATTATAAAAATATTATAATAGCTTCAACCAAGTCAGGTAACATTTATAACATCCTCGAATCCAAATGGATAGAATTTAATCTTAGAGAAAATAACGAACTGGTATATACAGCAGACATCTTCAGCACTGAAGATAGAATTTGGTTGTTATCGAAAGATTATACACTAATTTCGATGAATTACAACGGAGAAAAAGACAAAGAATTTAAAATAAACAATGCCGGTGAAAAAGGTTTTTCTGTTTATTACCACAATGGATATTCTAAAAAGGAAGACCGTGACAAAGAATCTGAAATCATTAATCAAGAACTAAATGTTTTATCACTACCAAATATTGATCTTGAGCAATTTATTGGCAAATCTGATGTTATCCTAGCTACTTTCAGCACTGTTACCGAAGCTGAGGAATTTATAAAAAATTTAAAAAACAATAAATTAAATTATATAACTAGAATCGCTCCTGCAAAATTTGATTAGGTTATAATCTAATTACAGAGATAGCATCTTCTGTTCGTATTGTTTTTTTTTATTATTTTGCATTAATAATATCAATTCTATAATTATGAGAAAAATATTAACATTATCATTTTTATTTATTTTTATAAATACTTACTCGCAATTTAACTTAACAGAGCTTTATTCTCATTACGAATCCGAAACCAGTTTAATCGAATATAAAATTGATGAAAACATCACACGTGATCCTAACGGAGGTTATGGGTTTAAACTAAAAACTCCTTATGAATTCACATCCTTTGCAATCGGATGGAAATCAAGTACTGAAAACTATGGCGCCGGAATATTCGAAATAGTTTTCAAAGTACACAAACCTGGAGTGGGGTGGTCTGACTGGAAAGTTGACGAAGGTTTTACAAAGCCCGATGAAACGAGGTCGGGATATTACAAATCAAATATAATGTTTGGAATTGATGAATATTTGCATGATTCATTAGAATTTTATATTCATGCACCGGAAGGAGAAGAAATACAAGAGATATATCTTATTATTCAGGACATAAGCAAAACAATAAACCCTAACGCACAAATGAATAGTGTTTCGACCGGAGCCAAAACCTGTCCTGAGTTTCCTGCATATATTCCTCGTTCAGAATGGTGCGGTTCTTATGATGCATGTCATAATCCGACTTATACAGTTGTATATAGAACTCCGACTCATACTGTTATACATCACGGAGCAAGCCCCACATCATATACAGATGGATATGCCGTTGTGAGAAGTTACTGGAATTATCATGTTAATTCAAATGGCTGGAGTGATATTGGATATAACTATCTTTTCGACAAATACGGAAACTTTTTTCAGGGACGTCATAATCCAAATATTCCGAATCAGGATGTACACGCAGCACATGCTGGATATTCAAACACATATTCTATAGGATGTAACTTTCTGGGAGATTCCGATTCGCCAGAAACAGCACCTACAACAGCTCAATTACAAAAATGCTCAGAGTTTTTAGGTTGGTGGTACGATTATAAAGGTTTTGATCCTCTGTCTTCGGCAAGTATTCTAAATCAGGCAGGAACAGAATGGGTAACACTACCTAGGATTTGTGGTCACAAAGATGTGTATCCGGGAGGAACGACCTGTCCGGGGACAACTTTATACGCACTATTGCCTAGTATAAGGACAAGTACAAATCAGGTAATACTTGATTGTTCGACACCCTCCGACACAGAATCTCCAACAACTTCAATTACAACTGACAGAAACTGGTATAATTCCAAGTTCGAGGTAAATTTTTCCGATGCAGATAATATCGGTGGTTCAGGGATTAAACACAGTTTTTACCAGATTATGGACTTTGATGGAACAGAATGGCGTGCAAATGCAGAAAATGGCTTTTTTAACGATAATTTCACTTCCGAAATTCATCCTGAATGGACTGCTTTGTGGGGAACATGGTCAATAAATTCTGGACACTTGTTACAAACTGATCAAAGCAGTTCAAATACAAATATCTATGCTTCACTTTCACAGGAAACCGGAAATATTTATATGTATCACTGGCAAATGAAAATTGGTGGATCAGGTTCAAATCGCAGGGCAGGAATACACTTCTATTGCAGCGATGCAACACAAACCGGCAGAGGAAATTCATATATGGTATATCTGCGTGTTGATAATAATACTGTACAGATTTATGAATATGAAAATAATTCTTATTCTACTGGTGGAGGCTGGTACACAACAGACAATGCAACCGTGAATGCCGATCAATGGTATGATGTTAAAGTAATATTTAACACTTCAAGCGGACTTATTTCCGTATATATGGATGACGTTTTGGTAGCTTCAGCAACTGATCCTACCCCACTTGAAACAGGCAACCATATTTCGTTACGAACTGGAGAATGCGAAGTTGAATATGACGATTTTAAAGTTTATACAACTCGCGACAATACTATAACAGTTGTGCCTGAAGAAAATAGTAATGCTGATATTCGTTATCAAAGTCAGTCTAACTCTCAAGAAGCAGGTCGAATAAGAACAATTTTGGTTGACAATGCAAACAATTGGTCGGAAAGTATTTCAAAAAACATCTATACAGATTTTGATATACCGGAAACGAGCATTGCTGTTGAAGGAACATGGCAAAGCGAAGATTTTACGGCAGAATTTACTGATAATGACGACTTAAGTGGAATCGAAAAACGATTTTATAATGTTTCTGATTTTAATAGTTTTAGATGGACAGCTAATCAAAACCTTGGATTTGCAAGCAATGATTTTGATACTGAAATTGGAACTGAATGGACATCTCAAATCGGGACATGGTCAATATCAGAAAACTGTCTGACTCAAACCAACCAGAGCGAAGGAAATACTAATTTGTGGTCATATCTTCAACAAGATTTATCAAACAGATATATGTATGTTTTTGATATGAAAATTTCCGGAACAGATGCGAATAAAAGAGCCGGCTTCCATTATTTCTGTGACGATCCCACACTTACAAACCGCGGTAACGGTTATTTTGTCTGGTTCAGGCTAGCAAGTCAAGATCTCGAGTTCTACAAGGTTACTGATAATGTCTTTTCTCTTGAAAAGTATTATGACATTGAAATATCTGCTGACCAATGGTATAATATAAAAATAATTTACGATAGAATTACTGGTGAAGCATTTGTATATATGGACGAAATTTTAGTTGGAGAATACAAAGATTCTGAACCATACCAAAGCGGTAATTATGTTTCGTTTCGAAGCGGAAATTCAATTATGAGTGTTGACAATTTTAGTGTTTTGCGAACCCGTTATCCGAATGTTGATATTACTTTAGGAAGTAGTGTAGACGCAATCAGATATCAAAGTAGTTCCCCGGAAACAATTGCAGCAAGGATAAATTCGATTGTCACAGATTCTGCAAAAAACATTTCTCAAATTAATACTAAAGATCTCTTAGTGGATTGGACCATACCCTCAACTGTTTTAACGATAAATGATTATAATTCTGAAGATATTGATACAACTTACATTTTAAATCAAATTTCTGCAAACTGGACAGAATCATCAGATATAAATTCGGGGATTATTGCATATTATTATGCAGTCGGAACTACTGTTGGCGGAACGGACATCATTGATTGGACGAATTGCGGACTTGATACTTTCTTCGAAGACAATAGTGTAAATCTTATTCCTGAAACAGTTTATTATATAAGCGTTAAATCTGAAAATGGAGCAGGATTAATGAGTTCGGTAAAAACTTCAGACGGTGTCAGAGCTTTGAATGAACCTATTGTTCCTGAGTGTCCCGAAAGTTATCAGATTTGTATTTCAGAACCGGCATTTAGTCTTAGTGGTGCAAGCCCATCTGGAGGTACATATAGCGGAATAGGTGTAACCGCAGGCACATTTAATCCTGCAAATGCAAACATTGGCACACACATGATAACTTATACTCTTCTATCCGAAACATGTGAATTTGAAATAACTGTAAATTCCATTCCCGAATTAACATGCCCTGATGATATTTATATTGCGGTTGACGAAACTAGTTTTAATCTTAATGGAGCTAACCCAATCGGTGGCACATATTTTATTGACGAAATACAAGTTACAGAATTTGACCCTGCTGTTTATGGAATAGGAAATTATACTATAGTCTATGAATATACAAATTCGCCAGACAATTGTACAAACACATGCTCTTTCATAATTTATGTTTACGAACCTTTATCTCTTGTCTGCCCTGATAATATTTCAGTTTGCCTTGACGAACCTGAATTTACAATTGAAGGAGCAACACCTCCGGGAGGAACATATACAGGAACCGGAGTAACAGAAGGGGTTTTCAACCCTCAAGATGCAGGCATTGGAGAACATATTATAAATTATGAATTCGAAACAGAAAACTGTCTGTTTATTATTGATGTAAATCCTTTACCAGAAGTTACTTGCCCCGAAGATATTGATGTATATACTGATAATAGCGAATTTGAATTAACCGGAGCCACTCCTGAAGGTGGAATATACAGCATTAATGGTACTCCTGTAAGTTTATTTAATCCTCAGACGTACGGAGAAGGATTATATGAAGTTATTTACACATATACAAGTTCTCCTGAAAATTGCGAAAACTATTGTTCATTTAGTATAAATGTTATTGAACCAATTGTAGTTGTTTGTCCGGAAGATTTTTCTGTTTGCTTAAATTCAGAACCTTTCACATTGTCAGGAGCAACGCCAACTGGCGGAACATATACAGGGGCTGGAATAAGTGAAAATGTTTTTGATGCATCTGTTGCAGGAGTAGGTGAACATACAGTCACCTATACATACGAAACTATAACTTGTGATTTTATAATCAATGTTTATGAATTGCCTGAAGTAATTTGCATTGAAGATATCTATGTATCCGCAACTTCGTCAGCATTTCCATTGTTGGGTTGCGAACCTGCAGGTGGACATTATAGTATTGGCGGTAATGTAGTTACTTATATAAATCCTCCTGCTTACGGAGTGGGCACTCAAACAGTAACCTATACTTACTCTGGCGGAGAAGGGAATTGCGAAAATTCTTGCAGTTTCGATATAATCATTTATGAACCAATAAACATATCCTGCCCCTCAGGTTTTTCTGTATGTATGGATGACTCTGACATTACATTAACAGGTGCTAGTCCCGAAGGAGGAGAATACTCAGGTAATGGAATTACTGAAAACATATTTAATCCGGCAGTCGCAGGAACAGGTGAACATACAATTACATACACTTATAGTTATGAAAACTGTCATTTCATTATAACAGTTAATCCATTGCCAATAGTAAATTGCCCTGAAGATATAAACATCTCGGTTAATTCGGATCCATTAGAGCTTATTGGCGGTGAGCCGGATAATGGATGGTATCAGATTAACGATGATATTTTAACATTTTTCGATCCTGTAACTTATGGAGAAGGTGTGCATACTTTAACGTATTATTATGAATATCCGGGAACCAATTGCCTAAACAGTTGTGATTTTCAAATTACAGTTACTCCCGGTGTTTATTCAGAGTTAAATATATTTGAGAACATCAAAATATATCCTAATCCAAATAACGGGTATTTTAATGTCGAGACTCAAAATATCAGCTCAAATTTATTGATTGAAATACTTAATATTCATGGACAAGTATTATACGAACAGCAGTTAATTCCTGAAAATTCAATTAATAATATTGATATTTCTAATTTAAGTGAAGGGGTCTATTTTGTAAAAGTATCAAACTCTAGGATAACTGATATTACTAAGTTAGTTATATATAGTGACAAATAAGCTTTTATCAACATTTAATTTCACAAACAACAGAATAAAAAGTATAAAATAAATATTTTATACTTTTATACATCTTATAAAAAATTTGTGTAAATTTACACTTTGTAAATTTAAGCTGTTGTTATGAAAAAGATTGGTATAATATTGCAATTATTAGTTCTTTGTTATTGTTTATCTGCACAGGATCAGACTTTAGTCAACTTTGTAGCAGAACAACAAGAAAAGCTTATATATAATCCGGAAAAATTAGTTCAAGCCCCAAATACAAATGTATTTATGATTCCTCCGGAACATTTTATTGCAGATCCATCAATTAATGGATTTGTTCACCCGGGTTCGGCATGCACTATTCAGGTAATTGAAATTCCAAACGTATCTTACAATATCATTGAAAATTCAATGGCTCCTGAATATATTATATCTCAAAATTATTCATTTGTGGAAAAACTTTATGTTAAAACAGAAAACAATAAAAATGGGGTAATTTATTTTGTAAGATTTAACTCAGGAGACATGGAATTTGAGAGAGCTATGTTTTTTACGGGTGATAAAAATACAATTTGGATTAATTTTAATTACCCTCTTAGTATGAAGAATTTATTATATCCCGCTATTGAAGCCTGTCTGAAATCTGTTCAATAATTTAACCATGAAAATACTCATTAAATTAAGTATAGTTTTTGTTTTACTTGGTTTCTCAGGTAAAATTTTATCACAAAATGATCTGGTGCATCCAATGTATTATTTTTCTCATGACCAGAACATGTGGGGTCCCGACTGGGCCTATGGCATCCAGGTTGACCATACCTTTTTCGATGTTAATATTAACGAATCATGGGGGTTTTCAGCAATAGAAGAATTTCTCGGTCAACAATTTGGTGTTGGGATGGAAATGGGAATATTGGCAATTTTAAGATCATCTTTCGAGGCTCATGGTTTTTACACAGGTAGCTTTAGTCTCGATTATCCTCTCGAAGTGACCCTAGATTTTCCTGAAGATTACACGTTTAATTATGGAGGACCTGCAACAATACATACTTCGTATGAAGTTACCGATGGATGGGCTTTAGAAACATCTTTCCCACCCGTTGGGGTAATAACTCTCGATCTTGAATATGAATTTGACCCATTTATGGACATAATTGTATGTGTGTTTAGTTGTGAAACTATTCATCTGATTCCCGCCTCAGTTTCTGTTCCACATACAATTGACACCCTGTTTCATATTAATGCTGAAACAGAATATTGTATTTACCCTTGTTATGTTGGAGATGAATTTCAATTCTGTCACGATTACGAATTGCCTATTGATATTGACTTTACTGATCTTGTTGGCTTTAATTTTGAGGCTCATGTTGATTTGCCTAATGTAACTACTGAAGATTACATTCAGGAAGGAACTAACTGTTTGATAGCTCAAGGAGAGGACCCATATATGTTAGTCGAACTTGATGTAATAGGATTTCTATATGTCATGGCAGGGTTTATTCCCGAACCCGAAGGACCTCAAATTCAACAGGCACTCGATTTTTTAAATGATACTCTGACATATCCTATATCAACACCTTTGGGTGATATTGTTTTTCAAATTGAATATTCTCTTCTTAGTGTGTATTTTATTATTACTAATACTTTAAATCAGGATATTTATTTTTGCCCGACTATATGGGCCACACTGGATTTTCCGGTTGAAATGCCATTTATAGTTACAGATCCTACTAATGGCAATGCAGAAGTCCAAAGTGGGTTTAACGACACTGTGACACTAGCTGTCGGACATGACCTTACCATTACATACCCTTGCCACGACTGGGATTCAATGTATGTCGGAGTGAAGTATAATATTCAGCCGACTATAAGAAATCACACTTGGGACAGTATTGCATTTTCATTTGTAATCGAAGCATTAAGTGCCGATATTACTATTGTTACTCCTTTTAAATCTCAAATTGCATCATCAGTTATGCCGGAATTCGAACTGCCTATTAACTCTAACGAAATTCCAATAAAATCAGGAGAAATTGCATATGCAGGGTACTATGAAAATTTGGAAAATGATGAAATTAGTGAAAAAGATATAGGACCTTGGCATATAGGACCTCTTTTCGAATGGACAATAAGTCTTGGCTATGTTCCTGTAACATGGTTTGATGAAACATGGGAATTAATGCACTTCGAAGAGGATCTTGTTTTTCCAGGCACCTATATTAAGCCTTACGACAAATCAGAAGTAAACGCTTTATTGTTTACTGATGGAGCATACTGCCATGGGCAACCTTACGGGTATATTTATGCTGAAGCACAAAATGGCTTTGAACCTTATGATTTCGAATGGTCAACCGGGCATTTGACATATGATTTATATACAGATACCGATAGCATCTTTGGAGTCCCCGGATTTTATACTGTTACAATTACAGATTCCAATAATTGTGAAAGCTATGATTCAATTGCAGTTGCTGTAAATCCTCCTCTTATTCTTAGTCTTACTCCTTCGGATTTAACTTGCTATGGATTTTTTACCGGTAGTATTCAAACCGACATAAACGGAGGCACACCACCATATTTCTTTAATTGGTCAAATAGCAGCACCTCACAAAATCCTACAGGCTTAACTTCAGGATGGTATTATGTTACAATTACTGATTTTGTTGATTGTCCCGTAACAGATTCGGCGTTTATTAATCAACCGGAATCCCCATTAACTATTACAGCAGTACCGACTCATTTACCTTGTCACGGAACTGATTTTGGATCAATTGATATTAGTCTGTCCGGAGCAACTCCACCTTACATTGTCGAATGGTCAAGTGGTCAAACATATCAGGATCTTCATAATCTTCCGGCCGGGACTTATACTGTTTCAGTAACTGATGCAAATGATTGTTTGTGGTCGCAAGAAATAACGATAATTGAACCAGACACATTAATTACCAATATCACCTCATCTAATATCCCATGTTTCGGTCTTGATAACGGGATTCTAAATGCTCAAACAACAGGAGGCACTCCCCCATATCATTATTACTGGTTTCACGACCTTAACAACAATTCGCCAATTATAACGAATATGCATCCAGGATTTTTCTTTGTTTCTGTAGTAGATGCTAACGGATGTTCTGATACTGCCAGTACAACTATTTCGCAACCTGATGATCTTATTCTTGACTTTATTATAAAAAATGTAAGTTGCAAAGGGGGACATGATGCGTATATAATTGTTAGCCCTTCAGGCGGGGTACCAGCATACAGCCTCGAATGGAGTAACGGATACTATACTGATTCCATAGGAAACCTGCCTATTGGCAACTATACTATTACAGTGATTGATGATAACGGCTGTGAGGATAATCAAACCATAACTATTACCGAACCGTTAAACTTCCTCAGTTCTTCATTCAGTCAGGTAGATAATGTAAGTTGTTTTGGGTTTTCTGACGCAAGTACAAATGTTGTGCCTTTTGGAGGCACATCACCTTATACCGTTTATTGGGAAGAAGGAGTTGAGCAGAACGAATTTGTTGGTTCGGAAATGGCAGCCAATATATATTATAACATTACTGTAATTGACAATAATAATTGCGTATATTATGATAGTATAAGATTTACACAACCACCCGTTCTCAGTTTAACAGGCTCAACATCTCCTGTTGTATGTGGTGTTTCAGCAGGCAGCGGGGCTGTAAATCCGATAGGAGGAACTCCACCGTATTACTATTTGTGGTCAAATGGTGAAACAACTCAAACAGCTACTGATTTGTCGGCAGGATTAAACATAATTACAGTTACTGATTATAATTTATGTGTTGATAGTATTGAGCTTTCGGTGCTAAAGACCGGAAAAATCTACGGCGATTATCTTATTTTAACTGAAAATCCTTGTTTTAAAGACAGTTTGGCATCAGCAGTAGTTAGTTTTGATGACGGCTTCGATCCTAAAACATATATTTGGTCAACAGGAGTAGAAAACGATACTGCTACAAATCTTTCTGCAGGAATATATCGAGTATATGTATCCGATAAATTTAATTGTACTGATACAGTTACGGTTACAATTACACAACCCGATTCAATAAATCCAAATTTTATTCTAACTCAACCATCGTGTTCAGCAGTTTTTGACGGGAAAATTGAAACAATCCCTACTGGTGGTACTCCAGAGTATTCATATTTATGGAATGATAATACTACCGACAACCAAATAAGCGATATTAGAGAAGGGTTGTATTACCTTACTATTACTGATGAAAACAATTGTAGTTTTATTTATTTGATTGATTTACCTGAGGCTGCATATTGTATAACAATTTATAATACCATTACTCCAAATAATGATGGTGCTAATGATGTTTGGATAATTGAAAACATAGAACAATTTCCAAGAAGTGAAATTTGGATATACAATAGAGTTGGCAATCTTGTTTATGAGTGTGAAAATTATCAAAACGATTGGAACGGGACTTATAATGGGAAAGACTTGCCTGAAGGCACTTACTTCTATATAATTAATCTTGGAACCGGAAAGAATCCCTTAAAAGGTCATATTACAATAATCAGATAATATGAAAAAATTAATTAATATATCAGCCATATTATTATTCATTGGATTTTCTGTTTCAGCGCAGCAATTACCTCATTTTAGAAATAATTCTTTTAATCTTCACGCATTAAATCCGGCATCTTCTTCAATAAAAGAAATTCCTGAAATAATGATAGATCATAGATCTCAGTGGACTGGATTTTCGGGGGCGCCACGCATTTCTACAATCTCAGGCAAATACATGTTTAGAGAAGATATGGGAGCTGGAGCATACATTATGAGTGACAGATATGGAATAACTCAAAAGCTTGATTTCCACCTTAATTATGTCTATAAAATTCCTACAGACTATTTTGATATTAGTTTTGGTCTTGCATGGACTTTAACGCAATTTAAATTACTAAGTACTCAAATTTCAACTTTTGATTCATACGATATTGTTTTAAATCAAACTCTTGATGATAAAACATGGAAACCAGATGCAGATGCAGGTATTATGATAGTTGGGGAGCATTATTATGCCGGATTTGCGATACTTCAATTATTTAAGACCAAATATATTTTCTTTGACAATACTAATGATGTACCCGGTCTTATACGTGATCAACGACATTATTATATTACAGGGGGATATAATATTAGCGACCGTCATAATACACATAGTTTTACTCCAACTCTTAATTTATATTTCGCAAAAGGTACTCCATTCAAATTTGATATTATTGCAAATTATACTTATAAGAATTCTTTCCTTACATCTCTGAACCTAAGTAAAGGAGATGCTTTAGTATTCACTGCCGGTTATAAATACGATCGTTATGTTTTCACGTATTCATTCGACATAATCACTTCACGCATTAGAAATGTTAGTAGTGGAGCACATGAAATTTGTCTTGGAATATATCTCTATCAGAAACAAACTACTAACAATGATCATTCAAGTCCGATGTTTTAATTGTTATTATTACATCTTTGTGAACAATTCTTAATTATTTTAATTCGTTATTAAAAATATAAATGAAATTAAATAATAATTTGCTTGTAACTTTTATGAAAAAAAGTATTTTTGTACTTTAGTAAAGAGTGTGGTATTTTAAATTATTAATAAACTGTTATTAAGAATAATATTGTAATCATTTAAAGAGTACAAAAGCATCATTTAACAGGATTAAAAGAAAAAGTTGTTAGAAACAAGGGATGTAATAACTATTGATGGTTGTGTTTGAATGAAACGGATAAAAAAAATATTAGTCTATATCAGTTTATTGTTAATTTCCACTCCGGCTGTTACTCAACAAATTGCTTTATATAGCCAGTATTTAGAAAACAATTATATTTTAAATCCCGGTGTCGCCGGATCTGAAAAAGAGTATTCTCCTTTAAAATTAAGTGTACATAAACAATGGATTGGCATTCAGGAGTCTCCATCAACGCAATATGTAACACTACATCACAGACTTGTAAATGACGTAATGGGTGTAGGCGGTATAATTTTTCATGATTCATTTGGACCAATTAGAATTATTGGCGTACAGTCAACCTATGCGTATCATTTGAAAGTTGCCAGAAATTTAAGAATATCGTTCGGTTTAAATGCTATTTTCATGCAATATATTATGCGTATAAGCCAGGAGGACTTTTGGGGTTATGAGCCTATACTTACTAGAGAACGCACAAGTGTAACTGTTCCTGATGCCAGTTTTGGAGCGTATGCATATTCTAAAAACTATTGGGGTGGTATTTCAATTTCTCATGTATTGCAATCTAAAATGAAAATTACAGGAACCTGGATGGAAAACTCAAACAAAATGGTAAGGCATTATTTCATTATGGGTGGATATCGTTTTGCATTCCCTGGTCAATATCATTTAGAATTAGAACCTTCAGCATTGCTTAAATTTACCGAAACAACTCCGCTACAAGTTGACGCAAATATAAAGGTTATCATTAATAAGAGATTTTATACCGGTTTATCTGTACGTGGAGGTGATTCTTTTGTAGCAATGTTCGGATTTAATTTTGACGATTATTTCTTTGGTATGGCATACGATTTTACATTCAGTGATCTCGCATTACATACTATAGGTTCGCAAGAATTGGTATTTGGTTGGAAATTGGGTATTAAGACAAGGCAGGGTAAAGCATTTTATTAAAATTTTAAATTAATTGACGTTTTTTTCAAAACATATAGTTTTTATATATATATTTGTAATTAAGTGTAATTTGATGTTATTTTTACTATAATTAACCGCTTTCATATGAAAAAACTTATATCGGGAATTGCAATATTGTTTTTCTTTTTTAGCAGTTACGTGAATGCCCAACAGTTAGCTTTGTACAGTCAGTACATGTTAAACGATTTCTTTATTAACCCTGCTATAGCCGGCAGTAAAGAATATTCGCCTGTCTTATTGAGTATACATAAGCAATGGATTGGTATAAAAGATTCGCCATCAACACAAACATTAAGTGGTCATACTATGCTTTCAAACAATAATGTAGGTATTGGAGCTATTATTTATAATGATGATTTTGGTCCGGAAAGCCATATTGGAATTAACGCAGTATATTCGTATCACTTCCATATTGACAGGCTTAATAAAGTTTCTCTGGGTTTATCTGCTATGGCTATGCAATATAAACTTGACCAAAGATTTTTAACATTGACGATTTATGATGACCCGGCAATAACTTATATGATTGAAAAGACTATTGTTCCTGATGCTACTTTTGGTGCTTATGCTTATGGTAAAAAGTATTATGGTGGTATAACTGCATCTCATTTATTTCAGTCAAAACTTAAAATAAACCGCAACCTTGAGGAAAATACAATGGTTAGACATTATTTTATTATGGGTGGATATAAGTTTAATTTCAAGGATGCTCCTCAAATTGAAATTGAGCCTTCAGCTCTTATAAAAATGACTGAAATAACTCCGCCTCAATTTGATATCAATGTAAAGATGTATTACGATAAGGATTATTGGTTTGGGATTTCAATACGTCCGGGTGATTCTTTTGTTACAACAATAGGATTTAAGCACAATCAATATTACTTTGGTTATGCATATGATTTTACATTTAGTGATTTATCAGCTTACACATTTGGGTCTCAAGAAATTGTATTCGGAATGAACATTGGTGAAAACGTTCGTCGTAGTCGTTCATTCTTCTAGAATTTAAATTATTTTTATATTTAAACCTGCTTATGGCAGGTTTTTTTATTATCCCTTTACAAGGTTTTCAATATAATCAATAAAAACTACCCTACCCTTTTTACTTTCAGAAGATGTCACAAATATCTGAGGTATGTTTTCCCATGTTTCTGACAATATCCGTTGATAATTCTCAATGTTTATTTTTAACTTATTTTCCGTAAGCTTATCTGATTTAGTAAACACAATATTAAAAGGTACTGAATTAATACCAAGCCAATACATAAAATCAATATCCACTTTTTGTGCAGGAATTCTGCAATCAATAAGAACAAATAAACAAACAAGATTTTCTCGTTTTAAAACATACGATTTAATCATTGTAGATATTGATTCTCGCATTTTTTTCGAAATTTTAGCATAACCATAACCTGGCAAATCAACTAAATACCAACTATTATTAATAATGAAATGATTGATTTTTAAAGTTTTCCCGGGTGTTGACGATGTCTTTGCTAAACCTTTAATATTGGTAATCATATTTATAAGGGAAGATTTGCCCACATTAGAACGTCCGATAAATGCAATTTCAGGTCTATCTGCATCAGGACATTTACTATAATCCGTAACAGACATCAAATATGAGGCACTTTTTATCATCATAAATTATTTTGTCAAAATTCTCTCAAGTTCGTTGTACAATCTTTCTTCATTATATGGTTTTGCAATAATATTCAATTCCTTATCCACTATATACATTGTTGGCGTGGCAAAAATAGCATAATCTAATACAATTTCTCCATCCCATCCTTTATATTCACATATAACATCCCAAGGCATCTGGTTTTCTTTTAAAAATTCCCTAAGCACCTGCTCATCAGAATCTATACTTATTGCTATTATATCCATTTTCGCTTCCTTAAAAATATTTGATGCTGCTGCAAGTCTGGGCATAGTAACTTTACAATGCTCACACCATGTTGCCCAAAATATTATCAAAGTATAATCTGTTTTCATCTCAGACAGAGTATAATGTTTCCCTGCAATTGAAACTGCACTAAAATCAGGTGCCTTTTTGCCAACAGACAAATCAGTATTGCTCTTGATTCTCATTTTTAAATTATCGCTTCCATCACTGCATAAATCACCAAATTCAACACTTAGTTTTGCCGCTTGTTCATCGAGTCCTAATGACTCAAAACCCGACAATATATATTCTAAAATAAAGTTAAATATTTTTGGATCCTCAAAGAAAATATAATCTAAAATTTCTCTCGCTGCTGTATAATACACTTCAGGGTTATTGCTCCGGTATAATTTGAAATAATTCAATACAACAGTCGTATAAGCATTAGAATTCAATAAAGTCAAATCATTAAATTTATAATTGCTTAGATAATTTTTCTTAAGGAACTCTGATTTTTCATAATCATTAAATTTAGAAGGTACTGCAAGCTCTCTGAAATATTTCAGATAACGTCCGGCAAAACTATTAGGATTTTGTTTAATTACTTTTTCAAGATTTTTATTTTTATTTTTTATTTCCTTCCTTAACTCTAATTCCACCTTATTTCTAAATCTACCATCTGGATAAATATCCTTCAACTGATCTAATACATCTATTTTATAATCAGAAATATAATTATCAATAATATAAGTATATAGTTGAGTATTTTCTTTTGATTTTAAAATTTCCATATTGTATTGAGGATTCTCAATTTTTGTTCGAATTTCTATATCTTCATTATTATAAATAAGATCAAAATAATCTTGTGTATCAAGATAAATTCGATATAACCCAACAGCTTGTTGATTAATGCTAAATACGAACTCTCCGTTCTGATCTGTTTTAACAGTCTCTACGAGTTTACTCTCATCACCAAACTGTGAGCAGATATTTACATCTCTCCGATTATAACCAACAATAACTCCGTTTAGGAAATGCTGACCAAACATTTCTCCACTAATAAAAATGATTATAATAGCTATATAATAACGCATAAAAATAGAATTAAAATAATTTCAAAAATAACGATAATAATCAAAAGAAAAAGCTGCAAAGAATTATTTTCCTATGCAGCTCTAAATCATATAACTTAAGATTTATTTATTACAAGTTTCGCAATATAGATTTTTAACCTTTGTATTAACAAATGTTTGTATAGATAATTTATCCGGTGAAAACAAATTGCAGAAGAAGTTTTTATCCTGTTTCTTTATTCTCTCCAACGCATAATAAAAACTATTTGATTGAACTTTATTATCAACTTTCGAACATACTGTTACATAAGTTGATAAAAAGACAAAAGGAACGTGTTCGTCAAATATATAAGGTTCAAGCAGTTTAATTGCATATTCATAATCTGCATGGTTAATAAAGACACTTGCCAACTTCAGCGAATTTTCCCATGTTAATTCATTAAATTTAATAATTTCTTTAATCTTATTCATACTTTTAACAACTATTGGATGCTCAAAGCCAAGAGAATCTTTTACAATGTCCATAATTTGATATTGTAATTCAATGTTAAGCAAATCTACGAGGTCAACTTTAATTGGAGTATTGTATATTCTATCTATTCTTGTCTGCAATAAGTCTGTAGCTTTTGAATTATCAAGGTCGGTTACAATAATCTCACATAATATATCATTGTATTCTACATAGATATTATTATTATCTAGTTTATTTAAATCATCAATTTTTGTAAGATAATCCTCATCAAGTACATCCATAAAAACATACTGTGTCAGCCAAATTTTATTCATATTTAAACCTACATATTCCTTACCCTGTGGAATCCTCATGTCAGAAACCGCTTTGTCGGAATAATGTCCACTTATCACTTGTTTCATAATGTATTTCTGAATTGATAAAGCATAATCAATTCTACCTGCTTCAACAGCTTTATTAAATTGATCTGACACATATCTTTGCTCTTTATCGCCTTCGATGTCATAAGTAATCCACATAGTTACATCTGCATATCTGTGGTTTTCAAGAAGAAACTCCATTTCTTTTCTATGAGCATTTACATACACTATTGCTTCTTCGAGATTCATTTTACAAACCTCATCATAAATGGTACCCTTAGCATCTGCTTGTAAAGCTGCCAAATTTGGAGCTGTAACAATAGAATCAATAATGCTGGCATTTTGATTTTCTTCAAGTGCTTTAACAATGCTTTGTGCTCTTTTTTTCTGTAATACTGTATTTTCATTATTGGTACCTTCTAAAGAAGAAAAGGCAGAAATGAAAATTTTATCAATAATGAAATCAGGCTCATTTAATGCTGCAATCACAGGAATCATATCTTGAGGATTGTAAGTATATTTTCCCTGTTCGAAAGGAATTCTGAAGTTTAATTGAGCTGACGTTTCTGTAGGAAAATATTCAGGGACTCCAGCAGGTAAAAGAGTATCCGGTAATAACCCTATTTTTGGAACAAAGTCGTAGATTTTCTTATCAACATAAGATTGAGAAATATTTGCACAAACTGACTTGTTTTTAATAATCATAAGATTCAATTCAACATCTTCAGGTCTTAATTCTACCGGCAATTCTCCAAGTACAACTTCCAATTTTGTAACTTTAGTTTTTTTACCCTCACCCTCTGCTTGCGCCAAATTAGTTTTATAAATCTTCTTAGACCATACACGTTTGGTCATATATCCAATATTTGGTCTTGAAAAGTCAGCAACATTCTCACTTCTGCAATTATTAAACTGCTCTTTTTGAATAATATCAACTGCCAAAGCATCCTTTTTACCTTTTATGAAACGACGAAATCTTTTAAGATCATTATACTTAAATACTATTTGTCCATTATCATTAATTGACAAACCACTTTGAAGATCAACTAAATCGGGCATTTTTCCGGTTGCCTTTTTACAGAGTTTCTCATCGGCAGGTTTTAGCCCGTATTTCTTTGTTGTAACCGGTACAAGAATTCCACCATCTGCATAATAAGAAGATCCTAATGATGCATAATTGCCTATGTACATTGAAACAAAAACCTTTTTACCTGTTTCGTCAATTTTAGCACTAATTCCTGCAAAGAAGTACTTTTGAGAAAGAAGATCATTTGCATACTTACCTGTTTTCCATCTATCCAAAACCTGATTTGCTAATGATTCATAAGTAATGAACTCATTAGATACGCGTATTGTAATCCTAGCTACTACTTCGGCTCCAACACCACTTCCTCCCGCTGCTATCAACCGAGATTTAACTGTTTTATACGCTCCTTTACCTTCAAGACTTGCATCCTGATTATCAGCCATAATTAGTGCGTGCTGGACAGCAGGGTCAATAAAAAAATCGTGGGCTTCAAAACCTTCCAAACCCAAAGAATCCATAAATGAATTTACCTTAAAAAGCAGTACTTCCTGAAACAAATTTTCGTTAAATGCTTCAGGATTAATAGGATCGGTACTATAAACACCTCCATTCATAAAGACCTTTTGTGCATTTACATTTATTGATAATGCAATCAACCCAAATAGTAAGAAAATAATAAACCTCTTCATTTATGTTATTATATTTAGTTAATATTATTTTTGCCTAAAAATAAATAATTATATTTAATAAAAAAAAAATAATTTAGTTTTTTACAAACACATCTTGTAACAATGCTCACAGCTGTAAGAATAGATAAATATTTATGGTCGGTAAGAATTTACAAGACACGAAGTATTGCCACAGATGAATGTAAACATTCTCATGTCTTAATAAATGATAATTACGTCAAGCCATCATATAACGTTAAAGTAGGCGACAAAATTCAAATTAAAGCTCCCCCTATCATAAAGTCATATAAAGTAATCGGGATTTTAGATAAAAGGGTTTCTGCTGTTTTATCAACAGAGTACATCACCGACATAACTCCTCAAGAAGAGTATGATAAGCTTGTACTAATACAAAACAATCGTAAATTGGCTTTTGTCAAACATGAAAAAGGTTTGGGACGACCAACAAAAAAGGATAGAAGAGAAATTGATAAATTTAAAAATGAATTGTAATGATAATTGCCCAACAAAAACAAAAAGAAAATATAATAGAATACATTTTGTATCTGAGACAAATTCAGGATATAATTAGAGCTGCTGATTTCAATATTAACACAATCGAGAATTCAATTGTAAATAAATATAAAGTAAGCGAAAAGATAAAATCAAATATAAGACAGTGGTATTCTGATTTTATACTAGATTTAAAATCAGAAAAAAAAGAAAAAAGTGGAGATATAAGTAAGATTGAAATTGTGATTAATGAAATTAATCTGCTTCACATAAGTTTACTTAACAATACCAAAGAATATAAACACGCAGAACTATATCGTTGGGCTAAACCATATATTGAAGAATTTAAAAACTTATCTAAACAAGAAAACGCTAATGATGTAAAAATTTGTATTGATGCATTGTATAGTTTATTGCTTCTCAGAATAAAGGGACAAAGCATCTCGGAAGATACAATGCAAGCAATGCAAACATTCTCTAACCTACTGGCACATTTAGCTTTAAAATACAAACAACAGGAACAAAGTAATTAGTAGTTTTTATTTGTACTTTGGATCGTATCCCGACAGATTCAGAATTTTTTGATAATCAGTTTCTTCCATCAACTCTGGAATTGACACATCATTATTGGACATATACGACTTTACAATTTGCCACCCCAACCAGTTAACCGCCCTGGGTGGACTATCCGGACCAAATTCATAAGTAAATGGAGCACTCTCAACAAACTTACGTATTGTTAGATAATCCGTCGCAAAAAGCAATTTCTTCTCAATAATATTTGTCCACATATCTCTTTCGAACCTCTTACAGAACTCAAGCTGAATATCTGAATATTTATTCTTTCTGGCTTCATCAAATTTTGGAAACATAGCATCAAGAAAATATAGCTTACGACCATTATAAATCATATATTCCATTAAATTTTCAGATTTGGGAATAAATGGATATTCCGATTCGTAAAAAGCAGACATAACATCAATCGGAATTTGCTCCTTCACCATTTCAGCTCTTGCAAATTCAGGGATTTCCAGCATTTCATATAATTCACAATCACTACCCAAATATTTATCAAGACCTATTCCGATATAGTTTTCGGTTAAAATTACTGAATGATTAAAACCCGCAATAAAACTCACTACACGAGGCACTTTAATCTCAGGATAGTAATAAACCAAGTGTTTAAAGCCATCTGTGAGCTCCTCTTCAATTGCACTCATATCAGAAAAAACTTTTTCAACTTGCTTTGTAGCCTCTGTAACTGAATAGTCAGTTAAAAACGTACTTAAATAGGTAAGATATGAAGCATTTTCCGGTCCTCCAATGCTTATAACATCATAATTATAAATCTCAAAAAAATCTTGATACTTTTTACTTAACCCTTCTATATTCTCATAAGCATTTCCATCAAATACATGTTGTAAATCCTTATCAAACCTTTCAATTTTTACTTGCAATTCAATATCAGCCACATCCACATCAAGTGGATTTTTATTAATAAAATGCCTGATTACAAAAACACTTATTACTACCAAAAGAGTAATAATTACTACATATATTAAATTCTTCGTAATTTTTGTCATAACAAAAAAAATATTATTATTTTTGTGTTATATAAAGTACTAATTTAAAACCTTAAAGATATGAAAAAAATAATCTTTTGCATTATAGCTTTAATTTTAACAGGAAATATTTTTGCTCAAAAAGTTTCCGGTGGTTTATTCTTTGGTCCGACAATGTCATGGATGGGAACAGATAGTAAAACTATTACAACTGATGGAATGAAATTAGGATATAATTTCGGAGCATTAATTGATATGAATTTAATTGACAATTTTGCTATTTCTACAGGAATACAATTTAACAAATTAGGTGGTAATATAAATTTTGTTCATGGAGCCTATAATGTTACACCCGATGAAGGGTCTGCTTATGATACTCTTGTTGCCGGAAGCGTTATAAACTATAGTCTTAACTATTTAGCTATTCCTTTCGGTTTTAAAGGTAAAACTAACGAAATTGGTTATTTGACCTATTTTTTGAAAGCGGGAGTTACACCATTAATTAATATAAAGACTCTTGGCACTATAGGAAGCGATGAAAATATTTTACTTAGTGACGAAATAAAACTCTTTAATATGGGTTGGCATATTGGAGGTGGAGTTGAATATTCTTTGTCGGGAAATACAAGAATTTTATTCGAGGTTTTATATAATGGTGGATTATTTGATGTTGATAATACTGAAGTGTTCTCAACAGCTGCTTTAGATACAAAATCAAATCCAAAGGTTACATTAAGTGACATCCATTTGAAAGTTGGTATTTTATTTTAAAACAAACAAACAATAATATACGCCCGACCGTTTGATCTGTCGGGCGTTTTAATTCTTATTTATATGAAAATCGCGTTAGCTCAATTAAATTATCACATTGGGAACTTAGAGCTAAATTCAAAAAAAATCATTGATTGTATCAAGACTGCCGAACAAAGTAATGTTGATTTAATTGTTTTTTCAGAACTGTCTGTTTGTGGATACAGTCCACTTGACATGCTTGAGCAAAAAGACTTTATTAATAAATGTTATGAAAGCTTAAACAAGATTTGTTCTTTTACAAAAAATACTGCGGCTATAGTTGGTCTTCCAACTATTAATCAAAATAACAGAGGAAAAAAACTTCATAATTCAGCAGCCTTTCTTTATGGTGGAGAAATAAAAAAATTACTTCATAAGACTCTCTTGCCAACTTATGATGTTTTTGACGAGTATCGTTACTTTGAACCTAATGATATATTTGAAATAATTGAATTTAAGAACTACAAATTTGCTGTAACAATTTGCGAAGACCTTTGGGATGAACAAAGAACTTTTGGAAATTTCGACAGGGAAATGCTATATAAAAACTCGCCATTGGAAATTTTAAAGAAACACAAACCAGATATGGTAATAAACATTTCCGGATCACCATATTCTTACAATCAGGCAACGCACAGACAGGAAATTCTATTTAAAAATGCCATAAAATATTCATTGCCAATAATATATGTTAACCAAACCGGAGCAAATACCGACCTTATTTTTGACGGAGGAAGCATGGTAATTAATAGTGCAGGGAACACCGTATTAAAATGTGAGTATTTCGAAGAAGATTATAAGATTATTAATATTGATCAATTAAATGAGTTGCCTCCAATAAAGAACATAAATATATCTCCTGAAAAACTTCGTATTGAAAATATAAATAAGGCTTTAGTAACAGGTATTAAAGATTATTTTTATAAATCAGGATTCTCAAAAGCAGTTCTAGGACTGTCGGGAGGTATTGATTCTGCTGTATGCTTAGCTCTTGCCGTTCAGGCACTTGGCCCCGAAAAGGTTGATGTTTTGCTTATGCCCACAATATATTCAAGTGAACACTCAATAAGCGATTCAGTAGAAATGGCAAAAAGATGTAATGTGAAATACCATATAATTAATATTGAAGAACTCAGACAAAAATATATTGATAATTTGTCAGAAATCTTCGCAAATAAACAACCTGACGTTACAGAAGAAAACATTCAAGCAAGAATCAGAGGAAATATTTTAATGGCATTTTCTAATAAATTTGGAAACATTGTATTAAACACCTCGAACAAAAGTGAAGCTGCTGTTGGTTATACTACTTTATATGGTGATATGAACGGAGCATTATCCGTTCTTGGAGATCTATATAAAACAGATGTTTACCTTTTAGCTGAATATATTAACACTAAGCTTGATGATATCATACCAAAAAATATAATCACAAAACCACCATCAGCCGAATTAAGGCCAGGACAAAAAGATAATGACAGCCTACCTGAATATAATATTCTTGATAAAATACTATTTGCATATATTGAACAGAAAAAGAATGCAGCAGAGATAGAAGAAATAACAAAATATAATAAAAATATAATCGATTTTGTATTAAAATTGGTGAATACCAATGAATATAAGCGTTATCAATCTCCCCCAATATTAAGAGTTTCGTCAAAATCCTTCGGTTTTGGAAGAAGAATGCCTATTGTAGCAAAATTTAATTAAATAATATTGTGAAATGCTAATCGATTTTGTATCTTTAGCCGTATTTTAAAAATAATTTAATATGAAAAATCTACTGTTATTAATTAGTCTGGCAATTTTTATTTTCACTCTCGTTTCGTGTGGTGGTCCAAAGAAAGACCAAAAAAAGATGTTACAAATGTTTGAAGAGTATACTGAAATAGCTGTTAAAGCAGCTAAAGATAAAGTACTTGATGAAAAAGAGATAGAAGAACTAAATGAAATCAGTTCTAAAATTGATGAATTTTCGCAAGAAATGGATAAGAAATATGAAAATGATTCTGAGTCCCAAAAGCTTATGCAAGATTATATGAAAGAGGAAAATAATAAAACTATTATAAAAGAATATACTAATGCCCTTATGCTACTTTGGGATTGTGAAGGTGCTGAAAACCTTGAATAATAGTTATTTACAAATTATAATATATTTATATCAACAACTTGTGAAAAAAAAAATGTTTTTTATATGAAAAATGTTTTTTATTCTAAAAAAAATTACTTTAATTTACAACATGAAATAATTTTATAAACTTAAATTTTATCAATTATGAAAAAAATCGCTATTTTATTAAGTTTAGCTGCTTTCGTTCTTGCTCTCGCATCTTGTGGTGGTCCTGAAGCTGACGCTAAAAAAATGATGAAAAAAATCGAAAAGTACACAGAAGTAGCTAAGAAAGCTGCAGAAGACAAAAAACTTGACGATAAAGAAATCGAAGAACTCAAAGCTATGGCTGAAGAGTTAGATAAGTTTGAAGAAGAGATGGAGAATAAGTACAAAGATGACAAAGACGCTGAAGAAAAAATGAAAAAATTTGAAGAAGAGAACAAAGCCGATATGGAAAAACTCTACGAAGAATTTTTCACAGCAATTATGGCTCTTTATGAATGTGAAGGCGCTGACAAATTAGATTTTTAATAAATAATTGCAGTTAAAAAAGCTACAGTATTTTTATTGTAGCTTTTTTTTTACCAAATATATAAACCAGAGAATTTAAAAACATTAAAAATGTTTAGTTTTGTATCAAATAAAAGTTTTACTAATTTAAATTAATCTATTATGAAAAAAATCGCTATTTTATTAAGTTTAGCTGCTTTTGTTCTTGCTCTCGCATCTTGTGGTGGTCCTGAAGCTGACGCTAAAAAAATGATGAAAAAAATCGAAAAGTACACAGAAGTAGCTAAAAAAGCTGCAGAAGACAAAAAACTTGACGATAAGGAAATCGAAGAACTCAAAGCTATGGCTGAAGAGCTAGACAAGTTTGAAGAAGAAATGGAGAAAAAGTACGGAGAAGATGAAGAGGCTGATGATAAATTAAAGAAATTCGAAGAAGAGAACAAAGCCGAAATGGAAAAACTCTACGAAGAATTTTTCGCAGCAATTATGGCTCTTTATGAATGTGAAGGCGCTGATAAATTAGATTTATAAAAAATATTAGCAGTTAAAAACAGCTACATTGTTTATGTGGCTGTTTTTTTATTAATACAATTATTCCCACTAAAAAACAATCATTTGGGGAATCAGCATTAAATTCAATTGTGCATTATTAGGCTGAGCAATGATTAAATATTGTTCACACGTGAAAAAAGTCAGGAAGAACGATCTTAATTAGAATTATTAAAAGCTACTAAATAGAATGAATGCTCTCATCCAGTAGAATCATAAGAAATTACATATCTTTTTCATTAAGCTGAAAACTTATTAAACCTCCAAATATCTTTATTGAATATCTTCAGTTAAATCTTCATAAAGAACCTCAAACTGTCCGTCAGTTATTGACTGAGTCTGACTATCATTATCTAGATAATTAAAGAAAAAGGTTCCTTTTATTTTCTTTTCTGTTGTACTATTCGAGATAATTGTTATTGACCCATTTACAGCAGGATATTCATAAAACCCCTGTTGGAATTTTGCGTAAACAGGACCTGATGGAGTAATATAATGCACACCTGCACTAATTGTTGGTGACATCCATAATGTAACACTTTGCCATGCTTCTGTTCTGCTACATTCGCCAATAATCAATATGGCAGTATCATTTCTCTCTGCCGTTATCGTTTCTGTAGTCCAATTATAATCTGATTCTCTGAAAACAAATATGCTTTGGAAACTACTGGTATCAGTAACACTGTAAAACTGATATGGAACATTTGAAAAGTTACCATCTGTAACAGTTTTAAAAGTATTGTCGCTTGCTCTATATGCCTTAAAGCTGAATGATCCGCTTACTGTTCTTGATTCTTCATCTATTGAAGAAATTCTTATAAGTCCTTGACCATTTTCACTATTAGAAGTAGAATAACGAGTTGCTCCAGCACTCATATTAGGAATAAATTCTGCGTAGTTACCATTAAACTCACTTACTACGAACTCTCCCACCTCGCCTGAATTTATGTTAAGGATAATTGTTTGTCCATTTGCCGAGGTACCATAAACCTTAAGACTTGTTTCTGTTAAAACTGCTCTAGGATTTGCTGATCTCCAATTAGTTGAATTAACTAATCCAAACATTACAGGACTTGAGTCTGGTCCCGAAGCTCCACCACCGCCACACGAAAGCAATAAAAATCCCAAAACCCCAATTATTAATATTACAAGTACTCTCCTCATCTACTTTTTTTTACAAACTTACAATTATATAACAAATTTACAAAACCATTTAGTATTAGCTTTTAAATATTTACATAAGGACGAATTTTTAACACAAAAGTTGACATATTAAAGTAATAATAACCAAACATTTTCGTTTTTTAAATAGTTATTATGCTTTTTTTAATCATTAAAAATTTTAGACATGAAAAAATTAGTAGCAATTTCAGGAGCAACAGGACTTTCCACTGCGATTTTATGTGTTTTGTTTAAAACTATGCATTTCACTGGTGGAAGCATTTTATTATTAATAAGTGTAGTTACGCTTTCCTTGATTTTTATTCCGAGTTATTCAAAATATTGGTATGATAAAAACAAATAAACTTAACTCGTTTTTCTCTAAATAAAATTAAAAGAACAAAGACATGACGCGATGATTGTTTTAAAATAAAACAAAAAAATTGCAGACGAATTTATCATACGATATCTCTTACAGTTAATGTTGGTTTTGTCCACAAATCATCTTCATCAGAAGGAATTGGGTTAAGATTGTTCATATGATAATTGTTACCGTAATATCTATATGAATCATAAAATAACTGAACTCTCCAAATACAAGCAGCCCAGCACCAATTTGTAGATTTATTTTTTTTCAAAACCATCTTGGGGCATCAAAATACTCTAATTCTATTATTGGTTTGCCAGCAGAAGAGAAGTTATATCCAAATTGAGATATGTATTGTTACTTAATACTAACAGTTAATAAAACTCCTACTAACCACAAAAAAAATTCTAATAACCTTTTCATAAAAATCTTTAGCTTCAGGAGTAATTAAAATCTAATAAGCCTTTATACACTTATCAATCCTTTTATATGACATACACAAATTAATTATAATACTCCTTTTCCATCCCGATAATCATAACTAATTATGTTACCTTCATAATGCCCATAAATAATCTTACCTTCATTAGTAGATAAAGATATATCAAAGACATAAGTTGATCCAACTTGTGAGACAATTACTGTTCCTCCTACACAATTTATTGCTGTACCAGTTTCGTTAGCAAGATTATAACCTAACCCCATGAAGCCATCAAAGAAAGTAAATGCAACATCATTTGAAGAAAAGTAATACGTTCCAGGAGTCAGTGAAGTATTTGAAGAAGATAAAAGAAGTATTTGAATTAGATTACCTTCCCCAGTATATGTTGTAGTTGGATTTGTGTTTTGATCATTAATTACTATACTATTATCTACTAAATATAAAGCAAAAAGATAATTAGAATAATATCCATAATAATTTCCCCACATCTCAACATAAGCTCTTTCTACTGGATACTTATTCCCATCATAACCTATTTCATTTGCTTTTTTAACATTAATCACTGTGGTAGACTCATTAGTTTTTTTACCATTTTTCGAAAAAGCACTTAATTTAACAGTATAATCACCCTCTTCTTCATATTTATGTGTCGGATTTTCTATGTCTGAAGTTTGTCCATCTCCAAAATCCCATAAATATGTAACGCCATCAACAGTTGTGTTTGTGAATGTTATAGTTTCTCCAGTAACTACATCACTTTTATCAACAGTAAAACCTGCAACAGGCTCTTTTTGACATGAATTAAAAGAAATAATAAAACCAATTAAAACAAATGATACAAACATTTTCCTTCTCATAACTTTAAAATTAAAAAATTAATATTATATAATAATCTCAATAGTCTAACTTAATTTCGTAAATCACTTTTTTTTCATAATAAAAAACAAAAAAACAGACCCAATAATCAGAGATAATACACCTGAAAAAAGCCAGAAATAATTTTTTATATACAAATGCGACATATCAAATTTAATATATGGATAGCCAAAAGAATCCTTTTCAACACTTACATTTTTAGCATTTTTAGGCAATTCGAAAATATGGGTTTCCAGAGTATTATATAAAATATTAGTTTCAACTGACATAAATTTATTATCTTCTTCTGATATCTTTTTTATATCCGCATCTTTAGACATAAATTTGATAATTATGTTTCCTTTTTTATCAGTTTCACAAAACCCTCGAATAACAAAACTCATATTGAATGATCTTTGTTCTTCGTTTTTGGTAAATTTAAAATCCTCCAAAAAATATTTAGGAAAAATCCTTTTCAGACCAGTTATAAGTAGCCCTTCGTTACTAATAAAACTTAATGATTGTTGCCATTCAGCAGCTGTATATGTTCTTGAAAAGACAACTGTTGCATCTCCATTTTCACTAATTTTATAATTATATGTCTCTTTAATCATATCTTGCGATTGAACACTAAAGTATAAACAAATCAACCCAATAAATAATAATAATATCTTTTTCATATTGCTATCTAATGCTGTTATAAATTTTCTCAATAACTCCAATATAACTGTTATAGTAATTAGTATTTACAGAAATTGCAATTAGCCTATAACCGCCTTTCACCTTACCAATCTTGCCTACCCACTGGCTCGACGCATTTTGGTAAAATGTATATCCACTCAAATTTTGTCCTTGAATACTATATTGTAATACGGTACCATTATTAGCAAATTCATTATATAAATAATTCATCGCATCTGCTATTGAATTTGCAGGAATATCAAATACATTGATACTAACAATTTGATCCGGAGATGTTACTATCGCTGTAAGTGTTGTATAATAAGGATTTGGGGAATAATTAGTTATCCACTGAGTTGGGATATCGAATGAAAATGTTCCACTAAACCTTTTAGCATTTGAACTTTCTCTATTCTGAGATTGATCACTCGTATTAGAATACGTACTATAAACATTTGCATAATAATTATTACTAAACTTAACTTTATTTTTATAGATATCATCTATTTTATTTTTACAAAATTGGTCATCGCCCAATTCCATTGGAAGAATACCAATACTATGTAAGTAATTGATATCTAAAATAAAACCTGTTCCTGAAGGTAAGTATTCATTAAAAAACACTTCAAGATTTTGCATCCCTACAGTATATGCTTCTTCAAGGCTGGCTACATAACCTAACCCCTCTCCACTGATTCCAGTTGCCTCAACTGCATAATAAACCCCATTTACTTCAACTCCAGGAAAAGCATGACCAGGAATTAAGAAGATGACAGGATTTAAACCCATCCTAGACAAGACACTTGAATATAATAAACTTAATTCTATACATAAGCCTGTATTACCAGTTACGACATCTCTTGGTAAACGAATATTTTGAATTAAACTAGTAACATCTCCGGCGTCTTTCGGTATACCTTTTGCCCCACTATAAACCATTTTCATTTGTTTTGTCATTTCATAAATCCCAAATAACGCTCTAACAGCATCTTCTTCTGATTTGGAAACGGCAGCCTGATCTCCTTTTAACAATTCTGATTGTATTAATGAAGTGTAATATTGAATTACAGGGTCATCTGGTGTAACATAACATGCTAATAATTCTCGATTGTCAGTCATATCACTATAACTTATTAATTCATCTTTATCAATAGAAGTATGAGCAAAATCATTAACACTTAACATGTCAAAAGTGAAACTTTTTTCAATTATCTCATTTTCATTTAACCCATCCCAGCTAATCTGAATATTAACACTTTCAACAGATTGAGTTGTCTTTTTAACAATTGATGGGTCAAATTTCGGAAAACATGCTAATGAAACATCCTGCCCTGCAGATAATTTCCCTATACAACATAACTCTGTCCATTCAATATAACCAGGGATGTTATATTTAACAACAACATTTTTTAGAGTCTTTTTGAATTCATTGTGTAGTAACATCTTAAACAAATAATACTTCCCGTCTAAGACTGCACTATTTGAATGCACTTTATATGTTGCTGGCATTACAAATTGATTACTATCAATTTCACAAACTAATTGCCCCTTATTTATCTTAATGAAATGAATAATAATAAAAATAATTCCAATAAACACTAAAACAGCGGGAATTAAAAATGAAAACCATCTTTTATTTCTCATATTATATTACAGCATTAAATTATAATAAGCACAAATATAATTAAACAATTTCAATTACAAAATAATTTCAATTGTAATTTTAATAGCTTATTACAAATAAGAAACCTGATATTCAACATTCTTCTTATTATCATTTTCAATTCAAAATTGTGAATTAATTTTCATTAAATAATTTTAACTATTTTTGTAATCAAAAAAACGATGGGCTTACATTGCGGAATAATAGGAATAGCAAATTGTGGAAAAACGACTTTGTTTAACTGCATGTCAAATACAAAAGCAGAAACCACAAGTTTTGCCTTTTCAAGTAACAAGTCAAATATCGGAGTAATAAATGTTCCTGATGCAAGATTGAAAATACTTGAAAAATTTCAAAAAACGGAAAAATTGGTTCCAGCAACCGTTGACATTATTGATATTCCCGGTTTAACAAAAGGCTCAAGTTCCGGAGAAGGCGTTGGCAATCAGTTTCTGGCTGACATACGAAATGCTGATGCCCTTATTCATGTTTTGCGTTGTTTCGATGACGACAAATTAACTCATATTGACGGCTCTGTTAATCCTGTTCGCGATATAGAAACTATTGATCTGGAATTACAGGTTAAAGATTTGGAATCAATTACCAAGAAAATTACCAGACTGGAAAAATTAGTTAAAGTCGGAGACAAAGATGCTAAATCAGCAATCGAGGTTTTGAAGATTTATGCCAATCATCTTGAAAACATGGAGAACGCCAGAACAGCACAGGTTAAAGAAGAAGATCAAAAACATATTGCCGATCTTTCATTATTAACAGCAAAACCTGTAATGTTTGTTTGTAATATTGACGAAGCTTCTGTTAATTCTGAAAATAAATATGTTACAGCAGTAAAAGATTATCTAAAAGACCAAAATGTTAAAATGTTAACTGTAGCTGCGGCTTTAGAGTCAGATATTGCAGAACTGGAAACTGATGAAGAAAAACTGGAATTCCTCGAAGGCTATGGATTATCAGAACCAAGTGTAAATAAAATAATCCGCGAAGCCTATGATTTGTTGAATCTACATTCGTTCTTTACTGTTGGACCAAAAGAGATAAAAGCCTGGACGATAAAAAAAGGGATGACAGCTCCTGAGGCATCAGGAGTTATTCATAGCGACTTGCAAAGAGGTTTTATTCGAGCAGAAGTAATGAAATACGAAGATTTTATAAGTCTAGGTTCGGAAAATGCAGTTAAGAATGCAGGTAAATTTCACGTTGAAGGCAAAACCTATGTAGTTCAGGACGGAGATATTATGCATATAAGATTTAATGTTTAAAAAATGGCACAACAAACATCAATACCCAAAGGCACACGCGATTTCGGTCCGGCTGAAATGCTAAAGAGAAAATATATTTTCGACAAAATCGAAAAAGTATTTATTAAGTACGGGTACTCTCCTATTGAAACACCTGCAATGGAAAATTTGTCCACACTTCTAGGCAAATACGGTGACGAAGGAGATAAACTATTGTTTAAAATTCTTAACTCCGGAAATTATTTAAGTAACATTCAGCAATCAGAGTTTACTTCTGAAAACATTAATAATATTACAAATACCATTAGTGAAAAGGGATTGAGATACGACTTAACTGTTCCTTTTGCACGTTTTGTTGTTCAACATAGAAATGAAATAAATTTTCCATTTAAGAGATATCAAATTCAACCGGTTTGGCGTGCCGATAAACCACAAAAAGGAAGATATCGTGAGTTCTATCAATGTGATGTTGATGTTATTGGTTCTCGCTCTTTACTCAACGAATTTGAACTTTTACAAATCATTGATGAAGTATTTTCATCTCTCAAAATAAAAACTACAATAAAAATAAACAATCGTAAAATCCTTGCAGGAATAGCGGAAATGATTGGAGAAACCGATAAATTTGTTGATATTACGATTGCAATTGATAAAATTGATAAAACTGGCATTGATAAAGTTTGTGAAGAACTGCGATCAAAAAATCTTTCAGAGCAGTCAATATCTAAGTTAATCCCTATTCTTGAGAATAAAAGAAATACAAAAGAAAGTATTAATTTTCTTGAAGAGACTCTTAAAAACAGCGAAATTGGAATACAGGGAATTGGAGAAATTACAACTCTATTTGAATATATAGATAATAACCCTATTATATCCAAAACCGAACTTGACTTAAGTCTGGCTAGAGGATTAAATTATTATACAGGTGCAATTATAGAAGTAAAAGCCAACGATGTTGAAATTGGAAGTATTTGTGGAGGTGGACGTTATGACAATCTGACTGAAATCTTCGGATTAAAGGATATTTCAGGCGTAGGAATTTCCTTTGGTGCTGATAGAATTTATGATGTGATGAACCAGTTGGCCATTTTCCCTGAAGATAGCTCAAAATCTAGTAAGGTTTTATTTGTCAATTTTGGTAAAAAAGAAGAAATCGTTTGTTTGAAGCTGGCAAAAGCATTACGTGAGAATTCAATTAGTTGCGAAATCTATCCGGAAAAAGCAAAACTTGACAAACAGTTTAGGTACGCTGACAATAAAAAAATCAGCTATGTTGTAATTATTGGTGAGAATGAAATTGCAAATTCTTTTGTTACGGTAAAAAATATGATAACAGGAACTCAAGAAACACTTCCTCAAACCGAATTTATTAATAAATTCAAATAGACTATAATAATTTTAAATTATCGCTTTTTTGCTTGATTGTCTTCAAATAATTTTTTCACTTCCGGTTTTTCAATTTCTAAAATAGTAAAAATTCCCAAAACTGTTCCAAGTGGAGCATTGACGCAGGCCAATGCAGCCATAACCATGCAAAACACTCTATTTCGACGTTCTCTAAGATATTTTCCGCACAAAATACTTAACACGCCCAATGCTACTACAACTAAAAATCCGAAAATCCCGAAAATAAAAAATATTCCCCCCGACATTTGAAGTTCAAATTCTCCTGAATCCGCTCCTTTCATAAACATAAACAGTCCCATAACAACATAAATCAAAACAAAAAGCGAAGCAAAAAGCTTCAATCCGCCCCAAACATAATGAAAGGTCGAAATAGTATCAAGGTTGTTCCTGGGTTCCATAATTATTAGTTTTTTCTGTATTTACTTCATTAACGTTCGAATTACTATCAATATTTGTACCAGTCGTTTGATCCTGAACAACTTCTTCTCCTGGTTTAACTTTTAGTCTTGCAAGTTCACGAATTCTCCTAAATCCATAAATATACATCAGGATAAGATAAACAACAAAAACTATCAAAAGCCATTCAATTCCTGCCATTATAACAAAATCATAAAAACCATGCATCAGCCAAGGTACAATAAAAGCCAAAACCAAATAAGTTGACCTTTTCCATGGATTAAATTTTGCCAATCCGAGGTAATAACCCATTGCAATCCCAAAAATTGCATGTGCCGGAACTGCCGTAATCATCCTTAAAGCTCCAACCTGCAAGCCTCCACCAAAAACATACATTATGTTTTCTACGAGAGCAAATCCCATAGAGACAAAAACAGCATATACAATTCCATCGAATCTTTCGTCAAAATGTCTGCTACCCCAAACCAATACAAGTACTACCAGCAGTTTAAACAACTCTTCAACAAATCCCGCCTGAATAAACGCATGATAAAAAGCCAACTGTATTCCTTGAAATAAAGGGGCAAACAATTCGGTAACAATTCCAACTATCAAAACAGGAATTACCGAAAACATACCTCCTAAAACACTTAAAAATAAGAGCCAAAATGGTTCTCTGTTGAATTTATCTCTGATATAAATATAAGTCAGGATTATCAACACAGGGGCAAAAGCAAGACTTAAATAAATCATTTTTCTTTATTTTAGTTAAACTTAATTGAGTCCGCAGGACTTATTCTCGAAATTATCATTGACGGGATTATCAACATCAACAAAGTTATAATCATAGTTCCTGCATTTAGTATTACTATATAAATTACATTCAGATTTATCGGTA
This sequence comes from Bacteroidota bacterium, assembly GCA_029558535.1. GTDB lineage: Bacteria > Bacteroidota > Bacteroidia > Bacteroidales > ML635J-15 > Bact-19. Next base: position 84,384 of record JAKQEK010000317.1, on the reverse strand, counting down.
CTGTTGAAACATAATAAGATTCAGGGTCAAGACTAATCACTCCTGTGTACATCTGTATCAAGCACAACCCTATACCAATTATGTTCCCAAGTAAAAGACCTCTGCTTATCAAAAATCCTGCAACATACAAGAATATTTTTTCAATCCTGATATTTTCAGCTCCAAGACTTTTTAAAATACCAATCATATTTACCTTTTCAAGAATAATAACCAGTAATCCCGAAACCATATTAAACCCGGCTACACTTACCATCAATATTAATATAACCCAAACATTTATATCTAATAATGATAACCAATCGAAAATTCCGGGATAATCTTCCTGTATGTTTTTGACTTTTAACATACTGCCATCCGGACTAAAATTATTTCCTACAATTCTGTTAACAGCCAAATCGTATTCTAAAATTTTCGAAAAATCATCAACATGAATTTCAAAACCTGTAATCTGATCATCTTCCCAGTCGTTAAGTTTACGAAGATGTCTAATATCTACAAAAACAAAAATTTTATCAAGGTCTTCTAGCTGTGTATTGTATATTCCCAAAACATTGAATTTACGCATACGAGGAGGATCCTGAATAAAATACGCAGCAAAACTATCACCTACTTTCAGGTTTAAAGCTTTTGCAATAAATTGAGATATAACAACATTATTTGACTTTGCCGAATCAGCAATTATAAGTGTATCACCCTCAACCATATACTGATTAAAAAATTCCCAATTAAAATCTGAATCAATACCTTTAAATACAACACCGTGAAGATATTCGTCAGTTTTCAGGATACCTGCTTTTACAATAAATTTATTAACACTCTCTATACCCGGCAATGCTGAAACCTGCCCAATCCAATGCTGGTTTTGTGAAATAGGAAGAGTTTCGTATGAGGTATTATTGTCATAATTAACTATTTGTAAGTGAGCACCAAAACCTATTACTTTTTCGGAAATCTCTTTTTTAAAACCTGTAACAATAGAAACTGCAACTATCATTATTGCCAGTCCTATAGCTATCCCACCTATTGCAACAGCAACTATTGGTCTGCTAAAACTATTAGTAGAATGTTTTTTGCTTATAAGCCTTTTTGCTATAAATAATTCTATATTCAAAGCGTTTTTTTTGTAAATATAAAACTATTTTATTGTAGTGCAAAACAAAACACTGGGATAAATACTGATTTGATGGTTAAAGAATTTTATAATTGTTGATACCTTAATTAAACTTCATTATGAAAAAATTTAGTTTCCCCACTCTAATTTATTTTGATTGTTTATTAACATCCACTCATAAAAATGGGTTGATAACCTTTATTGATTTTTTAATCAACAAGATGGAAAATAAATATTTTTGTACATTAAAATAAGGACTATGGAAAAAACAAACAAATTAGAAGCTATAGCAAGTCAGGTAAGACGGGATTTATTACGTATGATTCATGCCAGAAACTCGGGACATCCCGGAGGTTCACTGGGAGTTACTGACTTATTGGTTTGCCTGTATTTCGAAATTATGGAACACAATCCTAAAAATTTTGATATGAATGGCATAAATCAGGATTTGTTTTTTTTATCTAATGGGCACACATCTGCTGCTTGGTATAGTGTACTTGCACGCGCAGGATATTTTCCAACTGAAGAACTGGGTACTTTTCGGGCAATAAATTCCAGACTTCAGGGGCATCCAACAACTGCCGAACATCTCGAAGGCATCAGAATTGCCTCGGGTTCTCTTGGTCAGGGTTTGTCAGTTGCTTGCGGTGCTGCTCTTGCAAAAAAACTTAATAAAGACTCTAAATTTGTATATTGCCTGATGGGTGATGGAGAAATTGAAGAAGGACAGGTCTGGGAAGCTGCTCTTTTTGCTCAGGCTAGAAAAATTGACAACTTAATAGCTTTTGTGGACTATAATGGTCAACAAATAGACGGATCTATTATGTCGGTCATAGGTTTAAACAAACTGCGTGAAAAATGGGAAGCATTTAACTGGATCGTATTGGAATGCAACGGAAACGACATGAACGACCTCATTGATACGATAAACATGGCAAAATCTTTGTCAGGTAAGGGACAATCAATTGCAATTATTATGAAAACCGAAATGGGAAAAGGTGTTGATTTTATGATGGGGACACATAAATGGCATGGTGTCGCTCCTAATGATGAACAATTACAAAACGCTCTTTCACAACTCGAAGAAACTCTTGGAGATTACTAATTTTATTATTGACATTAAATTTATCATTTTGAAAAAACTAACCCTGATATTATTAAGTGTTTTATTTTGTTCATTTTTAACAGCACAGATTCGTAACGAACCGGAACCCGAAAAGCCTCTTACTAGAGTATTAATAATTTTTGATGCCTCTACCAGTATGATGGAAAGATGGGAAGGCACAGTTAAATTTGAAAAAGCAAGAGAATTGCTTTTCGAACTGCTTGATTCTCTTGAATCTGTTCAACAAACCCAAAAACTTGAAGTTGCTCTTCGGGTTTACGGACATCAAAGCACAACTCCTCCACCCGATTGCAGAGATTCAAAACTTGAAGTGTCGTTCGGAGAAAACACAATTAACCTGATCAGGGAAAAAATGAAAATAGTTACTCCCAAAGGTGTGACTCCAATAGCTTATTCTCTAGGACAATCCGAAGGAGATTTTCCGCCCTGTGATGATTGCAGAAATATCATTATTCTTATAACTGACGGACTAGAAACCTGTCAGGGCGACCCATGCGAAGTAAGTTTGTCCTTACAAAAAAAAGGTGTAGTATTGAAACCATATATTATCGGAGTTGATATAGACATCGAATTAGTTGACTTTCTCGAATGTATGGGTAATTATTTTAATGCTGCAGATGCTGTACAATTCCGTCAGGCAATCAACACTATTGTTACACAAGTTACAAACCTCACCAGTGTACAGGTTAATTTGCTTGACACTAACGGGAGACCACTTGAAACAAATGCTGTGATGTCTTTTCACGATAATCTCTCGGGAGATATTCGTTATACCTATATGCACACCATGAACAAAGCGGGAATTTCAGATACGATTTATCTGGATATTTTATCTGTTTATGATCTGAAAGTTCATACTGTTCCACCTGTGTACAAAGACAGCATCCGATTAAAAGAAGGGATTCTGAATATAATTGATGTGCCTGCACCACAAGGGGTTCTGTTTGTTGATATTGAAGGAGATACAAGTGCAAATTCAGCCATTAAATGTATTGTTCGCAAATCGGGACTTCCAAATACTATGTATATTCTTGATGCTGATAAACAGCAAAAATTACTTACCGGACTATATGATTTAGAAATACTGACAATGCCCCGAACTTACGTTGACGCAGTTTCTATAACTCAATCAAAAACATCACGCATCAGCATTGCTGAACCTGGTAATGTGATTATAAATTTCCGCAATCCCGCTTATGGTACTTTGTTACATGAAAACGGAGATGTTCTTACAAATATTTTTGACTTTACACCTGAACAAACACATTATAAATTTAGATTACAGCCGGGATATTATAGAATAGTATTCAGAGAAAAACAACATAAACAAGCAATAAATACCGGAGAGTTTAAATTCAGGGTAAAATCCGGTGATTTTATAATAGAAAATTTATAAAAACGTGATATGACTAAGTACAGCTATACAGAAAAAAAAGATACCCGTTCGGGATTTGGAGCAGGACTTTTAGAGGCAGGAAGAAAAAATGAAAATATTGTTGCCTTATGTGCCGACCTGACAGGTTCTTTAAAAATGAATGAATTTCAGAAAGAATTTCCTAACAGATTTTTTCAGGCAGGAATAGCCGAAGCAAATATGATAGGAACTGCCGCAGGATTGACAATAGGCGGAAAAATACCTTTTGCCGGAACATTTGCAGGCTTTGCTACTGGTCGTGTTTATGATCAAATCCGTCAATCTGTAGCCTATTCGAATAAAAATGTAAAAATTTGTGCGTCTCATGCAGGTCTAACTCTTGGCGAAGATGGTGCAACACATCAAATATTGGAAGATATCGGATTGATGAAAATGCTGCCTAACATGACTGTAATTGTTCCCTGCGACTATAATCAGACAAAAGCAGCAACTATCGCAATTGCAGATTTTAAAGGACCTGTATATTTAAGATTCGGCAGACCGGCTGTACCTAATTTTACTGTTCCTGACCAAAAATTCGAAATCGGTAAAGCACAACTCCTTTACGAAGGTACAGATTTGACAATCCTTGCAACAGGACACATGGTATGGAAAGCAATTGAGGCATGCGAGATTCTGGCTGCAAAAGGTATTAAAGCCGAAGTTTTTAATATTCACACCATTAAACCTTTTGACACTGAAACTGTCTTAAAATCCATTACAAAAACAAAAGCAATGGTTTGTGCAGAAGAACATATGCTTAATGGAGGATTAACAGATACTGCAGCTCAATTTTCAGCTATGAACTTTCCAGTACCTATCGAAGCTGTTGCGGTTTTTGATACATTTGGCGAAAGCGGAACACCAGATGCTCTGATGGAAAAATACGGACTTACTGCTGAAAATATTGTTAAAGCTGCCGAAAAAGTACTCACACGAAAGGCTTAAATATTTATGGATTCAAACAATGATAATGAAATAATAAGTTTGCTTAATAACTCCGAATCTAAAAACGCAGCTTTTTCTATTATCGTTGAAAAATATTCAAAACAACTTTATTATCATATAAGGCGTATTGTCATTGACCATCAGGATGCTGATGATATTTTACAGGATACCTTTGTAAAAGCCTTTACAAAAATTGAATCCTTTCGTTCAGAATCGACTTTATACACATGGTTATATCGTATTGCGACAAACACAACTCTTAATTTTTTATCACGAAAAAAGAGGTATTATACTTTCACGGCTTTGAGCTATGAAGATACTCTGGCAGATAAAATAGAAGCAGATCAATACTTTGACGGAGATAACCTTCAGAAAGAACTTCAAAAAGCCATTCTTAAACTGCCCGAAAAACAAAGACTGATTTTTAATATGAAATATTATGATGAATTAAAATATGAAGAAATTAGCGAAATTTTGGGTACATCCGTGGGTGCTTTAAAAGCATCATACCATCATGCTGTTACAAAAATTGAAAAATATATTAATAAACTTTAAACCATGAAATATTAAATTTGTCTATTAATTGTTTATGACTATGAAAAAACTTGAAGACATACCAAAAATCAATAATTTCAAAGTTCCTGACGGGTACTTTGAAAGCCTTGACTCAAAAATAAACGAAAGTCTGGCTAAAGAAAAACCATTAGCAAAAGCAAGTGCCTTCGATATTTTTAAACCATATATTTATATGGCCGCCTCTGTTCTCGTTTTAGTATTTTTATTAAAGACAGTATTACATATTACTGTTGATAAAAATGTGCAAGTGCCAATTACAACACAAACAGATGAAGCACAGGATTACGATGATTTTATTTCAGAATTATGTTATGATGAGTTTACTTTTTATGAATATATCAACGAGCAATCCGTCTCTTATCAGGAAAAATCAGATATTATAAATACAAACGAAGATTTAGCTTATTTAGAAGATTATTTATCGCAATATTATCTCGAATACGAATTATTATATGAATAAAAATAAATGAAATATGAAAACAATTAAACATTTTTCTACATTCACCATACTTCTTCTGATGTCAGTTGTTGTTTTTGGACAAACCGGTAAAAAAGAGAATAAATGCCCTTTGGATGATGAAAAAATTCAAGCTGAAAAAATTGCTTTTATTACCGGTAAAATGGATTTAACAGTTAAGGAAGCACAACAATTCTGGCCGGTTTATAACGAATTTAACGACAAAATGGATGTTTTATTTAAAGAAGAACACAAGATAACCAGAGAACTGAAGAAAGGCATAGACGTGTTAACTGAGAAAGAAATTGAAACTAAACTTGACCGTTTGCTTGAAATACGAAGCGAAAAAGCTAAACTGGAACAGACATATCACGAAAAATACAAATCCGTATTACCAATTAAAAAAGTTGCTTTGTTATACGATGCCGACCGCGAATTCAGAAAACATCTGCTTAATAAGTACAAAGACCATCCTTGTGATACAGAGAAATAAAAAAAGCAGAGCAACCAACAACTGGCTTTTCTGCTTTTAAATAATGATTATAAATTTATTTTATCTTGCGATAACGAAATTTACATTTGACTGTAATTCTGCACAATTTACAATATAATTTCCAGGTTGAAGATCGCTGATATTAATGCTTATGAAACCAAGTTGTTGGTTTGTACTTATGGTTTTAAGCAATTCACCCTTTATACTGTAAATATTAAACGTACAATTACCGTTAGGATTAATAAATTCTAATGACAGGTAATCGTTTGCAGGGTTAGGATACAAATTGAACAATGAATTTAATTCATAATTGGCAATCGGTTGTTCCTCTGCAGGTTGCTCTATAAATGCAGACTTTGGAGCTATTTCAGATGCAGGATCAGGCAGGAAAACAATAGGAAAGTTTTCCATTAAGCCTGCAGATTCGAGAATTGCACGGGCAACACCACCTTCTTTTGTGTTGTAATCGCCAGCAAGTTCTGTTAAGAACTCCTCATATCTTTTTACTATATCAACAACCGGTTCAGTATTGCTGTTTTGTAAAATGTCTATTTTAATTTCTGTTAGCTTAATATCGTTTAATGCTGCTGTGTTTTCCGATGTTAATGCAATTTGTTCCATCTCATTTAAAAGAGTCATTGCTTTTTCGAACATACCCTTTTTTATGTACATATCAACCAACCTGTTTTTTGCATGATAATCGGTTTGTGTTTTCATAAAATCCATTACAGAATTGTATGTGTCTGAAAAAGAAGCGACTGTATCGGCATTGAAAGTTGCACGCATTAAATGATCGTAGTTTACCTGACGTGCAGACTGCAAACTTTGTATCTGACTCTGAAGCTGTTCAATCTCGTTAATACCCTCCTGATGCTTAAGGATATAATCAATGTATTCGGGACTTAAATCAGAATGTTCAACAGCCTCAACAACATCGCTGGGTAAAGGAGAATTTTCAAGCATTAATGATACCTTTGATAATTCAGGGACATTAGGATTGTCAAGATAAGCTAACAAAATTTCCGAAGTCAGGTTGGGCGATGAAGAACTAAGCTGCTCATAAACCTCTGATGCATTATTACTATTTGCCGATTGAGCAGAGATAAACAATGACAGAGAATTATTTGTTATATCTGCCAATTCATTTTGCAAATATGTCTCATATTCCTGATAATCCTCGGTTTGCGAAATAATATCTTGTATTCCCGAAGCCATATATAAGCCTAACGTTGATGCACAGGTTTCAGCAGGAAGATTATATACATTGATTTTATTGTGATCATAATATTCAAGTCTATATCCGACAACATTGGTTTGATTATAATCATATTTTCCGCCAGTTTGAACTATATAAGAAGCGCTACTTATGTATAAATATCTATAAGGGTAAAAAGGCAATCCAGAAAAATAATTATATGCTGACACATCAGTACCTGAAGGAATTAAGACACCTTGTTTACTTCTTATATCAGATTGTGTTACATTAATTAATGAGCCACTTTGAGTATAAATATTTCCTCCCAAAACAGCCATTGCATAATTAACGTTCACAAAACTATTACATCTTAGTTGAAGTCCAGATTTCACTATAGTATCGTAATTCCAACCAATGCCCACAAAAGCACTTGCAGTGCCATTGCTTAAATCTTCAAAATAATTTTTATAAACCAGATTATCTGCACCCCCTGAAGCATAAACCACTAAACCAAGCAAGCCATCATGAAAATTATTATCTTCTATCTGATAACCTGTACTTGCTTCGATGTACAAACCGAAACTATCGTACACTGAATTTGAAGTAGCAGAATTGTTAGAAACATCAAAATCATTACTGGTTGCTGTTATTGCATTATTAGCAATTAGCCACGATCCATGTACACAATCTGTAAAATTTGAGTTTTGCAAAGTAAGATAACTACCACCACTGGCTTTAATTCCATAATTTAGATTTGAAAATGTACTAGGTGTAGAAGTTCCGTACAAATTTACTTCTAAAGAAGATAATGAAGACAATATGCCGGATCCCCACTGCGTATAAGTAACATAATTATAATTGGTATTATAAAAATCGCAACCTTTGAATTCAAGTCCCGGGGCATTATAAATATGTGCATGGTAGGTAGGATTATATCCCTTATTATAAAGTTCATCTGTAGTGTAAAAATTACAATTACTAAAATAAGAAATATTATCACCAAATGATGAATACGAATTAAACTTGACATCAATAATATTGTCTTTAAAATTTGCTAAAGTAGCGTTAACAATTCCGCCACCGGTAACTTCAATACCTTTTTCGGCAAATTCGATAGTTGAACCACTTGACATATAAACTTTTGGCTGACGTGTTGGAACACCCAAAACATCTAGTTGAGTATAACCCCAATAACCAACCAGATTTATTCCATCCCAAAGTACATCTTCATCACATTCATCAAAAACAGTTAGTTTCGAATTTGAATATAAATACAGACGAGGTCCTCTTATTCCCGCTGAAGCAGTATTCATATCTATTGACTCCCCTTCTTTAAAATGCAGAGTTAAACCATATATTGTTAGCTTTGCTCCCTCCACTATTGTAATCTTACCTTTTAAATATGCATCAGTTATTGCCTGTCCACCACTTGTAAAGGGGTTGGATGTTGTTTGCCATATTACATTTGATCCGGTTATTGTGATATCCCCGGTAGTGGGGTTGTGGCTCACACCCGACATTGAGGTTTTCACTTCACTCTCATTCCATATATAACAGCAAACATCTTCGTTACCCAACAACCTATCATAATCGTAGCCATCTATTTGCTCGGGTAGGGTGTAAACAGGAACAACACCATTAAATATCTGATTGTTTATTACACCAGAACTCGATAAATTATATTGAGTCGCAGTAACAATCGTATTATAAACATCATTAATGTAATACAGTTGTCCAGTAAGGTTTAATCCATATATCTTCCCATCTCTACCAGTTTCCAACTGTGAATTAGAAATTTCTGTAGTATTGCTAATTGTAGTAACCTGATCTGTTAATAAATTATATCTGATCAATCCAACATTATGTCTTGTAATAAACAATTCTTGTGAATTAGCAGTAAACTCAAGACCAATATATGAATCCAAAACTGAATTTGTTGGGCCTAAATCTTTATACACAATACCACCCGTTCCCAGATAACCTGTGCTTGGATTCAGATTTACTATTGTAATATCATTTGAATTATCTAATAATGTATTTGCCAAGTATTTTGGCCTTGTAAAAGCTAATTTGGACATATCTCTGGATATCTCAACCTCACAAGGTTCAAAGAGTTTATAATTATTTGAATAAGACACAACATTATAAGGACCGGATATTCCGGTAGGACTAACATCAAAAAATTTGATAAAACTCTCCTCATCTGTTGATGAATAATAAACCAGATATAATCTTCTGTGGTTTGTGCCCGAAATAAAATCTGTAACTGCAATTCCCATACTTGCTGAATGATCAATAGATGAATCAACAGTATAAAAAGGTTCAGATGGTTGATAAGAAGAATGACCCGGATTTATTTCATTGTAAGCAAGAGTATAATTAAATACATAATTATCGCTCTTCCCTTCGTCTTCAACCTGCTGTTTAATAGCATAAAACATATAATAATTTCCTTCATCACAATAAACCGTATCTTTTGGGACAATTATTAGTTCGGGAAACATCATATCAGGATTTTGTGCCTCATCAATATCAGTAAAAAGCGCACCTGCATACGAACCGCTTCCCCACCACAAATTATTATCAATTACATAAAACAAAGGATTATAATCTTTGTCGTAGTAACCGTTTGATACAAACTTTGGGGTCGAAAGAGAAACTCCTGTATTATCAACGGTACCACCAATAAAGTTAACCTCTTTTCCATTTAAAGGCCATTTGGGCATTTGGGTTGTTTGTGCCACCATATAACCTGTTGACAGTAATAAAAATACTGCCAGACAAAACATATTAGATTTTTTCATAATTTTGTAAAGTTTAATAAAACAATTACCGGGTGGGCTAACAAGACTTAATCTGCCGTCTAAAGTTAGATTCTCGCCTTGTTGCTGCCCGGTTTTTCAAATCATCTCAGGTCGAAAACACGCTATTGCCGCTACAAATTATCCTGACAAAAAATAATTTGCTGAATCAATCCCTATTTGGATTTTTGCAATTCTTTCCAAAAAGCAACAATAGCAATATGTGGCTTCTTTAGAATTTCCTTTTTCATAGTTAATCTTATTAATGTAAAACAATTAACTTTCTGATTAAAATACCATATTTTGTATCAATATGAATAGTATAAACACCATTATTAACATCCCTTAAATTTATTTTAGCTTTGTTTTCATATATCATTTCAGATAAAATCAATTTGCCCGATGAATCAATCAACCTCAGGCTTGAGCCAAATAAATCATCAGCAATCGAAATAATGACAAAATCAGCAGCAGGATTCGGATATAATTCTAAATCTATTAACTTTTTATCATTCTTTATATTGTTTATCCAACCATTGTGATATACACCGTTACCAATACTGTCTGTTTTCACCAGCCATGATCGGTTTTGTTCAAAATCTGGTGAATTTAAACCACAAAATGCAAAACCTCCGTCATTAGTTAATATTAATGAATAAGGCCAGTCCACAACAGTTTGTTCACCAATTACTCTGCTCCAGATTAGCTCTCCATTACCAGCGTATTTTTCTAAAATAACATCCATTTTCCAATTTTCGTAATATGGTGGTTCAATCGAGTTAAGACAAATTATTTCATCCATTGAATCAACCTCAATGTCTATGCAGGAAATGCTCTTACCATAAGCGACATTTTTTTTCCAAATAGTATTTCCTAAAGAATCTGTTTTAATAATCATACCAAAATATTCCGTATCTTCAACCTCAGGGGGATTCTTATAATTATAGCCCCCGATAATCAAATTACCATTTTCGTCTATTGAAATACATTCAAATCCACAATCATGTAATTCGTTCCATTCAACAAAAAATTTCTGCTCTCCTGTAGTACTAATTTTTACAATAACTCCTCTTCGAGGATACTGGTCGTTTTTGTTAAAAACTGTATCAAGCGATGTTCCAACCGCAATATAATCTCCCCCTTTAGTCTCTGCAACAGAATGTAATACAATTACATTATTTGTATCATAGAGCCTCCACGTCCATAAGGTGTCTCCACCCATATTTGTTTTTACAATAATTGGATTGGTGCCGTAGTCCTCTTCATTAATACATCCAACCGCCAATATTGAGTTGTCTTGTGGCAACAAACAATCAAAAAAACCCATCTTACTGAATACTTCTTGATTTGAACATGAATTAAATGCATATTGTTTTGTCCACAAAGTATCTCCGGCATCATCGTATAAAATTATTGACCCACTATCATGCCAATTGGAATTATTCTGCGTATGTCCAACTGTCACTATGTTCCCTGTTTTTGCAATGTTTACAGCCTCATTCCAATCATGAACGCCACTATTTGATAAATACTTGTACCACTTTATTTCACCTGATTTGTCTGTCTTAAAAAGTAAAAACCGTTCATCATACATGTCAAATCCGATTGCTCCGGCACAAATATAGCCACTATCCGATGTTTGCTTTACATCGCGTATATAGCTTCCCTGATTATCGAACAAATACTGCTTATCAAACACTATGCTTTCTTGCGAAAACAGTTTTGCACAGTACATAAGTGCAGTGAGAATTAAAAATAGTTTTAAGGTTTTCATAAATATCTTTTATTAGAAAATAACATTATTATATCTCTTTTGACAAATTTTGAACTAAATCCTTATACAAAAAACAATATTTTCAATTTCGATTCAGAATAATAGTCATAATTTCCGGCAGCACAAAACGCTTAAACAACATATAACTTGCTGTATATCAACACTTTCACCCCCCCCCCCCATTTTTTATTAGCAATGTACATCTAAAGTTAATTATTATTTGTATTAAATTGTAAATAAATCCAAATAATATATATACGTGCTTTTTTACGACACATTGTTGCTTAATTTTCCTATAATATGAATTATTAAGATTATTTGAATATATTATATGCAGAGGTAATTTTATCTAATATTGTATAATTTAGAAAAAACCTCACTCAACATCTTCTCTGCCTGCTGTATAATTTCTCCATTTGTCTATGCAATTTTGCATATCCTGAGGTAGTTCCGAATCGAAAAACACTTCTTTTCCGGTAACCGGGTGAATAAATCCGAGCGATTTTGCATGCAATGCCTGACGTGGTAATATTTTAAAACAATTCTCAACAAATTGTTTGTACTTTGTAAAAGTTGTTCCTTTCAAAATCCTATCTCCCCCGTAATCAGCATCGTTAAACAAAGGATGACCTATGTGTTTAAAGTGAACCCTGATCTGATGAGTACGGCCTGTTTCGAGGCGACACTCAATCAGATTAACATAACCGAGACGTTCAAGTACCTTATAATGAGTTATTGCTTCCTTGCCATAATCACCATCCGGAAAGACGTCCATAACTTTACGATTTTTTAAACTGCGACCGATATTGCCTGTTATGGTTCCCTCAGCTTTCGACAAATTACCCCAAACCAAGGCCTGATATGAACGCTTACAACTATGATCAAAAAATTGACGAGCTAGTTTATTTAGGGCAATATCCGACTTTGCAATAACCAAAATCCCCGAAGTATCTTTATCAATACGATGTATTAATCCAGGTCTGACATCTTTGCCCTCAAACATAGGCAAATTCTGAAATCTATACGCAAGAGCATGAACCAAAGTTCCTTCAAAATGTCCAAATGCAGGATGAACAACCATTCCTGCTTTTTTATTAACAAGTATTAAATCATCATCCTCATAGACAATGTCCAGCGGAATATTCTCGGGGACCAGTTCAAATTCTGATTTGGGATAACTCAACACAATACTTACAACATCTCCGGGTTTGACTTTATAGCTGTTTTTTGCAGAAATTCCATTTACAAGGATATTACCTGCTTCCGAAGCATTCTGAATACGGTTTCGTGAAGTAGATGGCAATCGGCTGACAAGATATTTATCCAGCCTCAACATTTTCTGACCGGGCTCTATCACCAAACGATGGTGCTCATACAGTTCTGATTGCTCTGACTCTTCGTTTACATCATCAATTTGGAAATCATCTTCAAGCATATTTATCTGGCAATAATCAACTTTTGTGTTGTGTAAATATCCAAATCTGATCTTAATTTTACAAAGTACATCCCATTCTGCAGCCCGGAAATATCAATTTCTGAACAGGAAGATACTGTTAAAACTAATTTGCCGGTAGCATCAAAGATATCAGCAAAACTAAATTCGGTCATTGCAGAAATATGTAAGATATCATTTGCAGGATTGGGATAAATATCAAAATCAAGGAATTGAATAACAGGAGAAATGAAAGATACGTCCGGATTTTTGCCAAAAACAGGTCGAATCATCAAAGCTCCTTCCATTTGTGACGGCTGCCACTGTCCCGTAACATTAAAAAACAAATGCTGATTTGCTTTTCTATTCAAATCAAATCCGCAATTTAACATGTCGTCAGTAGTTTTTGTCCAACCAATGTAAAAAGTAGTATCTATATATATTGCCGTTTCTAAAGAATAATATAAAAATCCGTTAACCTGATCACTGTATGAAGGTTTAACACCGACAACCTGAATTAAAGTATCCCCCGGTATTCCATCATTATCATCCCACACAGTAAAGAAGAAGTATTTGCGGTTTGCCTCATCTACAACCTGATTAAAATAGATATATGCTCCATATAAGCTGTCTGCAACCAAAGGAATAAACTGATATGCAAGACTTGAATATGCTGTATTTTGACCGGTAATACCATAACCTTTTTCGGCAGTCCCGTCATCATAAGCATAATAATTTGCAAAATTCTGATAATATCTAACAGTATCATTCCAACGGTAAATATAGCGGTCTGCTGTCAAATCTGTTTTAATATAAGATTTAACCATAAATCTTGCAGAATCTTCCGAATCAGAGTTAAAAGTATAATTCATTTTTCTAGCAAACTCCATAGTCTCTAATGGAAGTATGTTTTCACTATCATCATCCCACAAATACCCGGAATTTGTACCGTACATATCGGTGATATGATACTGACGATTAATATTAATGGTATCACCTGGACCATAAGAACTTTTATATAAATACCTTATTGTATCTGCCATCAAATCAAGGACTGCCTCTTTGTAATGATTCCATGGAACTGATTCAAAACCGGCAATTAAAGATTTAGAATTACTTATTATTGCAACATCTTTTGCAAGAGTATCTGCATACGATCTCGCTGTGTCAATTTTTATATAATCTATACTCCAATGATCTGTATTGCTTCTCCACGAAGGCTCATAATTTGTACTAATGCTTGCATAATTCAGAAAACGGAACTGAAAACCTTTTGTAAGCCACTGTTCTTCAACAATAGGAATCATAACCAATGTAAAAGAGCTGTCAATATTGCCACCTTCAGCTCTCCAAATGCTTTCCCAATCTGTTTCGGGTGATTTAAATTCCAAAACCAAAGAATCCCTTAATTCGGGATCATTACCTACACCACCCGCCTGAAAATAAAAACTCATATATACCGAATCGGCAATATCAACATTTAAATTTATTGGTAGCGAAGTCAAATAATCAGCAATAGCAGAACTTATTGAGGGCAAATACGAATAAACCTCACCAAACTGATTTATCGCATCCAGACTTGCAACCCCGTAACTAATCGGATCTATGGCATAATCGTTATTTATAAAAGCAAACTTATCAAGCCATTTTGTTGAATCGGGATATACAAAAGAATTTGCAAAATCGTCAAAAAATGGCAATTCCAATGTGTCAACTTCCATAGTTGTCTTAAAACTATGTCTCTCTAAGTATTCTTGACTATATTTCTGCAAAACAGGATTGCCTATATTAACTAGCACTTCCTGAGAATACAAATTTAAAATTGATGAAACTATAAATATTACTAAAACTATTCTTTTCATTCTACATTTTAATCGTTATCATTTTCAATTTCATCATCAGCTTGATTTTGAGAAGCATTTAACAAGCTCTCATCTTTCGTAAGCCAAATATCTACATTATAACCGAGATTTACTTCATTTATTGTGCTATATTGTGGAGATTGACGATAAACTTTTGCCTTAAGTGAATCATTTTTAGTTTTAACTGTATTATCATAGTTTACCGCTCCGGTATTAAGAAATAAATCAAGTAAGGCATTACTAGCTTCCCTATATGTCATACCAATAAGAGATGGCACTGTGGTTGTTTTATCACTTATTCCAAGCCCAAGTATTAAATCAATTGAAGAACCCTTCTTGATTTTTTCTCCCGGTTCTATCTCTTTACCTTTGTATATCTGTTTGATAACAACATTTACTGCAATGTCCGGAATATATCTGAGATTTCCAATTACCAACCCATACGTTTCCATCATAGAAGTTACTTGACGCAAAGTAAAGCCGGTTAACTGTGGCATAGATATCATTTCATCCTGATTACTATTAACCTTTAGATAAATTTTTCGTCCCTCTTTAACCAACGATTCAGGAATAGGATTTTGTTCAACGATTGCGCCTTTATCATATTTGTTATCAAATACAGTATCAACTATTACATAATTAAAATCGCTTTCCTCGATAAGAGCAATCGCATCTTCGGTTTGCATTCCAATAAGATTTGGAACTGTAACTGAATCGCCATGCCTTGTATAAGACTTTAAAAATAAATTCAACACTAAAAAGCATAATGCAAAAAATACTATAGCAATTCCGAAATTTATTAAAAATAATTTGCTGCTAAGAAAACGAAAAAATTTCTTCATCATATAATAAATTTAAAGATGTAAAAATATTAAATTTTAGAGAAACGGCAATTAAAAAATAAAAAAGGCTGCAAATGCAGCCTCATATTTTAATATATTACCATCACAACACCTGTGAACGGATCCATACCATTTCTCAAGTCAACAACATATTGATAAGCTCCGGCAGGAACAAAATTATCATTGTGCTTACCATTCCAGAATTCAGATTCAGATGTTCCACTGTACATTAGTTGTCCCCATCTGTTAAATACATAAACAACTGAAGCAGGATACATTTGTATATATTCGATTTCCCACTTATCATTTATTCCGTCACCATTAGGAGTAAAAGCATCAGGAATACCAAGACATAATACAGGGTTTTCGGGTAAATACATTCCGAGATTTTTTATGCAACCATTTCCATCTGTTATTGTAACATAATATTGACCTGTTCTCAATCCTGTTGTAATTGCCAAACTATCACCATTGCTCCATCTTATGTCATAGGGATAAGTTCCGCCATCAATACTGACAGCAATTACGCCATCATTAAATCCTTTACAAGTAACAGAATACATTTCGCTTCCTACGCTTAAAACAGGAGGTTCGTTAATCACGAAATTTGCCTCAGCAGGACAATTATTTGCATCGAATAATTCGACAGAATAATTACCTGCTCTCAGAGAACTAACCTGTTCTCCTGAAGCAATTAAAGTACCATACTGGAACCAATACACTGAATATGGCGCTGTCCCACCGGTTCCTGTTGCTATACCCATTCCGTCATACCTTCCTTCACAAGACACATCTGCAGTGGTTAGATTAAGACCAACAGCCTGATCAGGTTGATCAATAACCACAAAACCTGTAGTAACACATCCATTAAGATCGGTAACTTGAACACTATATGATCCTGCAAATAAGGACGAAATGTGACTTGATGTAGATCCGTGAGACCAATTGTAAATATAAGGGAATACACCGCCACTTACAGTTACAGTTGCATTACCATTACTACCACCACGACATAAAACGTCCGAATGTTCTATCAACATTGTCAACATTTCGGGTTGAGTAACCTCATGGCTAGCCTGACCTGAACACCCGTAAACATCCTGTATAGTTACAGAATATATTCCGGCACCCACGCTAGTAAGATTTGCACTTGTTTGCCCGGGTACCGACCATGTGTATGTAAAAGGTAAAGTACCACCAATCATATCTGATGATAGAACTCCTGTATTATCTCCATAACAACTAACTCCTTGCAATTGTGTTATAGTTGCGGTACCACCGCCGAAGAACCCGACATTTGCAGTAATCGTTTCTATACAACCATTAGCATCAGTAACTGTTGCAGTATAATTTCCTGGATGCAACCCTGTAATTGGATTACCACTAACTCCACCTGGCCAACCTACTGTATATCCACCGGCACCTCCATTGATTGTTAGAGTAATCTCTCCGTCTAGATATCCACATTCGGTCGGTACAGTAGAAGCCGTAACAACTAAATCAGGTGGATCTGTCAAAGTATGACAAACAGAAAGACTACACCCTGCAGCATCCTGAATAGTTACACAATATGGAACCCCGCCCACTGCTCCGTTTAATGGATTTAAAGTCCAACCATTACTCCACAAGTAAGTAAATGGAGCTGTCCCTGTTGTTACATTTACAGTAATCTGACCGGTAGCAGCCTGATAACATAATGGGTTTATTCCCGTAACAGTAGCAGTTATTCCGGGATTAACAACAACAGTTGTACTTGCTGTTGCCGTACATGCATTAGCATCTGTTACAACAACAGTATATAATCCTCCATGTGTAGTTGTACAACTTGAAATAAGTGGATCTTCGACAGTATAAGTTGTTGCTCCAGGTCCAGTCCAATTATATGTTGCTCCTATGACTGTAGTAGCGTTTAGCTGAATATTCTCACCTTCACAATACGGACTGTCACTTGTTGCTGTTACAGGAGTAACTAAATATACAACCGCATCAGTAGTTGCACTCTCGGTACAGCCGTATGAATCCGTAACAACAACAGTATAGGTTCCACTCATTCCCACAGTTGAATTTGGTCTGTTAGGATTCTGTGTTGAAGAAATAAATCCTCCGGGACCAGACCATGCAAAAGATGAAGCAGGATCAGAGCTAGTTGAAGTGAAAGACAATGTTTCTCCCTCGCATAGAGGTCCATTATTAGAGGCTGTTGGATTTATTGGAGGAGCTCCCGTCATCTCGACTGTTTCGACATACTCGCAAATACCTTCGGAATCAGTTATTGTAACAGTATAATCACCAACGCATAAGGCTGTGAGTACATCACTTGTTGAAGTAAATCCTCCGGGACCACTCCAGTTAAGAAAATAAGGAGCTGTGCCACCTGAAAGATTTGTAACGCTAATAGCACCGTTACATTCACCTCCACAACCTGCAAGACTAGTAATATTTACATCGGCAGTAATACCAACTACCGAAAAATTCAATTGATTTGCTACATTTACATTTGTACACTTATCTTCTACACTACCGGCAAGTAGAGTTAAAGTATAATCACCTGCTTGAGATAATAAATCCCCCAAGTGTAATGTCCAAACATCATCGTACCATGTTCCGGCATAAGTATTTGATGAAGCAGACATACATACAATACTGTAAGTTTCATCAACAGAATATGTCCCATTTGGACCGGTTAAAACAAAATCTGCAGGTTGTACGCTGGAACACCAAACAGATTCACTAAACTGAACAGTAATTGATGATGAACCACAATATGGCTGATAAACAAGATTTGTCATTACTGGAGCAGAATTGTCAATAATAGTAGCAGAACTTGCGCCAAAGTTTATTGAATAACCATTTTGTGTAGAACTAAAGTTTGAAACAGTTAAAACATAGGTTTGTCCAGTCGTAACAGCGAAAGTTGCATTATACAGTACATCTTCGACAGGTCCAACACAATTAGAAGATCCGGAACCTAAACCGGTATTACCATTTCCACCAAATGAATAATTGCAGCTAACAGGAGGATGAGCATTCCAGTCAATTAAATCAAAACAATCAACGCCTCCGTTTAAACTATACAAAGCCCAGTCATAGTCGTCATTATTATCAATAGGGTCAATTGTAAAGGCTAAATTACCGTTTGACTGTGCAGTAAAAGTGTACCAAACATTATTTAATTCTCCGGTTACCAAACAGTTGGGGCAATTATTTGTTGACACGGCCATACCTTGCTGTGCATTAAAATTAAATATATCATAATAGTGCCCTGTCCCGACATAAGATTGAGGATGATTAGTGAAACTTTCGCATAAAGGTCTAGCGCCAAGACAATCCTGTTCTGTTGGAGTAGGTAACAATTTATAAGCTATTGTACCAAGTGCAGTACCGTTTGTTAAACAAAAAAATTCATAGAAACCAACAGAATAAGTTCCGGTTGTAGTGCATACCCAAACCAACTCTGCACCATACCCGCAATGATCATCGTTAAAATCATATACCATTGTTCCCCCCGAATCATGTAAATCAATACGCGGATCATTTGTGTATGAGCCTCCACCCTGACAGAAAGAAAAAATTATAACTTCCCCGGTGCCTATAGAAAATGTATATCTATCCCCAGCCTGAATACCACCCAAAGTCTGCCAGTTATCAGTTGGGGTAATACTCCCTGCAAGTGTACTCCCTGTACATGCCAAAGAATAATTAAATAATGCTGAAACAGAAATTACCAGCGTTGTTAAGACAATTTTATGTAAATACTTCATCATAATTGTTAATCTTTGGCGTTATTATTTAATGACAAATTTTTCCGGCTCGGCCAATATCATTTGCTTTTTTGTATCAGTAAACCTATCAAAATCAGATTTCGATACAACTATTGGGTATTGTGCTGTTCCATTTGTTTTCTGTTTATCATATTTTTTTTGATTTGTCGCAAGCCATTGCTCTTTAGCAACTCTGTATTGTTCATAATCCCTTTCCTTATCTCCTGTATAAATCATTGTTGGAAAGCCTTCAAAAGGAGATTGAAACTTTGACACATAACTATCAGGCTTTTTCTCAATATTAAGTTTACCATCAACTGAAATAGTCGAGAAATCAAAATCATATCCATTATTGAGTAAAATCGGTCTAATATACTCAGGAGTAATAGAGACAGGCAAATTCAACTGACATCTGGTTTTAAACGAAGAACTTGTAAAGATCCTGCCGCTATATATGTTCGCATCATTTGTTAATTGTTCAAGCAAAATAGCCCTGTCCGCCTCATCTTCATCAAGCCCACTTATATAAAAATATACTGTTTTTAAATCCCCCATGATTTTAGCTTCTGTAAACTCCAATGACTGTGAAAACACACCAGAAGGAATATAGAATAAAACCATAACAAAGAAAAAATATCTATTTTTCATAGTTGTGTTTTTTATAAGAACAAAAATATAAAATAAACAATACTCCCAAGTTTAATTGTTTAACGCGAATATATTAAAAATTTCTATACTAATGTATAATTTTATATAAAAAAGACGTTTTTTATATTTTTGGTTGCCTTTTGAGTTAATATTATCTACAAAATAATCTTAATTATTTTCGGCATCTTCTTCCACGATAACCGGATAAACTTGCTTAAAAGAGTAATCCTCCTGCATGGTATAAATATAAACAGATTGATTTGCGTATGAATATTTTGCAAAACTATTATGATTCGTATATTTTTGTAGTCCCGACACTCCTTGATAAACGCTATCTTTTTGCAAGCAATAAGGCATATTATTTCCGTATCTTACCAAATTCATAATAAAATACGATATAGCATCATAAGCAGCAAAGGAATTATCGTCAGGCTCACACAAAAAAACATTCCTATATTCAGCAATGAGATTCTTAGTTTCAGTATCTGAATAATTAACTTTAATGCCTGAATAATACGAGAATTTTACCTTTGCAAAATAACTGGGGTCAATAGTTTGATATTCCAATACTGCTTCATCTGCGATTAGAGTAATTTCGTAATCTTTCAACGGAAACAAATCAAGAAACACATTTGTACAAATAGTTTCAGAATGGAATGGAAGTATAAATACATTTTCGCGATCCTTATCCACCAGGGTTTTAAGTGAGGTGAGATTTTTTCCGGTGAATTGTATAATTTTCACGTGTTCTCCGGAACCGATTGCCTCTGTTAACGCTTCTTTATATAATGTTGATATTTTTATCTGCTCAGAACTGTTTCCTTGTATTATCAGATAATTATGCTGTTTGTTTAAAGCTGCGTAGTCAGCTATACCATCAATTACATAGTTTTTCGCAGGTTTTAACATTATATTCCGAGAATATTTCTCAAGAATTTCCGAATCATCTATAAAAGGCAATATGATAACAGTTTTTTCATTTTTAAGATTAGAATTCAAAAAATCTACTTGTGACCGAAATGCCGGACCAATAATAACATCTACACTATCTAATACTCCTTTTTCTATTAAAGATGAAATAACTATATTTTCATTTCCTGTATCATAAACAGATACATTAAGTTTAACATCAAGATTTTTAAACTTTTCCAGTGCCATGAGGCAACCCGAATAGAATGATATCATTTTTTCGGTAATTAAATAAAGCCTTTGTTCTCTGTTAGATGTTGCCTGATTATAAAGAGCTCTAATATTGGAACTTATTTCGAATGGTAAAAATATGACAATATTAAAATTCTTACCATTCTTAAACCAATTTTCCTGATTACAAAAATCATCAGATAGCTTAACTGTATCTTCGTTTACAAAATTAATTTTAGCTATACTATCAAGCACTATTCTATTTAAATCTTCATTTATTGCTCCTGATTTTTTTGGAATTTTCAGCACTTCTCCAACCATAAGCTTCATTCCGTCAAATTCGGGATTATGCTCCATCAATTCCTCTTTGGTAACATTATATGTTCTTGACAATCCATAAACAGTTTCCCCCTTTTCGACTAAATGATAGTAAAAGTTTACCGTATCTTTATCAGGATCAGAAATTTTATCTTCAATTACCTTTATTGGGAACTTTATTTCCTGACCAATCTTTAATGCTTTATTTTGCTTTAAATCACTATTCAACAAATAAAACTCATCTTCTGTAATTTCATATTTCCTGCATAAAGAATATAATGTATCTCCGGGTTTGACAAGGTAAACAATATATTTCCCATCAGTAGTAACTTCTTCAATTACAGGAATTTTTAATGCCTGCCCCATTTTAATTGATTTATTTTTAATCTCAGGATTATTCAAAAGAATTTCTTCTTCTGAAATTTTGTAGGCTCTACAAATAGAATACAAAGTCTGCCCTTCTTCAACATTATGTAAATAATACTTCTTTCCGTCAATTATTACCTTTTCTGTGGATATTTCAATGTTAGTTTGTCCAATTAAATAAACTCCAACAAAAATCAAGTATATAAAAAGACCAATTTTTTTTCTCATTATTAAACTATTTCAGATTGACAAAATTATTAAAATTTGCGTAAAAACAAATATTGTACCTTATAAATATAATCTTCCTATATAATATAAAAAATCTTACCGATTATAAGCGATACCGGTAAGATTAAACAAAAATCGATTCAAATTATTAATTACTTTATCGGTACATTTTTCATTGTTTCGATAATATAATCCCAAAATTTCTGTACACTGGCAATATTTACTTTTTCGTCAGGAGAATGAGGATATCTTATTGTTGGACCGAAAGAAATCATATCCCAATTTGGATAACCTGCACCTAAAATACCGCATTCTAAACCTGCATGAATTGCTTTTATTTCAGGGACTTTTCCATATAATTTCTCATAAGTTTTAAGCATTGTCTTCAATATAGGAGAGCTCATATTTGGTTTCCAACCCGGATAAGCACCATCAAAAGTAACTGTTGCATTAATAAGGTCAAATATAGTTCCTATCATATACATTGCACCTTCTTTTGCTGTATCAACTGAACTTCTTACCAAACAATTTACCGTAAATTCACCATTAATACACTTAACGATTGCAAGATTATTACTGGTTTCGACCAAGCCCGGCATAGCATCACTCATTCTTTCCACACCATGAGGACAAGCAAAAACCGATTTGATAATTTTTGCAGCAGTTTCGGGAACAATAATTTTTCCAGGCATATTAGTTTTTATCGTCTTCAATTTCATATCTGGTTCGGTTGCAGAATATTCAGCACAAAAGATTTTATCAAATTTACTTACTTCTGCTTCAAATTTCTGAGCTTCTGAATCTTTAACCAAAACTACGGCAAATGTTTCGCGAGGAATAGCATTTCTGAGGCTACCTCCTTGAACTTCAGCAAGTTTTAAATCAAAATTATACAAACAATGGCTTAAAAAACGGAACAAAACCTTATTAGAATTTGCACGTCCTATATTAATATCCATACCACTGTGTCCCCCCTTGAGTCCGGTAACCGAAAGGTCGTATGCCACAAATCCGGCAGGAGTATCAATATAATCATATTTCATATAAACATTAACATCCACACCACCTGCACAACCGACATACAATTCGCCTTCATCTTCAGAATCCAGATTCATCAAGATATCACCTTTTAAAACATCTGGTTGTAAAGCATTTGCACCTGTCATTCCGGTTTCCTCATCAATTGTAAACAAAGCTTCTATAGGTCCATGAACAAGGTCTTTTGCTTCGAGAACAGCCATTGCAGCAGCACAACCCATTCCGTTATCTGCTCCAAGTGTTGTGCCTTTTGCGGTTACCCAGTCACCGTCAATATAAGCATCGATTGGATCTTTTTCAAAATCGTGAACTTTGTCCGAATTTTTTTGAGGAACCATATCTAAATGTCCTTGAAAAACAATACCCATTCTGTTTTCCATCCCTTTTGTTGCAGGTTTACGAATAATAACATTTCCTACATTGTCAACTATGGTTTCTAATCCTAGATCTTCACCAAATTTCTTCATAAATTCAATTACTCTCCCCTCTTTCTTTGATGGACGAGGAATTTGAGTCAGTAAATAAAAGTTTTTCCAAACTTGTTTTGGATTTAAATTTGCAATTTCACTCATAATATTTGTTTGTTTAAATTAATAATTCGAAATATTTAAAGCCTAAAATTATAAAAATTATGCTTATATATGTTAATTTTGTCTCAAAATATATTTAGTATGAAAAATTTCTTCCTTTTTTGTTCGATTATTTGTTTATCATTTAAGTTTTTTGCTCAAAACCCAATAGTAAATGAAAGTCCTGTAAAATGGATGAGTTTCGAAGAAGCTGTGCAAAAACAAAAAGAATCGCCCAAAACAATACTTATTGACATGTACACCGACTGGTGCGGCTGGTGTAAAAAAATGGATGCCGAAACTTTTAGCAATAAAGATTTGGCAAATTATATAAACACAAATTTCTACCCCGTAAAATTCAATGCAGAAAGAACAGATACTGTTGAGTATAACGGAAAAACTTATGTAAACCAAAATACCGGCAATAGGTCCTCTCATGAATTAGCTCAGCTACTATTAAACGGACGTATGTCATACCCAACAATTGTTTATATTGATTACGAAAACAATATAAATCCTGTGGCCGGATATATGGACATAAAATCCATTGAACCATTGCTAATTTATTTTACTGAAAGAATAAACAAAAATTGTAATTATGCAGACTTTAAACAAGATTTTACCAATTCTTATTATCCCGATTCTACATCAAAAACTGATGGAAATGTAAATTGGTTAAAATTTGATGAAGCACTCGCTAAAATGAAAGAAAGTCCAAAAAAGTTCATGCTTTTTATAAATTCAGACTTTATAAACGGAAGTAAAATAATGCTTGCCTCATCATTACGACATCCTGTTATTTCTGATTATATAAATACAAATTTTTATGCTGTCAATATAAACTATAATATTACAGACACTATAAAAATAAACGATTATGTGTTTATTAATGAACAGGTATATCCAAATTATCCACATCAATTAGTTATCTCACTGTTGCAACCGGAAATAAAATTACCTTCAATTATTTTCTTTGATGAAAATTTAAATGTTATCTTTGCACTTAAGGGATATTTTCCGCCGGTAGTTTTAGAAAGATACTTGGACTTTATTAGCAGAAATCTTTATAAAACAGGGGAAGACTGGCAGAAATTTAATGATGAGTTTGAATCAAAACTTTAAAAATGGCTGAAGTTGAAATTAATTTAAAAGATGAACTTGTATTAAAACCTCTTAATGTTGAAGACGCCGAAGAAATTGCTGCAGTTATCAAATCTGACAGGAGTTTTTTTGCAGAATGGATTAATGAAGATATTCAAGGCGTTAGCATTGAGAGTATTAAAGAATTTATAATGCAAGAAATCAGTTGTTGTGAAATAAAAAACAATTTTCTTTTTACTCTGCGATATAAAAATTCTTTTTTAGGGATAACCGGATTTTATAACACAAGCAGGTCAAATAATAAAACAGAAATTGTTTTATGGTTTTCAAACAAAATCAGAACTGTTCAATATTATTCTGATGTTATCAAAGAACTAATAGCAGTCGGTTTTAACGAAAAGAACTATAATCGAATTACGGTTAAAGCTCCGGCTAACGATTTTACTTTATCATCAGTTTTAAGAAAATTTGGTTTTGTTATCGAAGGTACTGAAAGATCAGGATACTATAACGTATTTAACAAATATTCAGACATTGTATTTTATGGATTGTTAAATAAAGAATATCGCGATCAAATTGAGTTTTTTAATAGAGCAGAAAAATTGTTTCAACGCGACAAATCAAAGAAGAAATAATTTTCTTATTGATAATTAAATGTCCATAATTTGTAAAATATGTCAAAATACAATAAGTAATTATATTTTGACATTTTCGGTGTGCTTTTTGTAAGCGAAAAACAAATTTTAAATTTTAATATATGAAAAAATCAGTAGTTTTATTTAGTGTACTTTTAATAAGTATTTTCAGTTTTTCGCAGGAATACAAAGTTGTAACAATTGTCGAATCAATTGTACCAATGGGATTGGGAAGAAGCAGAATAATCGAAAACAGAACTGAACAAGATGTGTCGGCATTAACCACAGAAAGAACTGATGGCAAAACGAGTGAACAAGGAAAAGTAAGCAGAAATGATGTAAAAGTTGATGAGTTTGTAGAAACTAAACTGCTCAATTTTTACTCGGCTGTGGGTATAAATTTTCAGAATATTGCATCTAATGACGCTGTAATAACTGCAAAAATAAATGAACTTGCCAAAGATGGATGGAAACTTACTTTTGTTACCAGCGGAGTAGAAAGTGATGCCGGCGAAAAAGACGGAGCAGGTATTTTTATTACTAGATTGTTTTTTACAAGATAGTACTAGTACTATTTATATATGTTATATATGTTTTTAATATAATTTATATATTATAATTAATGTCTGGTAAAACCATTTATTGAATTATATATCAGATAGATTCAGACCGCAGAGAGGAATCTAAAAGAATTTGTCTAATAACAATTATATGTTATATCAAATTTTCTTGTTTTTCACATTAGATTAAATTAGTTTGTTTTATCTTTACAAAACAAACTAATAGTATTTTCTTATGAAAACAGCATTATTATGTATGATATTATTTGCAATATCCACGATGATTTTTGCTCAGCATTGCGATGTTTTACAAGCTGAAAAAGTTGCAAAAAATACAATCACAGAAAGATTTGAACAAATCAGCAAAACAAATTATGGATATAAAATTAAAACTGTATTCACTCAATCATATAATAACACTGAAGTTTTTTATATTTTTAATCTTGAACCGCAAGGATTTGTTGTCGTATCTGCCGATCAAAGAGTTTATCCTGTACTGGCGTTTTCTGATTATTCAGAAATTATCCCGGAAGAAGCAAATCCTTCCGTATTATTTTGGTTAAACAGTTATGCAAAACAAATAGAATACAATATCAAAAATGATATTCAGCCAACAATGACTGTTAGAGATAATTGGGACAGATTATTAAAAGATTCTTTTAAGTTTATTGCTAAATCTGATGTAAAAACAGTGACCCCATTGATTACCACAAAATGGAATCAGGGACGTTACTACAATTCACATTGTCCCGCAGACCCTGCCGGCACAGACGGGCATGTTGTGGTTGGTTGTGTTGCAACTGCAATAGGTCAGTTAATGAATTATTTCCGATATCCGGAAAACGGAACAGGATCATACGGATATGAACATCCGGTATATGGTTGGCTGGAAGTAGATTTTTCAGAACAAATCTACAACTACGACCAAATGCCTATAAGTCCAACTGATTACAATGATGATTTAGCGAGATTGCTTTATAATATAGGTGTTTCTGTTGACATGAATTATGGTCCTAATGGAAGTGGAATGTACAATCACAAAGGGGCATACACATTAAGAACCTATTTCGGATACAATCCTGCAACAACATATTACTTCCGAGATAGCGTAGAGACAGAATTTAACTGGACTGACACTCTACTGATGCATCTTGATCAAAAGATACCACTATATTATGCCGGTTGGTCAGATTACGACTTCATCAGCGGTCATGCATTCATACTTGACGGTTATAGTGACGAAACACATTATCACATTAATTGGGGATGGGGAGGCTCAGCAGACGGATATTTCCATATTGACGACCTTACTCCGGGAGGTTCTGACTTTACTCTCCTTCATGAAGTAATTGCTTATGCAACGCCTTCGTCGGCACCACATTATTGCGATGGATTAAAAGAACTGAACACTATTGAGGGCACTATAGAAGATGGAAGCGGGCCTTTAGAATTTTATCAAAACGAAATGGACTGTTCATGGCTGGTAAACCCAAATGATTCAGTAAATGGAATTCAATTCGAATTTTTGAAACTGATTATTGACAGCGAAGATTATCTTATTTTTTATGACGGACCAAATGAAGAATCGCCTGTACTGCAAACTATTTATGGCAGTGATACTCCTGAACAATTTACAAGCACTTCGGATAAGGTTTTAATAAAATTCATTAGCGATAGTGATTCTGTAAATGACGGCTGGTTAATTAAATTTTCAGGCATTAAACCAGATTATTGCAGCTTATCTACTACATTAACTGCAGAAACAGGTATAATTAGCGATG
Source organism: Bacteroidota bacterium (assembly GCA_029558535.1). Taxonomy (GTDB): domain Bacteria; phylum Bacteroidota; class Bacteroidia; order Bacteroidales; family ML635J-15; genus Bact-19. The sequence goes on along the minus strand of JAKQEK010000317.1, from coordinate 56,208 downwards.
GAAGCAATACGTTTTTATATCAGAACAACGAATTTTGCAATTGGAATATAATGCCTGCAGGAGCAGAAAATATAAGAATAACTTTTCTTGAATTTGATATTGAACCTGTAAATGACTACGTTAAACTGATCAATTCGTCTAATCAAAATGTAGCAACTCTATCCGGATCTGTTTTACCCGAACCGATAATAATTCCGGGAAATAAAGTTACAGTTACGTTTAGAACAAATGGCAGTGTAAGACATGATGGGTTTAAACTAACTTATGACATCAATGTTACAAAGTCTGTTGATGCTGTTTCGGGAAACTTAAGAATTTACCCTAATCCTGCAAGTGACAGACTTTTTATTGATACAGACAATCATGAATCCCTTGTTAAAATTAGAATTATCAGTTATGACGGAAAGATTTGTAGAGAAATAAATTTTAATGATAACTCAACTTATGAAATATCACTAACAGAACTCTCATCTGGGCTATACATTGCTGAAGTTTATACAGATACAAATGTCCAAAGAGTAAAATTTATTAAGGAGTAAATCGGTGGTTTTAAAGTTTTAAAATCCACAAAGAATAATTTCCGGTTTTATTTTTCAAGTTTGACAACTCTTCTACTGCACGGTTGGAATCATTATAAGATTTTATAGAGACTCTATACATTCCGTTTGATTTTGGTAATATCTCTGACGGAAATCCCGATGCTTTATATTTTTGCTGAAAACTTTCTGCATTCTCCATGCTGGAAAAACTTCCTGCAATCACGTATGCAGCTGCTTTTGTGTTCTGTTCTACAAAAACGGGCTCAACAGTTGTTTCAAATACTTCAGGTTTTGTTGTTGTCTCAACATTTTCAACAACTTTAAAATTTTCAGCTATATACTCATCGTTGACTAATTCAGGATCTATATAAACAACTTGTTCTCCAATTACTGTCTTGTAATCAGGAAAGTCTTCATTTTTAGAAAGGTTATCCGAATTACTGCTGATTATTTGATCAACCGGTATAACATTAGCATGTTGTTTATTTCCCTTATAATCGAAGAAATCAAAATGTATTGAAATTGCCACAAGTCCTGTAATTACAGCTGCTGCAGACAAAACATAAACTAATTTTTTATATGATTTTGGCTTTTTTCTTTCTTTAACAGCACTCTTTGATTTATAAATCTCCTTTAATTCATTTTCAGTTTTGAGTAAAGGAAAATAAAAACTGCTTAGACCATAAGATGATTCAAGCAAATCAAATGTTTTAAAAGGCGAGAACACTAAATTACCTGAACTCCCGTCAAACTTACCTAGTTTACCAAAAGTTACAGCGCTTCCATTGTCAAGCTTATCATTTATTTCTGAAACACAAACAGCAACATATTCTTTTGCTGTTTGCCAACTCTGACCTTGAGTTTGACAAATATGATTTATAAGTAATCCGTCATTGACCTGTAACTTTACATTAAAAGCTAAAGTTCGTGATGGAGGATGAAATTTCTGTTTAGCGATATCAATTTCTGCTTCATTATAGTTGACAACAAAACCACCAAAACCCGGAATGATTACGCAATCATTTTCGCTAAGTAATTGATATACATCATTATACAGATTCATCTAAACAAATAATTTACATTGTAAATATATAAATATTTATTTAACTAAAAAATACTAATTATTGATTAATAAAATTATAATCCAACGATAATAATTTCTACTCTTCTGTTTTTACTTCTTCCCTCTTCTGTATCTTCATCTGACAAAGGCACTTTATTACCGAATCCTCTGTACTTCATCCTTGACTTATCAATACCTTTTGTTATAAGGTAGTCATATACCGCTGCTGCTCTTTTAATTGAAAGCGATTTATTATATGAATCCGAGCCAATATTATCAGTGTGGCCACGTATTTCAATTCTTAAACCGGGCTTTGAAATTAGTATTTCGCTCAGCTCATCAAGTTCTCTAAATGAAGTAGTAATTAATTCGGATGAATTAAACTCGAAAAATATTCTGTTCAGATTAAATTTGCTCCCTACCCCAACATTTTCAAACGCCTGCCTTGAAATTTCAGAGTCTTTTAAAAGCATCATAGATTCGTCAGTTGAGCTTGACTGATTGTTTTGATTATTCGAATTTCCATCAACAATATCTGTATTATCATTCGAAATATTTTCGTCTAAAGAATTATTACCATTATTATCCGCTAAATTTCCATTGTTTGAATTATTATCTGTTTCAGTAATTCCATTATGCGTATAATTTCCATTATTGTCAGCAATTAGTGAATTATAGCCTGTTTGAGGATTATAATCTTCACCAAGCCAATCAGAGCCAAATGACAAATTATTTAAACAACCGCATTCAAATGCATTCTCGATTTCAAAGACTCTGACATCGTCAATATAATAGTATGCATAATAAAACGAAGAATCTGTTGATTCAAAATTATTTTGCTTATAAACCGTATTCTCATTATTCCAGAAATTTCCAATAGTAAGATATTTTTCATTTCCTCTGGCACGATAAACGCCACACATTTCCTGCCAATAATCAATATTATCCATAATGTGTCCCGGCCTGTTTATAATTTGTGGCCTCTGAATAATTAAACCGGCATCTTTTGTACTAATTTGATTAGCCGTAATAGTAATACCTAAAGCGTCAACAGAGAAAAATGATTTTGAGGAATTGGCATAATACAATTTTACACAATACGTTTTATTTTTCACCAAAGGCGTTTTTAATTTGGTTTGTATATATTCACGAGAAACGCCTTCATATACAGATACGGAATCGTCAAATATCTCTCTTAAAATAATTCCTGCATAAGCAGCGCCATCTGCAGGATACATAAACCCTGCAAAATTTTCCGGCACACCTGCATCACCGGTACTGCAAACATGCAATTGATCAGGGGTTCCTTTATTTGGATTTAACCAAACGGGAAATGGTTTTGCTACAGCGAGTGTAGTAAACGAAACCGGACACGACCAGGCATCTTCAAAACTATGATTCAATACCAAATTCTGAGCTTTAGAATAAAATATGCAGACAAAAAATATAAATGCAAGTATTGAAATCTTCATTTTTACAGTTTTCAATAAAAACTGTAAAAATAATAAAAAATTATTTACGGGTTTGTGTTTCTTTTCTTTATTCGCCAGTTTTTCAAATTGAATATTTTGGGTTTACGCGGAAAAATCTGGCTCATCCTTATTAACCTGTTGTATGATTTTACATGCCTCTCTTTTTTGGAATTGTAGATATCTTTGATATTTATAAGAATCCCTGTTTCTTCAACTCCTCCAAACTCGTCATTTTCGACAGTTCCAAAACTAAGCATCGAGGGCGAAAGATTCATATATGCATTTACCAAAGGTGGTATTTTTTCATTAGAATCTCTAACCAATGCATTTAATCTTTTATAATCTTCGGCATAGTTATTTCCACTAAACTGCATTTTGTTTTTCTCGTACTTAAAATCAACAGGATTTTTTGGCACTACAAGTCTTCCTGTATCAGGAAAATACAAATTTATAAATGTTAAAATGTAATTTCTTGCCCCAAGATCAAAATGCTTATACATAGTAACCTTACCGAAAAAATATTTCATTTCAGGATATTCAACTATAAGTGCTCCCAAACCATCCCACAAATTATCGAGTGCAAACATGCCTTTGCGGGAATTCCTGCCATATTGATATTTTGGTTGAACAAAAGATCTCCCAAGTTCAATTGTATAAGGTAAATAATCTTTAATAAAGCTTTCCGAAAACTCGAAAAGATGCGAAGTCGCTAATTTTGCTTCGGGATCGTCAAGTACAGATTCACCCAAAATAAATCTATAACCACCTATAATTTCATTTTCATCAGGGTCCCAGACAATTAATTGAAAATAAGGATCCGCTGCTGTATCAAAATCGTCTAAATCTATCTCTTTACCCGTTCCACCTCCAGCCATCCTAAATGTTACTTCACGCAATCTGCCCAATTCTTTCATTAAATTAGGAGAATCTTTATGCGTGAATACGTAAATTTCTGTATTGCCATAATTTGACTTACGCAATAGTTTATCTGCCGTTAGCTCTTGCAATAACAAATTCTTATTTACCGGCGGAATAACCGGACACATTACGGTCATCTGAGCAATTTTATTTTTACAAAATTATAAAATTAATTATTCTTAAGTTAATTTTTTAATGAATATGTGAGTTTATACATATAATCTGCCCATTCTCTAAAATCTTTTGATTTATCAAACAACTTATATGAAACCGGTAACCCAAATACTATTTTAATTGTCCTGCCTTTTTGTTTCATCATTTCATCAACCAAATACAACATTTCTATGTTGGCCTTTATGCCGAAAAATTTCCTAAATGACGCCAAATTATAAAAAAACTTCGAATTCTTTCCTTCTATATAAACAGGAATAATATCCCGTTTATATTCAACTGCCTTACTTACAAAGCTTTTCTGCCAAGGTAAATCAACAATTTTCCCTTTAATCTTTCTCGAAACCAAACCTGCTGGGAAGAATAATACTTGATCGTCTGTGGCATAAACTTCGTTAAGTATTTTTAAGCTGTCCCTTGATTGATTGCCGTGTTTATTCACAGGTACAAAAACCTCTGCCAAAGGCTTTAGAGCCATCAAAATATCGTTTACGACAAATTTAAATTCAGGATATTTCTGACTAACAACTTTCATAAAAACCATACTTTCCAATCCCCCTAAAGGATGATTTGAAGCAAAAACAAATTTTCCACTCTCAGGAATATTTTCAAAACCATGAACTTCATATTTCAAATCCATAAATTCTATGACTGCTTCAACAAAGTTAAGACCTCTAACTCCAACATGCTCACCCAAAAATTTGTTTATCTCGTCCTGATGTACAATTCTTTTAAGATACTTAATTAGACATTTAGGTAAACGTTTCGCAAGTTTCGGATTTTTGCTTTTTAATACTGCTTCTATATCAATCTTTAACACTTCTTCGTCCTGCATAACCTGATTGTTAATTTCTGCAAATATAAAATTATTTTTTCAAATTTTCAAACATCTGATTATCAGTAACTTAAAATTTTAACTTTCAAAAGTTATTAACAATGTGGAGAAATATGTAGTAAAATGTTTCATTGTGTAGTAAAATATGTATAGTTTTACATCAAAACAAAAACACACTCATTATGTTTGTTGGAGAATATATTGCAAAGCTTGATAATAAAGGGAGAATAATATTTCCTGCCCCATTAAAACGTCAGATTCCTGAAGAAGAAATTAATCATGCTTTTGTTGTTAAAAGAGATATTTATGAAAAATGTCTCCTTCTCTATCCGATAAGCGAATGGCAATATCAAACAGCAATACTTAAAAAGAAATTAAATCCATTTAATAAAAAACATGCTGAATTTCTTCGTGAATATTACAGAGGAACTGCAGAAATCATTTTTGACGGAAGTTTCCGCTTATTAATTCCAAAAAGATTATTGGAGTACATCAATGCTGAGAAAGAGCTCGTATTCGCAGGGCAAGAAGGTAAAATTGAAATTTGGGCAAAAGATGTATATGAATCCAAGCAATCTGCCCATGATGATTTCGCAAATCTTGCAAACGAAATATTAGGTGGTGATTTCGGATTTTATAATAATGAGTAATTATGTATCACGTTCCAGTTTTACTAAAAGAAAGTGTAGAAGGACTGCAAATAAAGCCTGAAGGAATTTACGCCGACATCACATACGGTGGAGGTAGTCATTCTGCCGAGATACTAAAATCACTTTCTAAAAACGGACTACTAATTGCAATAGATTGTGATCCCGATGCTCACAAAAACAAAATCGCTGATAACAGACTTAATCTGATCCATGGGAATTATAGGTATTTAGTAAATTATCTTGAATATCTTGGAATCGATAAAATTGACGGGATTATGGCCGACTTCGGCGTTTCGTCTCATCAATTTGACCTAGAAAGCAGAGGTTTTTCATATCGTCTAGGTGGTAGTCTTGATATGAGAATGAATCAAAATCAATCTTTAACTGCTGCTGACATATTAAATAATTATGAAGAAGAAAATCTATTCTTTATTTTTAAAAAATACTGTGACATAAAAAATCCCGGAAAGCTAATTTCATTAATTACAAATTTTCGTAAAAACAATCAATTTCACTACATAACAGACTTTATTACAGCGATTACACCTGCTTTACCGACACATAATGATTATAAATATCTGGCTCAGGTTTTTCAAGCTTTAAGAATAGCAGTAAATGATGAATATCATTCATTGATTGAATTTCTTAATTCATGTCCAATAATCCTAAAACCGGGCGGCAGGATATCTTTTATTTCATATCACTCGCTTGAAGACAGAGCTGTAAAGAATCTTATCAAAACAGGTAATACCGAAGGTAAAATAGAAAAGGATTTATATGGGCGATCATTTTTACCCTTTAAGCAAATCAATAAACACATAATCATCCCGGAAGATGAAGAAATCAATAGCAACCCAAGAGCAAAGTCGGCTAAATTAAGAATTGCAGAAAAGCTATGAAAAGATCTAAAAACAACAATAATAAAAAAATCAAAGAAACAGTCCGTGGGCTTGTTAATGGTTCTATTGTTGCCAGTGATCTTGTTCGCAAACAAATACCATTTATAATAGTTCTCTTCATTTTAGGACTAATTTACATCGCGAACCGCTATCATGCAGAAAGCATTTTCAGAGAAACGGAAAAAGCAAAAAAAGAAATCGAAGACCTTAGAGCTGAAAAGATTGAGATTCAATCAAATTTAATGACAAACAGCAGAAGAGATAAAGTTTTAAGACTTCTTGAGGAAAAGGGCTCGACACTTAAAGAATCTTCAATTCCTCCTAAAAAACTAACATATTACATCAACAAATGAGTGAAAGGACCAACATATTAGTAAAATATAACCTACTATATATTTTTATGGTAGTTTTCGGTCTTTTCGTTATAGGGAAAATTATTTATTTCCAGTTTTTCTACGATAAAGAAAAAATCAACGAAGCAATTAAATCTACCCGTATATACACAACAATAGAACCTTTGAGGGGAAATATTTATTCGTCTGACGGCAAACTGCTGGCTACTTCTGTTGCCTACTTCGAAGCCGGAATAGATCCAAACTGTGATGCTATAACACAAAAAGTATTTGATGAAAATATAGACTCCTTGTCTCTTTGTTTGTCTCAGCTATTTCCCGAAAAATCTCAAATGCAATTCACTCAAGAGTTAATAGACGCAAGGGATTCTGGTTCGAGGTATTATCGCTTTAGTTTTAATATTAAATATTCTGATTTTAAACTCTTACAAAACTTTCCATTATTAAGAAAAGGAAGAACAAAAGGCGGATTTGTTTATCAAAAAACTTATAAACGAGAAAAGCCATTTGGGGAACTTGGGCGACGTACAATAGGTACCGAACCTGCTATTGGACGCAAAGGAGTGGGTTTAGAAGATGCCTATGATGAAGAACTCCGGGGAATAGAAGGGCATACCGTAAAAGAAAAAATACCGGGCAACATGTGGATGCCTGTCGAGGATGCAAATTTTATTGAGCCAAAAGACGGCTACGACCTTATTACTACCATTGATATTGGTTTACAAGATGTTGCAGAATCTGCATTGGAAAAACAACTCATTAAGCATGGAGCAGAGTATGGAACTGTGGTTGTAATGGAAGTAAAGACAGGCAAGGTAAGAGCAATTGCAAATTTAAAACTTCACCCTGAAGGTTATTATTATGAATATACAAATTATGCAATAGGACATGCTTCGGATCCGGGCTCAACATTTAAACTTGCTTCTGTAATTGTTGCACTAGAAGACGGATATATAAAACCTGATGATATGATTGAAACCGGAAACGGGATTACTCATTATTATGGAAAAGAAATGAAAGATACAAAAGAAGGAGGCTACGGTACAATTACAGTCCAGAGAGCTTTTGAAGTGTCTTCAAATGTCGGTATTTCAAAAATTATCAGCAAGGAATACAAAAATCAACCCGGTAAATTTATTGCCGGATTACAGCGACTCCATCTTAACGAGCCACTAAATGTAATAATTCGAGGAGAATCAACACCTGTAATTCATTCTCCGGGGACAAAAGAATGGTCGGGACTATCTTTAACTCAGATATCCGTTGGTTACGAATTACAAATTACGCCTCTGCAGATACTTGCATTTTATAATGCAATAGCTAATAACGGGGTATTACTAAGACCCATTTTTGCAGAAGCTCTTTCATATAGAGGCGAAATTGTTAAAAAGTTTGAACCTGAAATCATTGATGAACAAATTTGCTCACAAAGTACAATTGATATTGTAAAAAAAATGATGGAAGGAGTTGTGAGTGATGGTACTGCTAAAAATATTAAAAGTGATAACTACAAAATTGCCGGCAAAACAGGGACAGCACAAATGAATTACGGCAGCGATACCACACGAGTAAAATACCATGCTTCGTTTGTAGGATATTTCCCGGCCGAAGATCCCGAATACTCATGCATTGTATCCATTTACAAACCTAGCAGAGGCGGCTTTTATGGAAATATTGTTGCAGGTCCTGTTTTTAAGGAAATCGCCGATAAAATTTATGCTTCAAATCCAAAATATCATCGTTTTACATCAAATTTCACGATTTCCTCCTCAATTCCAATTGCAAAAAAGGGAAATAAAAAAGAAACCGAAAAAGTTTATAATTGGCTGCAAATAATAACTGATGCCAGCAAAGTTGCACAAACAGATTGGGTTGTCAGTACGGCTAATGAATTAAAAATTGCCTACAATCCGGTTAATTACAGCGATAAGACCAAAATCCCTAATGTCATCAACATGGGACTTAAAGATGCAATCATAATTCTTGAACAATGCGGTATGAAAGTCAACGTTTCGGGACGAGGCAGAGTAAAAAAGCAAGTTCCAGCGCCAGGTGACTCTTTTAGAAAGGGTGATTTAATAACATTATATCTCGGAGAATGAACATAAAAGAATACATAGAAACAATAGGGAGTAAAAAATTCATTTTTAATAATGATGGAGAGTTCCAGAATTTAAACTTTGATTCCCGCAAAATTTCAGATGGAGATTTGTTCGTTGCTATTAAAGGGACTATTTCTGATGGTCATAATTTCATTCAAACCGCTATTAATAACGGAGCAAAAGTAATAGTATGTGAGGAATTGCCGAAAAACACACATCACAATATTTCTTATGTACAGGTTGAAGAATCGTCTGTAAGTCTGGGCATACTTGCATCAGAATTTTACGACAATCCATCATCAAAACTTAAATTAATTGGTGTTACAGGCACTAACGGTAAAACAACTATAGCCAGCACATTATTCAATTTAGTTAGAGAGCTTGGGTTTTCAGCAGGATTAATATCCACTATAGATATTAAAATCAACAACGAGTCATTTCCTGCAACACATACGACACCTGACCAGATCAGTCTAAACAGATTTCTTTCGGACATGGTAAATGCCGGTTGTGAATATTGTTTTATGGAAGTCTCTTCACACTCAATTGTTCAACATAGAATTGCGGGATTAACTTTTGTAGGCGGGATATTTACTAATATTACTCACGATCATCTGGATTTTCATAAAACTTTTAAAGAATATATAAAAGCTAAACAATTGTTTTTCACACAATTAAGACCTGAAGCATTTGCAATAACAAATTCTGATGATAAAAATGGTTTGGTTATGTTGCAAAACTCTTCTGCAAAAAAATATACATACTCTTTACATACTGCAAGTAATTTTAAAATCAAGATTCTCGAAAGCCATTTTGATGGAATGCTAATAAATCTGGATGGACATGAAATATGGACAAATTTCATAGGAAAATTCAATGCTTACAATTTATTAGCAATATATTCGACTGCCATATTAAGCAATTTAGACAAACAGGAAATTCTAATAACTTTATCAAAACTAAAACCTGTTGAAGGAAGGTTTGATGCAATTAATTCGACAAACGGAATCACTGCAATTGTTGACTATGCACATACACCTGATGCCTTACAAAATGTATTATCAACTATAAACGAAATCAGACAAGGCAGCGGACAATTAATAACTGTAGTTGGTGCAGGAGGAGACAGAGATAAAACAAAACGTCCCGAGATGGCTTGTATTGCAGCCGAATTGAGTAATCGACTTATACTCACATCTGACAATCCAAGAACCGAAGATCCTGAAGCAATTTTAGATGATATGCAAGCCGGAATAACTGCAATCCACAAAAAGAAAACTTTGAGAATAACAAACAGAGCTGAAGCAATAAGAACAGCTTGCATGATGTCAAATCCCGGAGATATTATCCTTGTAGCCGGCAAAGGTCATGAAAAATATCAGGATATAAATGGGGTCAAACATCACTTTGATGATAAGGAAATTTTAATAGAAACTTTTAAAAATTTATAAGATGCTGTATTATTTATTTCATTACCTAAACGAATTAAATGTCCCCGGAACAGGCGTTTTTGAGTACATTACCTTCCGTGCGGCTATGGCAATGATTACATCACTAATTATCAGCATTCTTTTCGGTAAAAAAATAATTCGCTTTTTACAAAGAAAACAAATTGGTGAAGAAATTCGTGATTTGGATCTTGCCGGTCAAATGCAAAAACGAGGAACTCCAACAATGGGGGGAGTAATAATAATAATGTCTATAGTTATCCCAACATTATTATTTGCAAAGCTCGGAAACATTTATGTAATCCTAATGCTAATCACCACTATATGGCTTGGTTTTATCGGATTTGTTGACGATTACCTAAAAATTAAAAAGAAAAATAAAGATGGGTTAAAGGGAAAATTTAAAATAATCGGACAAATAATCCTAGGCTTTGTAGTTGGAGGCGTGTTGTATTTTTCGAATGATGTAGTTATAAGAACCAAAGTTGTTGGAACAACATGTGAACACGTTACTGAAGTTGTTGATAATCATAACTGTACAGAAGTTGTAGAATATATTGATGTAAAGTCAACAAAAACGACTATCCCATTCTTTAAAAATAACGAATTTGATTACTCAAAAATAGTTTGGTTTTTAGGTGATAATGCCGAAAAAATCGGTTGGTTTGTTTTCGTTCTTGCAACTATTTTCATTATTTGCGGAGTTTCAAATGGAGCCAATCTGACAGACGGATTGGATGGATTAGCAACCGGGACATCAGCTATAATTGGGGTAACACTCGGAATACTTGCTTATGTCTCGGGTAACAGAATCGCTGCAGAATATCTTCACATCTTATACATTCCAAATACCGGGGAATTGGTAATTTTTGCCAGTGCATTTATTGGTGCTGCAATAGGATTTCTGTGGTACAACTCGTATCCTGCCCAAGTATTCATGGGTGACACAGGCAGTCTTGCTATTGGTGGTATTATTGCAGTATTAGCAATTATAATAAAAAAGGAACTCCTTATACCTATTCTTTGTGGAATTTACTTTGCCGAAAGTATTTCTGTTCTATTACAAGTTAGTTATTTCAAATACACCAAACGAAGATATGGCGAGGGCAAAAGAATATTTCTTATGGCACCTTTGCATCATCATTACCAGAAAAAAGGGCTACCTGAATCAAAAATCGTTGCAAGAATTTGGATTATCTCTTTAATGCTGGCAGTAATCTCAATAATAACCTTAAAACTTAGATAAACGTGGAAAAAAGAATTGTAATTTTAGGATCGGGAGAAAGTGGAACAGGTGCTGCAGTCCTGGCAGCATTAAATAACTTCGATGTTTTCGTAAGCGACAAGGGAAGCATCAATGATAAATATAAAGAAATTCTAAAAGACTATAATGTTGAATACGAAGAATTAAAGCATACAGAAGAACTAATTTTAAATGCAGACGAGGTCATTAAAAGTCCGGGCATTCCAAATACTGCTCCTATTATTCAGACTATTAAAAATCTTGGCATTCCTATCATTTCCGAAATAGAATTTGCCTCAAGATATACCGATGCTGTAAAAATTTGTATTACCGGAAGTAATGGAAAAACTACTACAACAATGCTAACTTATCATATTCTCCAAAAAGCAGGGTTAAATGTAGGATTGGCTGGCAATGTAGGAAAGAGTTTTGCTTATCAGGTCGCAACTGAAAAACATGATTTCTATGTAATAGAAATCAGCAGTTTTCAGTTGGATGATATGTATGAATTTAAAAGTGATTTATCAGTTCTGCTTAACATAACCCCTGACCATCTGGACAGATACGATTACAAATTTCAGAACTATGTTGATTCAAAATTCAGAATATTACAAAACACCACAAATAAGGACACTTTCATTTACTGCTCCGATGATGAGACAATTCTAAGCGAAATATCAAAACGCGAGATTAGTGCAAACCAATTTGAATTTACTCAAATCAAAACTGACATTGCAAATGGGGCTTTTCTAAACGAAACTGACAAAGAAATTAATTATATGTACAACCAAAAACAACAAATGACTATGCAAATTGATGAATTGGCAATTAAAGGCAAACACAATGTTTACAATTCTATGGCAGCAGGTATTGTAGCCCAGGTTTTAAATATCAGAAAAGATGTTATTCGTGAAAGTCTTATGGATTTTAAAAATGTTGAGCACAGACTTGAGCCTGTTATCAGTGTTCATGGAATAAAATTTATAAACGATTCTAAAGCCACAAATGTTAACTCTGCCTGGTATGCTCTCGAATCGGTTGATTCTCCAATTATTTGGATTGTCGGTGGAATTGATAAAGGAAACGACTACAGTATTTTAAAAGACCTTGTGACAAAGAAAGTTAAAGCAATCGTTTGTCTTGGTATAGACAACTCGACTATTCATAAAGCATTTGGAGATATTGTTCCAAAAATTGTGGACACTAAAAGCATGGTCGAAGCTGTAAACACATCATACTATCTTGGCAAAAAAGGAGATACTGTATTGCTATCGCCTGCATGCGCAAGTTTTGATCTCTTTGACAACTATGAAGACCGTGGCACTCAGTTTAAACTAGCAATAAGAGCACTATAACATAATGCCAATAATAAATAAAATATTCCGTGGGGACAAGGGTATTTGGATAATAATATTCTTCTTGTTTATTTATTCAATGCTTTCTGTATATAGTGCTGCCGGTCAACTTGCATATCGTGATGCTGATGGAAATGCAACGCAGTATTTATTAAAACAAGCCTTCATGCTGTTTCTTAGTATTTCGTTTATTATAATAGTTCATAATATACCCTATCGGTATTTCAGTAAAATTTCAGTCTATTTATGGTATTTATCAATCGGGTTACTAGTTTTTACTTTATTTTTCGGTCTCAATGTAAATGATGCCAGAAGATGGATTCTTTTGCCGGGAGGAATAACTTTTCAAACTTCAGATTTTGCCAAAATAGCATTACTGATGTACCTCTCGCGGGTTTTGGCATTTAAAGAAGCTGAATATAATTCATACATAGGGACATTTAAACTTATATATTTCCCGGTAGTGCTGACAGCAGGGTTAATCTTACCTGCAAACCTTTCTACAGCACTTCTGATATTTGGGGTATCTATGATTTTAGTATTCTTCAGCAATCTTAAATTCAAATATTTAGCTTCAATGCTAGGTGTTACACTACTTTTTGGAATCTTATTTATTGTTGTTGTAAAAACATTTAAAGATGTAGGACGATTCGAAACATGGAATAACAGAATTGAAAGCTTTATGGATCCAAGCAAAGAGGAAAACATTCAAGAAAAACACTCAAAAATTGCTATTGCTACAGGTGGATTATTTGGAAAGGGTCCCGGAAAATCAAACCAAAGAAATATTCTACCCCACCCCTATTCTGATTACATTTTTGCGGTGATAACCGAAGAATTTGGACTTTTAATTGGAGCTATCCCCTTATTACTACTTTACCTGTTTTTCTTTCTAAGAGTAAAAATAATAGTAAAAAAAGTTAAACGAAAATTTGGAGCATTTGCCGTGAGTGGATTAGCTACCCTGATAGTTTTACAGGCATTTTCGAACATGGCTGTTGCAACAAATATAATTCCTGTAACAGGGCAACCATTGCCATTTGTGAGTTATGGTGGAACATCAATATTTTTTATCGGATTAGCATTTGGAATAATTTTAAGTGTAAGCCGAGAAATTACAGATGCAGAAATTAAAAATGCAGAAGAAAGCATTTCGACAGTTGAAAGCAATGACAGCACAAGCATAGATTTAACAGAAACTTTAAAAACAAATGAATCGGAAAACTAAAATAATCATAAGCGGCGGCGGTTCAGGAGGGCACATTTTTCCTGCTGTATCAATTGCTAATGCATACATAAAAAAGTATCCGGATACTGAAATTTTATTCATAGGAGCGGAAGGAAAAATCGAAATGGAAAAAGTTCCTGCTGCCGGATATAAAATCGTAGGACTTCCCGTAGTGGGAATGCAAAGAAAATTATCCTTAGCAATGTTTTCATTCGTTTTTAAAGTAATAAAAAGTCTAAGAAAAGCAAAAAGAATAATTAAAGATTTTAATCCTGATGTTGTTGTGGGTGTTGGTGGCTATGCGAGTGGCCCGGCTTTACGTGCTGCTGCTTCACTCAAAATTCCTTGCCTAATTCAGGAACAAAATTCGTATGCCGGAGTTACCAACAAACTTCTTGCAAAAAAAGCTTCAAAGATTTGCGTTGCCTATGATAATATGGAAAGATTCTTCCCCAAAGAAAAAATCATTAAAACCGGAAATCCTGTAAGAGCAGATATAAAAAATATCCCTCATAAATCGGAAGAAGCATATAAGTTTTTTGGACTAAATCCAAACAAACCAATATTATTTGCTGTCGGAGGAAGTCTTGGTGCAAGAACAATAAATGAAAGTATTGCTGATGGGTTGAAAAAACTAATTGAAAAAGATATTCAAATTATATGGCAAACAGGTAAAACATATTTTCCTAAAGCAAAAGATATTGTTGCAAATTTGAACACTCCTTTGGTTTATATGAATGATTTTATATACAGAATGGATTTAGCTTACTCCATTGCTGATATAATTATTTCAAGAGCCGGAGCCAGTACTATTTCCGAACTTTGTATAGTAGGCAAACCTGTAATTTTTGTTCCATCACCCAATGTTGCCGAAGATCATCAGACGAAAAATGCACAGGCTCTTACAACCATTAATGCAGCACTTATGATAAGTGATATTGATGCTCGCGATAAACTTTTAGATGAAGCGTTTTCATTACTTTCAGATAAAGAAAAGCAAAAGGAACTTTCAGAAAATATTAAACAACTTGAGCTCCCTGATGCCGCAGATATTATTGCCGATGAAGTACACAAATTAGCGTATGGACAGTAAATATAAAAACATATATTTTCTTGGAATCGGAGGAATCGGAATGAGTGCTCTTGCTCAATATTTTTACTCAACCGGTTACAATATTGCAGGTTATGACAGATTTCGAAGCGAAATTTGTATCATGCTTGAAAATCTTGGTATAAATATTCATTATGAGGACAATATAAGCCATATTCCTTCTGCATTTCTCAATTCTTTGAAAACTCTTATCATACTAACTCCGGCAATACCTGAAGATCAAACGGAATTACAATATTTTAGAAAAAATTGCTTTCAAATTTCAAAGCGTGCAGAAATACTTGGAATGATAAGCAATCCAAAAAAAGGACTGGCAATCGCAGGTACTCATGGAAAGACATCAGTATCAGGGATTTGTGCAAATATTATGAGTAAAACAAAAAACTCATGCTCGGCTTTTTTAGGTGGTATTTCTAAAAACTTAAATTCCAATATTCTAATAAATCCTGAAAGCGAATATATAGTCGTTGAAGCCGACGAATTTGACAGATCCTTTCACAGACTCACACCTTCAACCGCCCTTATTACTTATATTGATGCCGACCATCTTGACATATATAAAAATCATGATTCTCTAAAAGAGGCTTTTGTAATATTTTGTAATCAGGTAAAAGAAAACGGTAATATTATACTAAATTCGAAGATCTATTCAGAGATTAAGCCTAAACTCAACTCCGAAATAAACATCTTCAGTTATGGTTTCGAAAATAACAGTTTCGATTTCTTCATTTCAAATATAAACTATAAAAATGAATTTTGTTATTTTGATCTTCATTATCCACAAGGTGTAATAGAATCAATAAAATATGAAATCGGAGGTAATCATAATCTCGAAAATGCACTTGCCGGAGCATCAATAGCATTACTCAACGGAGCAACAGATAATGACGTGCGGGCAGGACTCGAAAGTTTTAAAGGTATTGTCAGACGTTTTGATATTAGAATTAAATCAAATCAAATAATATACATTGATGATTACGCACATCATCCAAAGGAAATAAGTGCATTTCTGTCATCTGTAAAACTTTTGTATCCCGATAAAAAAATCACAGGAGTATTTCAGCCTCATTTGTATAGCCGAACAGCAGATTTTTACCAGGAATTTGCACAAAGCTTGTCTATTTGTGATGAAATAATCTTGTTACCAATATATCCGGCAAGAGAAAAACCAATCAAAGGAGTAAGCTCTGAAATAATATTAAAACACATACATTCAACAAAAAAACACCTTTGTGATAAAGCAGAATTGTTATCAAAACTTGAGGAGCTGCAACCTGAATTGTTAGTAACTATGGGAGCCGGAGATATTGATTTATTTATAAACCCAATAATAAACTTGTTCAGTAAGTGAAAAAAAGAATACTATCAATATTAAAGTGGACATTGTTAACAGCATATATTATTGCTATGCTGGGTTTTGCTGCAAAAGAAAAGAAAAACCTAATATGTTCCGAAATTATTATTGAAGTTGACAACAATCACAAATTTATTGACAAGGAAACTGTTGAAAAATTGTTGATTACAAACAATATAAACATAGACTCTTGTATTGTAGATAAGCTTAATTTTGGTCAAATAGAAAAAATTATAGAATCAGACCCATATATCAAACAAGCAGATGTTTACAGTAACTTCTCCGGGCAGGTTTTCATAACATTAAAACAAAGAAATCCGGTAATGAGGATAATTACAAAAAATAACGATCATTATTATGTTGACGACGAATGCAAGTTAATGCCTGTATGCAGTCACTATTCTGCTAATGTAATTGTTGTAAGCGGCCAAATATCCGAAGATTTCTTTAATCCGGGATTTAAAGCTCAGATTCTAAACGATTCGATTACAGGAGATGTCAACTTGTCGAAATTATTTAACTTTGTAAAATATATCAACGAACACGAATTATGGCAAGCTCAAATTGAACAGATTTACATTAACGAAAATATGGAAGTAGAGTTAATACCAAGAGTGGGTAATCATATCATTATTTTAGGCAATCTCGAAAATTATAAATACAAACTTGGAAAACTTGAAGCTCTTTATAAAAAAGGCTTTGCACTAACTGACTGGAATATTTATTCAACTATAAATTTAAAATACTCTGATCAGGTAATTTGTAAAAAAAGGTAATTACATGGAAAAAAATATGGAAACAATCGCAGCAATTGACATCGGAACTACAAAAATTGTAGCTTTGACCGGAAGAAAAACAAAAGACAATAAGTTTGAGATAACCGGATTTGGCACAACACCTTCAAAAGGTATTCGTAGAGGTGTGGTTCTTAATATTGACGAAACAGTTAATTCTATAAGAATTGCAACAAAAAAAGCATTTGAAAGTTCGGGAATAAGATTGAACGAAGTCTTTGTTGGTATTGCAGGGCAGCATGTCCTTAGCCAAAAAAACCGCTGTAGCATAAGAATTTCGGATGAAGATTCTATAATAAAAAAGTCTCATCTCGAAGATCTTGAAAATCTTATGAGGCAAATGATTTCTGACCCGGGAGAAGAAATTCTTGATATTATACCACAATCTTATATAGTTGATAAGGAGACGGGCATAGAAAACCCTTGTGATATGACAGGAGCTGTTTTACAAGGCAACTATCATATAATCTTAGGTCAAATGTCAATGGTAAATAACATAAAAAAATGTGCAACTATTTCAGGTCTTAAAGTAAAATCATTAATACTTGAGCCATTGGCATCAGCAGAAGCTGTATTGACTCCCCAAGAAAAGCAATCTGGGGTTGCTTTGATTGACATTGGAGGTGGAACAACCGATCTGGCTGTTTACAAAAATAACAAAGTCATTCATACCTCTGTAATTCCAATTGGTGGAACAACAATTACAAATGACATCAAACAAAACCTTACGATACTTGAGAAGCAAGCTGAAGAATTAAAAATCAGATATGGAAGTGCTTTGCAGGACAGAAGTCAGGATGATACTATAATTTCAATTGAGGGGTTAAAAGGCCGTGAGGAAAAAGAATTCTCATTACGTCAGTTGTCGGCAATAATTCAGGCACGTATGGAGGAAATTTTACATGCGGTGATGTTTCAAATCGAAAGTGCAGGAATTCGTGAAAAGTTATCAGGTGGTATTGTAATTACAGGAGGCGGTTCATTAATAAAAAATCTTAAACAACTAGCTTCGTACATAACAAACAATGATATTAGAATCGCCTATCCATCAACTTATATAGAAGGTCAATTTTCCGACATTTTAAACAATCCTCAATATTCTACATCAATTGGTTTGATAATGAAAGGATTCGCTTTTACTGATAATGAAGTAGAAAAAACCACTTTCGAAAAACTAAATCAAGAAAAACCGGAAGAAAAGCCCGAAGAAGAAAAAACAAGCAATAAAAACTCTGAACCAAAAGGAAAGCTATTCGATAATTTTAAAACAAAAATGGCAAGACTGTTTGATGAAGACGAAAATTAAAATAATATAAAATAAATCATATGACTGAACTCGATTTTATAATTGAAAAAGAAGAATCATCAATAATCAAGGTTATTGGAGTTGGTGGCGGTGGTAGTAACGCCGTTAATCAAATGTTCTCAATGAAAGTTCAAGGTGTTGACTTTGTTATATGCAATACTGATGCCCAAGCCTTAAAAGCCAGTCCTGTACCTATTAAGATAGCACTTGGTGCAAGTCTTACCGAAGGCCGTGGAGCCGGCAATAATCCTGAAAAAGGAAGGCAGGCAGCTATTGAAAGTCTTGCAGAAATTGAAAAAATTCTTGATAACAACACAAAAATGGTATTTATTACTGCCGGTATGGGTGGTGGTACAGGAACAGGAGCAGCTCCGGTAATAGCACAGGCAGCAAAAGAAAGAGATATACTAACCATTGGTATTGTTTCAATTCCATTTAAAGTTGAAGGAGAAGTTCGTATAAATCAAGCAATAGAAGGCATAAACAAAATGAAAGAATTTGTTGATGCATTGTTAATTATTAATAATGAAAAACTTCAGAGCATTTATACCGATTTAAAAATGTCTAATGCCTTCAGTAAAGCAGACGATGTTTTAGCAATAGCGACAAAAGGTATTGCTGAAATAATCACTGTACACGGCTATATAAACGTTGACTTCGAAGATGTAAAAACCGTTATGAAAGACAGTGGCGTTGCTCTGATGGGATCGGCTCGCGCAAGTGGTCCAGACAGAGATATTACGGCTATAAAAACAGCTCTCGAATCGCCTTTATTAAAAGATAATGATATCCGCGGATCAAAAAATATATTGCTAAATATAATGAGTGAAATTGGTGATAACGAGCTCACAATGAGTGAATTCGGACAAATAACCAGTTATCTCAAGGACGTAGTTGGAAAAGATGCAAATATAATTTGGGGAACAGGTCACGATTCATCACTAGGTGATAGCATAAGTGTAACAATAATTGCTACAGGTTTTGAAACATATCCTGGATTGTACGAAAAAGATGAAAAAAAGAAAGAAGTTATAAGAATCCAATTTGGGGAATCTCTTGATGTAGTTAAGGATACGATAATTAAACCTGATGATGATAAATTTATAGATTCAGAAAGTGACCAAAGCTTAAATTTTGATATTGACGATAATGTTGTAGAATTGGAATTGGATTTCGAAAAGTCAAAACTTCACAGCGATGAAGAAAATATTATTCTTCCCGACACCGACAGATCTCATTTTACCCATGTTCAGGATATAAACAAATTGAATGACTCATTGTTCCTTGATCAGTTAGAGAATCAGCCTGCAATTGACAGACGAATAAAAAAAGATGACGAAGATATTAATGATGAAAAATAATTAAAATATGAGCTTATTTGATAAAATTAACGAAGACATTAAAAAATCAATGCTTGCAAAAGAAAAAGACAAACTCGAAGCATTGAGAGCGATAAAAGCTGCATTTCTTCTTGCAAAAACCGAAGGAGGAGTTGTAAATGAACTGAGTCCCGAAAGAGAAATTCAAATCATTC
Source organism: Bacteroidota bacterium (assembly GCA_029558535.1). Lineage (GTDB taxonomy): Bacteria > Bacteroidota > Bacteroidia > Bacteroidales > ML635J-15 > Bact-19. The sequence continues at coordinate 35,833 of JAKQEK010000317.1, read as the reverse complement.
AGAAATTAATAAAACAACGGCGTGATGCTGCTGAAATTTACAAATCGCAAAATCGTACAGACTTATACGAACCGGAGGTCTTTCAGGCTGATGTAATGTCAGGCTACCTTCCTGCACAACTTTCTGCAGAAGAAATAAAAGCAGAAGTTCTTGCGATAATCAAAGAATTAAATGCTGTAAGTGTAAAAGACATGGGCAAAGTTATGGGTGCAGCCAATAAAAAGCTTGCAGGCAAATCAGATAGTAAAACCATTTCGGAAATAGTAAAATCTTGTCTGGGAATTTAATCCCATTTTTAACGCATTAATACAGTTTTGCAATCCCGGATAAATTTTTGTTCGGGATTGATTTATTTAAATAATTATTGAAAATAAAAAATGGTTATTAAATTTTATTTATTTTTATGGAATAAATATTTTCTGATCATCCAGCGAAACGTTAATTTAAAATTTAAGAATTATGAGCACTATGTTTTTTAGAATCGCGTTTTTGTTAACTTCTCTCCTATTCGTTAACAATTATTCCTTACTTGACAGTTTTAACTCAGACCCTGATAAGTACGAGAAGCTTTGGGAAGAAGTAACCAAATTCGAAAATGATGCTTTGCCTCAATCGGCATTGCAAAAAGTTGAGGAAATTTTTGTTCTGGCATTGGCAGAAAAAAACGACCAACAGATTATTAAATCTACCCTCTACAGATTGAAATATACAAATATTCTTGAAGAAGACGGCTATGAAAAAGCCATTCTCAAACTGGAAACGGATATTCGTAAAGTAGATGGAGTGTCAAAAGCAATTATGCACATGCTATTAGCAACAATGTATGCAGATTATTACTCTAATAATGCTTATCTGATCAACCAAAGGTCTGTAACTTTTAATTTTGAATTAACTGATTTAAAAACCTGGGATAAAACCAGATTTCAGGACAAAATAATAAAGAACTATTTGCTGGCATTGAATGACAATTTAAAAACCGTAAATCTTGAAGAATACAAAGACTTTGTTGTTAATGCTAAAGATAGTAAAAATCAATTCCCAACTTTGTACGATTTTGTAGCTTTTATAGCAGTAAACAGATTATCGGCCGGAATGGGTTATTACAATTACTATTATTATGAATATGATTATTACGATTATTATGGGTATGGTAATCAAAATACAGATAAAATCACAGAACCTGCTTATTTGGCTGATGCAGAGGAATTTGTAAAATTTCCTGTTGAAGCAGACTCTTTATCATATAATTACGCTGCTATAAAAGTTTACCAAAAATGGATAGATTTTAGATTATCTGATAATAAAAATATAGAAGCTTATCTATTCACAGACATTAAAAGATTGAACTTTGTTAAATCAAAAATGTATGCTGTCAACAAAGATGATTTATGGGAAGCAGGACTTCTTAAACTCCATGATAAATATTATAAACATCCCGAACTTACTATGGTAGATTACGAACTAGCAAAATATTACAATCAACTTGGAAGCTCGTACAATTTTATGGATTCTACTAAAACTCAATTTAGATTATTCAAACGTAAAGCTGTCACGCTATTGGATGCCGCAATAAAACTTTATCCGGATGCATGTTATACTCCTGATTGTAAAAATCTCAAAGCAGAAATTGAAAAATTATCATTCTCATTCGAAAACGAAAATATTGTTAGCGGAGACAAAAAATTCCCTATCAGAATTACCTATACAAACGCAGAAACTGCATATTTGACAATTTTGTCTTGTGATTATGAAGGATATTTGAATCTTAAAAAGAATTATTATGATCAAGGTTATATAAAATCATTACTAAAAATTGCAAAGCCTGTTGTTAGCTCAGTTTTAATAAATCTTCCAAAAACTTCAGATCTGAATACACATTATACAGAATATCTGGTTCAAGGATTACCAAAGGGATTTTATATTATTTATTTACATGCCAAACCCGAATTTGCTCTTGAGGAAAATTATCTGGCATATTCTCAGGTATTTGTTTCAGACTTAAGTTTAACTAATAACAATAACTATTATAGAAACAGAGGTTATTATGTGTTTGACCGCAATACGGGAGCTCCGGTTGAAAATGCAAAAGTTGATGCTTACAAATACGAATACTCTTACATAAAACGCGATTATGTTTACACTAAAGTTGCAACAGAATATACTGATAAAAAAGGATATGTTGCAATGAAAAAAACCAATACTGCTGATTATTACAATATTAGAATTGATGTAAGTAAAGATAAAGATTTTATATCAGAAAGCAGTTACCAGTATTATTCATCAGATCCTGAAGAAAAAACTATAACTGAAGTCAAACTTTTTACAGACCGAGCGATATACAGACCTGGACAGACTGTGTATTTTAAAGGTATATGCATCGAAAAAACAGGCGAAAAGATGGATCTTCTGACTAATTATTCAACATCAGTTTTTCTAAAAGATGTAAATTATCAAGAAATAGGTCAGGCACATGTAAAGACAAACGATTTTGGAAGTTTTAACGGCAGCTTCACTATTCCGTTAGATGTATTGACAGGTAATTTTACACTTTCCTGCTATGGCGGTTCAATGTATATTAAAGTAGAAGAATACAAACGACCAATGTTTGAAGTAGATATGTTACCAATCGAAGGAGAATACAGAATCAATGATAGTGTTTATGCCGAAGGTAAAGCAATTACTTATGCAGGTACACCTCTTACGGATGCGAAAGTATCTTACAAAATTGTTCGTAATCCTTTATGGTGGGGTTATTATCGAGGCGGAGGATTTACTTCAAAAGAAATTGCTTTCGGGGAATTGGAAACAGATGATACCGGAAAATTTAAAATAGGATTTAAAGCTCTGGCCGAAGATGTCGGTGCAATGAAAGATTACGTTTATTACAATTATACAATTAGTGTATCAGTTACTGATATCAACGGAGAAACTCAGGGTACAGCGACATACGTTTATGTATCAGACAAAGCCTTGTCTGTTTCTCATGATATATATGGAACCTTATTAAAAGAACAAGTAGATAGTATCAGCATAAGCACGACTAATATTTCCGGAGTATTTGTTCCCGCTATCGTTGAAGTAGAGATATTCAAACTTGAAGATCCTAAATTACTTCTTTCAAAAAGACAATGGAGTGATGCTGACAATAAAATGTACTCAAAAGAAGAATGGTATGCACAATATCCAGGAAACGAGTATCAAAATGAAACAGATTATTCTCTTTGGAAAACATCAAAATCGGTATTTAAATCCACTGTCAACACCGCAGATAAGAAAAAACTAAAACTTAATGGCGTTAATAAATGGGAATCAGGAGCATACAGAGTTGTATTAAAATCTAAAGACAAATGGGGGAACCCAATCAAAACTCAATCTGAATTTGTTTTATTTTCTGATTCTGATAAAGATATGCCATATACGGCCACTTCATTTTTCTCTTATGACAAATACAGTGCTCAACCCGGCGAAACTGTTACCATATATCTGGGGTCTTCATATAAAGATGTTCAGATTTTGTACGAACTTGAAACAAAAGGAAAAACTGTCAAAACAGAAATTATTAATCTGAGTTCAGAATTAAAGAAAATAGAAATCCCTGTTGATGAAACATTTTTAGGAGGAGCAACAGCTAATTTTATGTTTATTAAAGACGGAAGATTATACTCGTTTTCGCATAGAATTGAGGTATATTGGCTAGACAAACAACTCGATTTAAAATTCATCACTTTCCGTGACAAAACACTACCCGGTTCAGCCGAAAACTGGAAAATAAAAATAAAAGACCATTCAGGCAATCCTGCCGATGCTGAAATGATGGCAACGCTTTATGATGCATCTCTTGATGTCTTTGCTGCTAATTCATGGTGGTGGTCTATTTATCCATACTATTATTCATACGCTTATTGGTCTTTGACAAGTTTTAGTTATGGATATTCAGCAGTAAATTATAAAGATTTTTACCCTGCCTCTGAATATATTTATAGATATGTCCCTTATTTCAATTATTATGGATTGAGTTACTATGGGAGATATTATTATGGAGATGATGTAACAAGAAAAAGTTCAGGAGGAAAATATGAATCCGCACTTATGCCAATGTCCTCAACCGGTGCAACACAAACAGTTGCTGATTGTGCTGTTTCTGAAGAATCTCCCTTTATGGACGGTCTTGGCGGTGTTGATAAAAACAAAGATATGGAGCAGTTTGCCGGAGAAAGAGAAGATCGTGATGAATCTGATAATCGTAATGGAAACACCAGAAGCGATGGTAAGAATGGAGGTCAGGATATTCAAATACGCAAAAACTTTAACGAAACTGCATTTTTCTATCCTACCCTAACTACAGATAAAAATGGTGAAGTACTTATCAGTTTCACTGTTCCTGAAAGCCTTACGAAATGGAATTTCCTTGGTTTTGCACATACTAAAGATCTTAAAATGGGCATAATCAATGAAAAAATGATTACACAGAAAGAATTAATGGTTATGCCAAATTTGCCGAGATTTTTCCGCGAAAATGATAAAATGACCATAAGTACAAAAATTAATAATATTTCTGAAATTACAATTATCGGGAAAGCAAGCATTGAGTTTTTTGATCCTGTGACTTTGAAGATAATTAACAAGGATTTCTTAGGAAATGACTCAAACTTGGCAGATATTAAAATCGAATCAGGAAAAAACATTGCAGTGAACTGGGACATTTCAATTCCCGAAGGTCTTAGTGCAGTTGGAGTACGTATTGTCGCAGAAGGCAAAGACCACTCAGATGGTGAAGAAAGAATTGTCCCGATTTTAACAAACAGAATGCTGGTAACTGAAACAATGCCACTACCCGTAAGAAAATCAGGTACAACAAAATTTACAATGGGAAGGCTAAAAGATAGCGAAAATTCAACTACATTACGCCATCACAGATTTACACTTGAATTTACCTCTAACCCTGCCTGGTATGCTGTTCAGGCATTACCATATATTATGGAATACCCATACGAATGTGCAGAACAAACATTTTCGAGGTACTATGCAAATATGTTGGCAACACATATTGCTAACAGTGATCCAAAAATAAAGAGAGTATTTGAAATATGGAGAAATACTCCAAACAGCGAAGCTCTAATGTCAAATCTTGAAAAGAATCAGGAACTCAAAGCCTTAATGCTCGAAGAAACTCCATGGGTACTTGAAGCCAAAGATGAAAACGAAAGAAAACATCGTATCGGGTTGCTGTTTGATCTTAATCGTATGAGTATGGAAAGTAAATCTGCCCTTAAAAAACTTGAAGAACAGCAAAAATATAACGGTGGTTGGGCATGGTTCAAAGGAATGCCTGAGAGCTGGTATATAACACAGCATATTGTTTGTGGTCTAGGTCATCTTGATAATCTCGGAGTCACAGAAATAAAGAAAGACAACAAAACATGGAACATGACTAAAAAGGCTATAGGCTTTATTGATTACGAACTGGTTCGTAGTTATAAGGATATGAAAAAATATTGCGATTCAAAATGTATGGCCGAAGATCACCTCGGATATATGCAAATACATTATTTATATGCCCGTTCTTACTTTATTGATGAAGTTCCTATTGACAATTCTACAAAAGAAGCTTTTGAATATTATAAAGGTCAGGCAGAGAAATACTGGAAAAACAAAAGTTTCTATATGCAGGGTATGCTTGCTTTAGCTTTACACCGTTTTGAGGACAAAACTACTCCTATAAAAATTATGGCATCAATCAAAGAACATTCTCTTAATAGTGAAGAAATGGGTATGTACTGGAAAAATGACAGAGGATATTACTGGTATCAGGCTCCAATAGAAACCCAGGCATTACTAATAGAAGCTTTTGATGAAGTTATTGATGATCAGCAATCTGTTGAAGAAATGAAAGTGTGGTTGCTGAAACAAAAACAAACTCAGGACTGGAAAACCACAAAAGCAACAGCCGAAGCTATATATGCTTTACTTCTTCGTGGCAGTGATATGTTGGCTGATGACGAAATAGCCATAATTACTGTGGGCTCAATGAAAATTGATGCAGCAAACGATCCTGAAATTAAAACCGATGCTGGTACAGGATATTTTAAGAAAGCATGGGACGGAAGCCTCGTTAAACCGGAATGGGGTGATATTACGGTTACCAAATCATCAAATACTGTATCCTGGGGTGCTGTTTACTGGCAATATTTCGAACAACTTGATAAAATTACAACATTTGAAGAAACCCCTTTGACGATTAAAAAGAAATTGTTCGTCGAGCGTAGAGAAGGGGCAAAACCGGTAATAGTACCTATTGAAAAAGATGCAAAACTAGCTGTTGGTGATAGGGTTACTGTTCGTATCGAAATCAGAGTTGACAGAGATATGGAATACGTTCATCTTAAAGATATGAGAGCTAGTTGTTTTGAACCTGTTGATTATTTATCGGGTTACAGATATAAAGCAGGATTAGGTTACTATCAGGGCATTAAAGATGCTTCGATGAATTTCTTCATTGACTATCTCCGTAAAGGGACTTATGTCTTCGAATACGAACTGATTGTTGCTCAAAAAGGAGATTTCTCAAATGGCATAACTACAATTCAATGTATGTACGCCCCCGAGTTTACCAGCCATTCGGAAGGCGTTAGAGTAAAAGTTAAGTAAGTTTCTATCCTAAAAATAAATTAAAAAAGCTGTCTTTCTGAGGCAGCTTTTTTTGATTATAAGACTCGATTAATGCTTTTGGCTAAATCTTTGTTTTGCACAATTGATTATTTTTATTTATTTCGCATTTTAAATTATCATTTATGAGATTGATTTTCTTTTCTTTCGCACTATTAGTTTTAATCGGAACGACATTACAAGCACAAACTGATCTAGAGCCATATTTTATTTATCAAAAAGGAGCTAAAATTAAGATTGGACACTTCAACAAAAGACAAATTCCGCAAGGTTATACTGTATATACTGTTATTGATGTTAATGAAACTGATTCAGTAGATTATCTTAAACTACAAGTTGAATCGCTCAATAAATATCAAAAATTTCTTAATTCAGAGATATTTTTGGCAGAATATCACGATGGTGAAATAAAAATCGAAAAGCTATTTATGTTACCTGTTGACACACTTGCCAGAATTGATGAAGAAACTTATGATATTTCAGGGCGTGATTATATTTTACCGGCATTTCTGGGTAATGGGATTGCCCTTTCGGCAGCTTGGGTAGAACTTTCAAATAATGACACAATTGCTTTTAAAGTTTCCGAATACAGCAGAATAGTAGATAATTTCGAAAAAATAAACACTACAATTGGTGAATTTGATGTTTGTGTAATATCAAGTAAACTCGAAACTAAATATGGCGAACCTATTCTTTATACGGTTTATACATATTTATCTAAAGGGATTGGACCGGTCAGAACATATTATTACAACACAAAAAGAAAATTGGTAAAATATTCCGAAATTGTTGAAATGGATATCCCCGGCAAATCATAATGGTCTGTTTCATTAAAAAAGTATTTTTTTTATCCCTGATTACAAAAATTTATATATTTTTGTTTCTCCAGTTGCCCAGGTGGTGAAACTGGTAGACACGCCAGCTTGAGGGGCTGGTGTCCTTAAGGATGTGCAGGTTCGATTCCTGTCCTGGGCACATAAAAAACTCCTGAAAATCTCAGGAGTTTTTTTTACCAAATATAATCTGTAATTTTATAATATCACTATTCTGTACTTTCTCGAAAATTTTTCAGCATCAACGACACAAATGTAAAATCCTGAATTTAAATTTAAAGATTGTGCAGAAATTGTTATAGTATTTTTACCCGGTAACAGGTATTCATTCATTTTGCTAACTAACTGCCCCGAAGTATTATAAATTTTTATACTACACATCAAGTCATATTTAGTGGTAATATCAAAATATGCATTATCGGTAAAAGGATTTGGATATAAATTTCCAATATTTTCTGAGGCAATTATTTCGTATTGCACTCTTTTGACAACTTTACCTCCGCCGGCATCATCAAGCTGAATGTAAACCTCTTTCTCACCTGCTTCTTGAGTATTGGTAACTTTCAAATAATTATCATCCGTTACATACATCGAAGAAAAACCTTGTATTGGTTCATAAATTACAGTATTGTTATATGATGGAACAGTAGTAGAAGCAAGTCCACAATAATAAATTCCTGTATAGGTTTTTAATCCCGCTGTTCTGTTATAATAATTTCCCATATTATCATAAGTCATTTTTATCCTTCCGTCCTGATAAATGGTAGCTCTGCACTTAAATACTGTTGACAGAGAATCATTAAACCAAATATCAAAACAGGTATCGTTTATTTGATATGAATAAAGCACCGGTTCTTGTAAATAATAAGAATTAAATACACTCAATTGAATATCATTATACAGCGAAGTCCTTATTTCAGGATAGGGATATAGTTCATTTGCAGCTTTGTTATTACCATTAAATGATATTGTTGCATCCAATCCAATATAAATACTATCCCACAGCTCTCCGGCACACGGGAATTTCCAACCCGGACAAATTGCCCTTAAAGTATCTCTGTAAAAATCTAGATTATCGGGCTGAAAAAATTCTTCTGAACAGTATTCCTGTATGTACTCATCAGTTTTTAAAATATGAAATGTATAAGGTGGATTTCCGCCACCTGCATGTAGTTTTATATCTAATTCCTCTCCCGCAATTGCCACATTATAATCTGAAACATCGAAACTTAAAACAGTATCCTTGGGATAAGAAACAAGAAAAAGCTCAATAGGAAACACTGAAACTGAAGCAGGTGGCAACTCTACATCAGAATCTACACCTACAAATTCATTAACCGAACCATCTGAATATTGCATTACAGAAAAATATTGAAGCTCTCCTTCTATCCCACCGGAATTATCAATTATCAGAAAAATTTTGCTATCTCCCGCGAGCTCATAGTGTTTTAGAATATCAGTTACATCTATTCCAAACTCCATAACATCAGCTCCTGTAACAGTATCGAGTCCTGTCATAACATGGTGTCCACCCTGAAAATTAAATACAGGAAAATCTATTATCTTCTCCGGAATATCTGATTCAAGGTCTGTTGAAATTCCTGCACTTATTTTCAGCGAATTCCTCCAGGTATGTTTTAACTTGATCTTAAAACAAAGTTCAGTTTTGTACTCAAGGTCAGGAACTGGTATAAAAACCTGCTTATTCCAAAACTTTTCAGGCAAATCGTATTTAAATAAAAACATACTGTAGTTCCATGCATCTCCATAAGAGTTAATTACTATCCAAAGTGTTTTTTCATTATCATGCCTGTCAACTATATGGTCGTTATTTATATCAATGGTATCTGTAATAAGTCCGTCTCCATTGAAATCAATTGTGGTGTTATAGTAATATCCAACTATTGTCATACTGTGGGTAGGCCTGCCCGAAATAAAGCTAATGACTTTTACTTTATTGTTAGGATAGCATAAATCCGAATCTGTCAGCACCGGAGTTTCTCCAGTGTACATAAAATACGCATTCGAATAGAAAATAACCGTTCCACCTGATGATTCTCCCTTTAGATGATCATCAAAATAATGCATAAGGATTTTAAGATCCTCATCAGTTGAAACATTAAGGCTATAGTAATCAGAAATACGATATTGAAAAGAAGAATAATAATTATCGTAACCACTCATCCAATATTTCCCTCGATATTCATTACTTAAACATGTACTATCATTAGGACAAATGTCATTAAAAACCTTAATTGATGGATTTCCCTGACTTTTGACTAAATTCCAGCTATTGAAGGAGCTTACTCCAAACCAGCCTTCACCCTCACTTTGAAAATTATAGGAAAAAGTAGGTGCAAAAATTGTTGAAGAATCTGCGGCCCTGTCTAATGCTCTGTTAAACTCGTAAGACAAACAGTAATACACTGCCGAAGCTTGTCCACAATTTGGCAATTGAAATTGATCATATCGCCATGGAGGGAAATATTCAAGTTTATGATTCCACACATTCTCCGGTAATTCGGGAGCATCGTCAGTGTAGTATATTTCGGGAACCGGATAGTTTGGAATATAAAATGTGTCGGCGACAATTTGGCTGCTTAAGCTTTTTGCTCCTAATAAAAATACAATCAGATATATTATTATATAACGATTCACTTTTATATAAACATAGATTAACCATAAAATTACAAAATTTAATTATTCATTCAGACAATTTTCATTTCTTTTTTTCGTTAATTTTGTTGTACTAATACCAACTTAATAATACAAAAATGAAAAGCAGATATTTCTTTATAGCGATTATACTGATACTATCAGTAATTAGTTCGTGTAAAAAAGACAATGATTCTGATGTCAAAGAAATAAAACTAAGCACAAAACAAAAAGAAATTGTTGTAGCCGGAAATGAATTTTCTTTGGGATTATTTCAGAAAGTAAGCGAAACTACAGATGATAACTTCATGATTTCTCCCCTGAGTGTTAATTATGCTTTGGCAATGACGGCAAACGGAGCTAAAAACAACACGCAGGATCAAATGCTTACTACACTTGGTTTTGAGGGATTTGAAATCAACGAATTTAACGAATTCTTTCATTATATTATGGACGAGATTGTTGATCTTGACAGCAAAGTAACATTATCCATTGCAAACTCAATATGGTACAGAAACACTTTTAATATCGTACAATCATTTCTTGATGTTAATCAGGAATATTACAACGCTCATGTACAAGCTCTGAATTTCGATTCACCGGAGGCAATAAGTACAATAAACGATTGGGTTTCAGACAATACAAATGACAAAATTCCCACTATAATTGATAATATTCCTACTGATGCAATTATGTATTTAATCAATGCGGTTTATTTTTACGGTAAATGGAGATACGAATTTGATAATTCGCAGACTCAAAATGGCGATTTCTATATTTCAGACAATAACAGCATCCAGGTTGAGATGATGAAAATGGAAGCAGGGTTAAAATACTATTTTGACGAATCGGTTAATGTCGTTGAGTTGCCATACGGACAAGGGAATTTTGTCATGGACATATTGCTACCTGTTTACGAATCAAATCCGGCTGATTTAATTGCTAATCTAGATCAGGCACGTTGGACAGAAATAACTCAAGGTTTATATGACCAAGATATCCTTTTAACAATGCCTAAATTTCAGTTCGAATTTGAAAATGATTTAATTCCTATGCTAAGCGAGTTGGGAATGACTGATTTATTTAATCCAAATATGGCTGACTTGTCAGGGATAAATGGAACCGGTGGATTATTTGTTTCAAAAGTAAAACACAAAACCTATATAGATGTAACTGAAAAAGGGACAGAAGCTGCAGCAGTTACTGCCGTTGAAGTGTCATTGACATCTGGCGTGCCGGACGGACCGGTATATTTTACCTGTGACCGACCTTTTGTTTTCATAATTAGAGAAAGAAGTACTGAAGTAATTCTTTTTACCGGAGTGGTAAAAAATCCGTAGTTGTACCGATGTTTTCTTTGTTAGTATGTTATATTTTTACAATATAATTTAAAAAACATATTATGAAAACTATTAAAATTATTTTATTCGCATCGGTTTTAACTTTTCTAGCACAGAATTTATTTTCACAAGATCTGGAATCAATAATGGAATCAACATGGCGTGGAAAACTTCAAAGTCGTGACAGCAAACTTGATGGTGGATATTTTGTTTGTGACATAATTATTTATGATGTATTTATGATAGGAGAAACAACATTTACTGCAACAGCATCAAGAACATTATACATTGATGGTGAAAAGTATTTCTGTCAATCTGATGTTACCGGCAAAATAAATACAACGAATTATTCGATAACTTTAACACACAAACAAAAGTATTTGTATTGTCAGCAACTACCTCACGGCATTGAATGGCATACGGGAACGGAAACTCTAACTTTGTATAATGATGAAGCCTACCCGGGATATTATGTGATGTATGGGACATCTGCCGGACAACTCTTTGATGATGAGCTTGTTATGTATTCAAATCATTAGTTATAGACTTCTTAATGTTGACATTAAAAAAATCAAAACTATTTCTTGTACTTTTTTCAAAATTTATTAATTTTACGAATCAACTAAAAACAATATAACTATGAAAAATTTTAAACCTATTTTAATTGGCTTTATTTTTTTGACATTAACAAATACATTATTTAGTCAGGATTTTGAAACAGTTTTGGAACAGACATGGTATGGGGGTTCGCAAAGCAGAACAGATGTAACAGAAAGCGGTTATTTTTCATGTACTGAAAAATTATATGATATAATCTATGATGATTATTCAGACAGTTTTACCGGAAAATCTCATGCAAGTTTTGTTTTTGATGGAGTTACCTACAACTGCAAATGTTACATTAAAGGAAAAGTAAACACAAGTGAAAATAAAGTAGTTATAACAACAACTAGTGTTATCAGTTCAGATTATTTACCTTATGGAATGTATTGGACGCAGCCTACAATTTATCTTACTATTTTCGAAGATGAAGATCATAGAGGTGAATATATTATGTACGGACAAACATCAGGTCAATACTATGATGATGAATATGTAGCTTATGCTACTTATAAATATTATTAGGAAAAAATCTATTAGTATTTTCTTAATCTATTCAATAATCATCCTCACATACTGATTATATTTTAACACACTTTAGCATATATTTAAGATTGCATTAACTCTTTTTGCATTTCGCCAAACGTATATTAGAAAAAGTTAATAACGATTAAATTTTAAAATTATGAAAAAGTTAATTATTACAAGCGCACTACTTCTCTTTATGGGAGTATCCGGCATTTATGCAAAAGAAATGAATCCCGGTAAGAATAACAATTTAAATACTGGAGCAGTTAAAACTATGTATCTTCCATTTTCAACCTATGGCAAAGCAGAGATGGAATTGGTTTATACCAAAGGGAAATATTCGGTTTGGCGTTGCAAAGATGAGTATGTAAATAATTATCCGGGTAATTCTTTAACAGGAACAACCTATAAATACTTTGTTTATAAAAACAACAGTTATCATCTTGCGATAAAAGAAAATAATAAGGAAGATATATTCAAATACTTTTCAGATTTCAAAGAAAACTAAAAGTTTATTTGATAATAGTAATTTTTTCGTTCACAAGTTTGCCTTTTGTAAAAATTCTCACAAAATAAACACCTTGTGAAATATTTTGGGTATTCAGTTCTATAGTATTAGTTCCCTGATCTGCGAATTGCATAAGAATAGTTTTACCCGTTTTATCGAAGATTTCTACAAAGTCTCCATCATCGAAACAAAGGCTATTGTCAATAAACAGTCTGTCGGAGCAAGGATTTGGAAAGATACCTGTACTTTCAGTTAATAATTCGTCCTCAATTCCAACTAAACAAGTCAACGGTCTAATTCCTGTTGATGTCGAAATATCATATTCTGAAGAAGACCTTTTCCAAAGGCCATTTTTATTAACCCACAAAGTATTGAAACCTCCATGACCGCGATTAGGAGCCATTCCCACCACAAAATTATCACCATCGGCATAATTTATTGAATATCCCAGATAAAATGGTCCGTCAACGTCAAGAGGCTCATCAAACAATATAACTTGAAGATAATTCTCTCTTAAATCACGCAAATAAACTTTCTGATCACCTAAAATAGTTGTAGGCACATCATGAGCTCCATCCCAAGTCATAAATCTAATATAAGAGTTATTCGACAAGTAGTCCACATCCAATACAGGAACAATTACTCCATAAACCTGATTAAATGTATGATAGTCATAATAGTCAGCATACATGGTTATTCTGTCTGAGTTATGTCCACCATAAAAACCGGTCATTCCGTTAATCTGCATAGCATAAGGAATTTCGCCATTTTGCAGATTAGATATTGTATCACATACCGTTCCTACAAAAGAATCATAAACTACAATATAATCCCTTTTTGTTAACACATCAGCACCATTTGTATTTCCCACATTTAAAGTTACATCAAAAAATCCGGTATTCAAATATCTAATCCCTTGTGGCTGAAGTTGAGTGTTGGAATATGAAGGATCACCACCCTCAAATGCCCATGACCAGAACATTGGATTATTTATTGTCAAATCTTGAAACATAACCAATGTATTTGATTTAATCAGTCGGTTTTGAGTAGTAAAATTTGCAATAGGAATTTCTGTTCCAGCATCGGGAATTACTCTGATATAATCTTCAATTAAAAGAGTATCATAACCCTGTGAATTTCGCACAATCAACTGTACATCATAAGTTCCTGTTGTATTATATAATACATTCTGAGGATGTTGAACAAATGAAGTCGCCGGTACTGCTCCCTGAAAAGCCCATCGCCATTCGAAAGGAAAATCATAGCTAAGGTCAGTAAAATCAACCGTATTCCCTGCTACAACAATAACTTGATTTGCAGTAAACCATGCAACAGGGGTGGTATCAGCAAGCTCATAAACTAATACATAATCATTTTTTGTTATTGAATTCTCATTACCAAACTGATTTCGTGCAGTTAAGCTAACATCATGATAACCAGCCACATTGTAAATTATTTCAGGTGGATTTTGACCGTTAAAACTTGCAGGTGTTCCATTCTCAAAAGTCCAAATCCATTGACTTATCGGATTAGTAGACTGGTCAGTAAAGATAACTCCTGAATTAATGGGAATTACCAATGGTGTTCCCGAAAATTGTGCAACCGGCCAGTCTTCAGGACAAGCATTCTGATGTGGGCCTAATGAAACAATTGTGGTAATATTGCTAAGAGGAGTTTCTGTACCATCGTATATTACCGAACGATCCGGTTTAATTAATATAGTTTCGGGAAAAGCTTCTACCCCATAGTAAGATATTACACTTGTCGAACCGCTATAACCACTTACCAAGGGAACAATAATTCCCAGTTCGTCTCGAAGGATTTCCACCATCGCATCGTTTGTCGAACTATTATACAAGCCCAAAACAATCATTTCAAAGTTATTGCAACCAAAAGCTTCGTAAATGTTATTTAACGTCGGGATAGACGCCTCACATGTGCCTCAACCCTTCAGCAAAAACTCAATATACACGTATTTTCCCTGATCCAGATATGTAAACAAGTTGTGTTGAACACCATCAATGTCAGTAACAGTAAAATCTTCAGCTACAGTAGGCTGTGCAAAAGTAACAACCGAAGTTAAAAGAATAAAAATACTCAGGAATAATTTTTTCATAATTCTTAATTAATATTATTAATAGAATTTATCCAAAAATAAGTAAAATAATAATATAAATCTGCGATTAGTCTATTTTTTTAAGATTTTATTTTCTCTGCTAAAAATACTTACATTAAGTTCGAACCCCAAAATAAGAGCCAGAGAAGAAATATAGAAAAGCATCATTACGACAATTACAGTTCCAATAGAACCATAAAGTTTATTATATTGTGCAAAATTATTTACGTAATATGAAAATCCAATTACTGTGATAATTTGAAGGAAAGTTGCGAATATGGCTCCCGGAGTAATAAAACGAAAGCGACTTCTTTTCGCAGGTGCTAAATAGTATAAAAATGATATAGCTAAAAAATAAAGCCCAACGATCAAAATCCATTTAAGTAGTCCAACAACAAAAAACAAAAAATCACTTTCATTCATCGCCGGGTGATTGCTAATAAAGCCAACAAATACGTTATTACCAATTATTATCAATGAGATAGCAATCACGAGCAAAA
This sequence comes from Bacteroidota bacterium, assembly GCA_029558535.1. Classification (GTDB taxonomy): domain Bacteria; phylum Bacteroidota; class Bacteroidia; order Bacteroidales; family ML635J-15; genus Bact-19. Next base: position 20,087 of record JAKQEK010000317.1, on the reverse strand, counting down.
AACTTAATATTAACACTAAAAACAATGAAATTAGCCTAATGCTGATATCACTTCTTGTTTCGAATTGATGATAAGTCGTATTAAAAGCTTCTATCATTGCCATAACACCATTTGATGAGAAAAACAACATCAACAAAAAACCTATTGACAAAATACTGCTTCGCTGATTCATTATAGTGTCGGATATGGTTTCATACATCAACGAGTAAGCATTATCCGGCAGCACTTCAGCAAGAACACTAAACAATTCGTATTGAAAATTCTCTACGGGAATAAATGGTATTAAACTAAACAGAAAAATTAGTGCCGGAAACAATGAGATAAACAAATTAAATGCTACAGATGATGCCCGCATAGACACAGCACCTTTCATTATCCCTTTGAAAAAAAAAGAACCAATGTAATATAATGAAAAGCCCTTAAAGCCTGGCAAAATAATTTTGTCTGTAATAGATTTGATTAATAAATCAGCCTTATGAATAAGATTTTTTATCTTTTTTTTCATTAAACAGCTTTTAGGCTTAAATCAAGACTTTTTATTTGGTGTGTCAATGCCCCTACTGAAATAAAATCAACTCCGCATTCAGCATAGTCAGTTATGTTTTCAAATGTTATCCCTCCGCTTGATTCTGTTTCAAACCTATCTTTTATTAATTGTACAGCTTTCCGCGTATTTTCGACATTAAAATTATCAAGCATTATTCTGTCAACATTGCCGATGCGCAAGACTTCTTTTACATCTTCCAATGTTCGGGTTTCTATTTCAATTTTCAAATCAAGCTGTTTCTTTTTCAAGTATTGGTTTGCCTTGATAATAGCATTTTCAATTCCACCGGCAAAATCAATATGATTATCTTTAAGCATTATCATATCGAACAAACCAATTCGATGATTCATTCCCCCACCTATCTTCACAGCTTCTTTTTCAATTAGTCTTAACCCAGGTGTTGTTTTACGAGTATCTAAAATTTTCGTTTTATACCCCTTTAGTTTTGTAACATATTTTGCAGTTTCGGTAGCAATTCCACTCATCCTCTGCATGAAATTCAGCAATGTTCTTTCGGCACAAAGAATATCAAGTTGTGGTCCTTCGAGAGTGAAAACTATATCCCCTGAATTGACAGTTAAGCCATCATGAATATGAATTTTCATGCTTAATTTATCAGAATAATATTTGCAAACGACTTTTGCAACCTCTACTCCTGCAATTATTCCATTTTCTTTTACCAGTAAATTAGCTTTCCCTTGTACTGCTTCATTAATACAACATAAAGAGGAATGATCTCCGTTACCAACATCCTCTTTATAAGCTTTCTCTATTAAAGATAATAAATAGCTTTCGGGAATCATTCTTCTTCTATCCGCATTTGATGAATAAGTGGTTTTCCCCCCTCTTCTTTAACCAAAAAGTACACTCTGTATATTTTACCGGCAATAGTTTCGAGATTTCCTATTGCATATTGAGCCCCTTCTTTTCCTCCCTGATGTAGTAAAGTAAATGATTTAGTTTTATTTTTTTCGAAAAAACTCTTTAAAATCTGTTCAGCTTGTTGTTTACTATAAACATCATCTTTATCAAGAATTACAAGTTCAACAGATGAATTAAAGAACTTTGCCAATTCTGTTGCATTTCCCACCTTCATTGCATCAAAAATTTTTGGTGGTATATCAAATATCGGGAATGCTGAAACTCCTGAAAAACTTAGCACCAAAATCGCAAAAAATAATAGATTTTTAAACTTTTTCATTATTTCTATTTTACAATTAATTAGTTAATAATTTCTTGAACGCTATACAAAAACCAAACCAAATAATTTAAGTCGCAAGATACAATTAATTTAAATCTTTAAAGTATCTTTATGGTCAAAATTTATTTTAATTATGAACATCTGTCTTTATGCAGTAGGAAAAACAAATTTCAGCTTTGTAATTACAGGCACAGAAGAGTATTATAAACGAATAAAACGTTATATAAATTTTGATTTCAAAGTAATCAAAGACATCAAAAATTCTAAAAGCCTCGATACTATTCAACAAAAAGAATTAGAGGGAGTAAAAATTCTTGAATCTTTAACCACTAATGATGTTGTTATTTTGCTTGATGAAAAGGGAAAGCAGATGAACAGCTTAGATTTTGCAGGTTTTATCCAAAAAAAAATGAATAGTTCAATAAAAAGTCTGGTTTTTATAATTGGAGGTGCATATGGTTTTTCAGACGATGTATATAAAAGAGCTGATTACAAAATATCGTTATCTCAAATGACTTTTTCACACCAACTTATAAGACTTATTTTTGCTGAACAACTATACCGAGCTTTCAGCATCATCAACAAAGAACCATATCACCATGAATAATACTACACTCAATAATATTAAGCTACGACACATTATTATTCTAACAGTATTTTTAATAATTTCTGTTTCGATTGCCTTTTTATTTAAAGCTGATAAAAATTCGGCAACTAAAGAAATTATTGATATAGAAAAAACTGAAAAAATTCTCGATGAAAAGTTTTCAAATTTAAAAGCAGAAACAGAATATATTAGTGAAAACATAAATACTGAAGATTTTAATGAAGAGGATTACTTTTATTCTGAATGTAAAGACTTATTTGAAGAATCAGAAACAGGCTTATTTCTTTATAGCAACAACAATCTTAAATATTGGACAACAAATAGCATCCCTGTTCCCACAAGTACGACCTATGGTTTCTTTGACACAACAATAATAAACCTGAACAATGGTTGGTATATGTGCTATTCTGTTCAAAAGGAAGATTTCCATATTGTTGGGTTATACCAAATAAAAAAAGAATATAATTACGAAAATGATATTATTAAAAATTCTTTCAGCAAATCGTTGAAGATAGACGAAAGCACAGCAATCAGCATAGAACCTGTAAAGGGATCTGAAAAAGTATGTTTTAACAATAAAAACTCATGCATATTTTTAATTTCAGATACTGAAAAGATAGGTACAGAAGCAAGACTTAACCTTGCTGAAGTATTCAAATTATTTGCCTTTGTTACTTTTATTCTTTTGTTAGTTCTATTATGTGTTTACATATCAAATAAAAATAATTTATTTGCTGCGATTTCACCCGTAATCATTCTAATTATCTTTTCGTTGATAAGGTATCTAATGCTGAAAACCGAATATACTCAAAGCTTAAGCGACTTTAAACTATTTAGTCCCGAACTCTTCGCCGAATCATTTTGGCTACCGTCTCTAGGGGAATACATTTTGAATGTCTTTGCTTTTTTTATTTTTTCTTTGACATTTTTAATATACTACAAACCTCGCTTTAATGTTTTATCTAATTTATTTATTCGTACTGTTTTCAGCATATCAATTGCGTTATTGATGTTTTTATCGGGCAGCTTTATTTCTGACTTATTTTATGGATTGGTTTGGAACTCATCAATTTCTTTTTCATTTGAAAATCCATTAAGCTTGGACGTTTATAGTTTTATTGGCGTTACAATAGTTTTCACAATAATATTAAGCTTTGTATTTATTTTTTACAGGCTTATAAAAATATTGAAAAACTATATATCTCCGATACTACTGTCAATATCTCTATTAGTTTTTCATGTGATATCAATTATTTTTAACAAATCAGGAATTATAACTACCGAAACCAATCTAATCTGCACAGGACTATTTTTAATTCTATGGTTAAGTTTAGGTCTAATATGTTTAAAAAAGGACATTAATTATTTATTCTCATTTATTTTTGTAATAACTATCTCATTAATAACATCGGAACATTTTTCGAGGTTCTCCAACCAGAAAGAAATTGATGCCTACAAAGTTATTACATATAATTTAGCTGCCGAAAGAGATGTTGCAGCAGAATTCTTCTTAATGAAAACCTATAATGAGATTAAAGTTGATGTAGATTTAGCAGAATACATAATAAATCAGGATTTCAAAGGGATTACCAATAGGATCAATAACATACTTCAATCAAAGAGGTATTTCAATAAATATGAAACACAGACAACCATTTGCCTTTGTAAAGACAGTCTGCTTATTGAACCGGATATGGTATCGGTTGATTGTTTTGATTTTTTCAGAAATCAGATTGACACTTATGGCATAATAATACCCGGTACAAATTTTTATTTCCTTGATAATCATAATGGTAGAATTTCATATTTAGGTGAAATAAGCACGAAATTAAAAGATTCACTATACATTAACATTTATGTTGAATTAAATTCTAAAATTTTTAGTGAAGGGCTTGGATATCCGGAAATGTTGCTGGATAAGAAGTTGATAGTAAAGAAAACTGCTAAAAAGTATAATTACGCAAAATACAACAAGGGAAGGTTGATTTCGAGTAAGGGGGATTACAAGTATCAATTCACTTTAAAACCTGAAATAAACGATAGTGCCGAATATTCCATTTACACAAGTGATGGTTATATACATTTTAAATATCGTCCCGATCCAGATAATATTATTATTTTGAGCAAACCAGACACTCAATTCTCGAAAGAATTAGTCTCATTTACTTATATTTTCGTTTTCGTTTTCTTAATTTTTAATATTTTATGGCTTTTTAAAAATTTTAAATCCAGCTTTAAAAAAGGAGCCAGTTTAAAAGTAAAAATACAAACATCTTTTGTAGCAATTTCGGTAATATCATTATTGCTGACAGGTACATTATCAATATATTTTATTATTCAGGGATACAAGCAAAAACAAAGAGAGGCGGTACTTGACAAAACTCATTCGGTAATAATTGAACTCGAACATAAAGTTGGTGATTTGGACAAACTAAACTATGAGGATTCGCAGTATCTTAACACGCTATTAGTTAAATTTTCAAACGTTTTCTATACCGACATAAACCTTTATGATTTGAATGGATTGCTACTGTCTTCTTCGCGTATTGAACTCTACGACAAAGGGCTAAAGGGCAGATATATGGAACCTGAAGCTTATCGTCAGCTGTTAATAAATAATGCAGGAACTGTTATAATAAACGAAAATATTGACAATATTAATTACTTATCTGCCTACATACCATTCAGAAATTATGATAATGAAATTATTGCCTACCTAAATCTACCTTACTTCGCTCGTCAGTCGGAATTTACAGAAGAAATTTCCAACTTTATAATTGCATTTTCTAATATATTTCTATTACTAATAATATTGTCGGTTATAATTTCAGTTTTCATTTCACGTCAACTGACTCGTCCTTTGGTAATAATACAGGAAAAAATAAAATCGATGGATATAAAGAAAAAGGCTGAAAAAATATCCTACATCAAAAATGATGAATTGGGTGGATTAATTCGTGAATACAACAGAAAAGTGGATGAACTAAGCGAATCAGCTAACAAACTTGCACAATCGGAACGTGAAATGGCTTGGCGTGAAATGGCAAAACAAATTGCCCACGAAATAAAAAATCCGCTTACTCCAATGAAATTGAGCGTACAGTATTTGGAACGCACATACGACATGAAGGATGAAAATTGGGAACAGACATATCGTAAAGTGTCTAAAACGCTAATAGAGCAGATAGATATTTTATCGGGCATTGCATCCGAGTTTTCTAATTTTGCAAAAATGCCAACTTCGAAAAAAGAGATTATTAATTTACCGGAAATCATTAATACCTCTGTTCAACTTTTCGAAAATACCGAAAATATTGACTTCAATGTAATCATAGATATTAAATCTATGGGTAATATAAATGCTGATAAAGAGCAAATGCTAAGAGTTTTTAACAACCTTATCAAAAATAGTATCCAAGCTATTCCTGAAGATAGAAAAGGAAATATTGATATAATTTTGAATGAACTTGAAAAGAGTTACATTGTTAAAATAGTTGACAATGGATGCGGAATACCTGAATATATGAAACCAAAGATTTTCCAACCGAATTTCACAACCAAATCTGCCGGAATGGGACTTGGACTAAGTATGGTAAAAAGTATGCTTATAAGCAATAATGCAACTATACATTTTAATACTGAAGAAGGTATAGGAACTGAATTTATAATTGAAATTCCGATAGAAAAAGATTAAATGATTTAGTTTGAATTAATTATTTCAATTTTAGATAAAATATTTTTTAAAAAAACAATTTCAGGCTCAATTATTGATAAAAAATGTCCGTTAAATTCAATTAACTAAATTGTGAAAAAGTCATTATTAATTTTATCAGCCGTCTTATTAATCTCCGTTTTTGTTTATCCCCAAAACAAAGGTGATTTAAGAATAGGATTATATCAACAGACGTACAATACGGGCAAATATAATCTACCACAATTTGGTGTTTCCGGCGAATTGTTCTTAAATAAAAGCATCAGCCTGAATTACAATTACAGTATGGGAATTAATGCCAACCGTGAGGTCATGGGGCACATTAATGTTGCTTCAATTGGTGTTGCACTATCGGTTTGGTATTTATACGAATTAGCACCTTATATATTTATGATCCCTGAAGGCATTAGTTATCATGCTTATCCAAACGAAAAAGTAGAAATAGCCCCATACATAAACCCACTTGGTGCCGAAATTAATTTCAATGAAAATTACCCGCTATTACTGTCTTGTTCCTTTGGTATTAACTTACATTTTAAACCAACAGAAAAGTTTAGCATTACACCAAACATAGGAGCAATGTGGCTGTACAAAACTGGAGAAATCAATCCGAGTTTTGGTCTTTCACTTAATTACAATTTCGAGAACCTGATATTTTAATCATTTTTGTCCGATAATTCTTTTAAGATTACTCCCTGCAACATATTTTAATATCTGTTTTTTACTTTACCGGTTTTAAATTTTCTGTTTAATCTAAAAAATCGCATATTTGCAGAAATTTAAAAATAAAATTATGCTTGTTTCAATGACCGGCTTTGGACGTGCCGTAACAGAATACAAAAACAAAAAGATTAGTATTGATGTAAAATCATTAAATTCGAAGACTACTGATATCAATACAAGAATACCGGGTTATTACAAAGAGAAAGAACTGGAGATTAGACGAATATTATCTCAGGAGTTACAAAGGGGAAAAATAGACTTTTGTATGTACGTTGAATTAAACGGTACAGATAATCCCAACCAATTCAATGCCGATTTGATTACTAATTATTATAATCAGCTCAAGGAAATTTGTACAAAAAACAACATCCCCCTTGGACAAGAAACACTATCAAATATTATAAGGCTTCCTGATGTCTTGAAAAACAATTCGGATGACCTGGAAGATGAAGAATGGCAAATTGTATTACAAACAATTTCAAGAGCCATATCAGACTGTATAGAATTCAGAAAAACCGAAGGTGCTGTTGCAGAAAATGATATAATGAAAAATTTGAACTCTATTCTTGATATGCTTTCAGAAGTTCCGCAATATGAAAAAGAAAGAATTGATACAATAAGAGAACGGCTGAGTCAAAGTTTACAAGAAATTGCCGGGAATAACACCACAGATTCTAACAGATATGAGCAGGAGGTAATATTTTATCTCGAAAAGCTTGATGTAAACGAAGAAAAAGTAAGACTAAAAAAACACTGCGAATACTTTATAGAAACAGTAAATGCTGATGATTTTGCAGGCAAAAAACTTGGTTTTATTACTCAGGAAATAGGTCGCGAAATCAATACCTTAGGTTCAAAAGCTCATCATGTAGAAATTCAAAAACTGGTTGTTAGGATGAAAGATGAACTTGAAAAAATTAAAGAACAACTTTTAAATGTGCTGTAATTAAATGAATGGTAAAGTGCTCATATTTTCGGCTCCGAGTGGTGCGGGCAAAACTACAATAGTACAACATTTGCTTGGCATTAAAGACTTTAATCTAAGCTTCTCGGTTTCGGCATGTTCAAGACCAAAGAGAAAAAATGAAATTAATGGAAAAGACTATTATTTTTTAAGTGTTGATGAATTTAAAGCCAAAATTGACAATAACGAGTTTTTGGAATGGGAACAAGTGTATGAGGGTAGTTTTTACGGTAGTCTTAAATCTGAAGTTGAAAGATTAAACGCAGAAGGTAAGAATGTTGTTTTTGACGTTGATGTAAAAGGAGGTCTTAACATAAAAACACATTACGGAGAAAATGCTTTGTCAGTTTTTGTAATGCCTCCATCAATAGAAGAATTGGAAAAAAGGCTTTTATCTCGTAGTACAGATAATCCCGAGGCGATAAGAATAAGAGTTGAAAAAGCCAAAAGCGAAATCACTTTTGCTGACCGGTTTGATTACGTTATAGTTAACGACAACCTTGACAATGCTTTAGCCAAAGCAGAAAAAATTGTTGAAAATTTTCTAAAATAAAAAACGGAGATAATTATCATTACCTCCGCACTTCATTATTAAAAGAAATATTATCTGGTTATTATAAGCTTACTTTCGTAGCTTTTACCGTTTTCGTTAATTCTGACAATGTACATACCTTCAGAAAAAGCGGAAATATCAAAATTTGTTTCCTGATTACTCAGCTCGCTCTTTAATAATATTTTACCTGTGATATCCATCACAACCAATTCGCAATCTATAAAATTCTCAACTTTAACAGTAATCACATTATCTGCCGGATTTGGATATATATTAAAATCTGAAATAAACATGTTATTACATAAACCTGAAGGAAAATCCATTGTATTTGTTAAGAATTTGAAAATCTCAGTAGTATAATCTATGTCATTCTGAGGTAAATAATACCATTCGTGATCCCCTTCGTAAACTTTAATAAGTGCTGACCTTGATTCGTTATTTCCACCTTCGTAAAGATATCTTTCAAAAGTTTTACCATCAGCATGAGTGTCCGGGAAATTTGTAATAATAGGATCCACATTACAAACGTTAAAATTGCGCCAAAAATCAGTTGTTTGCTCTGCACCTAATCCTATTGAGTAAACTCCCATCCCTGTGTCAAGACCTGCATCTGCATATGCAATGGTGGCATCAGCCGTCCCATGTATATGCATTGTATTTACATTCGTCACAGGGGTTATTGCTATCATTTCTGTTCCGATAGTTCCACTTACCGAGACAACGCCATTTATTCTGTCGCCATGTTCAATTGCCATTCTATTGGTCATAAAACCACCCAACGAAAAGCCCATAAAAAACACGCTATCTGTATTAATATTGTAATGATTTTCAAGAGAATCCAATACAGCCATCAAAAATCCTGAATCATCAACACCTTCGTTTACAATTGTGTAACCAATATATGGAAATTCAGCAGCCGCTCCCGAATTCCATGCTGCACCAATGTTTCCAACAATTGGAACTGTAGCATCCAAAGCTTGGGGAGTAATCACAATCCAACCCTTTTGATCAGCAACATTATCGAAACCAACACCTGAAAAATTTGTCATATTATCACCAAGACCATGCAAACAAAAAATCACCGGTGCAGGGTTTTCAGGATTATAAATCGTAGGAACATATTCAAGATATTGTCTTTGTACTCCATCCCAAGACAAAGTTCTTGTAACATGATTTTGTGCATAAATGCATACACTAATCAATAATGCAATAATTGTAAATGATTTTTTCATAATAAATAGTTTAATTTCTGACACTTCAAATTTAAAAATAAGTTTTAATAATTATTCAATTTTTTATTATTATTTTCTTAAAGCTAATATCTGTTTTACAATTTCAGGATTTATGTTTCTTTTTTCACCTAATTTGATATAGTTTTTTTCTTCAAGTTTATTACAAATAATATCAATCGCAGTTTCAGGGATATTGTAATCGCTTAGTCTGACTCCTATTCCTAATGATTTAAAAAAATCTTCTGTTTTGTCTATAACTTCAGAAATAAGCTGATCTTCATCTTCCCCGTAAATTTCCCAGACATTATTTGCATAATGAATCAGTTTTTCTTTCTTATCATCCTGCATGACCGTCAAAACTCCGGGTAAAACAATAGCAAGTGTCTTTGCGTGATCAATTCCAAATAAAGCGGTAATTTCGTGACCAATCATGTGAGTACTCCAATCAGTAAAAACGCCGGCTGTTAATAATCCGTTAAGTGCCATACAAGCAGCCCACATAAGATTTGCATTTGAATCATAATCATTGCGATTTTTCAGAACTTTTGGTCCTTCTGTCTTAAGCACCTTCAACAAAGAAACTGCCCAGGCATCCTGAACCGCTGCATTCATATTAAAAGTAAGATATTGCTCAGTTACATGAATAAAAGCGTCAACTATTCCATTTGCAATTTGGCTATCGGGCAAAGAGTACATTGTTTCTGGATCGAGAATTGAAAAAACTGGGAACAGTAATGGACTACCAAAAGCTAACTTTTCATTACAGGATTTCCTGGTAATAACAGCACCACTATTCATTTCTGAACCGGTTGCCGGCAATGTCAACACCGTTCCGAATTTTACTGCATTAGAAATCTTTTCGTTTTTTACTACAATATTCCAAGGGTCTCCTACTTCATATTTTATTGCAGCAGCAATAAATTTGGTTCCATCAATTACCGAACCGCCTCCTGCAGCAAGTAAAAAATCAACTTTTTCGCGGCGGGCCACCTCAACTGCTTTCATCAGAGTTTCATACACAGGATTTGGTTCAACTCCTTGAAATTCGATAATATCTTTATCATGTAAAGCAGTCTTTATCTGTTTGTAAACCCCGTTTGTTTTTATACTTCCTTTTCCATAAACAAGCATAATTTTTTGATAAGGAATAAGTTCTCCTGCAAGTTTACTGATTTGATCCTTACCGAAATAAATCTTGACAGGGTTTACAAATTCAAAATTCTTCATATAGTAAATGTATTACAAAATAACAATTGGATTCTTGAATTTATTTTTTCTTTTTCACAGTTTCAAAATCATCCGATTTATTTTTTTGCATTTTTTCAGCATTTTTAGTCTGCCTGTATTTTCTAAATATCAGTAATCCATGTCCCCAGTCAAGTAATAAAAGGCCTATTAATATGAACGGGATACTTAGCAGCTGTCCCATTCTAATAGCGTCTGTCCAGCCATCGAACTCGACCTGATCAACTTTTGTAAACTCAATCAAATACCGGAATACAAACAATACGGTTACGAACCAACCCAAAAAAGTTCCAGGCTCCCATTTAGAGATATATTTCTTATAAATAATGAAAAAAGCAAAGAACATTATAAAATAGAATATTGCTTCGTATAATTGAGTTGGATGTCTGGCAACCCAGTAATCTGCAAGACAATTAAGATCTGTGACCTGACAATTCCCTCCGGAAGCATTTATTGCTGGTAGCAAATCCTCATGATTTCGCAAAAATTTGAAAGCCAGAGGAAAATTTGTCGGGACACCCAATATTTCCGAATTCATCAGATTTCCAATACGAACCATCCCACCTGCAAGAGGAACAATAAGGACTATTCTGTCAAGTAAACCAAGGTATGATATTTTTTTTCTGTAAGCAAAAATACCGACTGCAATTAAAATTCCGGCTGCTCCTCCATGACTTGCCAGACCACCTTCCCAGACATATAAAATTTCAAGAGGATGAGAAAAGTAGTAACCCGGGTTATAAAAGAAACAATGACCTAAGCGCAACCCAACAACAACTCCTACAATAACATATATTGCAAGTTTATCTATCAATTCTTGTTTATTACCTTCTTTTTTCATCACTCTCGATAGAATGAGATATCCCATCAAAAATCCTAAAGCCAACAAAAACCCATACCATCTTATACCTCTTTCGCCAAGATAAAACATAACGGGATCAGGGTTCCAAATAATGTTAAGTAAATCCATAAGAATTAATTTTAAGCAAATTTAAAAAAAATGTAATTTATATGGTTAATAAGAGAATTTAATTTTCTTCAAACAAAAAACCGAACAACTAAAATTTAGTATTCGGTTTTATAAATATTAAAATTATTCAACTGCTATAACATCGATTTTATTGAATCGGCAAGTCTTTTAACACCTTCTCTTATTTGTTCATGAGTAGGAAATGAGAAATTTAGTCTCATTGTATTAGTACCACTCCCATCACAATGGAAAACCTGACCAATAACAAAAGCAACCTTATTTTTAATGGCAACATGGAACAATTCTTCAGCATTCATGTATTCTGGCAAATTTAGAAACAAGAACAATCCTCCTTCTGGTTCAGTCCAGGTAATACCTTCAGGCATAAATTCTCTAAAGCAATTCAACATTAAGTCTCTTTTCTCTCTATACATATCAATTGTATTTGAAAGATTTTTCAGCAAAAATCCTTTCTGCATGTATCTTGCTACAGCCATTTGCAAAATTGCAGGAGTACAAAGATCTGTAGCTTGTTTGGCTGTAACAAATTTGTCAATTATTTCCTTATCGGCAATTACCCAACCCATTCTAAATCCCGGAGCAAGAATTTTAGAAAATGTTCCAAGAATAATTACCCTTCCACTATTGTCGAGTTGATATAACATTTTCTGTTCTTTCCCATCGAATCGAAGTTCTCTATATGGACTATCTTCTATAACGAGCAAATCGTATTTTTCGGCGATTTTTAATAATTCTATTCTTCTGCTTTCAGGATATGTTATACCTGCAGGATTTTGAAAATCAGGAATAAGATAAATAAATTTAGGCAATTTATCTAAAGCCGACAATTCATGTAACTTTTTTTCAAGAGCAACCGGATCCATACCATTTTCATCGAACCTTATACCAACCATCTGACCTCCATACGATCTAAATGCTGATAATCCACCCAAATAGGAAGGTAATCCAACTATTACATTATCACCCGGATTTATAAATATTTTTCCTGCCAGATCCAAACCCTGCTGTGATGCTGTTGTAATCATAATATTTTCAATACTTATATCAACTCCTTGCGATTTATAATGCTTAACCAACTCTTCACGAAGTACGTCAAAACCTTCTGTAGTACCATATTGCAAAGCTTTAGTACCGACTTCATCCAAAATTTCGTTCATACAAATTTTAATATCTGCAACAGGGAATGATGCTTCGGCAGGTAGTCCTCCTGCAAATGAAATAATTTCAGGGTTTTGAGTTAATTTTAAAATTTCTCTTATAGCAGACTTTTTTGCACCTGCCATATTAACTGACAATCTTTTTTCTAATTTTTCGGACATAATTATTGTTTTATATTCATTCCAAAAGTAAGAAAAAATAATTGTGAATTGTATATAAATAATGTGTTTTACAAAATGTTTATGAAATAATAATTAACAAATAATTGCTTTGATTATTTCTGTACAAATGGTTTTCTGTTAAGAATTGACTGGCCAAGAGTTATTTCATCGGTATATTGCAACTCATCTCCAACAGCGACTCCACGTGCCAGAGTTGTAATTTCTATTTTCAAATCCGATATTTTTCGACTGATATAATAATTTGTAGTGTCTCCTTCCATTGTTGTTGGTAATGCCAGAATAAGTTCCGCAACCTCCCCTGATTTAAGTCTTTCAATCAGTGAATTTATATTTAAATCAGCAGGGCTAATACCTTCCATTGGCGAAATTATCCCACCCAAAATATGGTATAACCCCTTATACTGAGCTGTTGATTCTATTGCCATCACATCATGTATCGCTTCGACAACACAAATTTTCGATTTGTCACGTGTAAAATCTTTGCATATATTACAAATATCTTCATCTGAAATATTATGACAAATACTGCAAAACTTTGTGTCTTTTTTTAAACTTAAAACTGCTGAGGCAAAAGCTTCTACTTCATTTTCCTGTTTTCTTAAAAGATGTAATGCAAATCTAAGAGCAGTTTTTTTTCCTATCCCCGGCAAAGATGCAAATTGCATAATTGCATTCTCCAAATGTTTCCCCGATTTCCCTTCAAAATTCATTATTCACTCAGTCTTTCTTATTAATATGTCTGTTCTAGTCACTCGTATTTTTGTTTATTTGTTTATTTGTTTATTTGTTTATTCGTTTATTTGTTTATTGTTTTTTAAAACTCATATTCATCATAAAAACCTGCACCGGTATCTGTTAAAATTGAAAGTTTGAGTTTGTGTTTATGAGCATTTTCGAACCACACAACTCTAACCTGATTGTCTTTCATCCCAACAATTACCCCTCCTTCAATATCCCAAAACATCTTCACATAATCTTTGCAATTTGTTTCATATAGAGGCATTGCTCTATGAAACAAAGTCATCGGAATAGACTTGATTTTATAACTTTCCGGAAATATTTCACCGTATAAAAAATCTCTGCTTTTATAGCAGATAAATTTAAAATTTTCGTTAAGATGATTGTCCTCATCAACATTAAGACTATGTCCTGCATTTTCGAATATATGTAATTCTTCACGCCTTCCAAGTTCTTTAAGTTTAATATGTATCGGCAATGAGCCATACATTTTAAAAAGTATTAATGTATTAATTTGTGATTTCATATCCTGAAAAGGATAATCATAATCAATCGGGACAATTTTATCTGCATCACCATGGAAAGAGATAACAGAAGTTTGCGAATTTTTAAGAATTTCAAGATCGTTAACTGCTCCCCACATATTAATTACAGCTTTCAGACTAAATTCTGCTTTAATACTATTTGTGGAAGATTCAATATTTCCTAAATCATCATATAGCAAACCCTTTGTCGTACTTTCAGGGCGATTTTTATTTCGCATAAAAGCCAGATTTAGTGAGGTCACCCCACCTGCACTACTGCCTCCTGCAAACAAATAATCTGTGTCTATACCGTAAACAGAAGCGTTTTTAACAATAAATCTCATGGCAGCATGTATGTCCTGCAAAGCTCTGTAACCAGCACGCTCTACAGATGGCCCCATAGGCTTAAATCCCAATCTGTAATTTACAGAAGCGGTAACATATCCCATGTGTGCAAAATATTTGCAATATTCTACCATAGCCTCAGACTTTTTGTCACCAATATAAAAACCGCCTCCATGTATAAACATAATAAATGGTCTTTTCTCAAGACTATCTCCAACCGGGTAGTAAATGTCCATTTTGAGATCAAGATTTTTCTTACTTACCGTTGAAAGTACTCCTTTTGTTAATATTTCAATATAAGTTTCAGTTTCTGTAGGATATGAATCCCAATATCCTTCTGCACTACCATAAACGACATCATGTTTTACCTCAATTTTATCAAATACTTTTTCTTTGTACCTTGCCGGATATTTAACAAATGTGGGTTTTCGATACTTTTTAAAATTAATCTCCTCTGACCATGTCAATTTATTAAAAATACCCAATACCTTGCCAAAAGTTGCATATTGCACCACAAGTCCGTTTTCCCGCACAAAACATTGTATTCTTGTTTTAACTGTATTATTACGATATTTTACAATATGATTCTTACCTTTTGATTCAATTACAAAGTTTTCCTTATTGACATAAACATCGTCAGAAAATACAAAAAAATACCCTTCTGCTTTTGTGTCACACAATTTCTCAAATTTCAAATAATAAGTGGTATCATTTATTTTGGAATAATAATAAGTGGTAGTATCTAAATCGTCTGACAGCCAAAATGAGCCCCCTCCGTTTTTTGCCGTACAACTCATAAATATTGCTATAAAACCAAACACGAGTATTACAATTCTGCTTTTCATATTTCTGATATTAAAGTTGTAAAAATAATCTTTCCTTAAAACATTTTAACATATAACAGATGAAAACTTTCAACAATTATTATTGCATAAAAATCCAAATCTTAAGAACATTACAAAAAATTTCATATGAACCCTCTATTGATATTTGCAATTGTCCTTGGATATTTCTCTATCCTGATTGTGATATCGCTTTTTACAGGGAAAAACACAAATAATGAAGGTTTTTTTCTTGGCAATCGCAAGTCCAAATGGTATATTGTAGCAATTGGAATGTTGGGATCTTCAATATCGGGAGTTACATTTATTTCAGTTCCGGGCTGGGTACAAACAACCCAAATGACGTACATGCAAATGGTTCTGGGATTTTTTCTCGGGTATTTTGTAATTGCCCATGTTTTATTGCCAATTTACTATAAATTAAAGTTACCATCAATTTATACTTATCTTGACGAAAGATTTGGCAACTCATCATACAAAACCGGTGCGTCATTTTTCCTCCTCTCACGCACAATAGGTTCGGCGGCAAGATTATTTGTTGTTGCTAATGTTTTACAAGTTACAATATTCAATCAAATGGGAGTCCCTTTTTGGGGAACGGTAATAATAACAATAATTCTCATTTGGATTTATACTTTCAAAGGAGGAATTAAAACCATTATCTGGACTGATACTTTACAAACAATATTTTTATTTACAGCCTTAATTGCAACAATTGTAATTGTAATTAAAGAAATGAATCTTGGCTTGTCTGATAGTATCAATACTATTTTTTCGAATCCGATGTCGAAAATATTTGAGTTTAAAGACTGGCATTCCTCACAGCATTTTCTAAAGCAATTTATTAGTGGAGCTTTAATTACAATTGTAATGACAGGTCTTGATCAGGATATGATGCAAAAGAATCTGAGTTGCAAAAACATTAAAGATGCCAAAAGAAATGTTATAACTTATGGTTTCGCTTTTTTGCCGGCAAATCTTTTGTTTTTATCTTTGGGAGTGTTGCTAACAATTTTTGCAACCCAATCCGGAATTGATCCCGAACTTATAAAAGGAGATAATTTGTATCCATATATTGCAACAAATTTACTGGGACCAGGAATTCTTATACTGTTTCTTATTGGCTTAATGGCATCGGCATATTCGAGTGCTGATTCTGCTTTAACGGCACTTACAACATCGTTTACTGTTGATATTATTGGCATTAAAAACAAAGACGAATCACAAATAAAAAAGATAAGAACAAAAGTTCATATTGGATTTTCGTTGCTGATGGCGATACTAATAATTTTGTTCGAGATGTTAAACGAAAAAAGTATAATAGATGCTATCTATGCCATAGCCGGTTATACTTACGGACCATTATTAGGACTTTATGCATTCGGATTATTTACAAAATTAAAAGTACGGGATAAAGCTGTTCCGTTTATTGCAATATTAAGCCCACTTATATGCTTCGCTCTTAGCTGGTTTCTTAAAAATTACGCAGGATACAAAATGGGATATGAACTACTCCTGCTTAACGGAATAATTACCTTTACAGGACTGCTGATTTTCCAGAAGAAATAAAAATGCCTCCCACTATATGGCGGAGAGGCTTATCAAATGTTTTGATGACGCCACGAAGACACAAAGGCACTAAATATTTATTGTTTATTGCTTCACAATTTTTTGAACCTTTAGCAGCTTGCTATCTGCATAAATTTTCACAAAATACAAGCCCTCAGATTCTTCTGAAACATCAATAATTTCTTTTGAAGATGATATTATATGTGAGCTAATAACCCTGCCTGTAATATCACTCAATTCGTAATTAATATCTTGTAATTGCATGTCTTCCTCTCTTAACTCAATTTTGATATATTCTTGTGCCGGATTAGGATACACCTGAATGTTTGTGTTTTGAATTCCCGTAATGCCTGTAGGTATTTCAATATCCGAAGTGTAAACCCATGTGCTTTCGGTTAGCGTTCCATCGGACAAACCGCCAAAAACAATAAATTTTTCATAATTGCTTTTTTCATAGAAACCATTTGGGCAAAGAGCAGCGGCAGCATGAGCCACATCAGGCCCGTCAGCTATTTGTGTAAATGTATGATTAGTAAGGTCCCATTTGTAACAACTTTGAATGCTTATATTCGTTCCCACTTTACCCGAGAAAACAAATGCAGTGTTTGGTCCATACTGAACGCAACTCCCGTAAGCAAAAGGGCCAGGATATTCTCCCTGTGTACTGTATTCATTCCATGTACCACTGCCCGGTGAAAACTCATAAACGCTACTGTTCATGTATGCACCCCCAAAACCACCGAAGAAATATAGTTTACCATCATAGGTTGCAGCTATATGTCCGTTCAATTCTGTTTGTGACAGTGAAGGGTATGACTCCCACATATTGCTGGTGAAATTGTATGCCCAAATATCATTCAAAGGGTTTTCGCCATTGTCTATCCCGCCCATAATCCAGACCATATCGCCTACGAGCGTTGCTGTGTGATCATATCTGGCAACAGGATTATTGGTTGAAATAGGTGTTATCTGTGCCCATTCTTTGGTTTGGGGATCATATTGCCAGATGTCGTCAAATGCACAGGAGTATTGTTTACCGAAAAACACGTACATTTTCCCGTTCTTTGCTATGGCTTTGTGACCGTGCCGGGGAGCAGGAGGTGTGTTGGATGGTGCTTCTTCATACCATTTACTTATAGATGGATCGAATGTGTGAATAGTATCAAAAAGTCCTTTTATCGGAGTTTTTGTAGTCACAAGCTTAGTATTATCAGCTACAGCAATATATCCTTCAGGTTGGATGTTAAATTTTTGCTATCATCAGTACCTCCAAAAAGATATACCAAACTGTCAATAGTCACCATGCTATGACCATGTCTGGCTGAAGGTAAATCTCCTATCGGAGTAATTTGCTCCCAGGTGTTCTGGGCAAATGTACTCAAACAAAATAATGTTAGCGCTATTAAAGTACATGTCTTTTTCATAATATTTGTTTTTTATTGTTTTACAATTTTTTGAATGTTTACAAGTTCTTTACCAGCGAATACCTGCAGAAAATACACACCTTCAGGAATTGATGAGATATCAAGTATCTGATTTTCTTTTGAAATATTGCCAGCGTTTACTTTCCTGCCCATGATGCCAAACAATTGATATGAGCAAGATGCTGTTTTGACAATTTCATCGTTCAGATTGATATAAATGTGGTCTGTTGCAGGGTTGGGATAAACTAGTAATTGTGCAACATGGCTATCTTCTATTCCAGCCAAGGCATCTAAATCGGTTGTATAAACCCATGTATCATCGTATATAGTGCCTTCAAATTCGCCTCCGAAGAAAACAATTTCTTTGTAAGCCGACTTTGCTCCTCCAGGCACGTTTATAAGAGCGCCGCCTCCTTCGGAAACTTCGGGACCTGATGCAATCTGCGTAAATGTATGTGTGCTGATGTCCCATTTATAGCAGTTACCTAAGCTAGTGGCTCCTGTAGAACCGCCAAAAATATATGCCGTAAGGTCATCAACCTGCACACAAGTACTATATGCCACAGGATAGGGCATACTGCCCTCGGAGCTTACTTGTGTCCATGCGCCTGCGATGGGGTCAAACTTGTATATTTCAGTATTCATAAAAATGTTATCGTAACCAAGAAAGAGATAAAGATTGGTGCCATCGTGCACAGCCACATGCCCTGCAAGTCCTGTTTGTGTAAGCGAAGGATATGATGTCCACTGATTTGTTGAAATATCGTATGCCCAGAGGTCGTTGAGCAAGTTGTTGCTGTTATCTCTGCCGCCAAAAACCCATACCTTATTGCCTATAAGTGTAGCCGTATGTTCGCAACGTGCCACCGGGTTAGTAGTTGATCCCGGCACCAACTGCTGCCATTGATTTGTTTGAGGGTCGTATTGCCATATATCATCCAATGTACCTAATGTGCCTTTGCCAAAAAACACCAGCATTTTCCCATTACTGGATATGGCTTTATGTTGGTATCTCGGGGGTGGTATTGTCTCATTTTCATCATCTATATCTGACCAGCGTTGTTGGGTGTCATAAACGGTAACATGGTTAAAAATTGGCTTGCTGTTATTCATCCCTCCAAACATGTAAACGAGTGTGTCAATTGTAACCATACTGTGTCCCTGCCTCTCGGCGGGTAGGTCGCCGGTGGGAGTTATTTGCTGCCAGATGTTTTGAGCTATTAATTTAAATTGATTAAATGTAATTAAAAACAGCAGGATAATAGCAAGAGTGATTTTTGTTTTCATATAATTGTATTTTAAAATGATATTTGTAATTGTAACTATCTTAAAATATCATGGTTAATAATATTACCAAAGGTAAAAATTATAATTATAAATTCCAAACAGTTTTCCAATCATTCGCAGAACCCGTAAAGCCTTTATGCTCACAATTGTGCCTTCGTAATCTCTCTTCCAAGAAATCACCGGTATATCCAATATAATACCTGTCTAATTTCTTGGAATAAAGGATATAAACTTTAAAATCTT
>JAKQEK010000313.1 GCA_029558535.1 Bacteroidota bacterium | reverse complement strand
GAAAGTAACTCACAAATGATAATAGACTTAAACCAATTTGTTGCGGACGATTTTAGGCTTTATATTGAAAGTGAAGATGTTGTACTAATTAGCAAAAAAGTAAATAGGCATAATGGCTTTATTCAAGCTAATTCAGAGGTTTCAAATGGTTTTAATATAGAAATGCAACTGCGTTGCAATACTGAAAAATATCTGTGCAAGTATGCTGATTTGCTATGTTTAGCAGTTGTTTATAAGGCTTTAGCGTTGATATGGTCGGAGGTAAGAGATACGAATAGACTAAACAATTTAGTAAACTTAAAACGTGAAGATGCAGTAACTAAAATGGCATTTTACGATAGTACTTATAATTTATTGAAATATGATATAACTGCAAGTGTAAATTATGCACCGAAAGGATTGTATCAAATAGAACTTGAAAGATTAAATATACCAACGCCTAATTGTCGATGCTGTTTAGTTTGCAAAAGTGATAGTTATGTGGTAGCTTTACCTTAATTATTAACTAAAAAAAAATATTATGAGTTGTTCAAGTTGTGGGAAAAAAGTACAGACTACAAAGAATTATGGTAGTGTGAAAAAAGTTACAATAGTAACCAATACGATTAAGCCAAAAAACATTACATTTATAAAGAAAAATGGCTGAAAGTAATGCAATAGTAGTAAGTAATAAGCTATTAGGTTATCGCATAACAGACGACCTAATAGAACTGGCTATTGGAGGTGCTTTAGATGAAGTGCATACGCATATTTTAGACCGCATATTTAACCAAAACAAGGACGTGAACGGTGGGGGCTTCGGTGGATACTCTGAAAGCTACGCTAAGTATCGCAAATCATTAGGATTGCAAAGTGGCACAAAAGATTTGCAGTTGTCGGACAGGCTAAGGAATAGTATTTATGTAGATAAAGAGAAACGTGCTATTATGTTGAGCAACCAAACTGATATGCAACTCCCAGCGAGGAATAGTAAGCTAAAAAGTAGTAATATCACGCAATCTGCTAAGGCAAGAATGAATGAAAAGTATTTAGGTCAAGATATATTCTCGGCAGATAAATTTGAACGTGAAGTTGCTATAAAAGTTTTTAAAGATATAATATTTGAAAAATTAAATGATAGTAGATAAAAATAAAATATTAGATTTATTTAGTGGTTCAGGCTATATCATTAATGGTATAGGGGTTCTAAGAACTATAAATGAAGTGCAAATGATTGTTGATACAAGTGATGACAATAAGGCTATTGGACTTGATGACATTTGCAATAGTGGTTATATTCGTTATCTATATGACACTAAAATAAGCAATGTAAAGAGTTATAGCTGTGCAAGAAGTATTGGAATGACAACCGATTTGGTGTTGGTAATGTTGCACAATAAAGTTAATATAAATAACACAGCAATGAAGCTAACGGCTATGCTTATGAAGTGTGATGATATTGACATATTGAGCGTTGACATTAACAAAGAAAATATAGAGAAATCGGAGGGGATTAAAAATAATCCTTACGAATTAATTAAGATAACATTCAGATATAAAGAGGAATACAATGAGGGAGATTGTATCATAGATAATGATTGTGAAACTATAAATACAAACGAATGTTAGAAGTACTTTATATCGGCTTTATATCGGCTTGTTTTACGAACTTTTTTGATGATATAATACAAGAGGGTATGATATTGGAAAGATATGGCAAATTTATTAAAAATAAGCCATTATTTAAGCCATTCGGAGGTTGTTTGATATGTACAAATGTTTGGGTAGCGGTGTTAATGATTTTGCTATTTAATTTTGTGCCTATCATATTTAATATTTTGGCTATATTTGGAATAGCAAATACAGCGTTAAAATTTATAATAAAATGAGATGTTGCGAACATACAATGAGCTTAGGTTGCGTGGCACTTTGCGACACAATAACGTTACCATTTGCATTGAATGTTATAGGCACTCACACGTTTGTTTTTAGTTTTATTTTAGATGTTGGCATAAGTCGAGTGGTGGAGGTCGTGAACGTTAATAATACAACTTTAAACATTTCAGAATTAGATTTGCCTGAAATTGGTTGCTTACGATTTCAAATAATACAGCCGAATGGACAAATATTTATTGTAGTTGAAGATGACAAGGCTTATAATTGCTTTGAATTTGATATGCAAATAGAAACTTGCGAGAGTGGAGCCTGTACGGAAACTTATGTAGACTGCGAGTACTGGGAAGAACTTTATTCATTATAAAAAAAAATAAAATGACAGATATAAACTTAATAAAA
>JAKQEK010000309.1 GCA_029558535.1 Bacteroidota bacterium | reverse complement strand
TTAATGGCTGAATTATTAATTGGCATAAAATAAAAGAAATGAAAAAGAAAATTGAAAAGGATAAAATGACACGCAAAGAATACCAAAAACAGTATCAAAAAGAATACGCAGATAGCGGAAAAAAGAGCGAAGCGGCTAAACACTACTACCAAAAGCATAAGTTTGAAATATGCGAAAAGTTAAAAAATAAACGTAAAAACTTGCAAATTGAAAAATAATACACTATATTTGCCACGATGAAACAAACCGAACATGAAATACAAGTCGCTTGCGTAAATTACTTTCGCATACGTTACCCGAAAGGATTAATCTATGCAATTCCAAATGGGGGGCAGCGGAATGTAATAGTGGCATCAAAAATGAAAGCAGAGGGCGTTTTGTCTGGCGTTCCTGACCTTCATATTCCAATCGCTAAAAAAGGCTTTCACGGGCTTTACATTGAGTTAAAGAATGGTAAGGCTGGCAAAGTATCGGACAATCAAAAAACGATTATGGATAAATTACAAAGTGAAGGCTATCGATGTGAGGTGTGTAGGTCATTTGATGAGTTTAGAAATGTTGTTAATGATTATATGTTATGAAAATAAGCCAATTAAAATTAAACCCAAACAACCCACGTTTAATAAAAGATGACAAGTTTAAAAAGCTCGTTACTTCTTTGCGTGAGTTTCCTGAAATGATGGCAAAACGACCAATGGTGTGCGTAACAGATACCGATGGCAAGTTGTACCCTCTTGGTGGGAATATGCGATTGAAAGCGTTACAGGAATTGAAATACAAAGAAATTCCAGACAGTTGGGTAATGTTAGCAGATGAATGGAGTGAGGAGAAACGAAAAGAGTTTACAATCAAAGATAACGTTAGTTTCGGCGAATGGGATTGGGACAGGCTGGCAAATGTATGGAACGTTGAAGAGCTTACAGAATGGAGCGTGGATATACCTAATTTTGAAACAGATAATGATATAAAGTTTAGACCAAATTTAGAGCCAACTACAAATTTTAGACCAAATTTAGAGCCAACTACAAACTATTCAGATGTTACAAAAGAACAAATACAAAAAGAAGCTGAAAGGCTTGCTAAACAAATGTTGAGTAGCCGAGAGCTTACAGATGTTATTTGTCCTGAATGCGGGGCAACATTTCAAATAGATTAGGTATGACTAAAAAAGAAGTAGATAAAGCTTTAGAAGATGCAGAATTTAGGGTCGCAAAAACGATGCCTAAAAACCCACACTCTTATACGCTTCGTAAGAATTGGGAGAACGATGATGAATTTGTGAAAGTCGTTCTCCACATGAGAGCGTTCGGAGTAAGGGAAAGATTTTACAAAACGTCTTTTATTTACTATTATGCAAACGGATATAAATATTGGACTATGGGCGCACCTATAAATTTTGGTGCTTATACAGAGGAAGATACAATTTTAATAAACAGGGCAAAAGTATGAACTCGACCCTTGCTGTGGCATGGGATATACAGCTAAGAGCGGGCGTAAAAGCGGGTATGACTTTTTACGGTAATGAATTAAACGGGAAAAGATTGCAAAAAACAATAGACTTTCTAAAGAGTAAAAAATAAGATGAACTTAATATACCATGAGAATATATAGAAACAAGAATGTAAAAGATGCTGCTATTGAAAGAATAAACTATTTATTTGATGAGTTTGAAAATGTTGTTGTTGGTTTTTCAGGCGGAAAAGACAGTACAACCGTTTTGAATTTAGCTTTAAAAGTTGCTGAGGAAAAAAATAGATTACCATTATCTGTATTATGGATAGACCAAGAGGCGGAATGGCAAGGAACTGTTGATTATGCAAAAAAAGTATTTCAGGATAAAAGAATAAAACCATACTGGTTTCAAATGCCAATGGTAATCACAAACAATGCAAGTTCATATCATCGTTTTTCGTATTGTTGGAATGAAAAGGAAAAAGATAAATGGATTCATCCGCAGGACGAAATGAGCTTGAAAGAAAATAAATATGGAACAGAAAGATTTCACAATTTATTTGAAAAAATTTTTGCAGTAGAATTTAAAAACCAAAAATCATGTTACCTTGCAGGAGTTCGTACAGAGGAAAGTCCAAAACGATTTGTAGCATTAACAAATGTAGCAGCATATAAATGGATAACGTGGGGAAAGGTTTTAAATAAAAAATACGAGCATTATACATTTTACCCGATTTACGATTGGAGTTATACTGACGTTTGGAAATACATAAATGAAAACGGTATTGAATATAATAAGGTTTACGATGGAATGTATCGACATGGAATTACTGTTCAGAATATGAGAATATCAAACTTACACCACGAAACATCAATACAATCATTGTTATTAGTACAGGAGATAGAGCCTCAAACATGGAATAAAATAGTAGATAGGATTGATGGAGCAAGCTCAATTAAACACATTAAACTAAATTCTTTTACCTGTCCTAAAGAACTACCATATATGTTCGCAGATTGGGAAGAATATGCCTACTATTTGGCAGAAAATATAATACAAGAAGATAAGTATAGAAAACAATTATTTTCAAAAATTGATGCTAAAAAGGGCAGATACATAGGGGACAACATTAAACACAAATTTTGGAAGGTAATAATAAACACTATATTATCATCTGACTTTGACTTTACAAAAATAGCAAACTTTGAAATACAACCTGAAATCTATTGTTACAGGAGATATAGAAAAGGTGATATTGATAAAGATATTTTAAACCCAAAATATATTAAAGTGTTTACAGAAGAAGAAATAAACGATATAAAACAGAAAATATATGGAACAGATAAAGCAATTAATTAAAGATAAATTCAATCAATGTTCTGATAAGGAATTATTGTTAAATGAATTAAAGGAGTTTTTGCATCGTGAAATATCAGAAATAAAACAACCTATTGACTTTGTTCGTTGGATTCCTATTGATAAAGTCCAGCCGAACGATTACAATCCAAATAGCGTTGCAAAAGTTGAAATGGGGCTGCTTTACAAGTCAATAAAACATGATGGTTACACACAACCAATTGTAACCATATATGATGAAACAATAGATAAGTATGTAATAGTTGATGGCTTTCATAGGTATTTTACGGCAAAATCAAATAGTGATATTTTAGAAAGAAACAAAGGATATTTGCCGTGCGTTGTTATTGAAAAAGATATTAACGAAAGAATGGCTGCAACAATAAGACACAATAGGGCAAGAGGCTCGCATTCGGTTGCAGGAATGGGCTCAGTGGTTTTTGAAATGTTACAAAACGGCTGGAGTGATGAGGAAATATGTAATCATTTAGGCATGGAACCAGAAGAAATTTTGAAACTAAAACATATTACAGGGTTTTCAAAACTATTTAAAGATGTAGAGTATAATAAATCGTGGCAGACAAAAAGAATGATTAAAATAAAACAAGAACAAAAGTAAAATTATGATAAAACAAATAAGTAATTAACATCCTATTCTTTTTAGTCATAAAAAAGAATGGCATTGAAATTTAAAAAATTCGAATAAAGGAGGTTGAATTATGAAATACAATAAAGAAACAGTTGAAATAATATTACAATGCCTTGCAAATGGGGACGGCAGGGTAAGAGCAGCCAACACGGCTGGCGTTTCGTTTGATTCATTTTATAGATGGATGAACACAAAACCAAAATTCTGCGAGCAAGTAAAAAAAGCTGAAGAAATAGGCTATAAGAAGATACATGATGTTTGCGAGCGTCGTGTAATTGAAGATCAAAGCTGGCAATCAGGCGCATGGTGGCTTGAGCGCACCGACCCCGCCAACTATGGGCAACGTAACAATCTGAATATCAACGCTGAAAAGCCGCTG
>JAKQEK010000302.1 GCA_029558535.1 Bacteroidota bacterium | reverse complement strand
TAAATGGCGTCTACTATTTTAGTTGTTTTTTAAAATAAGTATTGAGTGAATTTAAAAATGATAATGCATAGATAAAAATATATGACTAATATTAAATTGTTATTGTTGTTAATCGCAATGATTGGTTTACAATCTTGTAATCATGGTGAACGTAAAATAAAGAAATTTTTAAGCCGTTTAAATGCGCGTGAACTGGATTCTTCATCTGAATATGTTTGGCCAAAAGATCATAGTAAACTTTATGTCTTTAATCAACGATTTGTTAAAGATAATGAGCTTATGAGCTTCGAATTAGAAGACTGCAATTCATTTGAAAATAATGGTTCCATGTCTTATTTTGTTAAATTAAAATGTAATAATCCCAATAATGCTACAATTGATTATTTTAAAAGTATAGGAAAATATCGTGATGGTTTTATTATTCAATAGTCCGTTAGAAAAATATAATACTTAAGCGGCTTTTGTGCCGAAATACAGTAGTTCTTTGACATGGTGGTGACTTTTTAGGGCTTTTGGTTTTATACCGAAAGCCTCAATAAATCGATTTAACAAGAATGCATTGTGATACAGCACCTTATAGTCTGCAATTGAGAATGGTTTACCTGCTTTGTTTTTATCATTAATGTGCATAATTTTTACGATATTAATCGTTGTAAGCGATGCGTTGAAGTGAAAATGGAGTTTGTCTAAATCTCTGGCTTGGCAATGATTTAATCCAGTAGCCTGTTTGGCATCTCTGAAATTGAATTCCATTTGAAATCGGCAGTGATAATACTCTAAAACTTCAAGTGCGTCCATTTGAGTTTCGGACGAGAATATCAAACGTTGAATTGTTTTCCCGTTTTCGTCGGTTTTTCGTTCTACTACGAGTAGAATATCGGTTTTCAATGATTTGGAGTTTACAACAGCATAAAATGCTTGAGTATCGTCATTGATTTGAATTTGAGTAAATATATCCATATTCAGATTATCCAAGTTGATTTTACCTGCAAATTGAGGCGGTCTTCCTGAGCCGGAGTATTCACCCGTAAATTTATAACGTAGGTTTGCATCGTCTCTGAGTTTGGATATAACATGAAAGCCTTCATTCATAAGTGGTTGAACAAATGTTATCTTTGAAAAGAACGCATCGGCTACAACTATTTTGGATAATTTTTGTAGTTCTTCTTTTCGGTTAATGATTGACAGAGCATACCAATCGGATAACGACATGGAAGCAATCTTTAATGTTTTTACTGGCACTGTTTGCACAGCCTCTAAATGAAAGCTTTGGTTTAAGTCAATATCAATTAAAGCGATTTGAGCAATCTCAAGACCTCTTTTAGTACATTGGTCTGAACCAGACCAAAATGAGCCCATATAGGGTGTCTTTTTTCCCGATTTTTCAATATGACTCGGGTCAAAAGAAATGGCTGTTCGCGAACCAACAACTGGCCTTATAAGACAAGCATTGTAGTTCATAAAATCAAATTTTTGTATGAATTGATTCCGAAATCGCTGTTCGCAGTATTTACTGTATCGACTCATTTGTGTGAAATTAATACGACCTGGAATTACCAAGTACAACATAAAGATTTCTATTAAAAAATCACGTCGCCATTTATTGAGTGATAAACCATTAAAAGCACTACTGACAAGTGAAATAAAAGTGTTAACTTCTGTGAAAATCATACTTTATAAATTAGTGGTATAATCTATAAAGATACTGATTTTCATGGAGTTAACCAAATTTTAAAACAAAATAATTAATTGATTTTCAATTATTTAACTATAAATATAACACACTATTGAAGAAACGAACATAATAAAAAAAACAATTTTGACCCACAGGGGCAAGTTTAAGTTTTATTATGTGAGTTCCATGTGACAACTAAAAAACAATTATGTACACATGAAAGTTTGAATATCAATTCAATTTTCAAACCCAAAACAAATAAAATGCACATCTGCAAAGGCATTTATGCCTGATAAATGCAGAAAAATCTAATTCTCTAATAACTTTTTAGTAACAACTACTTTTCAAAAAAAACAAAATGAAAAAAGTAATTTTTATCTTCGCTATTATATTAACAGCACTTACATCGTGCGAGAAAGAAGAAATCATAGTCTCTGAAACTTCAAAACCACAAAACAAAGAAATACTTACTTTCGCCACGCAAGAGGAATTTGAAGAAACCCTTGCGAAAGTAAATGCCATGTCCAAGGAAGAACGTTTGGCATGGGAAAAAGAACAAGGTTTTAAATCTTTT
>JAKQEK010000296.1 GCA_029558535.1 Bacteroidota bacterium | reverse complement strand
TTAAACACAAGATTAGTTTTCATTATAACTATGAAAAATAATATAAATATAAATATAAATATTGAGATAGAATCGCAAATATTTTTATCACACAATATTAAAACAGCACTTTACAATGTAAAATATCATAATACAGAACGGATGGTGCTAAACTGTCGTTTTAATGCAGTTTAGCACGTGTTAGGTGTCTGTAAAATAAAAAAATAGGGAGGGATTTTAAATTTAATTATATGGAAATAAACAAAATATACAATGAGGACTGTTTAATTACAATGCAGAAAATAGAAAATATTGATGCAATAATTACAAGCCCACCATACAACACAAGCAGAAAAGGAAGCAGTTTAGATAATGCCTGTGCAAATATTCGATATGATGAGTTTGACGATTGCAAAACAGATGAAGAATATATTGCTTGGACTATTGATATATTTAAAAGCTACGATAAAGTATTAAAGCCAAATGGAGTGATATTATATAACTTATCATATTCGAGTGAAAATACACACTTAATGTGGCTTGTAGTTGCAGAAATTATGAAACAAACAAACTTTATAGTTGCTGATAATATTATATGGAAAAAACCAAGTACAAGCCCTAATAGTTGTAGCCCAAATAAACTAACTCGGATAATTGAATATGTTTTTGTTTTTTGCAGAAAAAATGAAATAGGAACTTTTGAAATGAACAAAGAACAATCTTCTTTGAGAAAAACAGGACAAATTGCATACAAAAACTATTTCAATTTTATAGAAGCACCAAACAATGACGGAAGCAACGACATTCATAAAGCTACATTTAGCAGTATTTTAATAAGAAAATTGCTACGCCTTTACGTAAAAAAAGATGCTATTGTTTATGATAGCTTTATGGGTACAGGCACAACTGCAATTGCTTGTATTGAAGAAAAAATAAATTATATTGGAAGTGAAATAAGTAAACGATATGTTGAATATAGCAACAAAAGAATTGAACTTGCACAAATGCAAACCAAACTGTTTTGAAAAAACAGCAGTGCGGTGGGATTTTTTTTATTTTATTGCACCTAACGCCCTGTGGCTTTGTGCAGGTGGGGCATCAAAGCACGTAAGTATCAACCCACCACTAAACTTAATTAAAAAAAAACGAAAATATGAATATAGCAGATAACCCCCACTTGCACAAAACCGCTGTTATAAGCCGTTTTT
>JAKQEK010000266.1 GCA_029558535.1 Bacteroidota bacterium | reverse complement strand
TTTTAATGATCCATATGTATCAGCAAGCATTAACTTACAAAGAGTTTCAAAAGTTAATCCAACAGAAGATAATTCTTCTGCAATTTCAAATAATTTCCTGTTCTTTGCTCCGGTATTTATCATGTGATAATGTTTTAAAACAATGATTTGTTTAATCATCTTTTTTGGTAAACCATATCGTGTTCCATATTGTTCAACCAAATCATCTGACTCTGTTTCATGACCATATGCCGTTGGTTGTTCATTCTTTAAACCAAATGCTTTCATTTTACCAATATCATGGAAAAATGCTGCCCAAAATAGCAGATTCCTTTCATAGTCATCTGCTATATTTGCTATCTCAACTGCATTTTTTATAACCAGCTTTGTATGTTCCCATACATTGCCTTCGAAATGATGTTGTTCATTTTGATTACATTCCACCATCTGCCTGATAATATCAAAGAAGTCACATCCCATACATGCTAGATTTTCAAGATATTCTAACGATGGAGTGATATTTAGATATTTTGTAATACCTTTTGAAAATTCAGCATATATGCCAGATGGGTCTATAGTGTATAATTCTTTCATCATTTGTTCTGAATTTAAAATTAAAAAAGACACATCTTGGTAAAATTTCAAATCAAATCTTGAAATAAACTGGAATGCTCTCATAATACGCAACGAATCTTCTTTAAACCTTTCATGATGAACAACATTCAGTCTTTTATCATTTAGATCGTTTAAATAACCAAGATGGTGGTATTTTTCTTCGATTATATCATAATAACCAGCATTCATTGTGAAATCCCGGCGCATTGCTGCATCAATAACTGACATGAATGGGTCAATTATGCAGTCATAGTCTGAATGTTTTGGGCCGGTTTTATTATCTTTTCTTGGAAAGCCTATTTCAATCCAGTTATCTTTCCAGTCATCTATGAATTTTTCTATAATTTTTACACGATAAACTGGAAACTTTGCATCTGAATTGAATTTAAAGTCGATGTTATTTTTATTTAAAAAACCCACAAAATCAGAAGGCCATACTCTAAATAACTCACAATCAAAATCTTTTGGTGTGTTACCAATGAACATATCTCGAACAGCACCACCAACCAAGAATAACCGACCAGAAAGTTGATTTTCTATTTCCTTAGCAAATGCTTTAAGTTCTGATGAAATCATTTAACTATCCTTGTTCTATTAACTGGAAATATTGATTTAAATTTTGGTAGTTTTATCATTTATTTTTGGTAGTAAACAGGTAATTTGTAGGTAGTAAAAAGTGTAATCATTTTTGGTATTAAAACAGGTAATTACCTGTTATCAAAAAATGATATTCATCATTTTTTTAGCAGAGG
>JAKQEK010000261.1 GCA_029558535.1 Bacteroidota bacterium | reverse complement strand
CAAATTTTTTTATCTACTACCTTGTAACTCACTATCCAAGAGCCTTTTGGCAGTGTGCCAAATTTTTCAGGAGCCTTTTTATTATCATCTACGAAGTAACTTTCTAGTAATATGGCAGAGCCTTCAATCACGCTCCCATCGTGGTTTATAGATATTTTGTTGAACCCGTTTTTGCTAAAATAATCGTATGCCATCTTTTCGATTGCTTCTGCAGTAAACACTAGCATATATTCGTAGCCATCGTCGTTGCGATAAATCGGAGTGTTAGCTAGCATAACAACACTAGTCACAATCTGCTTTTCAGTATCATAAAAATCAAGTCGTTTTTTGCTGTCAGAGAAATACAGCCACTCCTTTTCTGTAGCGGGCTCGGAGACAAAGGAGTTTACAATCATCTCTATATCTTTCGTTTCATCGATTTTATATATATCCATATAAATTATTTTTTACAAATATACGTAATTTTTCTATTAATTAATCATTTTTATCAATTTTTTCACGTTGTAACGTGAAAATCTGCACAAAACTATCTTTAACTATCATTTTTAAGTCGTCTATATCATTAATTTCTAATCTATCCCAGTAACGTTTTAATAAATTTTTGCGAAATTGGTCTCTGAAATGCTCACTATTAGTGTATAAATTAATCGTGCAGTGCAGATTTTTACTGTTATCTTTATAATAAATATCCGCTATTTCATTATTAAAATAAATATATATGCTTTTCATAAGACCTGATTTACATTTATACGACGAATTCTGTTTTGAGTATTAGTAATGTCGCTTTCGAGAACATACACCTGTTGTGGAGGAGCCTCAGTAACTTTATTTTCCTGCACTGCGTTGTAATTTTGATTAACATTATTTGTGAGAGCAGGATTTATACCTCCTCCCGCACCTATATTTCCGCTATTAGCTATCTGTTTAGCTTGTGAGATAGTCGAGGCAATTATTCCCATAAAAGTTGCTAAAGTAGTTACGAAATAAGCGATTTTAGAGATAGGGTCTGGCATATCTTTCGCCCCATCTATAGCTGCTCGCACTGCTGCACCCATAGCTGCTGCCTGGTTCAGAGCTAAAGAAACCATTGCCAAAGTTTTTTGCTGCTTCGAATTTTCCTCCGACATTTGACTCATACTTGCAAAAATTTGTGAAAGCCCTCCTAAAATTCGTTCGCTATATTCAACGTTCATTAAGATAGCTGCTCTATTTCTATCTTTTCGCATTTGCTCTAAAGCAGTTCTATTCATCTCAATTTCTTTATCATAAGTTTCTTGAATAATCCTCAACTCCTCATCCTTCAACGCTTGTAAAT
>JAKQEK010000257.1 GCA_029558535.1 Bacteroidota bacterium | reverse complement strand
GGGGGGATTTATTGCGACATATGGGGGGGTATTGCGACATTACTATTGACATTTTCGCAATACCATGTTATTATATTCCTTGAGGTGAAAAAAATGAGTAAAATACAATCTCCAGGTGTTCCACAATCAATAATAAATGCTGATAAAAAATTTAAAGATCAGTATTATTCACTTGTAAAAAAAAGCAATATAATTATACGGAAAGCGAGGTACAATTTATCACTTCAACAACAAAAGGTATTGTGCTATTTGATTACAAATTTATCCGACACTGATACTCATGAAACAGAAAAAATTTTCGATATTAAATCTTTTTATGATTTTATGGAGGTTAATAACAAAGATTACGATAGAGTCAGAGAATCCCTTATGGCTCTTTCAGATAAATCATGGTGGATAAAAGCAGATGATGATACCGATATTCTAGTTAGATTTTTGAATACCGTAAGGACTAGTAAGAGAAATGGTAAAGTACGAATTAAATTTCATGAAGATATGCTTCCTTATTTACAAGAATTAAAAACTCAATATACATCATATAAAATTTACTATATCATGACTATGAAAAGCCAGTATAGCATTAGATTATATGAACTTCTTAAATCTGTTGCTGGCAAAGAACTCTGGTATTTTGAGATTGATGATCTAAAAAATATTTTCTTGTGTGAAAAGAAATATGATCGGGTAAATGATTTTAAAAAGAGGATCATTGAACCTTCTATTGAAGAAATCAATAATAAAACGGACCTTAATGTTACTTACGAATATTTTAATGAAGGGAAAAAAATTGTTGGGATTGAGTTTCATATTTCCTATAAATCTAATGAGGATAGACTTAATGTCGATAGATTGATAAGAAAAGAACTTGAAGAACATAAATAAAAAACAGCCTGCTCTCCTAGAAAAAGTACAGACTGTTTTATAACTGCAAGACGAAAGGTCCCGCAATATTAATTATAATCATTATTTGACCTTTCGTCAATCGAAAGGATTGATGAAAATGAAAACTTTGCTTTGTATTGCTTATATAATTATTGTTTTTGTAATTTTTTACAAAACATTTAGAAAAAATAATAAGTACGAAAAAAATATTGATAAGCTAAGATTTATGGCTATATCGGAACATATTGACACGCTAAGCGAATTGAAAAACCATTTAAATGATATTGAACAGATGATAACAGACGTGCAGATTTGCACCCCTCACGAACATGCTACAGCGTTTAAGTTATATATGCACACTAACAATACAGCAGTCAACATAATCGCTAATAATGCATCTGAGAACATCCTGGCATTACCAAATTTGCCGTAAAGCCCCTTGCTTTAGCAATGGGGATATAAGGCATTCATTCCCTAAATTTTTTAACGCTTGTATTAGATTTGATTCTGTGGTATAATACAATCATGGAATATAAATCTAATAATAATGTCGTGTATTCTTGTAAATATCATGTTGTTTGGTGCCCAAAATATCGGCGAAAGGTACTCGTTAATAATATTTCCAAGCGATTAGAGGAGTTGATAATACAAAAAAGCTTAGAAATAAACGCTGATATAATTGAAATGGAAGTAATGCCAGACCATGTACATTTGCTAATTGAGGTAGATCCTCAGTTTGGAATTAACCGTGCTATTCGCAGTATAAAGGGATTCAGTTCCTATACCTTGCGAAAAGAATTTCCCTCGCTTAAAACAAGATTGCCGACTCTATGGACAAATAGCTACTTCGTGTCTACGGTTGGCGGTGCTCCTCTTGAAATAATTAAACAGTATATTGAAAACCAACAAACTTCTGAAAGGAGAAAGAAAACTTGATAACAGTGCAATTCAAGATTAAGCCTACAAAAGAACAAGAAATTTTGCTTAAAAATACTGTTAATAGCTATATCTCAAGCGTTAATAATTTGATTGACTATATTTGTGGACAGGTCGATATTAATATAAAAAAGCTGTCTTCGGCAAGTTTTAAAGCGGCTTTGCCGAGTACGGTTAAGAATGAGGTTGTTAATGCAGTTAAATCAATACTCAAAAAATACAGCAAAGGTGTTTGTCAATCGCTACCTATACTGAAGAAGCCTGTTGCAACATGGAATAATCAAAATTATCATGTAAATGACGATTTTATTGAGTTCCCAGTTATAATTAACGGTAAAAGCAAAAGAATTTCTGTTGAGGCTGTAATAACTGACTTTCAAACAAAAAAGTTAAACAATTACAAACATGGGACGCTCCGAATAACGCAAAAGAATGGCAAATGGACAGCACAAATTGCAGTACAGGAGTGCATACAAGAAAACAAAAGTGCAGGTACAATGGGAGTGGATTTAGGGCTTAAAATTCCTGCTGTAGTTGTGACTGACAGTGGAAAAACTAAATTTATTGGCAATGGCAGGCAAAACAAATATATCAAACGCAAGCATCGAGCAAGACGGAAAGCTTTAGGTAAGGCAAAAAAGCAAAAAGTTATCAATAAGCTAAACAATAAAGAACAACGCTGGATGAAAGACCAAGACCATAAAAGTAGCCGTCAAGTTGTAAATTTTGCAATTGAAAATAATGTTGGTATCATTAAATTAGAAAAGCTATCAAATATTAGGCAAACGGCAAGAACAAGCCGTAAAAACGAAAAGAATCTACATACATGGAGCTTCTACAGACTTGCTGAGTATATTGAATACAAAGCAAAATCGGCTGGAATACGTGTAGAATATGTAGAACCACGATACACAAGTCAAATTTGTCCTTGTTGCGGTGAAAGAAATCACGCAAAGGATAGAAGCTATGTTTGCAAATGTGGCTACAAGTCTCACAGAGATAGAGTAGGTGCGATAAATATAATATCAGCACCTGTGGCAAGTGGTAAAAGCTTGTCAGCCTAGACTGCTATATGCACTGGTCTAGGAACGGTAATGGCATACCGTTAAGCTTGAGGTCATATTCGGTGGGTAGAAATATACCGCTGTCTAATCACTCAAGAATCCCCTTGCTTTAGCAATGGGGAGTGTCAAACGCTGCTAAGGCTTTATTTTTATCGTCCTCTGATGTAGCCAGTTGATAATCTTGCTTGGCAATTTTAAAATCATCTTTTAATTTATTCAATATATCCTTGTCTAATTTATCCATAAAAAATCAACTTCTTTCCGTTTACATGAACGTTAACGTTACACCGTTCTGTATATTTTTTATTGGTCAGCAGAAACAGGGGGGTCTTCAATAACTTCACCTGTAGTCTTATCAACTTTAACTCCTTGTTCAGCCATTTTGTCAACATAATCAGTTTTAGCTTTATCTAACCTTTTGATAGCTAAAGAATCAGAATGTCTTCTACTTCGAATTACAGCATCAAAAACCATAGTATGTCCATCCATTAATATTTCGAACCAGTCAGCATTATTATCAAACGCATAATCTGTCAATTGATAAAATTCCGTAATATCGTTATTTTTAATAAATTCATAGATTTCTTTGACAATTGCTCTTTTATCTGATGGAGACCTATCCAAAAGTTCTTTAACATCAAAACCACCACCGCATATTATTTCAT
>JAKQEK010000255.1 GCA_029558535.1 Bacteroidota bacterium | reverse complement strand
AATGCTTGGATTACATTTTGCTCAAAATCACTTTCGCTTATTTCAGTCCGAATATTGTCGGATAGTAAAAAGCAGATTTCATTCCATTTTTCGTTGTTCATTTTCGGTTGTCTCGTTTTTTTTCAGCTTGTTGCCAACGGTCTATGTATAACCGCAGTTACGGATAAATATACAATAATTTTTGGTTAGACACTCAAGTTAGCAATTACCGAGTGGATTCGGCGTAGTCGAATCCGCCGTAATTGCGGTTATACATTGTTGTACGCAGTATTTTATTCAATGAATTTTGGTTTTATTTGATTCATATACTCAATGGTTGATTTAATTACTTTTTCAAGTTCGATGTCCAATAATTTTCCAATGCTTTTAAAGTACATTCCCATTTCGTTTTCAGAATTTGTCTTTAAGTGAATTACTTCTCTTCTTAAATCGTACAATTCCGTAATTTGTCCAATTATTTTCGAGTTATTTTCTGAAAAATTGGGTTGTTCTAAAAGCTGATTAATTAAATCGGTCAATTTTTCTTTAAATGTAACTTGAGGACTCTCAATTTTTTTCTTGTTCAGCTTTTTTGTCTTTCCATATTTAGTCTGCTCATAAATGAAATCGTTCGGAATAACTTGATTTAAATAAGCTTCTAATGAAGTAACTAATGATATAACAGACATCATTTTGAATTTAATCAAGTCGTTAAAATTCTTGTTAGTATTATCAGGTCCGATATTCAATATGTGAATTCCATTAGCTTCATTATCCAATTGACAATCGCGTTTTAGTAATTCCAGAGTTTTTATAGAATAGTTGTAATTTTCAATTCCGCTATTTAAAAGAATATGTACAGGATTTGGAAGTGGTGCAATAAATATTTTGTCCAAATACTTTACTGTTCTGCTCGTGAAGGTTATTTTTTCACCGTCATCTTTTTGTACAATAACAACTAATTCCTCCTTTAAAACTGACCTATTTTCTAAATTTTTATGTTCAACAGGTTTTCCATCCGAGTAGGTTACATTCGGTGCATATTCTAAAAAATAAAGAGGACTGTTTTTAATTTTGTTCACAGTGTTTGTTCAATATTGCGTACAACGTTTTGTGGCTTTGCTTAGTGGCGAGGAGTAAGCACAAACCATTCTGATTAATAAATTATTTTTAAATTTAGCGTTTTGTTTCCAAAAATTCACTGAATCTCGCCATTGAGCAAAACCACTGTTATGCCTTCGTTGTTTTATTCTTCCTCGATTTGTTTTCTGCATTCTTCACAATAATAATATTGATGGAATATTGGGTTCATTTCAACATCTCCTCTGTCATAACATTCAAGTCTTATGTCAGTCGCTAATGATGCTTTTTGTGCAGATATTACAGGATTTATTCCTCTATGTTCAAAGTGATAAAGAAACATTGTAAATGCAGTTGTTAAATCTAAACTACTTACAGATTGTTTAGCCCCGCATACGTATTTTATATTTTCACACATCCCCATTAAAGTGTAGACAACAGAACCCATTCCACCTTTACAACAATAAAGCATTATTATACTTTCAGGGTTTAAACAGTCCGTATTACAAATCAAGTTTCCAATATCACTCCAAGAAAGATTAAAATCTCCATTGTCTGTAAAACAAGTTTCGTCTCCATGACCTGCTAAATAAATGTAATCAAATTTATTACCGTTAAGTAGCTCTTCAAGCTCTTCTACTTTTTGTATATCTTTTGCGACAATATTTATATTAAAATGTTGTACAAAACTAAATAATCCTTGAGCACTATTTGTCAACACATCAGGAGTTATTCTAACAAAAAGTAAGTTTTTCATATCTATATAATTCTTTTGAATACAGCTAATTCAATTTTATTTGAAAAGTGTTGCTTAACTGTTATTTCTAAACAGTCTTTTTTTAACTCTTCTATAATCTCATTAATCTGTCTGTTTAATTTTTTTATATTTTCCTCTGTTGTCATTGTATTTTCTGTTTTTATAACGTCTGTTTCTACAATGAGGCATAACGGGAAACGGCTTTGCGAAGGAGCGGAATAGAAAGTACAAAAGCTCAATTAAGCACTAACGTTAGCAAAACCATTTTTTCTTTTGCTAAAATACAAAAAATAGCAAAAGAAAAATGGCTTTTGCGGATAGAAAGTACAAAAGTTGAATTTTGCACTTAACCCGCTCTTTTGCAAAACCGATGTTAGGTGCAGGTGTTCTTTTATTCCGATTGGTTTTTATGTTTTACAAATTTATTCAGGTCTTTGTTCGTTCCGTAGATAACTAATATATCTTCTTTTTCAAGTATTGTTTCGGGTTCGGGAATACCTTGTACTGTGGTTATATTTTTTGTTTTTCCAAGGAATGTGTTTTGTTCGGTTTGTTTGAGTATCGTTAAAATTAAAATATTATGATTTTTTCGAAATCCGATTTCTTCGATTGACTTCCCTATAAAATAATCAGGCGTTTTCACTTCGACTATACTGTAATTCTTATTCAATTCAAATGAATCTATAACACCTTTTAAGCATAGCTTTTTAGCCCAACGTTCTGCTGTTTCTTCTTCGGGTCTTACAATTTCATCAACTCCAATTGCTCTTAAAACA
>JAKQEK010000239.1 GCA_029558535.1 Bacteroidota bacterium | reverse complement strand
ATAAATTTTGAGTGGTTAGCGCAAAATTTGATTTTCACTTTCCCCTTTAAAATATCGTATGCATTTGAGGTAAATATCCATTTATAGGAGTGGGTTTTATCCAAGATTAACCATGCTTCCTTAACCCTACCTGTTTCAACTAATTTTAGCAGCGCATCAATCCCGGCAGGGGTTATGGCCCAGGTCGCGATATAAATATTCCTGATTTCGGGGAGTAAGGCGTTTATTATATTTGGGGAATCAAACCGTTTGCTTATTAGGACAACTTCCTCATCAGGGGCGAAATTTAAAACCAGGTCCCGGATCGTGGAAATATCATCTTCGATTTTGTGTTTTCTTTTGAAATTGTGCTTCTGAATTTTCATGAGCATTTTTTTCTCTACCTTAACCTTATCGGAATAGGTTTGATTTTTAAACGTGACTCCGGAAAAATTAAAATCTAATTGCGTTTTGAACATGAGAAAGGTTTTATGGAGGGTTGCCCCTCCGGTTAATTATCTCTCCCAAATATGAATAACTCCTGACCCCTGGAAACCATTTCTCGTTACAATATAATCTGGTAACAGTTCCCTCATTTTTTGAAAATTGCTCCAAACTTCTAAAGTCGGGGCAATTACTACTATTACGTTTTGGCGTTTCATATTACTTGTTTAAGTATGAATTGCAGTAGTCATCATCAAATGAACCATTTTGATAAGTAACACAATCATTTTGTTTTGCACAATTAACCGCTTGCTCAGCATCATTTTCATTAAAAACAGCAAATAATACAAGAGGTGATAATTCAGAATTATTGTGAAGTTGAAAAAGATAAATTTTATCATCATCACATCTTTCTTCTAATTCATCAAAATCAAAATAGTCATCCCGGCTGCAACTGATATGATCTTGACCTGCATAAGAACCAGTTAAGCAATTTTCATCATAACTGAATTTTTCATTCATGAAGGAATAAACTTCTTCATCCATAATTTCCTGGATGAATGGAAACAAATCTTCTTCTTCTATGAACTCTATCTCTTCTTCTGTGAAATCAAATAACTCGTAATTATCAGAAATATAACCAGAAAGCATATCAACACTTTCTTCCTTTTCTTCCCAATCGCAGGCATTTAAATAATTCTGCGAGAATTTTCTTACTTTAGTTTCAATTGATTTTTTCATTGTTTTTAAATTTTACCAAAACTGCTTCGTTGCTGTTTTATGGTGTAAAGATACAACGCGTTTTTCAATTATGCAAATATTTTATCTATTATTTTATCTAATGCTGATATGTTTTATAACATATAGACAAATAAAAAAGGGGCGGCCACTGCCACCCCTCGCTGAACCAACTAAAACCAACTTATGTAAATGGGACCTATTTGTTTCTCATCAGTCCAAAGGCGAAATATTTATAAGGCTCCCAATACCTGTTATAAGGAACATCACCATCAGGCTTCGTGGTGTTGGCATT
>JAKQEK010000293.1 GCA_029558535.1 Bacteroidota bacterium | reverse complement strand
CCTCCTTTAAATATATTAGATTTAAAATATATTAGAGTTCAAGCTCTATCTGATTAGGATTCGGCAACTGATAATCTCCCCTGAAAAATCCCCACAATTTTTCATTATGAGAATCAAGCGGCTTAAATTCACAATCATTTTCAAGAGCTAAATTTTCCAAGTCATCCCAAGTTAGCAAATTATCTAAAACTTTTTCTCTAATTTGGTTTTTCAAATGAGCTTTGACTTCATCTAAATCAAAATCAGAATTTTCAAAAAGGATTTTATTAATTAATTCAGTGGGGATTTCATCGTGCAGAAAATCTTGTAGGCAATCCTCACAAAGAGCTTTTTCTTCATCCTCCAAATAAGTTATGTCGTCTTGCCCTACATATTCATTACACTCTTCGCAAATTCCTGAATAATAACAATCGCTGCAAACAACCCCCGTATTGATTACACCTATTCCGCTATCTCCTTTATAGCCGGAATGATGTGCATCATACAAAGCAAATTCAGTTCCGCACTCTTCGCAAGTTCCGATTAAATTAAAATCAAAGTCGTCATACAAAACCCTTGCAACCATTAAAACATTATCTGCATTAGATTCTTTTACAAATTCATCCGCTTGTTTTTTGTCCGTCAAGTCATAAATATATACATGTTTATCGTCAAAATCAAAGTCCTCAAGTTGACTTTCTTCTTTTATTCCATTATGTCCGCTTGAAAATATATTATTAAATTGCCCGTCACCGTCAATAAAGGAATAATTCCATTCCCAAATACAGCCGTCATATCCCCCGCCTTGATACTGCACAAGACAATTTCTCAAATCTCTTTTAGATTTCATTTTAGTATCCTCCCTTATTCTTAAAGTTTCTGGCAAATTGCAGGAAAGACTCTTCTCCATACATAGAAAAACCGTAATTTTCGGGTGAATAGTGATAAAATAAATCCCCTATTTTTTGGATATAACTCGATTTTAACCAATCCTTTTTGTTAGTCCCTAAAGATTCAAAAAAACTT
>JAKQEK010000218.1 GCA_029558535.1 Bacteroidota bacterium | reverse complement strand
GTGTATGTCCATGCCAATGTATAACTTTGGACTTGCAGTAAATTGATGTTTCATAATAACAAATTTTGGTAGCTGCATAACGCAGACTACAGGTTAAAATTAATGATGGACTCAATTTACTGCTTTTACATAGGTGCTTGGCTCAATGGCGGGTGAAGTGGTTAAATGAACATACTAACATTGTTATTCACCGAGAAGCAAGTAAGGTGATTAATAAAGACATTGGACAGTTATTCTTTTGGCTGGATAAAACTAAATATGAAAAATTTATTCATCCTCTGACTGTTGACGAAATCAATAAGTATAAGGATAATAATACTGTCGAAGCTATGAATATAAAGTTAGACAGTTATAATATTTTAAAGACCACCGCCCCATTTGATGAACCAATAAAAACGATTAGCGAAAAAATTGATAAAACGCCAAATGATATAGAAGATTCTAAATTACTGAGTGAAGTTATCCATGACCGAGTTGATATACTAATAACTGAAGATAAAAAGATACATTACAAAGCAAGATTGGCGGGTATTTCTAATAGGGTTTACAATATAGAATCTTTTCTAGAAAAGACATTT
The DNA here is from genome assembly GCA_029558535.1 of Bacteroidota bacterium. Lineage (GTDB taxonomy): Bacteria > Bacteroidota > Bacteroidia > Bacteroidales > ML635J-15 > Bact-19. The sequence goes on along the minus strand of JAKQEK010000218.1, from coordinate 1,691 downwards.
GCGGAAAATCCTTCTTTAGTTGACTATAATGTACTTTCTGTAAAACAACAGCTTTTGGGGAAAGTCAAATTAGCTGATAGTTTTTTTGATAGTTTTCGTGAAGACTATCCTGGATTTGATAAATGGTTTAATGGGAAATCAAATGAAATTTCTTATACATGCTATTATGGTGATGAAATTGGAGCATTTCTATATATTAAGAAAGAAGATGAAACTGAAAACTATTCAAATATATCACCGTCATTTCAGCCCAAAAAACGGCTTAAGATTGGTACTCTTAAGGTAACTCTTAATGGATTTAAAGTCGGAGAAAGATTACTTAAAATAGTATATGATAATGCTCTAAAGCAAAAAGTGGACGAAATTTATGTGACAATTTTTGATAAGCGACCCGAACAAATAAGGTTAATTGGACTTTTAGAAAGTTTTGGCTTTAAATATCATGGAGTTAAGTCGTCCTCTGCGGGTGAAGAAAAAGTCTATATTCGAGATTTTAAACCAAAATTCGATAAGGAAAATCCAAGATTCACATATCCATATTTTTCTAAGAAAACTAATATTTGGTTTGTTTCAATATTTCCAGAATATCACACTGAACTTTTCCCTGATTCAATTTTAAAAACCGAATCTCTGATTGACTTTATCGAAAATGAACCACATAGAAATGCAATAAGCAAAGTTTATGTATCTCATTCAAAGGAAAGAAATATAAAAAGGGGAGATACAATTGTATTTTATAGAACGGGTGGACTATATAAAGGCGTTGTTACAACTATTGGAATTGTTGAAGGTGTTATTAACCCTGTAAAAAATTTTTCACATTTAGTCGAATTATGTAAAACTAAGTCTATCTTAACAGAAGCTGAATTAAAAAAATTTTGGGAACAATATGGAAATTATAAACCATTTGTTGTAACTTTTTTATATGCCTATTCATTTCCCAAACGACCTAATTTGGCAAAATTAATAGAATTAGGTATTATTGCCGGACCCAACCAAATGCCAAGGGGTTTTTCTAAAATAACAGAAAATGATTTAATTAAATCATTAAAAGCATCTGAAAGCAATGAAAGTATTGTTGTCGATTAAACCACAATTTGCAGAAAAGATTTTCAACGGCACAAAACAGTTTGAGTTTAGAAAATCTATTTTTAAAAATAAAAAGGTAAAAAGTGTTGTCGTTTATGCTTCTTCTCCCGTCCAGAAAGTAATAGGAGAGTTTGAGATCGAGGAAATTTTAATGGAAAATCCAGCAACACTCTGGGAAATTACACATAATTTTTCAGGAATAACAAAGGAATATTTTGACTAGTATTTTACTGTAAGAGACATTGCGTATGCTATAAAGATTATTAAAACTAAGAAATATAATAAACCTCTGAATTTGAAAGATGATTTTGGGATTAATTTTCCACCGCAATCATTTATGTATTTGGAAGAAAAAAAAATGCACTGTGCACAACACATGGTATAGTGCATGCGGGTTTAAGTGGTTCGCGAAGGTTTGTAGCTCGTAAAAAAAGTCGGTGTACCCCTGATAAGAAATCGCTTCGCACTCCCGCACGACACCATACCGCAAACCGTTACCACCAAGTATAGAAAACAGAAACAACAGACTGAATATTGAAAAGTAAACCATTGTGAAAGGACAGAAAAACGAAATATTGACAAGACAAGAAAGCCGACCGCAC
>JAKQEK010000213.1 GCA_029558535.1 Bacteroidota bacterium | reverse complement strand
ATTCGTAAAAGACTAAAAATGGGAACATATATCAGTGATTCTGGTATTAGAAAAATGCTGAAAATCTATACTGGTGTACAAGGTGTGTCAAATTTCAGACCGACTGCTGCAGCATGCATTTATGATAGGTATGCAAAAGGTGGTAAAGTTTGGGACATGTCAGGTGGCTGGGGTGGCAGACTTCTTGGTGCTGTTATTGCAGGTGTAGATACGTACATCGCAACAGAACCATCAATTGAAACATATAATGGTTTATGTCAACTTGCAACTGATTTTGCATTCGGAAAAATACATTATCATATATCAAAATCTGGCAGCGAAGACTTTCTGTTATACAAAGATAGTATTGACCTTTGTTTTACATCACCACCTTATTTTGATTTGGAAAAATATGCCGATGAGTCAACACAAAGCTACATTAAATTTGACACGAAAAATGCTTGGGTGGAAGGATTTCTCAGACCAACATTTAAAAACTGTCATTATGGTTTAAAAGAGGGAAAACATATGTTGATTAACATTGCTGATGTTAAAGGCAAACATAATATTAATTTGGAAGATGAAACAATTCGAATCGCAAAAGAAATTGGATTTCAATATCTTGGCTACCATAAACTTGCTTTATCGAATATAAATTTAAGGGGAAAAGATGTAAAATTTAAGTATGAGCCAATATTTATTTTCAAGAAGGTGTAACTTTTTCCATTATTTATTCGTAACATTGCATTATGATAACAAAGTTAAACATATTAGAAAAACTTGATTGGACTGTATTACAGACATACATCGACAATGGCTTAATACTCGCAAACAAGCACCCAGAATATAATATCTGGATACTTAACTATACGCCAAAAACTCAATCAAAAGGTTTTTGGGACGAGTATACATTATCATGTCGTGGACTTGTAATTGATGATGGTGGTGCAATTTTGGCACGTCCATTCCAGAAATTCAAGAACCTTGAAGAACATGACCCATCAGAAATTGATATGTCACAGACATACGAGGTTTACGAAAAAATGGATGGTTCATTAATAATTCTTTTTTACTATGAACCACAAATGAAATGGATGATTGCGTCAAGAGGTTCATTTATTTCAGAACAAGTACAGGAAGCGCAGAAAATGTTTGACTTTTCAATATTTGACAGGTTAAATGTTGACTATACATATTTGTTTGAAATAATATATCCAGAAAACCGTATTGTTGTTGACTACGGCAATAAAAGGGAACTCGTACTACTTGCTAAAATCAATGCTAAGTCGGGCGAAGAATGTACCCACGAATATATTACAACAAAATATTCAAAGTATTTCACGGTTGTAAAGAAATTTGATGTAAAAATCAACAACCTGAAGGAATTGAAGAAGTTGGAAGAAAATAACAAAGAAGGGTTTGTTGTAAAATTTGAAAACGGTTTCAGGGTTAAAGTCAAATTTGAAGAATATGTTAGGTTACATGGCATTTTAACGAATGTTTCTAATTTAACAGTATGGGAACACTTGATGAATAACTATGATTTCGATGCATTGCTTGACAGAGTTCCAGATGAATTCTATTCATGGTTGAGAAGGGTTGTTGAATCACTTCAAACAGCATATGCAAACATTGAAAGGAATGCATTAAAGGAATTCGTTAGAATTTATCATGTGAATGAGATTACTGACCGTAAATCATTTGCGCTTGAGGCAATGAAATCCGAATACCGTTCAATATTATTCAAGCTGTATGATAAAAAACAGTATGATGAAATCATCTGGAAATTAATCAGACCAACATACAGTAAGCCATTCAAGGATGGCTACGAATATAGCATTTAAAAAGCGGAGATTTCTCCGCTTTTTTTGTATTTATATGAAATACACATGCTATGAAAATATTTAATTTTTTAAAAAGAAAGAAAAAAATAGTACCTAAAGTAAATGGCACAAAATTAGGACTTGGCTGGAAACGTGACTTGCCTGACCCACGAGACTTAAAATTTAAGGTAACTGTTCCAATTGAATTACCTGAAATGGTTGACCTTAGACAATTATGCCCACCAATATATGACCAAGGTGAACTTGGTTCATGTACTGCAAATGCAATGGGTGGTGCTTTTCAGTTTGAGCAAATGAAACAGGGAAAAGAACATTTTATTCCGTCAAGACTTTTTATTTACTATAATACAAGAGTTATTGAAGGAACTGTAGATTCCGATGCTGGTGCTACACTGAGAAATACAATGAAAGCATTGGTTGACAGTGGCACATGTCCAGAAACAAAATGGGGATATGTTATTTCAAATTTTGCAACAAAGCCAACATTCTGTTGCTATCAAATTGCAAAAAACAATCAGGTATTGCAATATTTAAGAGTGACACATAGTTTGACTGAAATTAAGCAATGTCTCGCATTGGGTCATCCTGTTGCTTTTGGTATGATGTTATTTGAATCGTTCATGACGGAAAGTGTTGCAAACACAGGAAATGCAATAATGCCTCTCCCAAATGAATCTGGAATTGGTGGTCATGCCGTACTTATGGTTGGATATGATAACGCAAAAAATTGTTTCATCGTTAGAAACAGTTGGGGTACTTCATGGGGAGATAAAGGATATTTTTATCTTCCATATGAATATATAACAACACCAAACTTAGCTGCAGACTTCTGGACAATCAGAATGGTTGAATAATGAATTTAATTAATATCATACAAGAAGTGGTAAATAATTTTATATACGAAACCAAAATTGTTGTTGACGATAGTACTTTTCCTCCACAAAAAATTGACCCAACACAATACGATGCGGAAAATGATATTATTTTGGTTAAATCATCATATGATACAGTGAAAGACCCTGCTGGTTGGATGGTACATGAAAAAGTACATGCTAAATTAAGAAATACTCCCGATGATGGTAAACAATATCCTTCAAATAGTATTGAAAGAGCAGCATACACTGAACAATTCAAATACTTAAAACAGAAAGGTTATACTTTTGACCAGATATTTACTATTCCAACAATGGAGCATAAAAAGAGATATTATAATATACTTAAAAATTATTGGGGTAAATGAATTTAATTAATATCATACGAGAAGAAATTAAAAAATTTAGCTTACGTGAAGATATTGAAAACGATATTCAGCATGGCGAAGAATTAAAAAAAACTGGTTTCTGGGGAAAAAGTGGGGCGGGTGCAATAATACTTGCGAAAGAGACTGGAAGAATATTATTACCCAAAAGGTCTTCTTGGGTTTTGCAACCCAATACGTGGGGTGTATGGGGCGGTGCAGTTGATATGGGTAAATCTCCAGAAGAAGCAGTATCTCAAGAAATAGAAGAAGAATGTGGATATAATGGTAATTTTGAATTATATCCATTGTATGTGTTTCATGATGCCGAATCAGGTTTTAAGTATCATAATTTTCTTGCTGTTGTCGATAAAGAATTTAAGCCAACGTTAAATTGGGAAACCGATACTTTTGGATGGTTTGAATTAAATGATTTGCCATCACCGCTACATTTCGGACTTGCAAAGCTATTGAATGATAAAAAATCGGTTGACATTATTAATAAGTTTATTGCAGTAAAATAAAAAATATTTAAAAAAAAGTAACTTTTTATTTGTTGGTTTCGTATTTATTCTTATATTTGCAATCTCAAACTTTGTAAAGACATTTTATTATGACATTTTTTGGAACATATTATTACGGTAAAAAATCTTATAAGAAACACCTTATGAGAATCGGGAATGGTATGTCCAAATCGCAAAGTTAAGCAATGACTTTGCAGAAGCATAAGAAACCCGATTCAAATGAGTCGGGTTTTTTGTTTTATGTTGCGCTCGTAACTCAGTTGGTAGAGTACGAAACTTTTAATTTCGGAGTCGTGAGTTCGAATCTCACCGGGCGCACTTTTAGGGTTTTTTACTACTTTTTAAGTCCAATGTCCCAATAAAAAGTAGACACGCACTCGTAGCAAAGTGGCTATGCTACCGCCCTTTAAGCGGACTCACGTAGGTTCGATTCCTACCGAGTGCACAAATGGGATTGATTCTTTGGAGAAACCGGGTCTGTAAAACCCCAAATAGTAGGTTCGATGCCTACCAGTCCCACAAATGCTTCCGTATCCGTAACTGGCTTTCGGACTGGTCTCTTAAATCAGGATATGTGGGTTCGAGTCCCATCGGGAGCACAAAATATTTTATTTGAGAGTACGGCAACGGTGGTGGTGTTGCAACTGACTGTAAATCAGTTCCCATAGGGTAAACATTGGGGGTTCGAATCCCTCTACTCTCACAAAATATTTAAAAAGAACGGACTAATACTCCGTTCTTTTGTATTTATATGGAAATATAAGTACTATGGGAATATTTAATGAGTGTAAAACAAATAAAGACCAAGGAAATATTGGTCTTGCAAAAGCACTTTATGAACTTCAATTATTGGGATATCGAATCTCAATACCAATTACTGAAAATCAAAAATATGATTTAATTGGTGATAAAGAGGATAAACTTTATCGAATACAAATAAAAACCACTAAATATAAATCACGATATAATATTTTTGTTGTTGGTCTTCGCACACTTGGTGGTAATCAAAGTTTTCATTCAACAAAAAAGCGTAAAATGGGTGACTATGATTTACTTTATGTTTTAACAGATGATAATATTTCATATTTAATTCCAGACAATACATTTAATAATGTGAATTCAATTCATTTAAATACCGACATGGATAAATATAAAATTTTATTTTCATAATTAATTGAAAATCAATGACTATTATTTTTATTTAGTCCAATTAAAAATAATTTCTTGCATTTTTAATTAAAATAAGTTATTTTTATGCAAAATAACTTTAAAGTTTAAGTATTATGAAACATGACTAAAAGGAAGAAAGTAGCTAAACCTGCTACAACTGATGTTACGAGCGATGAATTAGGTTTTCCAAAATATGGAAATTCTGATGACATCACAAATGAAAAAACACAAATTATTTGTATTCTTGACCGTTCTGGTTCAATGGCTGATAAAAATGTTATCGTAGAAGCCATAAATGGATTCAACAACTTTTTGGATGAACAGAAAAAACTAAAAGATAAAGCAACTCTTACTGTGGCGTTATTTGATGATAGACATGAATTGCTTTATGATGATGTTGATATCCAGAAAGTAGAAAAAATTACGAGAGATACTTGGTCTCCGAGAGGCATGACTGCACTTTACGATGCAATCGGTAAAACAATTAACACTGCAAAAGCAAATCATGCTCAATTAGGCACAGAAAAACCCACCAAAGTTTTAGTTTGTATTGTCACCGATGGACTTGAAAATGCAAGTCAGGAATATAATCGTGATAGTATTAAAAAACTAATCAAACAATGTGAAGATGAAGATTGGAGTTTCGTTTACCTTGCTGCCAATCAGGATGCATTTGATGTTGGTACTTCATTTGGTGTTAGCGGTGGAAACACATATACATTTGCTGCAACTACTGCTGGCGCATATAATATGAGTATGACACTCAATAATGCAAGTGTATCATATAGAGGTATGAGCACACATGATGCTGATTATCAACAAAAAAAGAAAAGTCTTATCAAACAGGATAAGGATAAAAAAGATGAACCAGAAGACAATGCTGGAAATGTAACTTGGAGTGGTAATGCAAATTTTACCATTAACAATTCAAATATGTCGAATACTTGATTATTTTTTGTTTTTTTTGTATCTATTTCTGTTTTTTTAAGGGTACTATAACGCCAAAATATAGTACCTTTTTTTTGTTAAAAATTTGTCTTATAGTCACTTAAAAAATTGTGAAAAATATTTTCTCATTTTTGCATAATCCCTTGTATTTATTGAAGCCAGCGAATATATTTGTAATCATAAAAATTCATAAAAATTTATAATCCGATGATAGAAAAAAATCCAAAAATTTACACAAAACAAGAAGTAGAAAAGGCAACATTAGAATATTTTAAAGGCGATGAATTAGCAGCAAAAGTTTGGGCAAGTAAATATTGCCTGAAAGACGAAAAAAACTATTATGAACTGACACCCGATGATATGCATCGAAGAATTGCAAAAGAACTTGCAAGAATTGAAAAAAAATACCCAAATCCACTCACCGAAGAACAAATTTACGAAACACTTAAAGGATTTAATAGAATTGTACCACAAGGGTCGCCAATGTCAGGCATTGGCAATGATTTCCAAGTGGTATCTTTATCTAATTGTTTCGTTATTGGAAATAAGGGTTTAGGTGATAGTTATGGTGGTATTTTAAAAATTGACCAAGAACAAATTCAATTAATGAAACGCAGAGGTGGTGTTGGTCATGATTTATCACACATTCGTCCTGCTGGAAGTCCAGTAAAAAATTCAGCAATTACAAGTACGGGTATTGTTCCTTTCATGGAGAGATATTCAAATTCAACTAAAGAAGTTGCACAAGATGGTAGACGTGGTGCACTTATGTTAAGTGTATCAGTACAGCATCCCGATTCGGAAAAATTTATTGATGCTAAACTTGAACAAGGTAAGGTTACTGGTGCAAATGTCTCAGTTAAACTTACTGATGAATTTATGCAACGTGCCACACAGCTTGAAAATAATGAATTCTGGCAGACATATCCAATTAATCTAAAAATTCCATTGGGTGAAGAATATGATAAATTAGTTGTAAACGGAAAAGAAGGTGAATTAATTTCTTTACCACAAGTTGGATATTTGAAAAAAATCAATGCACAAAAACTCTGGAAAAAGATTATTCACAATGCTTGGAAATCAGCCGAACCCGGGATTTTGTTTTGGGATAAAATTATGGATGAAAGTATTCCAGATTGTTATGCAGATGAAGGCTTCACAACAGTCAGCACAAATCCTTGTGGTGAAATTCCTCTCTGTCCCTATGATAGTTGTCGCTTATTAGCAATTAATTTATTTGGCTATGTTGTAAATCCATTTACCAAAGATGCATATTTTGATTGGGTTTTATTTAAATCTGATGTCCAAATTGCACAAAGATATATGGATGATATTATTGACCTTGAACTTGAAAAAATTGATGCGATTTTAAAGAAGATACAATCTGACCCCGAAGAAGATTTCTTGAAAATATATGAAATTAAACTCTGGGAGAATATTAAAGATATGACTTCAAAGGGTCGTAGAACGGGACTTGGCGTAACTGCTGAAGGAGATATGCTTGCTGCATTGGGATATACATATGGTACTGATAAAGCAACAGAATTTAGTGAATTGGTACATACTGCACTCAAATTAAATGCATATCGTTCAAGTGTTACAATAGCAAAAGAACGTGGTGCATTTCCGATTTATAGTTTCTATAAGGAATCGGCAAATCCATTCATTGAACGTATTCAAAATGAAGACCCAGAACTATTTGATGAAATGCTTCAGCATGGTCGTAGAAATATAGCACTTCTTACAATTGCACCAACTGGTACTGTATCAATAATGACACAAACTACATCAGGAATTGAACCAGCATTTGAAGTTTTTTATAAACGTAGACGTAAAATCAACCCACAAGAAAAAGATGTTCGTATTGATTATGTTGATGATGAAGGTATTGCTTGGACTGAATATCCAGTGTTTCATCACAAATTTGAAACGTGGCTTGAATTAAACGGATATGATGTTAATATAGTTAAAACAATGGATGATGCGCAACTTGATGAAGTTGTAAAAAAGTCTCCATATTTTAAAGCAACTGCAAATGATGTTGATTGGGTTAA
>JAKQEK010000212.1 GCA_029558535.1 Bacteroidota bacterium | reverse complement strand
ATTGATTGATGATAGTTTTAGATTTCTCGTCGGAATCTTTGACGACAATTGTACGAGCCATAAGTTATTGCCTCCAGTAGTTTAATTAATTTAATTATAACACATCTTTTGATTATTGTCAAGGTAGTTTTATAAATTCTTATGGACATTTTATATTTTTCATATTCCCTCCCACCTTCTTAATAATTCTTGAGCTATCTTAAGATGTATTATTATTGAGTTAATAAAGAAATTGCTTCCTTCAAAATCTTTATTTAAGTATTTTGCTATTTTATTAAATAGTATTCTGCCGTCTGAATCTTCTTTTAATATTCCGGTTTCTTCCATTTTATTAAAATCAATATATACTTGCTCTAACTCTATTTCTGGAACTGTTTTTAAAAAATCTAATATTTTGCTCATATTGCCTCCTAATTAAACATATCTATGGGTGTTCCCTTTTTTCTAAATACCCTTGATACTCTATGCCCATATGCTGATGGCTTCCAACTTTGCTTGAATGCTTTATGTTGTTTTATTGAATCTGAATTTCCAACAATATGAACCACTATATTCCCTCTTGGATCTTCATCAAATTCAACATAGTTAATTGCCTGGCCACATTCATAGAGATTAGTTATATCATCGAGTGTCATTCTTAATTTATTATTTACAATATTCATTTGGATGCTCCTTCTTTTAATTTTTCTAATGTACATATTTCATGATTTAATTCAGATAGTTTTAATTGTAAGTCGTAGCTTTGTTTTCTAAGGATATCGTGATCTTCGTTCATTAATTTTTCATATTGGCTAATATAGTATTTGTTGTTAAATTGATTTTCTATAAAATCTTTTATTAGATATGTGACTGATACTGAGTTTGCCGACATACTATCTAAAACTGCAAAAGTTCCAAGTATTATTATTTTCGCCTCATGACATCTAAGATTATCATATATACATCCAAATCCATCACATGGAATATTATAATAAATAGATACTAAATCATCTATTTTAGTGTCACCGTTAACAAGTGCTGTTATATTTTTAATATCATTTGTATAATCTTTTTCGCATCTTTTTATATATTTCATACTCTTACTCCTTTGCTAATTCTTTAATCGATTTGCGCTTTAATCCAAAATAATGCTTCCATTTTTCGATTAATGATAAAAAATTTTCAACTTCATTATGGTTATATTCACTCTCTGGAATAACTAAATAATGAGATTCATAAAGTTGTGATAATTCATCACAATCTTCATAATCTGCATGATGTATGTCCTGATGATTATTATAATCATAATATCTATATTTATTGCATTCAACCCATACTGGATGGGTTACTATTCTTTTTTCTTTAGTAAATATATCTATTAAAACAAATCTGCCAAGAGATTTAAGTTTTAGTTCATGGTCGGCACATTCTTCTACATCTTCAAACTCTACGTCATCAATAGAATAATATCTTGTTTCTACTTTCATCTTTTAATTTCTCCTTTGATTTAATATTTTTAAATTTTCTTTATCGCACTCATCGCTACATGTATAACTTCTCTTCCCAAAACACCATCCGCCACAATTAATACATCTTCCATTTGGAATCTTATCTCTATCGTTTTCATCTATTTGAGTATATTCAACAATATGTTGCCATTGCTTTGCCGTTGGATCAATTATATTTCCTTTATCATCTTCAAGCCATTGATGCTGATATTGTTTAAAATTTTCAATAATAGTTACCAAGCCTTTGACTATCTTTAATTCTGGAAATTCTTTTTGCATTTCTTCTGATACTTCTTTGCATCTTCGATAAATATTTCCTTTATAATTAGAAATCCATTTGTCATATTTATTCATCTTCTAATATCCTCCAGCCTATCTATGATATATGTTAAATCTTTTATTCCAACATTTTTAATTGGAATATATACCTTATGCTTAATGCCACAAGTATTAAATTCTTTAGTTAAATCAATATTGCCAGCTTTACAATTTATTGAAATGCCTCCGCTATTCATAAATAATACATATTTGCATCCATCTTGATATAACATTGAGCATATGTAAGACAGGTCAACATATGCCATATGAGCAGTATTAAATGCTTTTATATGTTTAAAATCAACTATAGGGCTATTTAATATTTTTATATTATTAGGCAATATATTTTCATCATATGCCTTACTTAGATTAACTATTAATTTAAGACATTTATTATTCATTTTATTAGATGCCCAATTAATAATCTCCTGCAATATGCTATTCATCATAATATAGCTATCAGTATTAAATCTTGCCATATAAACTGCTTGATGTAGGATATTAGCAATCTTACATTGAGTAAATCTTGCAGTATCGCATAACTTAGCTATTTTTATTAATTCATTTCTTGCCTCCTGAGATATAGATTTGCCCATTGAAACTAAAGCTGCACTTATCAGCCCATCACAATCAGCTCCATAGAATACAATGGTTCTACTTAATGCTTCAAGATCAGTTGTATCTATTAACTCAGCACATGATTCAGCACTATTACTAACCTTCAAGCATTTGTATTTATCAATAAGCTCTTGGCTCCAATTATGATGATCGATCCATTTGAATGTTTTCATAGGTCTTAGTTTTATTTCTTCAAGAAGTTCTATTGTTTTATCTATCTTGAAGAAGTTGGGGCCAACATCAAGGATTATTACGTCGGAATAATGTTTTGTCTTTTTAGTGAAGCCAGAGCCAAGCGGCCCATATACAGGGCAGAATGTAACTCCTGTTTCTTTTTCTTTTATTTTAGGTTTGTGTGGTTTAAGTATGGGTATGTTATTTTTATTTTTCATATTCTGATTCTGCCTTTGCTTTTAAATATATTTCATATTCTTTTTCTGTTAGTACAAATATTTTATTATTTGTGGTAGAGGTACTAATAGTTTTTTGTTTCCTTTCATCGACAACTACTATTGCCCAATGACATGCAAGTGACGCTAAGAAGATAAATATAAACGCTATTGTTAATTCTTTTAATGTTTCAGTGGGTTTCATAACATCCTTTCATTTTTCAAACAACTCATTTCATAAACTTCCATCGGCGATCCTCTATTAAACAGACTTGCCACATATTCTTCCAAAGGGTCAATCCAATGTATCTCTTCTAAGAACTCTTCAATATCGTCATCATTATCAATCCATTGTTCTTTAATTTCAACTGGCTTAATAACTCTTATTATTTTATATGCCCTCATTGCTGTTTCAATATTAACTGCCTGCTCAATAACTTTACAGTTAATACAACTTACTGTTATGCCTTTAGATAATAACTTTCCGCACATAGCTTCAACCTGGGCTAATAACTCATCAGTATATACTGGCATTGCATAGAACGATATCATATTCATTGTTTTGCCAGCACGAGCTGTCATGTTTGCCTGTAACATCTTAGCATTATGAAGCACATGCTCAGATAGTCCTTCTTCTCTTACCTTAACAATCAATCCAACGACAGCAAACATATTAAACAATCTATTAGCTGAGTTCTTATCTCTATTATTTATTTTACCTAAATATCTATTGCTCAAGAATACTAAAGGCTTATCTCTATAAATAAACTGATCGCTGCATGCTCTGTCGCTTTGATATTGAACAACACTTTCTAAATCATTCCAGAATAGTTTTAACAGCTTGTTTGTATTTGGATAGTCTGAACTACCTTTTATGCTTTGAAGTGCCTTTAAATTAAATTCTATGCGTTTCTGAGCGTTGTTTATATGTTCAACTGAAGTTATAACTTTTAGTTTAGCTTTTAATATTTTAACAACATCTTTAGCAGTTATATGGCATAACTTAGCAATAAAATGTATGTTATTAAGTGCCTTTCCTTCACATTTATCGCTATGACATGTATATAACCAATCACCCGATGCAGACTGATAATAACTTGCACTCGGTTTGCTATCATTATGAAAGAAACATTGAGTGCTTTTATTAAACTCAAATACTTCTTTTAAATCTATTGTATTAATAAATTTAATAAAATCTTCATACTTAAAGTAAAGTTTATTATTTCTAATTAAACTAATATACTTATTATCTTTATTTATATTAATATTTATATTATTAATATTATATAATTTATTAATATAATTATTATAATAGTTATTAGTTATAGCTAACTTAGTAGTAATAACTTTATCTTTTATTCGTCCCGTTTGCTTATTTTTTATACAAACTTTCTTATATTCATACCCTAAAAATGACTTGAGATCACCAGTAGAATATTTTTTATCTACGAAATGAACAACGTCAAGCATGAACGGGTCATTAATATCTTTAAGATGATAAAAACCAGGAACTCTAAGTAAGCGAGATTTGTTAATTGATTTAGAATCAGGATTAAAACCTTTTGATATTAGATATGCATATAAGCCATGTTGATATTGATCAAAGTCTGATACTTGCATATCAGAAACCACCCAATACGCATGCGGCCCGTTCTTAGAGGCTACAATCATATTAGGTGGTATTTCTAAATCTTTAAGCTTTTGAATAATAGAATCACGATTATCAGCGCTATAATCTAATTCAGCATATAAAGCATTAATACGAACAACATTATTATCGCTGCGCTTTCCTTTAATTTCATTAACTGTAAGGAATACGCCACGAGTATCGTAATCTTGAGCATATATAGCATGCTCAGTAAATTCTTTTATTGATTTGTTGTTATTGTTGAATGTTTTAGGATAAGGGCCATATTTATTATTAGCATGTATGTTATCGAGACCAAATGCAAACGTAATAGGACGGTCAGCTTCGTATAAGAAATTTAAGAATTTATATGTATCGTTAAAACTCACTACTCACCATCCTACAGAATATTTTTACTACAAAACAACAACGGGCGAGGCGAACCTCGCCCATCTCAAACTATTCTGTAGTAATTTTATTATAACATATTATTATTGTATAAGTCAAGACTCTTGAGCAAATTTTATAAATATTTCATCCAGATATTCTTTTGTGTAGAATCTGACCGCTATATGTTTTTTGTGTTTAACATAATTTAGCGGCCCCTTGTATTGTTTGCTTGCAAAAAACCCGAACTTAGCTCTTTGTGATAAGTTTAAAAATGGGTAAAATTTATCAGCATATTTGTCTATTGTATAATATCCTTCGGGCAATTTATCTATTGCTAAAAGATATTTTTGATTCATCCATGCTATTTTATTTTCTTTTATTTTACGCATGGTTCCTCTCCATTCTTTATTATGATTTGTTAAAATGAACGCCCTCTGAAAAATATTTATCATTGACATCGCATGCAATGCTCCCATATTCATCTATTTTTTGGTTAGAAAAAATAATTGACCCATCATCAAATCCCCAGACTTCAGTATTTGGGTTTAATTTTTTTAATTCTTCGATTAAGCTGGCTGCACTTCTCCACTTTGGTTTATTTTTCATATTAATTATTCCTCATATCTCTTAACTCTTCTTCTAAGTCTAATATATATTCTTTTAATTCATATATCATGTTATCTCTTTGTTCGATTATGCCTTTAAGATAGTCTATTTCGTTTTTTAAGTCAGTAATTAAATCTGAATGTTTACCAATTGTTTCTACTTTGCTTTCTAAGTCCATTTTTATCTCCTTATGCGTTTGATTTTATTCTATTATGTGCTCTGCATAACATTTGACAATTGCTTGTAATTGTTTTGCCGCCAAGTGACCTGGGATTTTTTTTAAAATTATATTCATTTTATTTCTCCTTATGATTGTTTGTGTTTGATT
The DNA here is from genome assembly GCA_029558535.1 of Bacteroidota bacterium. Taxonomy (GTDB): domain Bacteria; phylum Bacteroidota; class Bacteroidia; order Bacteroidales; family ML635J-15; genus Bact-19. Next base: position 4,062 of record JAKQEK010000212.1, on the reverse strand, counting down.
ATAATTCTTTGGAATGGATAAGTTGACCCATATTTTAAATCTTTGTTATCGTTTCCTATTCTAAATCTTATTATTTCAAATTGATTCGGGTTATGTTTGCATAAAAAACTTATAGGAACCCCCATGTGGCCATCATAGTCAATTGGTATGTTTTTAGTTTGACTTACCTCAATTGCGTCGTAATTATCATATTTTGGGTAGTCTAATTCATTATATTTTTTATATAATATAATTTTTTCATGTCTTTTTTTAATATCAATGTTAGTTACCCAAATTATATTGCCAAATGCCTTTGTTGTTTTATCTGGTTGTGTAAAAATTTTTGGGGTAGTATATCCTATCCATATTTTATTATTTTTTATATATGGGAATATATTTTGGTATGTTATAGAATTTAAAGGCGCTATTATTAAAAACTTTTTTCCACTGTTGACCATGAGTGGTATATATTCTTTCATTAATGAGAATGGTGGATTAGTAACAACAATGTCACATTGATTTAATATCTCAATACATTCTTCACTTCTAAAATCCCCATTTTGTTTTAATGGTGTTTTTATAATGTCTAATTTATCAATAACCCCGTCATTATTAATATCACCTGATATTTCAAGTTTATATGATGGTTTGTCTTTTTCATAATGAGTCGAGATTAATTTTTTAATGCCTAATTTTACAAAATTAAGTTCAAAGTATTTCCAAAAGTTGCTTTCTTCGGGGTCATTGCAATTACAGAATACAATTTTATTTTTAAAGTGATCGCTATAATGTTTTAATTCTTTTTCAATATCTGTAAGTTGTGTATAAAATTCATCATTCTTTACTTTCTGAGCTTTACATAAATTTTTATTTCCCATTTTTATCTCCTTGCTATATTATCTCCAAATCCATAATTAGGGTATTGTTGTATATTATGTATATACGCTATTGGCGTTGCATGTACATATTCTGGTAATTCATATGTTTGTTTTTTAGTTAGGCAGCAAATATCAACACGGTTGCGCCTTATAGCAGACCCCGTGTCACATGCTACAAATATTACATTTGGAAATTCTTTAATTGTTAATATTGTTCCTGACTTTATTATCCTTGGGTCTGTTGCTATTGATACATAGCTACCGAACATATAATCTTGTAGAGGGCGTAACTTATTACCAAACCTATCTTTAGTTCCACCCTCTATTGCTCTCTCTGCCGCCGTCATTTTGCCACTAATATAGTAACCAGTGGCTCTTAGTTTTATTTCCTGTGTTTGTTTTGCCTCTACAAATGTACTCCATATTAGTGTCAAAGCGAGGGCTAATACGAGTTTCTTCATTATAACCACCTTTCAATATTTATTAGGTGGCCTATTATAACATAGATTATTGATTTTGTCAAATTGACCATTTCAATGCATTTCAAATATAACTGATGACCCAGGTAATGCTTCAAAACAAAACCCACATTCAGAACAATTACCTTGGCATTTAAATCCTTGATATTTATGTAAGTCTTGTTTATTAACTGACCTTGCTATTGATATATTCTGTTGTGTATGGTATTTTTGATCTTCCCATAGACTAAAGAATATATGTAAATTTTTGGGTATTTTAGCGAAACAATTATATGTAGAAACTATATCGTACATTTTAGTAAAACACAAGAATTTAGTCTTAGGGTATTCTTCTGCTATTTGAACCATATCATTAAAATATTCTTGATTCAATATGTCGCCAGATACATGCCATCTAAAATATTTAGGTTTCTTTTTGCTAAGATATTCTTTAATGTCTTCAAAGTATTTATAATGATTTTTAGTTACTAATTTATAGTTATTATCATATGCTGCTTTAGTTTGCGGATATTGTAAATATGCTTTTTTAGCATAGCATTTTTTTGCACATAGGTTACAGTTACCGCATGATTTAATTGGCGACAATGATACACTTGGTATTTTGCCCATTTTAGTATTGCCCATTGATATTTTTACTTTCATTTAGTTATTCTCCTTTTAATATCTTTTTAATTTCATTTAACTGATTAGATTCTTTATATAATTCATCAATGCTATGGTTATCAAATTTATACTTATTGCCAGCAGATATATTGAATATCTCTCTTTTATCTAAGTCAATAACTAAACACTTAATATCTCTGCTATCTTTAATTGTTATTTTATTGTTGCTATATTCAAATGTATCAGGCTTAAGTGGGGAATTTGATATTACTTCTTCTTTAGTTATGCCGTTGCTTCTGTTGTCAAGATATGGTTTCTTCCCTCTTCCTGGCGCTTCAAAATCTCGCCCAACTACATTATAATACCAAAGTCTTAGTCCAACTAATGTTTGAGACATCCCTGTTCCTGGTTTTAATTTGTTCCTCGTGTATAGTGAGTGGTAATATCTTAGTTTAGAGTATTTCTTACAAAAATCACACATTGTTTCTGCCGTATTTCCCATTTCAGTGCATTTGCAATATTTATGATATTCGTGTCCAGATTTAAACATATTATTTCTCCTTCTCTATATTTAATTCAAATAATAAACTTAATAGCTCTTGGCTTTTTTCTTTAATCTCGTCTAGCTTGTTTGTTATATTTGTTTTGCCATTGTTAAATATAATATATTCGCCATAACTATCAGTTCTTGCTCCAAAATATTCTTTTCTAATATCTATGGCAGCATTAAGTATATCTTCAGCGTATTGTTCAGGTGTTGCTTTTTTAGTCATTGTTATTTTCCTTTATTACGATGATAATAATATTATTTTATATTCACAATTAGGACATTTTATAAATGCGTCATATTGAAAAACATCAACAATAAATTTATTGCCTTTGCAGAATTTACACTCAAAGAAATCGTTCTTTATTTCTAAAAAATCTGCTCTATCAATGAATCCATATTTTATGTTTTCAATAATAGATTTAGATTCTATGGAATCATGAGCAAATATCCAATAAGGAATGTATTGTTTACGGATGCTAAGTCCATCTGATACGTCTATTTCTTTATCGAATTGATTGTATATTTTTAATATCTTTTTAATAGGCCAATCAAATACAGTATCATCATCCCATGTTTCAGGGCAATTGCTTTCAATAAAACATGCTGCATCGGTTTGTTTCTCATTCTCATCATCAAAAACAACTTGCAATGATAGATAGGTTCCAAAATCATGAGGGTTTCTTGCTATTTTAAAATATATGCCAGTCTTTTCTATTAATTTAGCAAAGCGTCTTTCAAGCATTTCTTTAAAGCGTTTAGTTTCTGCCATCATTGCTGGCATGTAGTCTATGTTTGGATTAACTTGGACACAATCTTCTCCGTATGGCGCTGATTCAATATCTAAATAGTCTCTCATTAGTTGTTTCCTTTCTTGTTATAAATTATATCTTTCATTTTATTACATCTTGCTGTAAATTCATCGCTAAGATTCAACAATATTGTCCTAATCCAAATTTCTGTTGTTTGATTTGCGACAAGGTTTTCATCTACATATATGTAGAACTTATCAAATGATTCCATAATTAAATCCAGTTGTTTTAATGCTTTTTCTCGATTAGTCATATTAAATCTCCTTTAAATCATTATTTATTTCATTGCCCCAATAGTGCCACAATTGACTATCTTTCCGCCTTGCAAATAATTCAATATATGGCGGATAGCTTACTTTTTCAATCATTTGCCTCATCTCTTCTGGCTTAACGCTATGTTCTTGCCTAGGCGCTGTAAATCCTGTAATGCCCTGTTGTCTTTTGCCATCTATTGTTTTGTACGGGATATTCCCTTTAATTGCAAATAAGCAATGTTCTGTAATGCCTCTATAATATTGTCCTAATCCAAATCTATCTTTAAGCCATGTTATAATTGTTTTATATTCAAATCCCCATTCTTTTATTACTTGCAATGCTGATGGTAGATAGTTATTTGTTGTCCACATATATAAGTGACAATTATCTTCTGATATTTCGCTGATAAAATCTTTCATATTGATGATTTGTTTTATTGACATAAGTGGATAATGTCTATCTGCTCCTCGCTTGATTTTGCCACCCCCAAATTCAGGCCAAGGCGGGTC